>DASWQV010000065.1:0-20736 GCA_036403515.1 Solirubrobacterales bacterium
GAGTGGAGCCGACCGACTCGCTTGCCGCCGACGCCGACAAGATCAATGTTGCGAAAGAGAGTTAATGTCGAGGCCGGTCGCGTTTAGTCTGAATTCGATGGAGGGTACGAAATACTCGCTATCTAGTCCCAGGGTGGGCTAACGCCAGCTACCAGGTCGACGCCAGCGGAAGGGCTGGTGCAGCCGTTGGAGGTTTAGGTCTGATGACCCGGGTCTGAGAATCGCGCTTGGCTGGCCGCGTGCGGGTAGTCTCGCCTCGCATGCGGGCGCTTGTCATCTTCGATACTCACTTCGGCGCCTGGACGGGGCGGGACCTGCTTCGTGAGGGGTTCTTCCTCGAACGGCTGGCGCCGCGGCTGGAGGGCATCGACGGGCTGATCTTTCTCGGCGACCTCTTCGACTTTCTTTTCGGTTCGGTGGCGGCGGCGGTCGATGCCTCCGCCAGGCTGCTGGGGCTGATCGCCGAGAAGATGGAGGGCAAGACTCGTCTTCCTTGCCGGCAACCACGATCACCATCTGGTTACAGGGACGCTGAGAAGCGGCTCGAGGCCCAGCTCGCCGCCGGGCGCTCGCCGCTGGTCACCGGTGAGCCGATCGATCCTGCGGCCCACGGCCTTGCTACTTCCTCGCCCGGCGCCTTCCCGGAATGTAGGTCGAGATCGCATACCCGACCTACAGCTTCGCCGGCATGCTCTGCACTCACGGCCACTGTCTGGACCGGCACGCTCGCCTCTCCGGTTGCACGGCGATCGTCTGCTTGCCCGCATCCTCTGGGGGATCGCCACCGGTTGCCCGGAGCAGCCGAGGACGATCGAGGACTACGAGTCAACGATCAAGCTGCTCACCGAGCGGCTCACATCGCGGCACAGATGTCGCACGGCACCCATGCCCAGCAGAACGTTTGCCGGGCTGGGCGGCCTGTTTCGACGCTTGGCCTGCCTCTCCGCGGCGCCAAGCGCCTCGCCGCCGAGTTGCGCGAGCATGGCCTCAGCCCAGCCGACGACACGCTGCCCAGCGCCGAGCACTTCGACTCGGTCGTTCGCAACGAGGCGGAGCGCCAGCGCTGCGAACAACCGCGCCAGCGGCAGCATGTCCGCGTCCTGTCCGCGGCCTTAGTGGATCTCGCCCAGTGACCCCTCCAAGCCCGCGCTTGAGGCGTTCGCCGAGGTCGTCCTCAACCTCGGTTGGAGCAGCGAGGCCGACCGGATCGTCTTCGCCTAGACCTACCGGCCCCTTGCCTGCGTGCGCTCCCGCCAGGACTCGGGCGCCCGTATGAGCGTGTTTCTGATCTATGCAGCGATCCTGGTCCGCGCCGAAGAGGCTTGGGCGCCGGTCCTCCTCGGCGGCCTGATTCCGATTCTCGGCCTTGGCGCGCTCGGCTACCTGCTCTTCCGCGCCGTGCGGGACAACGACGAAGACGACGAGTAGGGCCGAGGCCCTAACGGTGCCCGGGGTTGTCCTCTGCCGCCAGCCTTCGCCAGGCCCAGGCTCCGGCCAGCGCGGCGCCGCCCCCTGAAAGGACCCCACCTATTCCGGCCACTCGCAGCTCGCGATGCTTGCTTCCCGCGATGCCGAGCGAGACGGCATCGGTGGCATCGACGGCAAGGCTCGCGAGCATCACGGCTCGCAGCGCAGATCGGTCCCGTCGCGCGGCAAAGGTCAACGCCGCCAAGGCCAGGTCGCGCCCGCCGGCGAGGCGGGCCAGGGCGAGACCGCCGGGGTTCAGCCTGGGGAAGCCGGCGAGGCGCAATGCGGGCCGGGTCCTCAAAAGCACTCCGGCGCCTATCGTAGCCCTGCCGGCGGCGATGGCGAGGACGGCCCGTCGAGCACTGGTGTCGATCTGCCGTCCTGACGCCATCTCCCAGGCCCCTACTTGATGAAGAGCATCTCCTCGTACTTCGGCAGCGGCCAGAGATCGTCGGCTACGACCTTCTCGAGCTTGTCGGCGGCAGCGCGCACATCACCGCTCTTGCTCAGCTGCTCGTCGCGGGCGAAGATCGCCAGGTCGAGACCCTCCAGCTCGGTCGGCTCGGCGTTGGCCTTCTCGAGCGCATCGAGTGCCACGACCAACTCGTCGACCAGGCCGCGGACATCCGCCTCCAGAGAGGAGACGCCGGCCTCGCCAATCAAGGCGAGGTGGCGCAGGGCCGCCGGCAGGATCATCGTCTTGGCGATCGAGAACGTCGTCTCGGCCTCGATGTTGGCGCGCAGCGCGTACTGCTCGATCCAGACCTCGAAGCGGGACTCCAGCTCCCGTTTCGAGAGCACGCTGTATTTCTCGAAGGCCTCGACCGACTGGTCTGCCACCACCTCGAGCAGCGCGTCGGGGGTGGTGCGCAGGTTCTTCAGCCCGCGCTGCTCCGCCTCGGCGTGCCACTCCTCGGAGTAGTTGTCGCCGTCGAAGCAGATCTGCTTGTTGGCGATGTAGGCGTCCTTGACGACCTCGATCACGGCCTCCGCTACGTCGGCGCCGCCGCTCGTCTTCGCCTCGAGCTTCCCGGCCAGCTCGTCGATCGCCTCGGCGACGATCGTGTTGAGCACGGTGTTGGGAAAGGCGAGCGACATGCTCGATCCAAGTGCCCGGAACTCGAACTTGTTGCCGGTGAAGGCGAAGGGCGAGGTGCGGTTGCGGTCGCCGCCGTGCTTGGGCAGCGGCGGCAGCACGGTCGCCCCGAGGTCGAGGAAGGAGGCCGGCGTGTTCGGATCCCCTTCGCCGGTCGCGATCGCCTCGAAGACCTTGGTCAGCTCGCTGCCGAGGAAGATCGAGATGATCGCCGGCGGCGCCTCGTTGGCGCCGAGGCGGTGGTCCTGACCGATGTCAGCGGCCGAGGCACGCAGCAGGCCCTGGTGCTTGTTGACCGCCTGGATCACCGCCGCGCAGAAGAAGAGGAATTGGACGTTGCCGGCCGGCGTGTCGCCCGGCTCGAGCAGGTTGGAGCCCGTGTCCGTTCCCATCGACCAGTTGTTGTGCTTGCCCGAGCCGTTGACGCCGGCGAAGGGCTTCTCGTGCAGCAGGCAGACCAGGCCGTAGCGGCGGGCGACGTTTTCGAGCAGCCGCATCAGGAGCTGCTGGTGGTCCGAGCCGACGTTGGAGTTCTCGAACATCGGCGCGATCTCGTACTGGGCCGGGGCGACCTCGTTGTGGCGGGTCTTGACCGGGATGCCGAGCTTGCGCGCCTCGAGCTCGGACTCGAGCATGAAGGCGAGCACGCGCTCGGGGATCGTGCCGAAATAGTGGTCGTCGAGTTCCTGTCCCTTCGGCGGCTTGGCGCCGAAGAGGGTGCGCCCGGTCGAGATCAGGTCGGGACGCTCGAAGAAGTACTGCTCGTCGATCAGGAAGTACTCCTGCTCGGGCCCGACGGTGGTGAAGACGCGTTTGCTCTCCTGGTCGCCGAGCAGGCCGAGGGCTTTGATCGCGGCGCCGGAGAGGGCATCCATGGAGCGCAGCAGCGGGATCTTGGCGTCGAGCGCCTCGCCCGTCCAGGAGGCGAAGGCGGTCGGGATGCAGAGCAGCGAGCCGTTCGGGTTCTCGAGGATGAAGGCGGGGCTGGTCGGGTCCCAGGCTGTGTAGCCGCGGGCCTCGAAGGTGGCGCGGACGCCCCCGGTCGGGAAGGAGGAGGCGTCGGGCTCGCCCTGGATCAGCTCTTTGCCCGAGAAGCCGGCCATCGCCCGCCCCTCGCCTCCGGTTGGCTCGAAGAAGGAGTCATGCTTCTCGGCCGTGGAGCCGGTCAGCGGCTGGAAGACGTGGGTGAAGTGCGTCGCGCCCTTCTCCAGGGCCCAGTCCTTCATCGCCGCGGCGACCGCGTCGGCGGTCTCGGCGTCGATCGCCTCGCCAGCTTCCAGCGCGCCCTGCAGCTTCTCGAATACGTCGCCCGGCAGGCGTTCGCGCTGCACGACGACGGAGAAGACGTTGGCGCCGAAGGCTTCGTTCTCGGGAAGGGTCAGGTCGATCGCCCCAAGGGACTCGCCGTTGGAGCTCCACTGCGCTGCGGTCACGTTCTGCTGGCGGATACGGGTCATCGCTCTTGTCGTCCCTCGCTTGGCGTCGCACCCGGTCGGCGGGCACGGTTGGTTACCGGTCCACTCCCTTTAGAAGAGCCAAAAGAGCCTAGTACTGATGGCTCGAAGATGCCTTTGTACTCGGGTACAAGGTTCGCCTCAGGCCCTTGTACCGCCTGGCATCGCGGGACGTGTCTGACTTTATGGGGCCATGTGGCCGCACAAAGTCAGACACGTCTGCGAAACGGCGTCCCGATAGCCTTCGGCCGCCCCCGACCTGAGGAGTTCCAAGCCAAATGTTCGTTTCCAAGGCCGCCGTTGTCGGCGGCGGCACCATGGGCGGCGAGATCGCGCAGGCGATCGCCGCCGCCGATATCCCAGTCGTCGTCAAGGACATCGACGAGAAGTTCCTCGACGCCGCGGTCGAGAAGGCCCGCGCGGTCACCGAGGGCCAGCTCGCTCGCCTGGTCAAGAAGGAGAAGCTCACTCAGGAGCAGGCCGACGCCCGCCTCGCCGAGGTGATGGGCCTGGTCACCGGCACGACGTCCTACGAGGAGTTCGGCGATGTCGACTTCGTGATCGAGGCGGTCCCGGAGCGGATGGAGATCAAGCAGGCCGTCTTCCGCGAGATCGACGCGGCCACCCCGGGCCACGCGATCCTCTCCTCGAACACCTCCTCGCTCTCGATCACCGAGATGGCGGAGACGACGCTGCGCCCCGACAAGGTCATCGGCTTCCACTTCTTCTATCCCGCTTCGATCATGCCGCTGGTCGAGGTGATCGCCGGCGAGGAGACCTCCGAGGAGACCGCCACCGTCGCCTACAACTTCGCCCAGGCGATCAAGAAGCAGCCAATCGTCTGCGGCGAGGTGCCCGGCTTCGTCGTCAACCGCATCCTGATGGCGACGATGGGCGAGATTTGGCACGCTCAGGAGGACCAGGGACTCTCCTTGAAGGCGATCGACACGGCCTTCGCGGAGGCAAAGGTCTCGCCGATGGGTCCCTTCTTCCTCACCGATCTGCTTGGCCTCGACACCGTTTTGCACGTCGCCGAACACCTCAACGAGTCCTACGGTGAGACCTTCTACGTCCACCAAGGGATGAAGCAGTTGGTCGCCGAGGGCAAGCTCGGCGCCAAGTCGGGGGGCGAGGGCTTCTTCAAGGACGGCGAGCAAAACGTTCCGGGGGATGCCGCGCCCGACGTGGAGGAGCTGATCTCCCAGTTCACCTGCCGCGCCCTGATCGAGGCCTGCCTGCTGGTCGAGGAGGGCGTCTGCTCGGTCCGCGACATCGACCTCGGGATGATGGCCGGCGCTGGCCTCGACCCTCGCAAAGGGCTGCTGCCGCCGTTCTGGAAGGCCGACGTCGAGGGCCTCGACGCGGTGCTGGAGCGGATGGAGGGGCTGCAGGAGCGCTACGGCGACCGCTTCGCCCCGCCGGTCCTGCTCCGGCGCTTGGTCGCGCAAGGACGCTTCGGGCTGAAGTCCGGCCAGGGCTTCTACCCCTACCCACAGCCCGACGAGGGCGAGCAGGCAGAGACGGTGAAGCTGGAGACCCGTGGCGACATCGCGATCGCCTGGCTCGCGAACCTACCGATGAACGCCGTCTCACCCGACGTGATCCGCGACCTCAAGACGGTCTGGGAGAGGGTCAAGGCGAGCGAGGGCGTCGGGGCGATGGTGATCGCCTCCTCGGTCCCGATCGTCTTCTCGGCCGGCGCCGACATCAAGGCCTTCACCCAGATGGACGAGGGTGGCGGCGAGGAGCTGATCCACACCGCCCACGCGCTGCTGCGCGACTTCGGAGAGTCTCGGGTGGCAACGGTTGCCGCCGTCAACGCGATCGCCTTCGGCGGCGGCTGCGAGTTGGCGATGGCCTGCGACGTGCGGATCGCCGCAGAGGCAGCGGTCTTCGGCCAGCCGGAGATCAAGCTCGGGATCATTCCCGGCTTCGGTGGGACCCAGCGCCTACCGCGGCTCGTCGGCCCCAACAAGGCCTTGGAGATGAACCTGATCGGCGACGCGATCCTCGCCGGCGAGGCGCTCGAATCGGGCCTCGTCAACCGCGTGGTCGCCGATCACGAGCTGTTCGAGACCGCCCTGATGTGGGGCCGCAAGTTGGCCGCCCAGGCGCCGCTCGCGCTCGAGCAGATCAAGCGCGTCTCCCACGCCGGCGATCTCGATCAGGGCATCGAGGCCGAGAAGCAGGGCTTCGCCACGGCCTTCCGCAGCGAGGACGCAACGGAGGGCATCGGCGCCTTCCTCGCCAAGCGCACTCCGAGTTGGAGCGGCAGGTAGCCAAAACGACCAGCCGACGGGACCAAAACGGGTCCATGCCACCGGTTTCAGGCCCGTCGGCCGAGGTTGGGCGGCTTGCCGGGTTGATCCGGGAATCGGCCCGCACCGTCGCGCTGACTGGGGCTGGGATTTCGGTTCCGTCCGGGATACCGGATTTCCGCACGCCGGAGACCGGCCTATGGGCCAACGTCGACCCGATGGAGGTCGCCCACATCGACGTCTTCGAGCGCGACCCGGCGCGCTTTTGGTCCTACTACCGGCCGCGCTTTCAGTCGCTGGGAGACAAGCGGCCAAACGCGGCCCATGAGGCGCTCGCCGAGCTGGAACGGCGCGGCCTCCTGGAGGGGGTGATCACGCAGAACATTGATCGCCTGCATCGCAAGGCGGGCTCGCAGAGCATCGTCGAGGTACACGGCTCGATCGAGAGCTCCTCGTGCCGCGGTTGCGCCGCCTCATACGGGATCGACGCGGTCGAAGCGCTCTTCGATGCCTCCGGCGTCGCGATCTGCGCGATCTGCGGCGGCGCCGTCAAGCCTGACGTGGTCCTCTTCGGCGAGATACTGCCGGAGCAGCCGATCGCCGAGGCGCAGCGTCTCGCCGAGCGGGCGGATCTGATGCTCTGCATCGGATCGTCCCTGGCGGTTTACCCGGTCGCCGATCTGCCGCAGATCACGCTCGCGGGCGGTGGCCGCCTTGCGATCGTCACCAAGGGGCCGACGCCATACGACGCCGATGCGGCCCTGAAGCTCGACGGGGACGTTGAGCTCGAGCTGGGAGCGGTGCTGGCCGCGGTCTAGCGGACCGAGAAGGGACCGCCGGGCTTGCCGCTGGTTGGCACCCCGGCCGCGCGGCAGGCCCCGACGACCTTCTCGGCGCGGGGATCGTCGAAGCGCGCCGAGTGGGCGCAGATCGCTTCCGCTTCCGCGCCGCAGCCGTGCACCGGTTCGCCGCCGGTGCGGCCGGCCACCACCGTGTAGATGCAGCCGTTCGCCGGCTGCGGACGGCTGTCGCTGGCAGTGGCGAGGATCAGCGCCAGCAGGGCGGCGAGCGTGACCACGAGCCCGGCGACGACGATGTTGCGCTCCCGCTTGGTCAGCCTCCGCAGTGGAGTGTTGACGCGCTGAAAATGTCCTTCGAGCGGCATGCGAAGCAGGCTATCGCCCGATTTGGGCCCTCGCTACGACATCGGGGCGAACGTTTCGCCCCGATCTTTAGACAGTCGTACGAGGTGGCCACTCACCCTGCCCGGCAGGGTTATGCCATTGCCACTGGGCGAGTCGATGCCGGCGGGTGCCGAAGGTGCGGCGTGGCCCTCAAGAGGAAAGGAACATCGAACAATGGATTGGTTGGATACCGGCAACAACGCCTGGCAGCTGACCGCCGCGAGCCTGGTCGGCCTGATGAGCATCCCCGGGCTGGTCGTTCTCTACGGCGGCGTCATGCAGAAGCGCTGGTCGGTGAACTCGATGATGATGGCGTTCGTCGCCTTCGCCATCGTGCTCATCCTCTGGGTCCTATTTGCGTTCAAAATGGCTTTCGGGGTGCCGATGCATGCCATCTCCGACAGCGGCTTCTTCGGGAATTTCTGGGGAAAGCCGGGCTCGATACTGAGCAGCTCCAGTCTGCTGGGACAGGCGCATATCCCTGAGTACAGCGAATTGGAATTCTCCTTTCCGGAGTCGACGCTCGCCTACTTCCAGATCGTCTTTGCCGGGATCACCCCGATCCTGATGCTCGGCTCGGTCCTTGGCCGGATCAACTTCAAAGCGTGGATCCCTTTCGTCGCGCTCTGGACCGTGTTCGTCTACACGATCAACGCCTTCCTGATCTGGGGCGGCGGCTTCTTCGCGCAGCACGGCGCGGTCGACTTCTCCGGTGGCTACGTGATCCACCTCGCCGCCGGAGTCTCCGGCTTCATCGCGGCATGGGTCATCGGCCCGCGCCTGCAGCGTGACCGCGAGGTCGACGCGCCGAACAACCTGGCAATGGTCGCGGTCGGCGCCGGCCTTCTCTGGATGGGTTGGAACGGCTTCAACGGCGGCGACTGGTACGAAGCCAGCGGGATTGCCTCGGCAGCCGTGCTCAACACCAACATCTGCACCGCCGTGGCCTTCCTGGTCTGGGTCGCGTTCGACTACCTGACCGGCCGCAAGCCAAGTCTGATCGGCAGCGTCAACGGGATGATCGTCGGCCTCGTCGCGATCACGCCCGGCGCCGGCTTCGTCAACGGCTGGGGTGCGATCATCATCGGCGTAGTCGCCGCGACCCTCGTCTACTTCGCGCTCAACTACCTGAGTCGGATGGCGCCGTTTCGCAATGTCGACGACACCCTCGGTGTGGTCTACACCCACGGTTTCGCGGGAGTTGCCGGCGGCCTGCTGGTCGGCATCTTCGCCAACAGCGCGATGGCCGAAACCGTCCTCGCCGGGACGATCTCAGGGGGCGGACTGCACCTGCTCGGCTGGCAGGCGCTGACCGCGCTATGGGTGATCGTCTTCTCCGCGACCGGCACGTTCGTCCTGCTCAAGCTGGTCGGCCTCTTTGTGCCGCTGAGGATGACCGACGCCGAAATGGAGGAGGGCGACATCGCCGTCCACGGGCACGAGGTGTACCCGTCCGACGTGCCTTCGCTTGGGTTCCCGTCGGGGATCCCTCCGGCAGCGCCGCTGCCAACGCCGGCTACCGGAGGAGCCACTCCCTAGCCGGGAACGGACAACAGCCGAGCCGCCCTCCCTCGGGCTCGGCAAACAGCAGCCAGACGGAACCGCCCCCGCCCTCTCCTCGGGGGCGGTTTCCGTTGGGCCTCTGCAAGAAGCGAGACCGATCAGGTTGCGGGCGGATGGTTAGCGTGCGAGGCCTCGCGCAGGACGCCGAGCATCGTCGCCACCGCCGGTGTCACCGCGGCGCCACGCGGGGTCGCGGCGAAGACCTTGCGCACGGGGCTCCGTGGGTGGAGGGCGCGGACGCGGATCTCGGGCCGCACGGTTGAGAGGGCGAGCTGGGGGATCAGGGCGACCCCGACTCCGGCGGCGACCAGGCCCTGCACCGTCTGGTAGTCGTCGCTCTCGAAGGAGACGTTGGGCTCAAACCCGGCCGCGTGACACGACCGCACCACGTGCCTGGCGCAGGCGCTGGCCGCCGAAGTCTGTACCCAGGACTGCTCGCGGAGGTCCTCGAGCGCCAGTCGCTTGCGAGCGGCCAGCGGATGGTCGTGGCGCAGGGCCAGGTGGAGGGGGTCGTCAAGCAGCTCGAAGCGCTTGATCCCCTTGCCGAGCCTCTCCCCGACTCCCTCGAACTCGAAGAGAAGCACGAGGTCGAACTCTCCCGCCCGCACGCGTGGGGCGATCTCTTCAGGCTCTCCCTCAGCGAGGCTGATCTCAACGCCCGGGTGCGAGGCACGAAAGCCGGCAATCGCCTGCGGCATCAACGTCGCACCTGCGGTGGGGAAGGACGCGGCGCGCAAACGGCCACCGCGCCCCGCCGCGATCGCCTCGATCTCGGTCTCCGCCGTCTCCATGCTGGCGATGATGCCGTCGGCGTGCCGGGCCAGCGCCGCTCCGGCGGCTGTCGGGCGAACGCCGCCGCGGCTGCGCTCGATCAGCGAGGCGCCAACTTCCCGCTCCAGCGTGGCGATGGCCTGCGAGACGGCCGATTGGGAATACGAGAGCGAGTCCGCCGCCGTCGAGAACGAGCCTTGCCTGACAACCTCGCGGAAAACCTGCAACCGGGACGAATTGAGCATAAGTAAAACCGATTTCCAACATAGCTAATAACAGTTGCGCTGATGGTAATTGATTGCCACCATCTGCGCGAAACTTCGAACCGAGCTAAAGGAGGCGCCTCATGGCCCTGAAGATCATCGTTTCCTACGACGACACCGACAATGATCGCGACGCCCTGGCCCTCGGCCGCCTGCTTGCTTATTCCGGCGCCGAGCTGTCTCTCGCCTACGTACGCCACTCCCAGGGCGGAGCGCTGGAGGACAGGGAGGCGGAGGAGTTGCTCGCCCGCGGAGCCGCCTCCGTCGGCGCCCCGGACATGCCTCAGCATGTTGTAGTCAACGCCGGGACAAGCGTCGGCTTGGCCGAGCTCGCCGAAAACGAAAATGCCGATGTGATCGTTTTCGGCTCCGAGTACCGCACCGCTCCGGGCACGGTCAAGCCCGGGATTCCCGCCCACAAACTGCTGCTCGGCGGGCCGGCGGCGATCGCCATCGCGCCGGCTGACCTGCACTCGCGTCCATCGGTCGGCGTCAATGCGGTCGGTGTCATCGACGAGGGGGACGAGGCGGCTCGGGGGACCGCCCGCAGCCTCGCGGAGGCCCTGGGCGCCGAGGTCAGCGAGCATGACGGTGGCCGGCTCGTCGACCTGCTCGTGGTCGCATCGCGACCCGAGTCGCCGACCGGCAAGGTGACGCTCAGCGCCGCCAGCGATTACGTGGTTGAGACCGCGACCCAGCCGGTGCTGGTCGTCCCTCGCGGAGTGGCGCTCAGCTTCGGTTCTGCTCAGGCCCAGACGGCCTGAGGACGACGACCACGGCCGCGACCGCGGGGTCGCGGCCGTCGATCCGCTCCCGCGCCTCGCGCCACTCGAGCGGCTGCGGAACGGCCTCCACCAGGCCTGCCAGAGCGTCATCGAGCGAGTTGGCCTCGATCGCGACCACGGGCGCCTGAGGCGCGCGAACCTCCTCCGCTTCGAGCATGCCGCGGGTGACGTCCTCGGCCGAGCGCAGCGCGTTCGACCACCCCTGCCCGAACGCCAGGTCCGGGCCCTCCAAGGCCTTCCCCTCGAGAATCTTCAGCCTGCTCTCCTGGGGCTCCCACTCCTGTTCGCCGAGCTCGACGGTTTGCCCGGCGATCCACGCCCTGAGGATCTGCTGCAGCTCGGCGTCGCCGATGTTGAAGACCCTGGCATGGTGAAGCGGCGAGCTGACCTCGACGTGGAAGGGCATCGAACAACCATATGCTCAGCGGCGATGGAGACGTCCCTGCCCGCCGCCGTCGTCTTCGACAACGACGGTCTCCTCCTCGACACGGAGTCGGTCTGGACCAGGGCCGAGCGGGATCTCTTCGAACGGCGCGGGGTCGACTTCACCCCTGAGGACAAGCGCCAGCTGGTCGGGACCTCGGCCGAGATCGCCGGGGGGATCCTCGAGCGGCGCCTTGCCGAGCCCGGGCGTGCCCTGCATCTGATCGAGGAGCTCAACGAGCTGGTTGTCGCCGAGCTCGAGCATGGGGTGCAGGCAATGGTCGGGGCCAGCGAGTTGCTGCACCAGCTCAAACGTCGGGGCACGCCGATCGGCCTCGTCTCCAACTCGCCGCTGGCCTTCGTGCGCCGCTCACTGGAAATCGTCGGCTTTGCCGATCGCTTCGACGTCGTGCTCAGCGCCCATGAAGTGGCGGCGCCAAAGCCGGCCCCGGATCCGTACATCGAGGCTTGCCGGCGCCTCGGCGTCGAGGCGGGGCCCTCGGTGGTCGCGCTGGAGGACTCGCCGACCGGCGTCGCCGCGGCTCGGGCAGCGGGGCTGACGGTCATCGGAGTGCCGTCCCTGGATGGCATTGAGCTGGCCGAGGCTGACGAGATAGCCGAGTCGCTTATCGATGCGGTCATTGCCCGCCGGCTCGCACTCTGACCCCCGGCAGGTTCGGGCCGCTGCTAGCTGCGCAGAACCCGGCGGCGGCGCAGGATCCGCTCGCAGGTCTCGATTAGCTCGCCGGTCGACTTCAGGCTCGCCTCGTCAAGCTTGTCGTTCAGAGCCAGATTGGCGAGCTCCCCGGCCTCCTGGCGCCGGCTGTCGAGCATCGCCATGTCGCGCTCGTGGCCTGGATCGGACAGCGCGCCACGCAGCTCTGCCAGGAGGGCCTCGAGCCCGACCCTCAGCTGCAGCGCGGCCTCTCGCTCGCGCCCGCCGTCGAGGTCGGACCGGGCTCTCAGGATCAGCGTCTCGCAGGCGTCAAACCGTTCGCGACCTCCCAGCACCGCGGCGAGGCGCTCTTGGGGGCGCAGCTCCTCGGCTCGCTGCTGGCGCCGAGTGGCAGCGCCGGCCTCCGGGTCGACCTTCCGCGCGGCGCTGAATTCGCCGCTGGCGACCTCTTCGCCGCTGCCGTAGCCAAGCCGTACCGTGACCGCTCTTCGCGTGGTGAGGGCTTGCACATGGGGATCGCCGCTGGCGACGGCGTGAGCATGGAGCGCCCGGTTGAGCAGGCTGATGCCCTCGGCAACGAGCGCGTCGATCGTGCCCTCCTCGGCGCCGGCCTCCTGCAGCCAGCCGGCCGCATCATGCTCGCTCGGCAGCGACTCCGAAGCCCGCACGATCGTTGCCCTGGTCAGCGGCAGGGTCGCCGGCGGCGCCCCTGGCTCGGCCTCGCTCGAACGCCGGCGCCGGCGTCGCAGTGGCGCCGGCGCCCCCCGCGTTTCGAGCACGAGAACGCGCTCGACGTCTCCCTCGCGCAGTACGTAGCGACCGTCCGCGACGGCGAGCGTGCCGGCGAACTCAAACTGGACGAATCCGAAGAGACGGGTCAAAGACCCAATTCTGCTCGAAACTCAGTCGCCGCCGGGCTGACCGGCGTTGCCGTTCTTGCCCTGCTTGGCTTTGCTGTCGGGTTCGGCAAATTGCGACGGTGTGGTCGGAACCTGTGGGTTGTCGATTTCGCCGAGACGCTGCATGAGCCGGTTCCACTTGTCCGGCGAGAGCTGGCCGAGGCTCGTCGAGAGGCCGCTGGCGCCGCCGATGCTGGTCAGGAACGAGGCCATCTCACGGCCCCACTCGGTTTCGTCGCCCTCATCGTATTCGCCGTGACTGAGTGGCACGCCGCTTGCGTCGGCAAAGCCCATCTCGATCGAGCCACCCGGCACGAAAGTCGCTATCTGGTCACCGGCCGAAACGTGCTGGCCAGCGTGCACGGTGGCCGCCACTCCCTCGTAGACGAAGATGATCTGACCGGCCCGCGAACCGCTCAGCAGCTTGTAGAGGACGCCGCCGCCTTCGGGCCAGCCCGGCGCGCCGGTGGCGAGGATTTCGGCATCGCCGACCGCTGCGATCGGGCCGGTGCCGGTGAAGTCCACACCCTGGTCGATGCGACCGGTGCTTGCCGAGAGGAAGGGACTGACATATTCGATTTCGAAGGCCGGGCTGTAGCCGATGTGGACATGGTCGTAATGGTCGGGCAGGGCGAAGCTCGTTTCACCCGGCAGGTCCTCGAGCGAGATCACCTGGTGGGGCTGCATCGTGCCCTGCAGGCGCAGCACGGTTTTGATCAGCGCGTCGGCGAGCGTCCCGGGGCCCTGGTGGCCGGTGACAGGAACACCGTCGATCGTGGCGATGTCGACCGCGTCCCCGGTGCTGTGCTCGGAGACATAGCCGGACGAGCTGTAGACGCTGTGGCCGCACTCCAGCGAGGTGATCGTCAGCTGGAAGCCTTTCGAAACGAGGTACTCGAGCACAGCCAGCACCCGGCGATCGATTCTGCCGGAGGCGATGTCTTCGCGCCCACAGTCGTAGATCGAGAGGTTCTTGTCATGCAGGACCCGCTGCTCCAGCGCATCCTTGGGAAGCAGCAGCACGCCGCTGACACTGAGGTCGTTGGCGAAGGCGCTCTTGCCGTTGGCCCGGTAGATCGCGGTGGCTTCCAGCAGCTTCCAGCCATCGAGGATCGGCTTGGGGTCGATCCGGTGCGCTCCCGCACCGGCCGGCGCGATTGAGAAATTGAGGTGAGGATCGGCGCCGCCGGCGCTGCCGCCGATACGGGCGATCACGGCGCCGCCAACAACCCTCGAGCCAACCTTGAGCGTTTGCGCGGAGCCGGCGGAGCCAGGTTCGGAGTCGCCATCTGCGTTCCCGGCCGCCCGGTTCGGCAAGGCGTACAATCGCGGCCTCAGGTTCTCCGTATCGACCACGGGCTGCTGCGCTCCGTGAGAGGTCAGGATGCCGCCCCCAGATTGGACGATCTCACCGAGCTCGGCGTAGGTGTAGCGGTTGCCGTACGCGTCTTCGAGAACGATGTACTTGCCGAGCTTGGCCGAGTCGCCGAGCGCCTTGATCACGCCGTCGTTGACGGCGACCACCGGCGCTCCCTGGTCGGCGAAGATATTGATCCCGCGCCGGGTCGGCGAGGAGGAGATCACTTCCGCCGCATCGCCGTAGGCGCTGGCGGCGCCAGGGGCGGAGCGCTTCAGCGCTTCACGGGCGGAGAGGTCGTCGGCATAGCTGGCGTCGGCCGCAACCGGGAAGTGAGCGCCCTCTGTCAGCCCGGTCAGCGAGCCGACCAGGTCCGGGGGCAGCTTGCCGTAGGCCCGCGCGTAGCTCAGCACCTCCTGCACGTACCAGTCGGCGTGGTTGTAGGAGAAGATCGCTTTGTAGAGATCGCTCGAGCCGCCGCTCAGATCGAGGTAGTGGGCCGCCGCGCAGATCGCGTCGACCGGGTTGTAGGGGTCCTTCTGTCCGTCCCCGTTGGCATCGAGCCCAAAGGCTTCCCAGCTGGAGGGAAGGAACTGCATCCAGCCGATCGCGCCGGCGCTGGACGGACCCATGTTCGTCCCGAAGCCGCTCTCGATCTTGTTGATCGAGGCCAGGACCTCCCAGGGAATCCCATACTCGGTTCCACACGCCTGGTAGATCGGCAGTAGGAAGGGCGGAATCTCGAACGAGTCGATTATGAAGTTCGGAACGCCGAGCGGGGCGGGCCCGAAGGGTGCGATCGTCGTCGTCGGGTTGGCTTCGGTCGGGGTGCCGCCGGCCGAGTACTGCGAGCCGCCGCTGGCGGCCTTCGTGTGCAGTTGCACCCCGCCGGTGGCGCTTGGCGCGCTGACGCCGCCGCCGCTGTTCCCGCTGCCGCCGCTCGTGTCGCCGAGGCTTTCGTTGTGATGAGCCTCGCCGCCGCCACCGGCGATCGTGGCGCCGGCTTCGAAGCCGCTGCCCTGGTCCGCCGGCGCTGCCGGCGCGGGCGGCGCTTCCACGGTGTTGTTGGGGGTTGCTTCCGGGGCTGGCGCCACCCCTGCCTCGCTCTCGTCGGCGGGCGAAGCGCAGTCAGGGTCCGCGCTGTCGATGAGACCGTCCTGGTCGTCGTCGAGTTCGTTCGAGCAGGCCGTCGGTTCGACGGCGGTCGCCGGCGGGGTGGAGAGAGGAGCAACCGCTTCGACGGATTCGGTGGTCGTGGCGTTCTCGGCGCCGGCGAAGCCGACACCGAGCGCCGTGATGACGCCAAAGCTGGCCAAGGCCATGGTCAGTGCGAGCTTTTTTCTCATACGACGGCGCCTCTATCCCCGCGGTCCCGGAATGTGCAGGCCATTTTCGCCTTCTCCCTGTGCAACAAGGCTTGCCCAAGCTACTGGCTTGCCCAGGGGGGCGCAACGACTCGTCCCCGCCCCCAACACGCCCTTAATCAAGGTTTGTCTCATCTCGACTGGACGGCAGGATTTCAGGCGTGCCGGATGCGCCGGTTAAGCTGCTGTCAATGAGGCCTTGCCGATGAATGCGGAGTACGACGATCCAGACGGCCTGAGGGCGCGCAGCGAGCAGGCGATCGGCGAGTTCGCCCAGGCGCTGCTCGACAGCCAGGTGCTCGAGAACGCCGTATCGGCCGCCTTCGGCGCCCGGGAGAAGGCGGTCGAGGCACAGCACGCGGCGATGAGCGCCCTCAACCTGCCCTCCGCCGGCGACGTGGAGCGGCTCGAGCGACGTTTGCGTTCGCTGTCGCAGCGCCTGGAAGAGGTCGAGGACCAGATCGACCGCGTCAGCCGCGATCTTGGCGAGATTCGTCGCTCACAGGCCGCCACAAAGCGTGACACTAACCCTTGACCTTAGGGTGAGAGTGCCGTTGCCGCCGCTCTTCCGGCGCGCTTCTCCGCGGCCTCGAGGGGGTCTTTCTCCAGGGTAGTTTTAAAGGCAGGCATTTCCGCCACGATCAGCACCGCGGCGGCAGGGATCCCGAGCGAGCGAGCACGGGCGAGCAGAGGGGCAGTCTGCATGTCGGTCGCTGCCACCCCTGGCCGCGGTTGCTGTTGGCCGGGATGCCCATCGACGCTGGAGACGGTCACCGGTCGAGCGTGATCGGCGATCGCCGACAGGATTCTCTCGCTAAGGCCAGGGTCTGGCGCCACCGCCTCGCCGAAGCTCGCGCCGAGGGAGATAGCGCTCCCCGCTTCGGCGATTGCCTCGCTCACGACCAGGAGCTCGCCGAGCTTGCAGCCGGCGAACCCCGTGCAGGTTCCGACCCGCACGACCCGGCGCACGCCCAGCTCGGCCAGGTCGGCGAGCACGAGCGCCGCGCTCGGACCGCCGATCCCGGTCGCCTGGATCGTCAGGGCCTCGCCGCTCGGCGTTCGCCCCGTATAGCCCCACAGCCCGCGCGCGTGGTTGCTCATCTTTGGCGCTTCGAGCAGCTCCTGGGCCAGCAGCAGGGCCCGGCCGGGGTCGCCGACGAGGACGGCGGCAGCGGCGATCGGAGCCGTGGGACGCAGGTGCGTGGGCACGGCGGCGGACCCTAGCCGTCCCCGGACGCGTGAGCATGGGTGCGTGATCGCCGGGTGTGGGTCTAGCCTCGTCCTCGGTGGCGGGCGAACACATATCTCTCAGTGAGGCCTCGCGGCGTGCCGGCGTCTCGCCGAGCACGCTGAAACGCTGGGCCGAAGAGAAAGTCGTGCCGGTACGGCGCGGCCGCTGGACAGCGGCGGCGGCGGCCCAGGCCCGGGTAGTGGCGAGGATGCGCGAGCGCGGCCACTCGCTCGAAGACCTGAAGCGAGCCGGCCGTGAGGGCCGCCTCGCCTTCGGCTTCACCGAGGACCTCTTCCCGAAACAGCAAGAGCAGGTGACGGTGGCGCAGGTCGCTCGCGAGACCGGGCTCGAGCCGGAACTGGTCGAGCGCATCCTGGTCATTCTCGGCACTCCACTGGAGCGCGAGCGGCTGCTCGATCCCGACGACGTCCAGGCGCTGCGCCACTGCGCTCGGGTACTTGCCGCCGGCTTTCCGCTCGTCGCCTTCCTGCAGCTGGTCCGCGTCTACGCCCAGTCGCTACGGCGGATCGCCGACGCCGAGGTGCGGCTCTTCCATCTGTACGTGCACGAACCGTTGATTCGCGATGGCGTGCCGGAGCTGGAGATGGCCGAGGAGATGGGTGGGCTTGCCGGAGACATGTTGCCACTCGCTTCGCCGTTGATCGACTACCTGCATACCCGCTACCTGCGTTTCTTCCTAGAGCAGGACGTGATCGGACACATGGAGAGCGAGCTGGATGCGAGCACCGATCTCGGCCAGGTGCCGGTCACCCTCTGCTTCATCGATCTGACCGGGTTCACCCGCTACACCGAGGAGGAGGGTGATCTGGAGGCACTCGACGTGGTCGAGAATTTCGTCGAAACGGTGGAAGGGACGCTGCCGCCGGAGGCGACGATCGTGAAGACGATCGGGGACGAGGTGATGGTCGTCTCTGCCGATGCCGCCTCACTGACCGAGTGGGCGGTCGCTTTGCTGGCCCGCCTTCCCAAGCGCCCGCGACCTCGGGTCGGCATCCATTGCGCCAACGCCGTCTACCGTGACGGCGACTACTTCGGCACCCACGTCAATCTCGCCCACCGCGTCGTCACCCGGGCCCAGGCCGGGGAGGTGCTGGTGACCGGCCAGGTCACCGAGGCGATCCGCCAGCGCGGAGATCTCGCCTTCGAGCCGATCGGCGAGGTCAACCTCAAAGGCTTCCCCGCGCCAACGCCTCTATTCGTCGTTCGTGCCCGTGGCTAGCCTCTCGCTTCCGCCGCGACTTATGTGCCAACGGCAGGCATGTGTCGCACCGGGACGGTGGGCGCGCGAGACTTAGTGACATGGAAAGCAGGACGATGTTCCAGGCGGTTCAAGAGGGCGGCCTGCTCGATCCCGGTGTCAACGCGGTGGCGATGCTCTCCGGTGGCCGGGACTCGGTCTGCCTGCTTGACGTCTCCGCCCGCCTCTTGGGTTCGGAGGCCGTGACGGCGCTTCACGTCAACTACGGCCTGCGCGACGATTCCGACGAGGACGAGGCCCATTGCGCGCGGCTTTGCGAACGCCTCGGCGTGGCGCTCGAGATTGAGCGGCCGCGCCGGCCGGAGGGCCCCGGCAACCTGCAAGCCTGGGCCCGGGATGCCCGCTACGCGGCCGCAGCCCATCTGGCGCTCCCCCGGGAGGCGTTGATTGCCACCGGACACACGGCGGACGACCAGGTCGAGACGATCCTCTACCGCCTCGCCTCCTCGCCCAGTCGCCGTGCCCTGCTGGGAATGCGACGCCGCGACGGCAGGCTGGTGCGGCCGCTGCTTGGGATCACCCGCGAGCAGACCACCGCCTACTGCGAAGAGCGGGGGCTCGAGTGGCGCGACGACCCGACCAATGCGGAGGTCGGCTACGCGCGTAACCGTGTCCGGCACGGGCTCGCGGCGGCGCTTGCGGAGGTTCACCCTGCCGCGGCCCAGAATGTCCTGCGGACCGCAGAACTGCTGCGCGACGAGGCCGAGGTGCTCGACGCGCTGGTTGACGCTGAGCTCGAGGGCGCCAATGGTTGCGCCCGCGGCACGATTGAGCTTCACCGGCTGGCTGAGCTGCCTGGAGCGCTGCGCCGCCTGGTCGTCCAGCGGCTCGCTGATCGGGCCGCCGGTCGCCCCGTGCCTGGCGCGGCCAACCGCGCCGACGAGGTCGCCGCCCTGCGCCGCACTGGCACCGCGATGCTCGACCTCGGTGGCGGCACCCGCGCGGTCGTCGAACGCGGCATCCTCCACGCTGAGCGCTAAAAGCCGGCCGGTGGGCCTGAATGTCCCCCTGACTCCGCCTTTCGTCCCGTCGACGGTCTCCTATCTAGACTGCGCCTCGATGACCGACTCCGCGATTGGCGAGACCCTCATCTCCAGCGAGGATCTGCAGAAGCGCGTTGCCGAGCTGGGGCGGCAGATCAGCGAGGAGTACGAGGGCCGCGACCTCTTCATGGTCGGCGTGCTGAAGGGCGCCGTCCTCTTCCTCGCCGACCTGATGCGCAACATCAGCCTGCCCTGCGAGGTCGACTTCATGGCCGTATCCAGCTATGGCTCTCAGACCGACTCCTCAGGCGTAGTGCGGATCATGAAGGATCTCGATGCGCCGATCGAAGGGCGCCACGTGTTGATCGTCGAGGACATAATCGACTCCGGCCTGACCCTGCAGTACCTGATGCGCAACCTCAGGGCACGCAACCCTGCCTCACTCGAGGTCTGCGCGCTGCTGACCAAGCCCGAGCGGCTACGGGTCGACCTCTCGCCTCGTTACGTCGGCTTCGAGATCCCAGATCGCTTCGCGATCGGCTATGGACTCGACCACGCTCAGCATTACCGCAATCTCTCCTACGTGGCCGCGCTCGACGCCTAGCGGCCGAAACTGCCCTGGTACGCTGATTTTTCCCTGTGAGGCGTTTTTTCAAGAGCGCGGCTTTTCCGATCCTGCTGGTGGTGATCCTTGCTTTCGTCGCCCAGCGCTGGATCGGCCACACCTCGGGCACTGAGGCGCCGTCCTACAACGAACTGGTCAACCCGAAGTCGGGTTTGATCGTCCAGGGCGACGTCGAAGAAGTCTCGATCAACAACAAGGACCTCACGCTCGACGTCAAGCAGAAGGGCGAAAAGCCGAGCTTCTCCACTGGGTACCCCGCCAATACCGAGCAGTCCCTGCTCAACCTGCTCGATCAGAACGACGTCAAGACGACGGTGCACGGCACCGGCGGCTCCAGCCTGCTCTCGCTGCTCACCTACATCCTGCCCTTCGTCCTCTTCTTCGGCTTCTGGATCTTCCTGATGAACCAGATGCAGGGCGGCGGCTCGCGGGTGATGAACTTCGGCAAATCGAAGGCGAAGCGGATGTCGGTCGACGCGCCGAAGATCACTTTCCGCGATGTCGCCGGCGTCGACGAGGCCGTGCAGGAGCTGCACGAGATCAAGGAGTTCCTCGAGAACCCGAAGAAATTCCAGGCGCTCGGCGCCCGCATTCCCAAGGGGGTCTTGCTCTACGGCCCCCCCGGCACCGGCAAGACGCTGCTCGCCCGCGCCGTTGCCGGCGAGGCCGGCGTGCCGTTCTTCTCGATCTCCGGCTCCGATTTCGTCGAGATGTTCGTCGGCGTCGGCGCCAGCCGCGTGCGTGACCTCTTCGAGCAGGCCAAGCAGAACTCTCCCTGCATCATCTTCATGGACGAGATCGACGCGGTCGGCCGCCACCGCGGCGCCGGCATGGGTGGCGGTCATGACGAGCGCGAGCAGACTCTCAACCAGCTCCTGGTTGAGATGGACGGCTTCGAGATGAAGGACAACATCATCCTGATCGCCGCCACGAACCGGCCCGACATCCTCGATCCGGCCCTGCTGCGCCCCGGCCGCTTCGACCGCCAGGTCGTCGTCGACCGTCCCGACCGCAAGGGCCGCAAGCACATCCTCGAGGTCCACACCCGTGGCAAGCCG
>DASWQV010000066.1:0-36850 GCA_036403515.1 Solirubrobacterales bacterium
CTTTCGCTCGCCGCCTGCCCGTAGACGAGTTGTTCGTTGCCCTGCGGCGAAAAGCTGACCGCGGAGAAGTAGCCATGCGCAATGGTGCGCTGGGCGCCAGTCGCGACGTCGATCGTGGTCAGCCGTTGCTTGCCGATTTCAGGCCCGAGCAGCACCGCGACGGTGGTCGAGTCAGGCGACCAGGCGAAGACGAACGGGTCCCGCCAACCGCTCGCCAGCCTCCGCACCGCGCCGCCGGAGGCGGCAGCCACCATCAGTTCCGCCGGTTGGCTGCCTTTGCCAACGCGGTAGAAGACGACCGTCTGCCCATCGGGCGAAACGCGCGGATTCGAGCCTGCGCCGAGCTTTCGCGCCGACGAGCCGTTGTCATTCGCCACGTAGACGGTCGGGCTGAACGGATTGCGTGTGAAAACCAAGGTCGCGTCCGATATGGCCGGGGCGGCAAGGAAAGAAGCCAAGACGGCAGCCCCGACGATCGAACTTCGAATGCACGTCACGCGATGATCCTAACGGCAGCCGCAGAGCCGAACGACGCGCTTTCGCTACGCCGCCGCCCGGGCGCCGACCTCGAGGTCGACGATGCGGTCTGGCGCAGCGAGCGCAGCCTGCGCTGCCGCGAGCAATGCGACGCCGTCTAGCTCGTAACGGTTCGCGACAACATCGAGTAGGTCGAGATGCTCGGCAGGAACGAGCAACTCGATACTTGCGGGCGCCCCCCCTGAAAATCCGACCTGGCAGTAAGTGTCGTCAACCGAGTCCTGGCCTTCAAGGCGTTTGAACCGAACCAGTTCGATGTCAAGAGCGTCGGCCTCGCTGTCGTAGTCGGCTCGCATCATCTTCTCCTGTCATGGATTGTGACGATCAGGTCTGGCTCGTCAAGCGCGACAACGACCCGCACGCGGACGCCCTGGATCTCCCCCGTGTACCGAGGCTTGCCTTTCTTGTCGAGGTCGAAATGCAGTGGTTCCCTGATTACTCGTTCAGCGTCCTCAACCGGTGCTTCCAGGCGCCGGAGGTAGTTCTTGGCGTGCCGCGTCAAGCGCATTGGCCTTTAAGGGCCCAGCGCCTCGATCTCTCCCCCTAGAGCTCAGGTACGTCGGCGCCGTGGGGACAGAACGGTAGGCGACGCACCTTGGCCCAACCATCGCAGCGAGCCTCGAGCGCCTCGGCTACGTTGCCCGCCTCCTGCCAGGTCGTCCAGACCAGGACGGTCGGGCCGGCGCCGGAGATCGTCGCGCCAAGGGCGCCCAGCTCGGTCGCGTCGTCGACCAGCTCCATTGAGCGCGGGTAGAGCTCGCGGCGACGCTGCTGGTGAATTCGATCGGCGAGGCCGGCGGCAACGAGGTCAAGATCGGCGCGCTGCAGGCCGAGGACCAGTCGGGAAGCGGAAGAGATGTTTGCGACTGCGTCGGTCAGTGGGACCTCCGTTGGTATCGCCTCCCGGGCGCGCTCGGTCGAAACCTCCGCCGAGGGGATCACGGCAATCCCCTCCAGGCCGCCGGGCGCGTCGAAGCGGGCCGCCGTTGGAGCGGCACCCTCCGTACCGCAGATGACGAAGCCTCCGTAGATCGCCGCCGCGACGTTGTCCGGATGGCCCTCCAGCTCGGTCGCCCTGGCAAGCATCTCCTCCTTGGAGAGCGCCAGCTCGAAAAGGTGGTCGGCGGCGAAGAGGCCGGCGACGATGGCGGCCGCGCTGGATCCGAGGCCCCTCGCCAGTGGGATCCCGCTGCGCAGCCGGAAGGCGATGCCCTCGGCCGGATGGAGGCTCTCGAAGGCACGGACGATCAGGTTGTCGCGGCCGTTCGAGACCTCAAGGCCGCCGGGATCGAGCGAGAACTCGCCCGCCTCCTCGACCTCCAGCTCGAGGAACAGCGAGACCGCCGCCGCCAGCACGTCGTAGCCCGGCCCGAGGTTGGCCGAGGAGGCGGGAACGCGGACCAGGCGCCGCCGAGTGGTCACGCGAAAACGGCGCGCTCGACCGCGCTGAGGTCGTTCTCGCAGTTGATCACCGACGGCGCTTTCGAGAGTGCGGTGTCGGGGTCCTTGAGCCCGTGTCCGGTGAGCACGCAGACGATCGATTGCGGCGGCGCGACGCCCTCGACCACCGGCAGGCCATGGGCGAGCAAACCGGCCACCGAGGCAGCGGAGGCCGGCTCGCAAAAGACACCCTCGCCGGCGGCGAGCCAGCGGTAGGCGTCGAGGATCTGCGCATCGGAGACGGCGGCGACGCGACCACGGGAGCTCGTAAAGGCGGCCATCGCCTCCTCCCAGCGGGCCGGGTTGCCGATTCGGATCGCCGAGGCGACGGTCTCGGGATTGGCGACTGGTTCGCCGCGCACCAATGGCGCCGCGCCCTCGGCCTGGAAGCCGTAGAGGATCGGGGGGGCGCCCAGGACGTCGAGCCCGGGAAGCCCGCTCTCCCCCGCCTCCTCAAAGCCGCGCCAATAGGCGGTGACGTTGCCGGCGTTGCCGACCGGGATCGCGAGCGCCCCTGGCATCTCACCCAACTCCTCGATCACCTCGAAGGCGGCTGTCTTTTGCCCTTCGATCCGGTGCGGGTTGACCGAGTTGACCAGCTCGATCGGGTGCTCGTCGGCCAGGTCGCGGACGATCCGCAGCGCGTCGTCGAAGTTGCCCTGCAGGGCGACGACGCGGGCGCCGTGCATCAGCGCCTGGGCGAGCTTGCCGATCGCGATCTTCCCCTCCGGGACGATCACCGCACCGCGCATACCCGCGCGGGCCGCATAGGCAGCGGCGCTCGCCGCCGTATTCCCCGTCGAGGCGCAGATCACCGCCTCGGCCCCCCTGCCCTTCGCCCGCGATACCGCAACGGTCATCCCGCGGTCCTTGAAGCTTCCAGTCGGATTCGCCCCCTCGAACTTGAGGTATGCGCGAGCGCCCAGACGCTCGGAGAGCCGGGGCGCCTCGACGAGCGGCGTCGAGCCCTCGTTGAGGGTCACCACCGGGTCGCCCGGCTCAAGCGCGAGGTGCTCCCGGTAGCGCTCGATCAGGGGAGCAGGGCTCAAACGAACTCCTCTTCGATGACCCGGATTGAACGCGGCGGCGAGCGCAGGACGTCGAGCTGGTCGATCGCCTCCAGCGCCGCCGCGAAGCGGGACTCGAGGCACTCGTGGAGGACCATCACCAACCGCGCGTCCTCACCGACGCCGCGCTGGACGACGCTCTTCACGGAGACGTCCTTGTCGCCGAGAACCTGGGCGATCTGGGCCAGCACCCCAGGCCGATCGGCAACCGCCAGGTGCAGGTAGAAGGAGGAGGCGACGTCGGTGACGATCGGCAGCTTCTCGCGGGTCTCGTGCACCGGCGCATCGCCGCTGAGGATCGAGACGACGTCGCCGAGCACCGCCGAGGCGGTCTCCACGCCGCCCGCTCCCGGGCCCGAAAGCGTCACCTCGGTGATATCCGGCGCCTCGACCATGACCGCGTTGAAGGGTCCCTCCACCGGAGAAAGCGGATGGCCGGCATATAGGAAGCAGGGGAAGACGCGGACGCTGACCCCGCCCTCGCGGCGCTCGGCGACGCCAAGCAGCTTCAGCGAGAGGCCGAGCTCCTTGGCGTAGGCGAGGTCGCCGGGTTTGATCTGCTCGATTCCCTCGTAGGAGACCTCGTCTAACGTCACCGGCGTGTGGAAGGCCAGCCGGGCGAGAATCGCCATCTTGGCCGCCGCGTCGGCGCCACTGACGTCCGCGGTCGGGTCGGCCTCCGCGTAACCAAGCTCCTGGGCTCGCGCCAGGACCTCGTCGTAAGGGGCGCCGCTTGACGCCATCTCCGTGAGGATGAAGTTGGTCGTCCCGTTGACGATGCCGAAGACCTTGGCGATCTCGGTCACCCCGAAGCTCTCCTGGATCACCCTGACGATCGGGATCACCCCGGCGACCGCCGCCTCGAAGCGCAACTGCACGCCGGCCTCGCGAGCGACGTCGAAGAGCTCCTCGCCGTGCTGAGCGAGCAGCTGCTTGTTGGCGGTGACGACGGGCCGGTTGGCGCGCAGCGCCTCCAGCACGTACCCCCGGGCCGGGTCGGTGCCGCCGATCAGCTCGACGATCAGGTCGGAGCGCTCGAGGATCGCGCTGAAGTCACCGTCCTCACGGCTCAGGACACCGGAGATCTCGGGACGGCGGCCGGTTGCGACCTCGACCGCGTCGGCGCGCGCCTCGACCATCTCGGCGAAGGCGCCGCCTACCGTGCCGCGACCAAGCAGCCCGATGCGTACGGGTTCAGGCATCGCGGGAGGTGAGGTCCTCGTAGGTCTCGCGGCGCACGACGACTCGGGCATCGCCGTCACGACAGAAGAGCACCGGGGGCCGCGGCACGCCGTTGTAGTTGCTGGCCATGGCATAGCCGTAGGCGCCGGTCGCCGGCGTGACCAAAACGTCGCCGACCGCCGGTGAGGCGAGCGTCGCGTCGCGGACGATGATGTCGCCGGACTCGCAATGCATGCCGGCGATCGTGGCCGCGCTTTCAGCCGGCCCGGCCGCACGATCGGCGATCAGCGCTTCGTAGCGGGAGTCGTAGAGCATCGGTCGCAGGTTGTCCGACATGCCGCCGTCGACCGCGACATAGGTGCGGATGCTGGGAATCTCCTTGACGGTGCCGACGCGGTAGGCGGTAACGCCGGCGTTGCCGACCAATGAGCGGCCAGGCTCGACCAGGACCCGGACGCCCTCGCCGAAGACCTCGCCGACCCCGCGCAGCTTGACCTCGGAGTAGGTCTCGACCGAGGGCGGTTCGTCGTCGGCGGTGTACGCAATGCCGAGACCGCCGCCGACGTTGACGATCCGGCACCAATCGCCGGCAAGCTCCCCGAGCGCGCGAATCGCCAGCGTGTAGGGCTCCAACTCGAAGATCTGCGAGCCGATGTGGGCGTGCAGGCCGGTTAGGTTGAGCAGGTCGGAGGCGAGCACCCGCTCGATCGCCTTCGCCGCGAGACCGTCCTCCAACCCGAAGCCGAACTTCGAGTCGAGCTGGCCGGTCTGCACGTAGGTGTGGGTGGAGGGCTTGATCCCGGGCGTGACCCGAATCAGCACGTCCTGCGGCGCCTCGAGCAGGCGCTCACAGCGCTCGATCTCGTCGAAGGAGTCGAGGATCAGGTGACCGACGCCCGAGCGGGCGGCGAAGAGGATCTCCTCATCGCTCTTGTTGTTGCCGTGCATATGGATGCGGGCAGGGTCGAAGCCGGCCCGCAGCGCCATATGCAGCTCGCCGCCCGAGGCGACGTCAGCCGAGAGGCCCTCCTCGGAGAAGAGCCGATAGGCAGCTGTGCAGGGAAGCGCCTTGCTGGCGAAGAGAACCTCGAAACCGCCGCTGCTGCGCTCAAAAGCCTTGCGGTAAGCACGGGCCCTGGCGCGCATGTCCTCTTCGGCGTAGATGTAGGCGGGGGTGCCGAACTCCGCGGCGAGCTCGACCACGTCGCAGCCGGCAATCTCGAGGTGGCCACGCTCGTTTACCCGGCTTCCCCCCGGATAGACCGGCGAGCCTGCAATCGGATCTGCCACCGCGCCCGCCTGTCCGTGCTCCGCCATAGGCGGGCATTGTGACGGTTAGGAGGTCAGCGGCGAGTGGTCGTGTCGCCGGGCGGACGCTAGCGTTTGCCGGGAAGCAGGCCGCCGACTGTTTCGCCGACTTTGTCGACGATTTCGCCGGCCGATGATTCGGGGCCTGCGACTCCATTGACGACTTCTTCGGTGGCTTTGGTTACCCCAGCGTCGCCTAGCGTCCCACCCGCGGCTTGGTCAGCCCCCGAAACCGTGTCGTTGACGGCGCCGGTGACCGCGCCGGAGGTGGATTGGCCGGAGCCGGCTGAGCTGCCGGTTCCCGGCAAGGACACCGGACCGCCAGAACCAGCACCGCCTCCGCCGGACCCCGGCGACGTCGATTGACCGGGGGGGTCGGCGGCGCCTCCGTCGCTCCTCGGGTTCGACGCAGGCGCTTCCCCGACGGGTGAACCGGCCTGCGGTGATGACGGGGAACCGGTCGTCGCAGCGGCGACCTGCTGTCTACCCTCGCCAGCGAAATTGCCGCCCTGTCGGCCATTGCCGTTGGCGACCGATCCCGCCCGGCCAGCGGCGGTCGCCCCGACGCCCCCGGCTGCATGGGCGGCGGCATTGGCTGGGGCCGCCGGGCGCCCAGCCGACACCGCGGAGCCATCGCTACCGCCACCGATGCCGGCCAGCGGCCAGTCCTTGATGGCCTGCAGGGATACGAGCAGGACGAAGGCGACGACAGCCGCTGCGATCAGGGCGGTGCCCGATACGGCGCCGGCAAGATAGGTATGAGCTTGGCGAACCATCGACGTGACCCCTCTCCGTCTACCCAGGGTGCCACGACGAAACCGTTTCGGCATACCAAATAATTGGATTTCCGAAGGATTTCGAGTAGTCAGGCGAGTCGAGCTACAGGTATGCCATCGGATCCGTTACTTCGCCGTCGATCCGGACCTCGAAGTGCAAGTGGGGGCCGAAGCAGTAACCGGTGCAGTCGCTGTAGCCGATGATCTGGCCTTGCGAGACCTGTTGACCGGCGGAGACGGCGAAGGTCTCCTGGTGGGCATAGCAGGTGGAGAGACCGCCGCCGTGGTCGATGCAGGTGTAGTTGCCGTAGCCGCCGCTGCTCGCCTCGGGCTCGGTGAAGATCACCGTTCCGGACGCCGCCGCCCGGATCGGCGTGCCGCTGGGAACGGCAATGTCGATCCCGGGGTGGTACTCGTAGGAGCCGTTGATCGTCCGCGATCCGAAACCGGATACGACCGGGCCGCTGACCGGCCAGATCAGGCCGCTGCCGTTGCCGCCCTGGATCGGTCCTGCCGGCAACGGCACCGACCCGGTGCCGGCCAGCCGCGCCGCGATCTTGCCCTGGATCGCCGCTACGGAGCCGTCCAGCTCCTCCTCGTGCTTGCGGATCCTGCCCAGCGCCGCGAGCCGCTCGCCACGCGCGGAGACCAACGCCGACTGACGCTGCTGCACGGCGGCACGGGCGCTGGCCAGCGCCTGCTCTTCGGCAGCGATTGCGTCGCGGGCTGTCTCGATCGTGTTCTTGGCCGCGCGCAGGCGGGCCACGGTGCGCTTCACCTGGTTTCGCAGGTCGCGCACGCGGCCGACCACCGCTTCATCCATGCCGTGAATCCGATTGAGGTATTCGGTGCGATCGATCAGATCGTCATAGCCGTTGGCGCCGATGATGACGCTCAGCACGTCGGGAGTGCCGGTCTCATAGATTGCGACGAGGCGGTCGCGGAGCGCAACCAGCGCACGCTTGAGATGCGCCCTCATCACCGCCAGCCGCCTCTTGGCGACGTCGAGCTGCGCTTCCGCCCGATCGAGCTCGGTCTGCTTTGCGTCGAGACGAGCCCGAACCGCCGCCTCGTGGTCGCGCAGCGCCGCCACCTCGCTCGTCAGTCGATCGATCTTGTCGCCGAAGCTGGAGATCGTCGTGGTCAGCACACCCTTGCGTTCGCGCAGCTTGGAAAGCCTCGCTTCCTTGGCGTTCAGCTTCGATTCGAGGTCCTGGGCGGGCGCCGCGCTGCTGGCCACGAGCAGCACTACGAGCGCCGCCGCGGCGGCCAGGAGAGCCGCCAGGGCAAGGCGAGTCTTGAGCATCGTCGGGCGAGGCTAGCCGAGTCGAGACAGCGCCAGTTGCAGGACATTCACCGTGCAATCGGGCTTGCGATCAGCCTTGGCCGGAGGCATTCTCGACGTGAAGCAACCGGTCGGAAGCCTGCTCCTCCATCTGCAGTGTCGTGTGGTCGATATCGAAGCGCTCGTGGAGGAGCAGCTCAATCCGACGCCGGACCAGGTCGCGATCGCACTCAGCCGCGACGACCACATGGGCGGCGAGCGCGCCGAAGCCCGAGGTCACCGTCCAGATATGCAGGTCGTGGACCGAACGAACTCCCTCTTCTTCACAGATAGCCGCGCCCGCCGCATCAACGTCGACGCCACTGGGCGCCGCCTCCATCAAGACCCCAACCGGCTCGGAGATCAGGCGCCAGGAGGAGACCAGGATCAGCACGGCGATCGCCAGGCTGACGACCGGATCGACGATCGACGAGCCGCCGGCGAGGACGAAGGCGCCGGCAAGCACGACGCCGAGCGAGCCGAGCGCGTCGGCGGCGGAGTGCCGCAGCACGCCCTCGAGGTTGACGTCCCCCCTCTCGCCGCGGGCCAGCATCACGGTCGCCGCGACGTTGCCAAGCAATCCCAACAGGCCGAGGGCAAGTACGCCGAGGCCATCGATCTCCGGCGGATCGCCAAGACGCCCGATCGCGGCATAGGCGATCGCGATCGCGACAACGACGAGCAGCAGCCCGTTGACCAGCGCTGCCAGGATCTCCGAGCGCTGATAGCCGAAGGTCATCCGAGCGCCACCCGGACGCGCCGCGAGCGCGGCGGCAAAGAGGGCCAAGCCAATCGAGCCGACATCGGAGAGCAGATGCCCGGCGTCGGCCAACACGGCCAGCGACCCGGTGAGAACACCGCCGACTGCCTCGGCAGCCAGCATCCCAACGTTGATCCCCAAAGCAATCCACATCCGCCGCCGACTGTCGCCGCGCCGCGCTTCCAGCCCGTGCAAATGCGAGTGAGAGTGCACGCCCCGAGCTTAGGACCTATCCCGGTAGGGGTGAAACGTCTTGTACTTTTTCGGCGCGCGCGTCGGGCGTTAGCCCCATCCGATCCACCGAAAAAGTTAAGTGGAACCCCTACCGGGATAGGTCCATACCCTTACGCCGGAACCGGCTCCCTAGCCGACTCAGCAGGCTTCATCGCCTGCTCAGCGACTTCGGCGGCGTAGCCAAGCCGCTCGGCATATTCGCGCGCCTGCATCCGCGAGATCACCATGCGCTGAATCTCCGCCGTGCCCTCGAAGAGCTGGTAGATCTTGGCGTCGCGGAACCACTTCTCCAGAGGACAGTCCCTGCTCCAGGCGTACGGTCCGACCAGGTCCATCAGGGTGGTCGTCGCCCACATCGTCACGTCGCCGCCCTTGAGCTTTGACATCGAGCCCTGGCCGCCGCGCATCGGGATGCCGTTGCGACCCATCCAAGCGGCGCGCTGGACGAGCAGGCGAGCGCCTTCGATCTCGGTGGCGACGTCGGCCAGCGTCTGCTGGATGCGCTGCTCCTTCAGGACCGGCTTGCCGCCCTCCGTCTGACCGTCGAGGTACTCGAGCGTCCACTCATAGGCGGCCTGGGCGATGCCGAGCGCCGAGGCGCCGACCAGGGGCCGGGTGATCTCGAAGGTCGCCAGCGCGTCGGCGCCGCCGCGCGACTTCTGACCAGAGCGGCCGCGCTCGAGCTTCTTCTCCAGCTTCTCCTCGCCGCCAAGGAGGTTCTCGATCGGGATACGGCAATCGTCGAGCACGATCTCGGCCGTGTGAGAGGCGCGGATCCCCAGCTTGGACTCCTTCTTGCCCTGGCTCAGGCCAGGGGTGTCCTTGCCGACGACGAAGGAGGCCTGGCCGCGAGTGCCGAGACTCGGATCGACGGTGGCGACGACGACATGCACGTCGGCGATTCCGCCGTTGGTGATGAAGACCTTGGTTCCGTTGAGGATCCACTCGTCGCCATCGCGCTTGGCCGTCGTCTTGAGGCTCTTCACGTCCGAGCCGGCCTGCGGCTCGGTCACCGCGTAGGCGCCGAGCTTGATCTCGTCGCCGACGCCAAAGCACTCGGGGACCCAACGGCCGATTTGCTCGGGGGTCCCGGATGAGGCGATGCCCGCCGCCGCGAGGCCAGAGCCGGAGATCGCCAGGGCGATTCCGGCGCAGCCCCAGTGGAACTCTTCAGCCGAGATCACCTGCATCTGACCCTCGGAATCGCCCGCCGAGCGTTGGATGCCCTCCAGGCCCCCAAACCCTTGCTTGCGGGCCTCCTTGATCACATCCCAAGGGATGCTCTCCTCTTCATCGTGCTTGCGGGCCGCGGGCCGGATCACCTCGCGGGCAAAAGTCCGGCAGCGCTCCTTGAACTCCTGCTGCTCCTCATTCAGTGCGAAATCCATTCGGTCCCCTCTTAGCTTTCAGCCCTGTGGCCTGCCATTGATTGACTGGTCAGTCAACCAGTCGCATGGAGATTAGCTGACCAGCCAGCCACCTCCCCGCCTGTAGCTTTCCCCGTCGTGGCCCGCAAGCAGCCGATCAATGCCGAGATTCCGCCCTCGGACGCGACAGGGAAGCCGACGGGCCCGACGCCACCGACGGAGGCCGAAGCGGCGCCATCGACCTCAGCGGCCGAGCCGAAAGCGCAGGCCAACGAGCTGCCGGCACCCAAACGAGCCAAGCGGCGACGCAAACCGATCCCCGCAACGCTCAAGGCGATAGCCGGCCTGGTTATCGTGGCCGTGGTCTTTCTCGTTGCCGCGGTGCTCGGCGGCGGCGGCTCGAACGAGGGCTCCGGTAAACCGGCGCCGATATCCGCGCCCCCTCCAAAGGTCAGCGAAGAGAAGCAGACGCCGACCGCGGAGGCGGCCGAGGAACTGGGCTATCCGTCTTTCGCGACCAACAACACGACCCGTGTCGGCGGATCAGATCCGGCCTCGACGGCTGCCGGCGTGGCCCTGGCCGTCTTCCCCTCCGCAACCACAGCCCAGCGGCCGGCAGCTGTGACGATCGTCGACGAAGGGGAATGGCAGGGAGCGATCGCCGCCGCTGTGCTGATGGCGGCGCCGGTGCAGGCGCCGCTGCTGGTCTCCGCCGACGGCGACCTTCCGGACCCCACAACACAAGCCCTGGAAGCCCTGGACCCCCAGGGTGATGACAGCACGAAAGGCGCCCAGGCGTTCGTGATCGGCGGTGCGCCGGCGCCCCAGGGGCTGAAGACGATGCCGGTCAAAGGCTCAGACGCCGCGACTCTCGCGGCCGCAATCGCGACCCTGCGCGACAAACTGTTCGACGGCCCCCCAGGTCACGTCGTTCTCACCTCCGAAGACGAAGCCAGCGTCGCCATGCCGGCCGCGGCCTGGGCGGCGCGGTCCGGCGATCCAGTCCTCTTCAGCGGCGCCAAAAAGCTGCCGGCGGCGACGCTGGCGGCGCTGAAGCGCCATCCGAAGGTGCCCGTCTACGTCCTTGGACCGACCTCGGCGATCTCATCCGATGTGGTCCGGGAAGCGGCGAAGGTCGACAAGAAGGTTCGGCGCGTATCGGGCGAGGACCCGGTCGAAAACGCGATCGCCCTCGCCCGCTACAGCAGCGGCGGCTTCGGCTGGAACATCAACGATCCCGGCCACGGCTTCGTCGTCGCGCGCAGTGACTCGCCACTCGACGCTGCCGTCTCGGCGCCGCTCTCGGCATCGGGCACCTGGGGGCCGCTGCTGCTCAGCGACGACGCCGATACGCTGCCCAAGGCGCTGCGCGAATACCTGCTCGACGTCAAGCCGGGCTACACGACCGACCCAACGCGCGCCTTCTACAACCATGTTTGGGTAATCGGAGACCAGGAGGCCATCGACGTGAACCAGCAAGCGGAGATCGATCAGCTCGCCGAACTGGCGAAGATCGGGGGCGAATCGTGAGCGAGGCGGAGAACCCCGACCTGCTCGACGACGCCCACCAGGTCAGCCGAGAGGACATCCGCGCCCTGGCCGGCGCCTCCACCCCGCACTTCGCGCTGCAGGTCCGCAACCGAATTCGCCGCCTGATCGAGCCGCTTCCCGCCGACCATCCGGCTCGGATCGAAGGTGAGCGCAAGATCGTCGAGCTGGAAGACCTGGCCGAGCACAGCGGCGATCCGCGCGGAACGATGGGCATCGGCCGGCACTGATGAAGTCGCTCGCGCCGGGCGTCTGGCGCCTAAAGGAGCTTCCAGGGCCCTCGATCAACATCTACCTGGCGGAGGACGTCCTGATCGACGCCGGCCGGCGCTGGGACCGGCGCCGTGTCTTCGCCGAGCTGGAGGGGCGCGAGATCTCCATGCTCGCCTTGACCCACGCTCATCCCGACCATCAGGGCATCGCCAAGGATGTCTGCGAAGCGCGCGCGATCCCGCTTGCCTGTCACGCCGATGACGTCGAAGCGACGGAAGGGCGACGACCGATGCAGGAGGCTGCGCCGAACAACCCGATCAACCGGCTGATCAAGAGCATCTGGCAGGGGCCGCCGTACGAGGTCGAGCGCATCCTGCACGAGGGCGACGAGGTGGCGGGCTTCCGAGTGGTCCACGCGCCGGGGCACTCGCGCGGCGAGGTGATCTTTTTCCGCGACGAAGATCGGGTGGCGATCTGCGGCGACGTGATCCGCAACATGAGCTACGCGACGGGGCGGCCGATGCTCGCCGAGCCGCCACGGATCTTCACCTATGACCCCGCCGAGAACCGCCGCTCGATCGGCAAGCTCGCCGATCTGAATCCGGCCCTGATCCTGCCCGGTCACGGTCCCGCCGTTACCGACATGGCTGCATTCGAGCGTTTCGTCGCCTCCCTGCCTGGGTAGCGGCTCGAAGGGCTTCGAACACCGAAGCCGCATCTCGAGAAGGGAGTCTCGATGAGGAAGCTGACAGACAGACGGCCTTCGCCGGCGATGATCGTGGCAATCATCGCCCTTGTCGTCGCACTGGCCGGAACCGCCTACGCGGCCCAGACGATCAACGGGGGCGCGATCAAAAAGCAGACGATTGGCGCCGGCAAGATCAAGCACAAGACGCTCACCGGCTACCAGATCAACACCAACAAGCTCGGAGTCGTGCCGGCCGCGCAGCGCGCCTCGCACACCTACTGGGCGGTGGTCAACAATCCGGCCGGAGCGGGGAACGCGGCGCTCGCGCGGGCCAGCGATGCGACGATCACCGCGGCCGAGGGCGGCGGAGCGGTCACCGTCACGCTTCCGATCAACATCAGCGGCTGCGCCAACGTCGCGGGCCGCGACAACGCCGGAACTTCCGTGCCGGGGCCAGGCTACGCCCAGACCAATACCTCGCCGGCGAACCCCAACGCGATCGAGGTTCGCACCCGCGATGAAAAAGGAGCTGACGCGGACGCCGATTTCCACCTGATCGTCGTCTGCCCATAGCGGGCGATGCGCCGGCCCGGCCTCTCTCGCCACCAGAGGGGCCGGGCCGTCTCGCGAACGGCTAGTCTGACCGCGTGAGCGAGATCGAGCACGGCTTCAAGGAGGGCGACAAGGTCTGGGTCGAGGATGGCGACGGCAAGCACCATCCCGGTATCTTCGTTGCCGACAACGAGAGCTCCGGCTGGTTCGGCGGCGGCCCCAGCGCCTACGTTGTCCACCCCGAGGCCAAGCAGGCCGAGGTCGTCTCGACCTTCCGCATCACCCCGCGCGACGAGTAGCGCCTCTCGGCAGCTCAGCGAATCAACTGGACTTCGACCCCGACGTCGAGCTCGGCCCAGGCCCGGTCGGCGGTCATCACCGGCGAATTGCGGCTCACGGCAACCGCAAAGCAAATGCGATCCGCCAGTGATAGCCCGGTCGAGCGAGTTGGCTCTCGCAGCGCGGCCGCGTATTCCGCGTGGGCAGCCTCCACGGGAACCACCTGAGCCCCGGTCGACTCGAACTCGTCGCGCAGTGAAGCGGTCCACGCGCCAAGGACCCGTGTGCGCTCGCTGACCTCGGCCCAGTTGACGGAGGGTATGACCGACCCCCCCAGCTCGGCCACGACGACCTCGCCGCCGCGCTCGTCGAGGAGGTAGGCGAGAACCGCTGACGCATCAAGAATGACGGCGCTGGAACTCATCGAGCTCTCTCTCTTCGCGACGCGCTTCCCGACGCCGCTCAGCGATCAGTTCCTCAACCGGATCGCGACCTTTTGCTGCCTCTCGGAACCGACGCCGAAGACGTTCGAACGCAGCCACGCGGGTTTCAAGCAGCAGCCGATTGTCCTCGACGCGAGCAACGAGCGTGTCGCCCTCCCCGAGGCCGAGCTCTTCGCGCTGTCGAGCAGGAATCACGATGCGCCCTTGTTTACCGACTCTCAATACTGCCATCAAGATCTAAATGTGGCAGAAGTGAAATAAAATGGCAACAAACTGTAACTTGGCCTTCGATCTACGCTAGCGCTGCCAATCAGGCGGGAGCCTGGCCTTTCCCATGTCGACGCGCTCACCTCGGAAGGGGACGCCCTCGGCGGTGAGATGGGTGCGCTGTCGCCGGCCCTTGGCGAGGGAGCCGTCGGCTCGGACCACGCGCCACCAGGGGAGATCGGGGTCGTCGCACTCGAAGAGGACGGCGCCGGCGAAGCGGGGTGCGCCTGGGGAGAGGTCGCCGTAGGTGCGGACGAAGCCAGGTGGGATCTCGCGGACGCGGGCCAGGACCTCAAGCTCGAGATCGTGACTCCGTGCTTTGTCTCGCATGGCGAGAGGAACGCGAACTCAGCCGCTGGGATTGCCTGGGCCGAAGGCGTCGATGATCCGATTTTGGAACTCGGAGAGCTCCTCGGGGGAGATGAAGTAGGTGGGCGGCGTCAGGAAGAGGCCGTCGGCACGCTCGGCGGTCGCCTCCACCCGGGCTCTGACCTTGTCGAGCGGGCCGGCGGCGCAGTAGGCCTCGACCATCTCGTCGCTGATCGCGGCGGGGACGCCGGCGAGATCGCCGCGGCGGAATGCATCGCCCGCGGCTATCGCGTTGTCGGCGAAGCCGTGCAGCTCCCAGAGCGGCATGTACGTTTTCACCGTCGCGTAGAAGGAGATCGTGCGCCGGGCCATCTCGATCGCTCGCGCCTCGTCGTCGTCGATGGCGCAGCAAACGGTGGGCAGGTAGTCGAAGTCCTTACGCTCGCGACCGGAGCGGCTGAGGCCGGTTTCGAAGGCGTCGACGACGACCTCATCGATCCAGCGCAGGCTCTGGATCGGGTGGCCGATAAGCCCATCGGCGACGTCACCAGCCATCCTTGCCATTCCCGCCTGGACGGCGGCGGTGTAGATCGGAACGGACTCGCGCGGCGCCGGGTGTGGGCGGACCCAGCCCTTGATGTCGATGTCGTAATAGGACCCCTCGTAGCGGATCGGCTCGCCGGCGCCGGCCTGCTGCATGATCAGCCGGGTCGCCTCGATCGCCTCGCGCAGATGCGGCGCCGGCTTGCCGTAGTCGGCGTTGTGCCAGGTCTCGTTGAGGCGCTTGACGCCGGCTCCCATGCCGAGCCGGAAGCGTCCGCCGGACATCTCGTCGATGTCGAGGGCGCTGATCGCGTGGATGAAGGGGCTGCGCGTGAAGGCCCAGAGAATCCCCGTGGCGACGTCGATCTTGGTCGTCTTCGCGGCCAAGTAGGCGGCCTGGGTGGCGGCGCTGCGGAACAGCTCTGGCGCCCAGACGCACTCGACTCCCGCCGCCTCGGCGCGCTTGGTCTCGACCTCCAGGTCGGCGACCGAAGTCCCGATCGCGGCAACGGAGATCCGCTCCAGAGCACTCACGGCGAGCGCATCTCGTTCCGGTGCGCCTTTGCCCCGCTATTCCGAGTAACGCACCGGAACGGCAGGGTCGAGTCGTTCACGCCGGGACGGACTTGGCGGCGCGAGAGAGAACGGCGTCGGCGACCCGTTCGCGGTGCCACTTGGCGTCGCCGAAGATTGCCGCGTTGGAGCGGCCGCGCTTGAGGAAGAAATGCAGATCGTGCTCCCAGGTGAAGCCGATGCCGCCGTGGACTTGGATCGAGGCATCGGGAACTCGCCAGCCGGCGTCAGAGGCATAGGCCTTCGCGGTCGAGGCGGCCAGCGGCAGAGATGCCGGCTCGGCGTCAGCGGCCCAGGCGGCGCCGTAGACGGCCGAGCGCGCGTTCTCGGTCTCCAGCAGCATCTGCGCGCAGCGGTGGGAAACCGCCTGGTAGGCGCCGATCGGGCGGCCGAACTGCTGGCGGTCTTTGGCGTACTCGACGGCCATCTCCATCGTCCGCTGGGCGATCCCGGTCGACTCCGCGGCGAGAGCGACGCAGAGGCGGAAGAAGACCGGGTAGTAGTCGGCGCCCGCGCCGGGCAGCGTGTCGGCGGCAGGGACCCGAACGCCGTCGAAGCGAACCGAGGAAAAGCGCCGGGTGGGATCGATCGCCGGCTCGGCGGTGACCGTGACCCCGTCGACGCCACGGTCGACCAGGTGGCGCTTGCCGTCGGAGGTGGCGACGAGGAAGAAGTCGGCGCTTGCAGCATCGGGGACGAGGATCTTCTCGCCGTCGAGGACGACACTGTCGCCCTCGGGCCTGACCTCCATCGTGAAGGCGCCCGGGGTGACGGACGAGCCGGCGTCCCAGAGCGCCGGCGTTCCGCGCACCTCGCCCGCGGCCAGTGGCTGCAGGTAGCGGTCGCGCAGATCGTCGGAGCCGCAGAGGGTCAGCGCCAGCCCGGCGATCGTGTTCGAGAAGAGCGGCGAAGGAGCCAACGCATAGCCCATCTCCTCGAAGAGGACGGCCAGATCGACGATGCCGAGGCCCTGTCCGCCCCACTCCTCTGGCACGGCCAGCCCGGTCCAGCCCAGCTCGGCCATCTCGCCCCAGCCGGCGGCATCGAAGCCGTCATCGCTGGCGGCAATCTCACGCAGGCGCTCGGATTTGAAGCGCGAGGCGAGGAAGTCGCGGGCGGTCGCCCGGATCGCCTGCTGCTCGTCGGTGAGGTCGAAGTACATAATTAAATTTCGCCCGCGTACTCTGCTTCCGCAAGGACGCGCTCACGATCACCGGAGATCTCGCGTCCTTGCTCACGCGTCCGCCGCGGGCGGGTCATCTCAACCTCGGCAGGCCGAGCACGCGCTCGGCGATGATGTTCTTGAGGATGTCGGTGGTGCCGCCCTCGATCGAGTTGGCGCGCGAACGCAGGAAGCCGTACTGCCAAGCGCCATTGTCGATCGCGCTCTCCGCGCCGCGCGCCAGCGGCGCGTAAGCGCCCTCTATCTCCAGCGCCAGCTCGGTCAGGCCCTGGTTGATGTCCGCCCACTGCCACTTGCCCAGAGAGCCCTCCGGGCCAGGAATGCCCGACTGCATCGTCTTGGTCAGGCCCCGATAGGCGTTGAGGCGCATCGTCTCAGCCTCGATGTGGAGCTGGGCGATCCGCTGCCGGAAGTAGGTATCCTCGGCGGCGGTGCCGCCGTTGACGCGGACCTCGCTGGCCAGCCTGGCGAGTCCGGAAAGGCTGTTCTGGATCTGGGCGATCGCCCCGAAGGCAAGGCCCGCCCGCTCGTTCATCAGCGTCGTGATCGCCACTCCCCAGCCGTTTCCGACACCGCCAACGACGTTGGAGTCGGGGATCCGCGCTTCGTCCATGAAGACCTCGTTGAACTCCCCCTCGCCGGTTATCTGCACCAGCGGCTTTGCCTCGACCCCCTCCTGCTCCATGTCCATCAGGAAGTAGGTGAGCCCCTTGTGCTTGGGGGCCTCGGGGTCGGTGCGTGCGACGAGCATGCACCACTTCGCGTACTGGGCAAAGGTCGTCCAAACCTTCTGGCCGCTGACGACCCATTCGTCGCCGTCCTTGACCGCGCGGGTCTTCAGCGAGGCGAGGTCAGAGCCCGACTCCGGCTCGGAGAAGCCCTGGCACCAGATCTCATCGCCAGTCAGAATCGGCTCCAGGTAGCGCTGCTTCTGCGCGTCGGTTCCATGAGCGATCACGACGGGACCACCCATCGCCAGGCCGAGAACGTTGGCAGGGCTGGGAGCTTCCTGACGCGCCGCCTCGCCGACGAAGATCGCCTGCTCGATCAGCGTGGCGCCGCGGCCGCCGTACTCCTTGGGCCAGGAAATGCCGGCCCAACCGGCGGCGTGCAACTTCAGCTGCCACTCGCGGCGGAAGGCCATCACCTCATCGAGGCCAGCCTCGGGCTCTGGCCCCGGGTTATTGGCTTCGATCCAAGCGCGGACCTCGTCGCGGAACTGCTGCTCTGAGGGCGACAGGGTGAGGTCCATCAGCCGCGGAGCATAGCGGCCGACTGGCCGCGCAGCCAGGCGTCCTAGCGGGTGCTGCAGACTTCGAGGCCGTATTCCTTGGCCAGCCTGCTGGAAATCCCATATACCGCCTGACTGCTGGTGATCGCAACCCGGGGATCGCCTTCTGCGGTTTCGAGGCCTTCTTCGAGTGCTACGACGATCTCGCCGACCTTGTCCTCATCCTCGCTAGGGGCGCCTATGTCGCGAATTTCCCTAATTTCCCGTTCCAGATTCGGAACCACAACCTTCCTCACCAGCTCTTCGTAGTCAGCCTTGGTCGGACGTTTGACGTTCTTGCTCTCTCGCAGGAAGTTCGCGAAGGCAACTTCCATTCGTTTGTTGCCCTGCGTGCAGACAGCGTCTGCCTTCTTGATGAATTGTGCTTTCGAGATCGAACTCGTGCTGACATCGGCGTCGCCACTTCCGCCACATCCAGAAGCCGCGATCAACAAAACCGCAGCCGCCCCTGCGAGACGCCCAATCGACCCCTTACTCACGTAGACCCTCCGTAGTGGTTGAACGGAGCCCGGACGCTACACGGTCTTTGCTCGGTACACGCCGTTGCCCGCTTGACAGAATTTGGCCTAATGCCGACCGCAGACCTTGAAGCCGTATTCGTTGGCCAACCTGTCCGCATTGACGAGCAGCGTCGGCGTCGATTCGACGGCGGTTTTGGGATCTGCTTCTTCCACCTTTTTGAGGCCTTCTTCAACTGCATCGAGGTAGGCGTTAACCTCATCTCCTTCGCCAGCGGGAACTTCGAGTGCGCGTAGTTCACCAAGCTGGCGCCTCAGAGCAGGGACCAATATTTCGGAGCGAATCGCCGCAAACTGCGCAGTGGTCAAACCCGTTTTAGAGGTAATTTTGTTTTCTTTGATATAGGCCGCATATTCGGATTCGGTCTGTTTGCCGCCGTTCGCGCATACCGAATCAGCTTCTCTGACGAAATCGGCCTTGGAGGCTGAGTCGCTACCTTGCTTTGCGGTTGACTCATTGCCGCTGCCGCAGCCGGCCAATATCAAGGTGACCGCCATCAAGGCAGCCGAAAACGCGGTCACGCTCTTGCTCATCGCCACTCCCTCAGGTCAATTTGACTGGTGGGAGAATTTACACGGAAACGCCTAGAGGCGCTGGATCAAGGTCCCCGTGCCGAGACCGCCGCCGCAGCACATCGTCACCAGGCCCATCTCCTTGTCGGTGCGCTCCATCTCGTGCAGCAGGGTCGTGATCAGGCGGGCGCCGGTCGAGCCGAGCGGGTGGCCGAGGGCGATCGCGCCACCGTTGACGTTGACCCTGTCCATGTCCGGATCGAGCTCCCGCCGCCAGGCGGCGACGACCGACGCGAAGGCCTCGTTGATCTCGATCAGGTCGATGTCGTCCATCGCCATCCCGTTGCGCTCGAGCAGCTTGTGGGTCGCCGGGATCGGCCCGGTGAGCATGATCACCGGGTCAACGCCGACCGTCGTCTGATCGAAGATTCGCGCTCGTGGCTCGAGGCCAAGCGCATCGGCCTTCTCCCTCGCCATCAACAGCACCGCGGCGGCGCCGTCGGATACCTGTGAAGAATTGCCAGCGGTGATCTTGCCGTCCTCCTTGAAGGCGGGCTTGAGCTGGGAGAGGACCTCGATCGAGGTTTCGGGGCGAATGCCCTGGTCGGTCGCATAGGTGTCGCCGTTGACGCTGAACGGCACGATCTCCCGCTCGAAGCGGCCCTCCTCGGTCGCCTTGGCGGCGAGCTGCTGGGAACGGACGCCCAGCTCGTCGAGCTCCGAGCGTGGGATCTCCCACTTGTCGGCGATCATCTCGGCCGAGAGCCCCTGCGGAATCAAGTCGTAGCGCTCCATCAGCTGCGGCGAAAAGGGCGCGCCGTGCTCCTTCATCACCGAGTAGCCGTCGGCGAAGGAGATGTGGCCCATGTGCTCGACACCGCCGCCGATCGCGACGTCGTGGACCCCAGAGGCGATCAGGGTGGCGGCGAAGTTGACGGCCTGCTGGGCAGAGCCGCACTGCCGGTCGATCGTGGTCGCAGGCGTCTCGATCGGCAGGCCGGCCTCGAGCCAGGCGTTGCGCCCGATGTTGACCCCCTGCTCACCGAACTGCTGAGCGCAGCCGGCGATCACGTCGCCGGTCTCGGCAGGATCGACGCCGGTCCGCTCGAACAGCTCGCTGTAGGTCTTGGCGAGCAGATTGGAGGGATGGACGTCCTTGTAGTAGCCCTTCTCCTCGTGCCCACGTCCGATCGGAGTGCGGACCGCCTCGACGATGACGACCTCGCGGCCCCCGAACTTGCCGTTTCCGTTGTCTGCCATCGCCTGCCTCCGTCCGATTGACTGGTCAGTCAACCAATCGTAGCCGGCCCGGTGCACGGGTCCTGTCGCGGCGGCCCTCCCCCATGTGCTCGGACGCTAACGCGCCCTGCGCTATGGGGGACCCCCGCCACCGCGCCACCCGTGCAAGGGACCTCATGATAGAAGCTCGCTCATGAATTCGAGCCAGGGGTACGAGAGTCCGGGGATCGCGGGAAGCGGCGCCATTGCTACAGGTCTAGCTGCTGTCGCAACTACAACCGCAGACGTGATTCTGCTGGCACGCAGCGAGGCGTCGGCCTGGCGCGCGGAGGAGAAAGTCGTTGCCGCCTGCGCCAAGATCGATGGCGCGGAGCCGTCACGACTGCGGGTCACCACCGATCCCAGCGACCTCTCCGACTGCGACGTGATCGTCGAGGCGATCGTCGAGGAGGTCGCACCAAAGGGGGAGCTGCTCGCCACGATCGCCGCCGCCTGCCCCAACGCCGACCTGGCGACGACGACCTCCTCGCTCAGCATCGCCTCGATCGCCGAGGCCGCCGGGATCAGCAAGCTCTTCGGCCTGCACGTCTTCAACCCGGTGCCGCGGATGAAGCTGGTCGAGGTCTGCTTCCCCGACGGTGCCGAGGGCGCCCGGGAGACCGCTCTCGCTTGGTGCGCAGCACTGGGCAAGACCGCGGTCGAGGTCCCCGACCTGGCCGGTTTCGTCGTCAACCGCCTGCTCTTCCCCTACCTCTTCGACGCCGTTCGCTTCATGGAACAAACCGGCATGGAGGCGGGAGAGATCGACACCTGCATGAAGCTCGGCGCCGGCCACCCGATGGGCCCGCTCGCCCTCCTCGACTTCGTCGGCCTCGACGTCTGCAAGGCGATCGGCGACGCCCTCTACGACGCCTCCAACGAGGAGTACCAGAGGCCCCCCAAGCTCCTGGTCGAGATGGCGGGCGAAGGCAAGCTGGGCCGCAAGAGCGGCGCCGGCTTTTACCCTTACGACTGAACCAACCGCGCGGGTCAGGAGGCTGGTCGCCCTCCAGTCGAATTGATGTCGCACGCGCCTGCGGCGCTTAGCGACGAATGAGGAGCGCGGCTTACGCCGCGCAATAACCGGAATGCTTTTCCGCCGCTTCGCGACATTCGCCTGGAGGGCGACCAGCCTCCTCCCTCGACACGCTTCAAGAGCCCAAGCACGGAGGTAAGCCAGGGCCTCTCACTAAAAGAGCTATGGGACTAAGGGACATTCCGAACGATGACGCTTAAGGCTCAGTGCGCTTCGTGGGGATGCCGGTGCCCCTCTCCGGGAATGTCGCGAAGCGGCGGAAATGCAATCCGGTATCCGCGCGGCGAAGCCGCGCACCTACATAGTCGCTAAGCGCGCGGAGCGCGCGTGCGACATCAATTCACGGAGAGGGGCACCGGCATCCTCTCCCGGCCCCCCAGCTTTACCTCTTACCGGCAAGGTCCCAGATCACGTCCGCGGGTGAGATGCCCTGGCGACGGGCGATGCTCTCGATCTCCTCCCAGGGAAGCTCTGCCTCGGGAAGCTCATCCCAGCGGGCCAGGTCGAGGGCCTCGGCCGCGCCTTGCAGCGCCGGGCCCAGATGTTCTTCGGAGCGCAGCAGCGCCCTCAGCACCTCGAGCTGCTTGTCGCTCAAACGCACAACCCACATGCGACACCTCCAGGGTTTGGTGAAACGCGGGTTGCCCGGAGAAGCTAGGAGCCCTGGCGGACGGAACCGCTGATTCTGACTGCCTCGATCCGGTTCTCGCGCACCGACTCAACCCGAATCGTGTAGCCGTTGGCGGTGATCGTGTCGCCCCCTTGGGCAGCCGGCCGAGCTCGCCGAAGACGTAGCCGCCAACCGAGTTGTAGGCGTCGGTGTCGACCGGCAGCTCGATCCCCGCGTCGGAGAGGTCGCCGAGCGAGACGTGGCCGCGGACGAACCACTCGCCGCTGGCGAGCTGTCGCAGCGCAGCGGCGCGGGGATCGGTCTCGTCCTCGATCTCCCCCACGACCTCCTCGAGGATGTCCTCGACGGTGACGATCCCGACCGTGCGGCCGTACTCGTCGACGACGACGGAGAGCGAGGTGCGCTGGACCTGCAAATCGTGGAGCAGGTCGTCGAGCGGCCGCGTCTCGGGCACGATCACCGCGTCCCGAACAGAGGGAGCGATCTCGGCCTCCGGACCGTCGCTCATATAGAGGCGGGCAAGGCTGTTGTTGTGGACGATCCCTTTGACCCGGTCGGGGTTGTCGTCCTCGATCACGACCAACCGCGTGTGCCCGGAGGTGACGCAGCGACGCAACGCCGTCTCGACCGTCTCGGAGGCGTCGACCGTGACCACCGCGGGGATCGGCGTCATCACCTCGCGCGCCTCCTGCTCGTGCAGGTGGAAGACGCCGCCGAGCATCCCCGCCTCACCCGGGTCGAGGGTCCCACCCATCTTCGAGCTGTCGATGATCTGCTTGAGGTCCTCGGCCGTGTGGTGCTCTTCGATGTCGGTCGGGTCGACGCCGAAGAGGCGGACGATCGCGTTGGAGATCGCGCTGAGCAACAGGATCACCGGCGCCGTCGCCTTGCGGAACCAGTTGAGCGGGCGGGAGACGCGGCGGGCGGTGCGCTCGGCATGGGCGATCGCCAGCATCTTCGGCACCTGCTCGCCGATGCTGATGTGGATCGCGGTGACGAGGGCGAAGGCGATCGCCACCGAGAGGCCGACGGCGGCGCCGTGCGAGAGGCCGCCGAAAATCGGTTCGAGCAGCACCGCCAGCGAGGGCTCGCCGAGGAAGCCGATCCCGATCGAGGCCATCGTGATCCCGATTTGACAGGCGGATAGCGACTCGTCGATCTTGTCGAGCTGCTCGACCACAGCCTCGGCGCCGCTCTCGCCTTCCTCGGCGAGCTGCTCGATCTTGCCGCGGCGGCTGCGGACCAAGGCGAACTCGGCGGCGACGAAGAAGCCGTTGACGGCCACCAGCAGGAGGAGAAGGACGAGCAGCAGGGCGCTCATCGTCTATTTGGCCCGGTACTTCGGGGGAGATCGTCGTCGGCCATTCGGCCTAGGCAATATAGCTTTCCGGTCCGCGGAACCGGTCATAAGTGCCATATTGATCGTCGGATGCGCATCGCAAGCCTCGTCCCCTCCGCGACCGAGATGCTCTACGCACTCGGGCTCGGCGACTCCGTCGTCGCCGTCACGCACGAGTGCGACTACCCGTCCGAGGCGCGTTCCCTGCCTCACCTGACCCGCACCGTGCTGCCGGCCGGCTTGAGCGCCGGCGAGATCGACAGGGCCGTCAAGGCCCGCGTTGCCGAGGGTCAAGCTCTGTATGAGCTGGACGAAGAGCTCCTGGAGAGGCTCAAACCCGACCTGATCGTCACCCAGGCGGTCTGCGCGGTCTGCGCCGTCTCCTACGAGGAGGTGGTCGACGTCGCCGCGCGGCTGCCGAGCAAGCCGGGCGTCGTCCAGCAGGACCCGAGCACCCTCGGCGAGATGCTCGAGGACGTTGTCCGGCTTGGCGAGGCGACGGCGATCCCGCAGCAGGCCCATGAGCTGCGCGGCGAATTGGAGGGCAGGCTGGCAACCGTGCGAGCGTCGGTCTCCGGGGCGAGCGCGCCGCGCGTGATCGCGCTCGAGTGGCTCGACCCACCCTACGTCGGCGGACACTGGATCCCGGAGATGGTCTCCATCGCGGGCGGCGAGGACGTCGCCGGGCCGCCGGGGTTGAAGTCTCCGGAGGTCTCCTGGGGTGAGCTTTCGGGACTCAACCCGGACGTGGCAATCGCAATGCCCTGCGGCTGGTACGTCGATGACTCCCGCGCCCAGGCGCTGGCGCACTGGGAGCAGATCGAGGCGCTGGGCGCGCAGCGCGTCTTTGCGGTCGACGCAGCCTCGACCTTCTCGCGACCGGGTCCACGCCTGGTCGACGGCGTGGAGCTGCTTGGCCACCTGCTTCATCCCGACCTCGTCGACCCGCCGGGCAACATCGGCTTCGCCGAGCTGCGCTCCTCACAGCTGCGACCCAGCTGAGCCTCAGGCGATCGCCAGGGCGCCGGCGATCGAGACGATCGCGACGATGGCCATTGCGATCAGCTCAGCAGGCAGGCGGTTGACGCCAAGCCGGCCACGATCGCCGGCGATGATCAGCAGAGCGCAGACAACGCCGGCGACGAGCCCGCCGAGGTGGCCACCGAGGCTGATCCGCGGGGTCCCGAAGCTGAAGGCGAGGTTGATCAGGAGGATCACCCCGATCGTCCCGGCGACCGCGTCCACACCCCGCCCGCGGGCGATCACGAAGGCGGCGCCGAAAATGCCGAAGATCGCTCCCGAGGCTCCGATCGTGAATGTGTCCGGCCCGCTGAGAAGGAGGGCGCCGAAGGCGCCGCCAAAGAGCGCCGCCACGTAGAGGAAAACGAAGCGCAGGGTGCCGATCGAAGGCTCCAGCATGCGACCGAGGAAGAAGAGGGCAAACATGTTGAAGGCGATGTGGCTGAGGCTGGCGTGAAGGAAGCCCCCAGAGACGAGCCGGTACCACTCGCCTTCGGCCACCGCGACGCCGTAGAGGCCGAAGTTGGCGACAGCCCGGCTGTTGCCGACGCCGAAGCCGCCACTGGAGCTGGCGATCTCGGCAAGGAAGGCGACCACGTTGAGGGCGATCAGGATGAAGGTTGCCGGAGCGCTGGCAAACAGGCCGGGATCGCCGACTCCACTGACGACCTTGGTGCGGTGGCTGGCGCACTCCGGACAGCGCATCCCGACCGGGGTCGGGGTCATGCAGTCGGGGCAGATCGGCCGCCCACAGGACGAGCACGAGACCGCGGTCTCTCGATTCGGATGCCGGTAGCAAGTCTGGGTCACAGGGATGAGCAGCCTACAATCGCCGCCGATGGACGCCCCCAGCCCAGCCCGGCTCTACGCGACGGCGGTCGGCGCGACGCTGATCGTGATCGGAATCGTCGGCTTCTTCTACAGCGCCTCATTTGGATCACCGGGAGAGGTCGACGAGGTCTTTGGCGTCTTCGCCGTCAACGGTTGGGCGAACGTCCTTCATATTCTCAGCGGGGCGCTCGGCCTGCTCGTCGCGGGCTATGCCGCCCGCCAGTACGCACTCTGGCTCGGCGTTCTCTATCTCGCCCTGGCCCTCTGGGGCTTTGCGATCGGCAGCGGCGAGTCGATCCTCGGCTGGCTGCCGGTCAATACCGGCGACAACCTGCTCCACCTGGCGCTTGGAGCACTCGGCGTCGGCGCCGCGCTGGCGACGCCAGGCTTGAAGAAGGGCAAGCCGGTTACGGCTTGACCCGGCCGGCCAGGGAGCGCAGGCCGCCTTTGGCCTGCTGGCGACCGCGGCGACGCAGCTCCAGCACGACCAGGGCGCCGGCGGCGGCCCCCCCAGCGCTAACGGCAAAGACCGGGCGAACCCAATTGCGGGGATCGCGCAAGGCTCTAAGCTCGCTTTCCGAAAGCTGCTCGGCCCAGACCGAGAGCTCCTCCGCCGCGGCTTGGGTGACGGCCGCGAGCGTGTCCTCGAGGCGCCCGGAAAGCTGCTGCGGCGGCTCGATTGGGCGCAGGGCGTCGGAGAGCAACTGCTCGACGTCCCAGGTGCTGCCGCTCAACCGTCCGCTTGAGTCACTCATCGCTCATCTCCTCCTCGAGCTGCTTGATCGCGCGATGGATCAGGACCTTGGTGGCGCCATCGCTGCGACCAAGCGCACGGGCGATCTCGCGGTTGTCCATGCCAAGCGCGAAGCGCATGATCAGCGCCTCGCGGCGATCGTTGGAAAGGTGATCGAGATGCGCCATCACCTGTCGCAGCTCCTCGCGTCCCTCGGCGATCGCCTCGGTGCCGTGGCGCGCGGCAATCGGATCGGCCGTCTCCAGCGACGTCTGCGGCCGCCGCGATCGATCGCGGTAGTAGTTCGAGGCGAGGTTGTGGGCAATCCGAATCAGCCAGGGACGCAGCGGCCTGCCGTCGGACTCCCGGCGGGCGCGATCGAAGTGCCGGTAGGCCTGTAGGAAGGCCTGCTCGGTGAGGTCCTCGGCGTCGTGGGGATCGCCGATCCGGTAGTAGGCATAGGAGTAGACGTCGCGCAGGTGGGCTCGGTAGAGATCCTCGAAGGCGCGGTCGAGCTCCGCCTTGGCCGCCGGGTCGAGGCTCGCCGGCTCGACGTTCTCTCTTGCCGCGCTCACCGTTCCAGCCTAGCTTCATCAGGCGGCCCTTCTCGCCCGCTCCACCCGACGCAGTCCCGCGATCCAGGCGTCGGCATCGATCTCGCCGCGAATCAGGGCCGCCAGGCCGCTCAGCGCCTCGGCCGGACCGCCGGCGGCCGAGGTCGCCGCCGCCAGCAGCGGCACCGCATCGAGGCCCTCCGAAGCCTGTCCGATTTGAGCGGGGATCTCCTCCCCCGGGGTGCCAGCGCCGAGCAGCTCTCCGGCGCGCCGGTTGCGCCCGCTCGGCGCCATCACCGTCGCGGTGAGGTCGCCGACACCGGCCAAGCCCGAGAAGGTCGCGAGGTCCGCCCCGCGTCCAATCGCGTGCTCGATGCACTCTCGCCAGACCTGCGCCGCCGCAATCCCGGCCGCGTTCAGCCCGTAGGGCTGAGCCGCGGCGGCGGCGAGGGCGGCGGCGTTCTTCGCCGCGCCCGCCATCTCCACCCCGGTCACATCGCGGGAGCGCTCGCAGACCAGGCCAGCGCTATCGAAGACGCCGCCCAGCTGATCGCGCAGGTCGGAATCAGCCGAGCCGAGGACGAGGGCAGCCGAGCCGGAGACGGCCTCGCGGGCGTGCGCCGGGCCGCCGAGACACGCCACTGCCCGGGCTCGCACCCGCTCACCGACGTATTCGGCCGGCAGCTGGCCCAGCGGAGCGGTCAAGCCCTTGGTCAGCAACAGCATCGCCGAGCGAGCCCCGACCTTGTCGGCGATCGCTCCCACCGCCTGCGGCAAGGACCCCGAGGGGATTGCCAGGCAAACGAGGTCCAGGCCCGCCAACTCTACTTCGGAAGCCTGCCGCACCCGTACTGAGTCGGGAAGTCGTACTCCCTCCAGGTAACGCTGATTTTCGCGCCCCTCCTCGATCTCGACAGCCTGCGCGGCGGTCCGGGTGGCGAGCTGAACCTCGAGGCCGCCACGAGCGAGCAGGACGGCAACGGCGGTCCCCCAGCTCCCCGCGCCGATCACGGCGGCGCGCCGCATCGGCGGCAGGCCGCCGAGGTCCTCCCACTGAAGCTCGACGTTGGGCCAGATTCGCGCCGTCACCGTCGATGCGAGACCCCGAGACGGATCCTCGGCGCGCGGAAAGGTCATCGCTTTGCCGAGGCGCACCCTGACCTTGCGGGGACGGATCCGCCAGCCGCGCCGCACCTGTTCCGTGCCGAGGACGGCAGACGGAATCACCGGAGCTCCCGTCTGCAGCGCCAGCCGGCCGACCCCACGCCTGGGCTCGGCCAGGGCGCCGCTGCGGATACGGGTTCCCTCGGGGAAGATGCAGACGGCGCCGCCACGTTCGACGATCAGGCGGGCTGTCTCCATCGACTGCTCGTCGGACTCGCCGCGGCGGATCGGGAAGGCGCCGAGGCGGGAGAGGATCCAACCTTGCCAGCGGCGCTCGAAGAGCTCAATCTTGGCGACGTAGTTCATCGGCCGCCGCCAGGGCAGGGCGCCGCCGATCGCGAAGGGGTCGAGGAAGCTGCGGTGATTCGATGCCACGATCAGGCCGCCCTTGAGGCGAGCGTGTTCGCTGCCGGTCCTCGCGTAGCGGAAGTAGGCGAGGAAGAACGGGGTCATGAAGATCCTCGCCAGGATGTAGAGGATCGGGTTTACGCCGTGGGCGCGCGTGTAGTCGTGATAGGCCTGGAGCCGAGCCGGGGTCACGCTTAGCGCTACACGGATTAGGGGCCAGGGTTACCGAGGCGAGGGTTGGGGGTCACTCCCCGCTCAACTTTTTCGGTGGGCAACGCAGCGGCCGTCGGGTACCGCCCTCCGCTCAACTTTCTCGATGAAGACGCAGCGGCTGGCAGCGATTGAACTGCCGAAAAAGTACAAGCCGCGGAGGGCGGTACCCGACGGCCGCTACCAAGCCTGGTCGATTAGCTGCTCTAGCTCGTCGCGGGTCGGGGGCTCCGGCGTGAAGGCCAGCTCTGGACGCAGCAACATCGAGTCCAGGGCTTCGGGGAGCTTGCTTGGATCCGCTCCTTGGTCGCCCAGGCCCGGGGGATTGCCGCCTAGCTCGAGGACTCGAGGTTCGATGTCGGTCGGTTGGGTTCCGAGCGCGGTTGCCAAGGGCTGGAGGTTGTCGGGGACCCTCGTGGTCATGAAGGACATTGCCCTGGGCAGGATTGCCGCGTTGACTCCCGCGTGGGGGGCGCCGCAGACCCTGACGATGGTTTGGCAGATGACGTGGTGAAGGGCGAAGGAGCCGGAGTCGATTGCGTAGCCGCATAGAAGCGAGCCGAGGGCCAAGGCTTCGCGGTTGCGCTCGGTTGGGTCTTCGTCTAGCGAGGTGGCGATCAGCTGGGCGCCGCGCAGGGCTGTCATTTCGGAGACCGGGTTGGCGAAGGGGGTGTAGAGAGAGTCGGCGCCGTGGGCCAGGGCGTTCATCGAGCTGGCTCGCAGCTCCGGCTCGGGGGCGCTGGTCATTGCTTCCGGCTCGGCGATCACCAGGACTGGGCGGACCAGGGACTTGACCTGGTCCTCGGCACCGGCGGGCACGCGGTGGATCCCGGTCATCTCCGCTCCCGACATCGTCGTCGGTATCGCCGCCACGCGAGCGCCGGTAACCGCGCCTATCGCCTTCGCCGTGTCGATCGCTCGCCCCCCGCCGAGGGCGACCAGGTTCGGCGAACGGGCCGAGTCGAGCAGGGCCGCGGAGGTCTCCGGCACCGCGGTTGCCGGAGCCGCCGCCGGCAGCTCGTGCACTGCGCTTGCCGCGCTGACAAGCTGCTTCGCCGCCGCAAGGTGCCGCGGGGTGGAGAGCAGCTCGAAGGGCTCCATCCCGTGCTCGGCTAGGAGCCGCGGGGCGTCTTCGACTCCGCCGGCGCGGAGAACTATCGTGCGGCCGGCATCGCGCCAGACGAAGTTGCCGTTCACCCTGCGGAGGCGGTGCGCGGGTTCACTACCGGACGCAGGTTCGGTTCGACCTCGGCCCGCAGGTGCTCGTAATCAGGTGGCAGAGAGAGCTTCTCGCCGAGATGCTCGAGCGGCTCGTCGACTGTGAAGCCGGGGCCCAGGGTGGCGATCTCGAAGAGGACGCCGCTTGGCTCACGGAAGTAGATCGAGCGGAAGTAGAAGCGGTCGATCACGGGGGTCGGCCGGGCCCCAGCCGAGATCGCTCGGTCGCGCCATTGCTCGTGCTCATCCATGGTCGATGCCCAGGCAACATGGTGGACGCTGCCCGCCCCCTGCCGGGAGCGCTCCTCAGGTGGCCCTTCGTAGACGTAGAGACCGCCCCGGCTCGAGCCGCGTGCCTCCCAGGTCCCCTCGCCGACCGAGTCAAACTCGAGCGCCTCGAGCAGCGTTCCGCTCGCCTGCGGGTCGGCACTGTAGGCGCAGACCGCGTGGAAGCCGCGCAGCGCCAGGTCAGCCGGCACTTCCGGGTGGTCGGCGATCAGCGGCTCGTCGCTGACCTCGACAACCGCCAGCTCGTGGGCGAGCCCCTCGGGATCGGCGAAACGCAGGCCGCCTCCGGCCCGCTCAGACTCGATCCCGTTGGCCGCGAGCCGCTCGTCCCAGAAGTCGAGCGCCTGATGCGAGCCGACCCGCCAAACGATCCGGTGCACGTCGCCGGCCCCGGCCCTTCCCGGCGGCACTCCGGGGAACTCGAAGAAGGTGAGATCCGAGCCCGCGCTGCCCTTCTCGTCGGCGAAAAAGAGGTGGTAGACGGTCGGGTTGTCCTGGTTGACGGTCTTCTTGACCAGCCGCAGGCCCAGGATCCCCGCGTAAAAATCGACGTTGTCCTGCGCGTCGGCCGTGATCGCGGTGATGTGGTGAATTCCCTCGAGCTTCATTGCCCACGTATAGCATCACAATCGTGAGCCGTGGACGACGACGCCTGGTCCGAGCCCTGGTCGTGGTCGGCTCATTCCTCGCCTTCCTCAGTGTCTTCGCGATTTGGAGCGAGCGACAGGCCCTCAATACCGACGACTGGGTGAGGACCAGCGGTCATCTGATCCAGAACGAAACGATCCGCGAAGCGGTGGGCAACTACCTCGTCGACCAGCTCTACGAAAACGTCGACGTCGAAAGGGAACTGAGCGAAAAGCTTCCCGGCGACACCAAGGAGCTGGCAGGACCGATCTCCGGCGGCCTGCGCCAGGTCGCCGGCGACGGCGCCAACCAGGTGCTGAAGAGCTCAACCGCTCAGGAACTCTGGAAGGAGGCCAACCGGACCACCCACGAACAGTTGCTCGAAGTGCTGGAAGAAAAGGGCGGCACGGTCTCGACCGAAGAAGGCAAGGTCAGCCTCAACCTCGGCAGCCTCGTAACCAACCTCGCCAGCCAGGTCGGGATCGGCGCAAAACTGGCGGAAAAGCTGCCACCCGACGCCGGCCAGATCACGATCCTGCGCTCCGACCAGCTGAAGACCGCGCAGAACGTCGTCGTTGCCGTCAAGGGCCTGGCGCTGCTCCTTTCGCTGCTCACCTTCCTCGCCTTCGGCCTCGCCATCTACCTCTCCCGGGAGGGACGCTGGGTAACCGTGCTCTTCTGTGGCATCGGGCTGGTCGCTGCCGGCTTCGCGGTGATCGTCGCCCGCGAGGTCGCGGGCGGAATCGTCGTCGGCCAGCTCGTCGAAGAAGACAGCGTCAAGCCCGCGGCGGAAGCGGCCTGGTCGATCGGCACCTCACTGATGACGAGCATCGCCACCACGGTGATCGTCGTCGGCGTGCTCTTCGGCGTCGCCGGCTGGCTTGCCTCACCGACCGAGTCGGCCCGCACGACCCGTCGCCTCATGGCCCCGGTCCTGCGGGCGCACGCCGCCTACGTCTACGCCGGGCTCGCGATCGTCGTCTGCATCTACTTCCTCTCGGCGCCGATTCAGAACCTTCGCTCCTTTCTCACCACCCTGGTGATCGCCGGTCTTGCCGCCTTTGGCATCCATGAGCTGCGCAAACAGGCCAGCGAGGAATTCCCCGACGCCGACTACGGCGAAGTCTTCGGCAACACCAGGGACCGCGTGGTCGGTGCTGTCAAAGACGCCAACCTCGGCGAGCGCGCCTCGAAACTGCGCCTGCCGGAGATGCGCAAACCCCACGGCGAGGCTCCGACCGCGGCGCTTCCAGCCGACGCCGAGGAGAACCGCCTCGCCAGCCTCGAACGGCTGGCCACCCTTCACGAGAAGGGCATCCTCACCGACGAGGAGCTGGCATCCGAGAAGCAACGCGTGCTGGGTGACGCCCGCAAAGACCCCTGACCGGTCCAGAGCCCGCCTCCGGAATCGAACCGGAAACCTCCTGATTACAAATCAGGTGCTCTACCAGTTGAGCTAGGCGGGCGTGCTGCCGAATATAGACGGCATGAACGACCTCAGCGGAGCAATCGACGCGCGGTTTCGGCTGCTGGGCCCCGACGAGGGCGCGGTGTTGAGCGAGGCGATCCGGGCCGCTTACGGGGAGAGCTATGACGTGCGCTGGGTCTACGACGCGGCGGAGGTCTCGGCGCGGCTGGCCGCCGGTACCTACGTCTCGTGCGTGGCCGAGACGGCTACGGGCGAGCTGCTCTGCCACGAGGGCATGGGCCTTGGCGGCGCGGAGGATGCCGTCGGCCACTCTGGACAGGCCGTGACGATGCCGGCGGCGCGCGGGCAGCATCTGTTCACCCGCACCAAGCGCTTCCTGATGGATTGGGCTCAGGAAAAGGGAATGGCGGGGATGTTCAGCGAGGCGACCGCCGCCCACCCCTACAGTCAGCGCGCCAACGTCGAGCTCGGCGCCCACGAGACCGGCTTCCTGCTCGGCTGGATCCCAGCGTCCGTCTCCAACGACGCCGCCGGCGGTCGGCAGGGACGCCAGTCGGCGGCGCTCTTCTACACGAAGCTGAACGACGGCCACGAGCGCTCCGTATACGCGCCCGAGCGCCACCGCGGAATCGTAAGCCAGACCCTGGAGCTGTGCGGGCTGCGCGGGCTGCTTGCCGAGCCGCGGGCGGAGGCGGCGCTGAGCGAGCGGACCGAGCTGCACGTCGAGATCGACGCCGATCACAACCTGGCGCTGGTCACCGTCCACCTCCCCGGCGAGGACCTCGAGGCCGCGATTGGCGCCGAGCGCCACCACCTGTTCCATCGGGTCGGCCTCGACGCGATCTACATCGACCTGCCGCTGGACATTCCCGCCACCGCCCTCGTCGCCGAGCACCTGGAGCGGCTGGGTGTCTCCTACGCCGGAATCTTCCCCAACAGTCGCTGCGACGGTGACGTGCTGCGCATGCAGTCCCTGCACCGTGTCCGGGTCAAAGCAGACGACGTTTCAGTCGCCTCCGAGCACGGCCGGGAACTGCTGGACTACGTCCTGGCCGACATCCCTGGCTAAAGGGGCGCCTCGCGGGCGGCGAGGTGGCTGCCGACCTTGCGCTTGACCCGCTGCAGGGCGTTGTCGACGGTCTTCGTATCGCACTCGAGGCGCTCGGCCGTCGCCTCGTAGGAGTGACCGTCGAGATAGAGCGAAAGCACCCGGCTCTCGAGGTCGGAGAGCACCCCCGAGACACCCGAGAGGCAGGAGACGAGGCTTTCGAGCTCTTCCGCGGCAATCACCTGGTTGACGGGATCGTGCACGGTCGGTCCCGGCAGGATCTCGTCGAGCGTCGTGTCTGACTCGCCTGCCGCCGCCGGCGTCTGGCTGAAAGAGACGTACTGATTCAGCGGCGTGTGCTTGTTGCGAGTCGCCGTCTTCACGGCGGTGATGATCTGACGAGTGATGCAGAGCTCAGCGAAGTTGCGAAAGCTCGACTCGCGATCGGTGCGGTAATCGCGGATAGCCTTGTAGAGGCCGAGCAGGCCTTCCTGGATCAGATCGTCGGCCTCGCCGCCGAGCAGGAAGTACGACGATGCCTTGAGGCGGACGAAGCCGCGGTAGCGCCGCACGATCGCGTCGTAGGCATCGGTTCTGCCGTCCTTGGCCAGGGCAACCAGATAATGATCGTCTAGCTCAGGTTGAGGGTTAGAATCAACGGGCCTGAGCGAGCCGTTGAGGCGCCCCGAGGGGAGTTGCATTTCCTGGGTAGGCAAAGATAGAGCCACAGATCCTTCTCCTTGACGAAGGGTCGTGGCGCCTTACCTCCCCTGGCGGCGCCTGTATTGACCGGGTATCTCAGACTCAAGCTGAGCTTCACCCTTATTGGCGCGTTAGTTTACGTCTGCGCGGAGTTCTGTCAACCCCTGGCTGAAATTTTTGCAATCGCCGTTGCAGGTGCTACCGCTGGCGAACCGCCTCGAAGAGCAGGGCCGTGGCGGCCGCGGAGACGTTCAGGGAATCGATCCTGCCCCGCTGGGGGAGTGCGATCAACCCGTCGCAGGCGGATGCCACCCGGGGGCGCAGCCCCTTGCCCTCTCCGCCCAGAACGAGGACCGTAGGCCCACTCAGATCCGCCTCCCACGGAGCTTGCTTCGCCCCGGCATCGGCGCCCCAGATCCAGAAGCCGGCCTCCTTCGCCTCGCCCAACCAATCGGCAAGGTTGCGGACGTGGGCGATCCACAGGTGCTCGACCGCTCCGGCCGATGCCTTGCAGGCAACGGCAGTGACGGCGGCTGAGCGACGCTCGGGAATGACCAGCCCAGTCGCCCCCGCCGCCTCAGCCGAACGCGCGACTGCACCGAGGTTGCGCGGGTCCTGAACCTGATCGAGCGCGACGAGCAAAGCGTTATTGCTCTTCAGCAACTCCGGGGACCCGACGTAGGGATAAGGCTCAACTTCGGCCACGACCCCCTGATGATCAGGAGATCCGCAGAGCCGCTCCAGCTCTCCAGCGGGAGTCTCGGGGACCCTCCATGTCCGCAGAACCCGCCGCCTCCCCCGCTCCGCCTCCGCAACCGGCTGCTTGCCGTAGATCAGCTGCGACGCATCCGACATTGATCCACCTCTGGTGTGGTCAATGTCGGATGGGCGACCCGAGGGCATCACCTAACCCTTGGCACGAGCGTGGCGCCCTCGGCTCCGTCGCGAACTTCCCAGCCAAGCTCAGCCAGCCGATCGCGAATCTCGTCGGCCCGCCCAAAGTCCTTCGCCACTCGAGCTTCCTGTCGCTCTTCGAGAAGCTTCTGCGCTTCGTCGTCGGCCGCAGCCCCCTGATCCGGCTGGCAAAGCGAGCCAAGGCCGACGAGGTCGAGCATCTCCGCCAGAGCCTCCGAAGCGCCTGAGACATCGTCCCGATTCGCTTCTCCAACAAGCTCAAACACCTCGGCCATGGCCCTCGGCGTATTGAAGTCATCCGCAAGCGCGTCCCTAAAGCTCTCGACGCGGGAGGCCGCCGAATCGTCCGAGGACCCGGGGGAGGGTCCGGCAGAGCCTCCCCGCTTTTGCTCTGACCCCGGGTCCTCGGCAGGCTCTGGCGGACCCTCCCCCAACGGCTCCCCCACCGGTCTCGTGCGCGCCGAGCTCGACGTTGGCGCGCTGGCTGTAGCCGGGTGCTCCCGAAAGAAGTTCCTCAGCCGCTCGACCTGCGCCACGGCTTCCTCCATCTGCCGCGGACCAAAGGCGAGCGGCTGCCTGTAGTGACCCGAGATCAGATACGCGACAACAGCCTCGGACCCGTACTGATCCAGCGCCTCCGACAGCTGAAAGATGTTCCCCTCCGACTTCGACATCTTCTCCGCCTTCGTCTGCACCATCCCGTTGTGCATCCAGACCTTGGCAAACGGCCGCCCCGCCGCCTCGGACTGCGCGATCTCGTTCTCGTGATGAGGAAAGACCAGATCGGAGCCACCGCCGTGGATCGCAAAGGACGGCCCCAGCTCGGCCTCGGCCATCGCGGAGCACTCGATGTGCCAGCCCGGTCGGCCCGCGCCCCAGGGCGAGTCCCAGGAGGTGTCCTCGCCCGGCTTGCGCGCCTTCCAGAGGGCGAAATCGAGCGAGTCTTCCTTGAGCGAGACCGAACCGGCCTCCTCGCCCTGGTCCATGTCCTCAGTGCGCCGGTTGGAGAGCTTGCCGTAGGCGCCGAAGCTGCGCACGCGGAAGTAAACGTCGCCGCCGGACTCGTAGGCGTGCCTCGCCTCGATCAGATCGGAGATCAGGGTCACGATCCGCTCGATCGTCTCGGTGGCCAGCGGCTCCGCGTCGGGGCGACCCAGACCGAGACGGCCAGTGTCCTCTAGATAGGTCCGGGTCATCTTGGCCGCGAAGTCCGCCGACGCCTCCCCCGCAGCGCGGGCGGCGACGTAGATCTTGTCGTTGATGTCGGTGACGTTGACCACCAATTTCGTCCGGTACCCCTCCGACCTGAGGAACCTGGCAAGCAGGGAAAAGACAACGAAGGGCCGCGCATTGCCGATGTGAATGCGGCTGTAAACCGTTGGACCACAGGCATAGATCCCGACCTCGGCGCTCGGGTCAAGGGTGACGACGTCACCGCTGAGCGTGTCCTTGATCCGCACCTCGCGCATGGCGGCGGATGCTAGGGCCTATCCCCCCAGGGGTGCGATCACCTGGTCGAATTGGCTCGGGCTAGAAAGTCCGGTAGCCGGAGCCCGAGGCAGTCGCTTCTTTGCGCTCCCAGCTGGGAGCGGTTGCGTCGGCCGCGGCCAATACCTCGCGCCGCGCCCGTGAAGTGCTCGCCTTGATCTCGTCCTCGGCGGCTCGCCGTACCCGCTCCTCGCGCTGCTCGGCCTGGGCGCGAATGCGGTCCGACTCGGCTTTCAAGGCCTGCTCGGCGCGGGCGCGAGCCAGCTCGGCGGCCTCGCCTTCGACCTTCTCGACCAGGGTGCGGACCCGCTCGTCGGCTTCACGCCTGACGTCCTCGGTGCCCTCCATCACCCGCTCCTCGATCTCCGTCTCGAGCTTGATCGCCAGCTGATGCGCCTCCGCGGCCGCCGCCTCGGCTTCGACGGCGCGCTGCTCGGCAGCGGCGACCCGCTGGTCGGCTTCTAGATTGGCCCGATCCACGGCCTCCTTCTGGCGCTGCTCGGCATCTTTCTCGGCCCGCTCGACCGCCAGGGCAATCGACTTCTCCGCCTCGGCCTTGATCGAGCCCATCTCGGCGGCAAGCTTCTCGCGGTCGGCCTGAGCCCGCCGCTGGGCCTCCTCGAAGGCTTTCTCCGCCCGGTCCCGGTCAGCTTCCGCCCGCGCCGCACGCGCCTCTGCGTCCTTGCGCTTGCTGCGCTCAGCGGTGAGTCGCTCGCGACCCTCCTCGCCAAGCTTGCGCAGCGTCTGCAGCGCTCGCTGCTTGGTCTCAGCGTGGACGTGCTCCGCCCGCGCCTCGGCCTTGGCGACGCGCTCCTCGCTGACCCGCACCCACTCGAGCGCCTGCTTGGCGGTCTCGTGCAGCTCCTCAGTTGCCGCGCCAAACGCCTTCAGCTGCACCGCAGGTTCGCCCATGGAACGGCAACCTACTACCCGCGCCGGAGGGCTAGCCACCCCTAGCTCAGAGCGAAACGCGCATTTAGCGGAGAAGTGGGATAGCCCAAGGGTCTATTCCGGTAGGGGTGAAACGTCTTGTACTTTTTGGGCGCTTACCTTGAGGCGTCAGCAGGTCTGGCTCC
>DASWQV010000067.1:0-17369 GCA_036403515.1 Solirubrobacterales bacterium
GCGCCGTCTCGCAGATGAAGCGGCGCCTGGCGACGCTCGGCCACGAGCAGCGCGGGCGCCGCAAGGGGCAGTCGATCGACGTGCGGCGGACGATGCGTGGCTCGCTGGAGACCGGCGGCGTGCCGATGCACCTGCGCTACAAGCCCAAGCGCCCCCGCCGGCCGGAGATCTACGTGCTCTGCGACGTCTCCACCTCGGTCACCTCGGCCAGCGTCTTCTTCCTCTCGGTCCTGCATGCCCTGCACGACTCCTTCCGCAAGCTGCGCAGCTTCGTCTTCATCGAGCGAATCTCGGAGGTGACCGAGGTCTTCGAGCACGAGCGCGACTTCCGCGTCATCGCCAAGCGCATCTCCAGCGAGGGCGGCGTCGCCGACGTCTCCGGCTACACCGACTACGGCCGGGTCTGGCTCGAGTTCCTCGGCGAGATCTCCGACGAGCTCGACCCGCGCTCAACCGTGATCGTGCTCGGCGACGCCCGCACCAACGGCCGCGAGCCCCACGCCGACGTCTTCGCCCAAGTCTCCGAGCGGGCGGGGCGGCTCTTCTGGCTCAATCCCGAGCCAAAGCTCTACTGGAACTACGGCGACTCCGTGATGGCCGCCTACGAGCGCTACTGCGACGGTGCCTTCGAGTGCTGGACCACCCGCCACCTCGAGAACTTCGTAAACGTGGTCGCCGGCGGCGTCCCGGCAGCCGACTGACGCCTCCGGTGCGCCTTATCCCCTCATTGGGGAGATAAGGCGCACCGGAAGGAATGGCGCGACGCAGCGCGTACTCATCTGTAAACCGCAAAGGGAGAGAAATGCCGCCGTCCTACCCAGTCTCGTTTTCCGTCGACTATCCGGATCGCAAGCTGAACCGGCTCACGACCTTCTTCCGGATCTTCACGGTGATCCCGATCGCGATCGTCGCAGCCCTGCTGCCGGGCTCCGAACTCGCCGGCAACGCGGAGGCCGGTGGGGCAGGCTTCAGCGGCGCGGTGGCGGGAGCGAGCCTCGTCGTCGTGCCCCTCGTCCTGATGCTCCTCTTCAGGAAGAAGTACCCGCGCTGGTGGTACGACTGGAACCTTGAATTGCTGCGCTTCGCCAACCGGATCGGCGTCTACGTCGCCTTGATGGACGATCAGTACCCCTCGACGGACGAGCAGCAGGCGGTCCACCTCGACTTCGCCTACCCAGACGCGGAGCGGCTCGAGCGGGGCCTGCCGCTAGTCAAGTGGCTGCTGGCAATCCCCCACTACATCGTGCTCCTCTTCCTCTACATCGGCGTCTTCTTCGCCGTGATCGGCGCCTGGGTGGCGATCCTCTTCACGGGCCGCTATCCGCGCGGCATCTTCAAATTCGTCGAGGGAGTCCTGCGATGGCACAATCGGGTGGTCGGCTACGCCTTCGCCTTGGTCACCGACCGGTACCCGCCGTTCCGCCTCTCCCCCTGAGCCACCCGACGAGCTGGCGCCAAGCCCGTCAGCGGGATCGGCGCGACCTACCGGGACGGCTACCTGGCGACCCAGGCATCGGGGGAGGCGGCCAGGGCCTCCACCTCGCTGGGCAGCTGGCCGCTGACGAGGTCGGCAAGGGTGACGTGCTCCAGCACGGTTCGGAGGCTGGCGCGGACGGCGATCCAGACTTCCTGCAGGTGCTCGGCGCTGCCGCGATACTCGATTGACTCTGGCGGCGCTGACTGCACGTGAGCGATCGGCCCCTCGACTGCACGGACGATGTCGGCGATCGTCACCTCCTCGCCGGGTCGCGCCAGCCAGTAGCCCCCCTTGGCGCCGCGGCGGGCTCGAACGATGCCCGCGTGCTTCAGCTCCAGCAGGATGTGCTCGAGGAATTGCAACGGGATGTCCTGCGCCTCGGCAAGCTTCTCGCCCTTCACCGGCCCGTCGTCGGCGGCAGCAAGCTCAGCTGCCGCACGAACCGCGTAGTCAGCCTTTGCAGAAACGCGCATGGGGGCAGTTAATCAGTCCGCCCCTCGCGCGGGTGGCGTGGGGTGAGGGGGTCGAGGACAGCCCGTGGACTGCCCGCAGGCCCCCTTACCCCACGACAGGACCCGCGCCGGGCACGCTCAGCTTGCTGTCTCCACCGCCACCTCCGCCGCTTCGCGCTGGCGACGGCGATGCAGCCAGCGGGGGGCGGCGAGAATCGACCCAAGCCCGAGCGCGGCTACCGCTGCCGCGATCGGCCATACGTTCGGGTCGCCCTTCTGGATCGTGACGATGCCGGAGCCGACGAGGACCAGGCCGAGCGCCGTGCGAATGAAGCCCTGCGGAGCCCGATCGGAAAGCGCCGCTCCGATCACCACTCCCGGGATCGAACCGATCAGGATGTTGCCAGCCAGGGTGAAGTCGACGTTGCCGCCGACCCAATGGGCGATTCCGGCCGCCCAAAGCAGGATTGCCGCGTGAAAGACATCGGTGCCGACGACCCTCTTCGGCGCCAGGCGGTAAACCGCGATGAGCAGGATCGCGATCACGGTGCCCGAGCCGGCGGAGGTGATCCCGATCACGAAACCGGTGGTGGCGCCGATCAGCACGGCGGCGACCTTGTGGCGCCGCTCGACATCGAAGCGGTCGCGCTCCTCGACCAGGTCGCGCAGGATCAGCGCCCGGGTCAGGGTGATGATCCCGACGGTCAGAAGGGTGCCGCCGAGCACGGCGTAGACAAGCGAGTCGAGCCGGTCTTCTCCGATCTGGTCTTGCAGCACCGAGACGATCGCGACGCCCAGCACTGCGGCCGGGACGCTGCCGAGGGAGAGCCACTTGACCAGCTCCATGTTCACTGTCTTCATGCGGAAATGACGCCAGCCGCCGACCGTCTTGGTCACCGCGGAGTAGAAGATGTCGGTGCCGATCGCGGTCGTCGGCTGAATTCCGAAGATCAGGATCAGCAACGGGGTCATCAGCGATCCACCGCCCATGCCGGTCATGCCGACGAGCACGCCGATGCCTAGTCCGAAAACGATGATTGCCGGGTCCATGAAAATGCCGTGCAGGGTGGTTATCGACTTTCCTGACCTTTTTGGTCAGGAGCACGGAGTGCGCCAGGATACCAAGATGCCCACCGCAGAAGCCAGAGATTTCGCCACCGGAGCAACGTCGGCTGCCGGCGCGGACGCGATCGGTGCGGCAATTTCGATCCGAGGCGTGGGTCATTCCTACGGCGAGCTGCAGACGATCGAGCGCCTCGACCTGACGGTCCCGGCGCACGGGGTCCTGGGGCTCGTCGGTCCCTCTGGATGTGGCAAGTCGACCTTGCTCGAGCTGATCGCCGGTCTGCAGGAGCCGCAGCGTGGCGCGATCGAATTGGGCGACGCCCGTGACCCGCGGGCCCGCTTGGACAGGTGCGCCTACATGCCCCAGCGCGACATGCTCCTGCCCTGGCTGTCGGCGATCGACAACGCGGCTCTCGCCCTCCGCAACCGCGGCGTTCGACGGGCGCGGGCGCGACGCGAGGCGGGCGGCCTCTTCGAGCGCTTTGGGCTCGGCGGCTTCGAGAGCGCCTCGCCCGCCGAGCTCTCCGGCGGAATGCGGCAACGGGTCGCCTTCCTGCGCACGCTGGTCGCGGAGAAGCCGGTGCTGGCGCTCGACGAGCCATTCGCCTCGCTTGACGCGATCACCCGGGCCGAGATGCAGGAGTGGCTGGCGGGGGCGCTGAAGGCGGACCCGCGCACGGTCGTCCTGGTCACCCATGACGTCGAGGAGGCGCTCTACCTCTGCGACGTCGTGGCCGTTCTATCGGCGCGACCCGCATACGTGGTCGAGCAGCTACGCGCCCCTTCGGCTCGTGCAGCCAACCGCAACGAAGCGGTCACCGCCCAAAACTTCGTCACCGTTCGCGAGCGTGCGATGCGCGCTCTGCGGGAAGGCGCCAAATGACCGAGCGGACCGACATGCTCACTCCCATCGGGGAGGAAAGCGCCCGGTGAAGCGCTGGCTCCTCCCCGCCCTCCTGCTTGCCACCCTGATCTGCGCTTGGCAGGTCGCGGCAAGCACAGGCGCGATTGCAGACGCCCTGCACATCGAAAGTTTCCTCGTCCCGTCTCCTGCCGAAATCGCTGAATCGCTCTGGCAAAACCGTTCGCTGCTCGCCGAAAATGCCTGGGTTACCCTGCGGGAGGTGCTGTTCGGCTTCGGCTGCGCGCTCATCGCCGGTCTCGGCTTTGCCGTCGCGATGCACCTCTTCGAGACGTTGCGCCTCGCCTTCCAGCCTCTGATCGTCGCCTCGCAAACGATCCCGATCTTTGTCATCGCGCCGATCCTGGTCGTCTGGTTCGGCTTCGGGATCGGCCCGACGCTGGCGATCATCGCGCTGATCTGCTTCTTTCCGATCACCGTCAACACACTCGACGGCCTGGGCTCCGTCGATGTCGAGGCGACGAAGATGATGCGCACGCTCGATGCCTCGCGTCGCCAGATCCTCTGGCGGGTCGAGGCGCCGGCGGCCCTTCCCTATGCCTTCAGCGGCGCCAAGATAGCCGTAGCGGTGGCCGTGATCGGCGCCGTCTTCGGTGAGCTGGCGGCTTCCGGCGCCGGGCTCGGGCGGCTGATCTTCCAGGACATGGCCCAGCTGCAAACGGCGAGGGCCTTTGCCGCCGTCGTCGTTCTCTCGGCGATCGCGATCGGGTTCTTCGGCCTTCTCGCCCTCGCAGAGCGCCGTGTCGTCACTTGGCGATAGAAAGCAGGGGATGAAGCGCTCCCTCATCCCGGCGATCGCGCTCGCAGTGGCCCTGCTCGCCCTGACGCTGGGACTCACCGCCTGCGGAGAGAAGAGCGAGGACCTGACGGGCGAGACGCAGCCGCTCAGCCTCACGCTCGACTTCTACCCGAACCCCGACCACGCCGGGATCTACATGGCGCAAAAGCTCGGTTATTTCAAGGAAGCCGGCCTCGACGTGAGCATCCACACGCCCTCGGACCCGGCGGCGCCGATCAAGCTGCTCGCCGCGGGCCAGACTGACCTGGCGATTTCCTATGAGCCCGAGGTCCTGCTGGCCAAGGAACAGGGACTCGACGTGCTCGCCGTCGGCGCCTTGGTCAACCGGCCGCTGACCTCGATGATCTGGCTGAGGAAATCGGGGATCAAAGGGATCGGCGATCTGCGTGGAAAGACGGTCGCCACCGCCGGCATCCCATACCAGGACGCCTACCTGAAGACAATCCTCGGCAGGGTTCACCTCTCCCCCGCCGACGTGAAAGCGGTCAACGTCGGCTTCGGCCTCCTGCCGGCGCTCCTCGGCGGCCAGGCGCAGGCGATGCTCGGTGGCTTCAGCAACGTCGAGGGCGTCGATCTACGGCTGCGCGGCTCAGATCCAGTCATCACGCCGGTCGACGAGCTCGGGGTACCCAGCTACGACGAGTTGGTCCTGGTCGCCCAGGGAAAGCGGCTCGAAGAAGAGCCACAGGAGATCCGCCTCTTCCTGGCGGCTTTGGCGCGAGGGACGGCGGCGGCGGCGAACGACCCTCAGGCGACCGCCAAAGCGCTGCTGGAAGCAAACCCGGACCTCGACCCGAAGCTCACCAAGGCCGAGGTGGCGGCGACTCTGCCGCTGCTCGACCCGGCCCGAGGCAACCGCCCCTACGGCTACATGGACCCGGCTGCGTGGAGCAGGTTCACCGGCTGGATGCGCGACAACGGGCTGATCTCCTCGCTGCCGCCGACCGACAGCGTGCTCAGCAACGACTACCTGCCAGGCGAAAAAATTCCCGAATAGAGGGAGGCGCCTTCGCTCAGTAAGGCGGAGATCTTCTCTGCCGGCAGCGCCCGCGAGAAGAGGTGCCCCTGCGCATAGTCGCAGCCAAGGCGACTCAGCTCGGAGAGCTGCGGCTCGCTCTCGACCCCCTCGGCAATTACGTCGAGAGATAGCGCGCGGGCCATGCCGATGATCGCCTCGACGATCGCGGTCCGCTCCTGTTCGACCCCGAGCGCGTCGACGAAGGAGCGATCGATCTTCAGCCCATCGAAGGGGAAGCGGTTGAGGTAGGCAAGGGACGAGTAGCCGGTGCCGAAGTCGTCGAGAACGAGGCCGACGCCGATGTCGCTCAGCGCCTCGAGCGTGCCGGTGGCGGTCGCTGACTCCTCGACCAGGACGCTCTCGGTGATCTCCAACCGCAGGTGCACCGGGTCGAGCCCGGTGCTCGCCAGGATCTCGCTGATCGAGCCGACCAGGTCGCGGTGGGTGACCTGCCGCGCCGAGAGGTTGACTGAGACGTCGAAGGGTCGCTGGTCGGGTCGCAACTGATGCCATTCGAGAATCTGGCGGCAGGCATTTTCCTGCACCCAGCGCCCGATTGGCTCAATCAGGCCACTGTCCTCGGCGACCGAGACGAAGTCGCCGGGATCGAGCAGGCCGCGCTGCGGATGGCGCCAGCGCACCAGCGCCTCGAGGCCGGTGATTTCGCCGCTGCGCAGCGCGATCAACGGCTGGTAGTGAAGCTCCAGCTCGTTGCGCTCCAGTCCCTTGCGAAGCTCGCGCTCGATCTCGAGCCGGCGCAGCGCCGTCGCCCGCATCTCGGCGTCGAAGAGCTCGCAGCGCGCCCGACCGCGTTCCTTGGCCCTGTACATCGCCGCATCGGCGTCGCGGATCAGCATGTCGGCAACGATCGGCTCGCGAGTCGAGGGTCGTGCCACGGCGATGCCGACGCTGGCGCTGACGAAGTGCTCGGCTCCGCCCATCGCGTAGGGCTCTGCGAAGGCCGCGGCGATCCGATCGGCGATCGCCACCGCCTCGTCCTCATCGGCGAGGCGGTCGACGAGAATGCCGAACTCGTCGCCGCCGAAGCGGGCGACGATGTCGCCCGGGCGCAGGTGGCCGCGCAGGCGCGGCGCGACCGCGCGGAGCAGCTCGTCGCCAGCGTGATGGCCCATGCTGTCGTTGATCAGCTTGAAGTTGTCGAGGTCGAGGAAGAGGATCCCTACCGGCGTGCCTGAGACGGTGCTGCGCCGGAGCGCATCATCCAGCGAATCGATGAAGCTGAGGCGATTTGGCAGGCCGGTGAGCGGGTCATGCAGGACACGGTGGCGCAGGGCCTGATCAGTGGCGTGGCGCTCGATCGCATCGGCAAGGACGTTGGCCAGGGCCTGGACGAAGTGAACGTCCTGGGGAGTGAAGCGGTTGGGATCGGTCGAGTGGATGTCGAGGACGCCGAACGGCTGCTGCTTGCCGTCGATCAACACGGCAAGGCTGCTGCGCACCCCCATCACCCGCAGGGCCGGTGGCATCGAAAAGCGCCGCTCAGCCTGCCAATCGTCGACGATCACGTGCAGGCGTGAATCGAGCGCCGCGCCGGCGTGTGAGTCGCGCGCGGCGGAGGCGCGCTCGGAGCCGACGACGCGATCCTCAAGCCCGGCGCGCAGTCCGAGGCGGCGGCCGTCACGGCCGATCTCCCATATACAGGCTGCCTCAACCCCCTCGATCTCGTTCATCAGGGAGACCGCCTCACCCATCAGCAGATCCGGGTTGCCATCCTTGAGGGCCCAGCCACCAAGACGGGCAACGGTTGCCTGCTGAGCCGCCGCGCGCTGCAGCTCCTGCTCGGCGTTCTTACGCTCGGTGATGTCGTAGAGAACTCCATGCCAGACGGGAGTGCCGAGTTCGTCGGGCTCGAGCACGGCCTCGTCGAGGATCCAGACGGTGCTGCCGTCGCGGGTGATCATTCGATAGTCGACCGGCGGAGGGTTGCGGTTGCCTAGCGTCTTGCGTGTCTCCTGCGAGAGCGCCCGCTCACGGTCCTCGGGATGCAGCAGCTTCGCCCACAGCTCAGGGTCGGCGATCCACTCCTCGGGGGTGTAGCCGAGGATCTTCTCGACCTGGGGGCTGACATAACGCCAGCGCCCGTTTTCACCGAGCTCCGAGGCATAGACGATCGCCGGCAAGCGCTCGACCAGGCGGCGATAGTCCTCCCCTCCGGCGGAGATCTGGTCGAGGAACTCGTTGACTCGTTCCTCGGGCCAGCCGTCATCGCGCTTGGACCGCTCCATTGCTGCCTTATCGACGGATCGCAGGCGCGCTTGAGTTGGGCGACTCAGAGGCCGCTGGTCCAGGCCGCGGCGAGGCCACGGAAGGGCGCGTAAGGAGCGTAGAACTCCTCGACCTCCTCGACCGTGGCACGGCGGCCGAGACGGGCAAGACGCCCGACCAGCTTGAGGTACATCAAATCGCCGGCAGGCAGGGAGTCGGGGTCTCCGCGGCCGAAGAGGCCGAGGCATTGCACTGTCCAGGGCCCGATCTCGCGGACGGAGAGCAGGCGCCGATCGGCGCTCGGGCTGGCCGGGTCGCAACGCCCAGCGGCGATGTCGCCGGCCACGGCGCGCAGGGCGATCGCCCTGCGTAGGGCCAGCCCCATCGACTCCAGTTCGACCGGCGCCCGGCCGGCAATCAGGTCGGGGGTCGGGACGTCGCGAAAGCCGTCGCGGCCCTCGCCGAGCCGCCTGCCCCAACGGCCGACCATACGGCGCTGGATGCGAGCGGCGCGACCGGTCTCGATCAGCTGCTTGACCACGGCCCAGGCAAGCGCCTCCCAGGGCCAGGGCTGGCGACGGGGACGCAGGTATGGGCGACGGCGCAAGAGCGGCCCGAGCAGCGGATCGCGACGAAAGTGCCGGAAAAACTCACCGAGGTCGTCGTCGACGCCAAGCGCGAAGCGCATCCGCTCCAGCGCCCGCTCCAGCTCCGGCTCACCGGCCTCGCGGCTGGAGGTCGCGGCAGGCGCCCGCGGCGCGGCGATCGAGCCCGGGTCGAGCGGCTCGGCGCGCAGCGCCACCCGCCCCCTGCCCGGCTCCCAGGCCTTGGTCAGGACCGGGCAGCCATCGACGTGGAGCAACCGGGTGGCGACCCCGCCTTCAACCCGCATCACCCCGTCCTCACTGCCGTAGCGCGGCAGACGGTAGGGCGACGGCGGGACGACCTCCAGCTCGAGGCTCACCGCCCGAGCAGGTGGACGTCGACCAAAAAGGAACGGCTGGCGACGACGTTGGGCCGTTCGCGGCGAGATAGGCGGCGCGGGGATTTCTTGCGCCCGGCAGCAGCACTGACGGCACGCACGGCCGCCACGGTAGCGGCTCCGGCGATCACGCCTCCGGCAGCGGCTATCGCCGCGGTTCGCGCCTCGCCAAGCACGGCAGGTGAACCGGGACTCTCACGAGGAACGACTCGAACCGCGACCGGCTCTAGCTCCATATTGCTCACCCAGCCGACTGTAGCGATGCTCGCGGCCGGGCAGAAGCGGACAAGCCGCACCTTGCGCAGATCGAGGATCCCTAAGGCCTATCCCGGTAGGGGTGGAACGTCTTGTACTTTTTCGGCGTCCACCTTGAGGCGTAAGCACCTTCCGTTACACCGAAAAAGTTAAGTGGAACCCCTACCGGGATAGGCCTTAGGTGTTCAGCGCCTTCTCGTAAATCCGGTACTTCTTGACCACCGTGCCTCCCATCCCTTCCATCGCCCGATTCATCGGTCCATTGCTCTCGAGGATCCAGCCCATCTCGCCGCCTTCGATCGTGCCTGGCGCCGCCGCGGTCTCGAGGTGCTTGAGGTAGAGGCCGGCGGCGACGCCGCTGTGGCGGTACTCGTGCTTGACGCCGAGGGCAAAGACGCGCAGCTGATCGACCTTGCCCTTGCCGAGCAGGAAGCGAAGCCAGCCGAAGGGAAGCAGGCGGCCATTGAGCTTGGCCAGGACCTGATTGATGTCTGGAAGGGTGAGGGCGGCGCCGACGACCTCGCCGTCCTTCTCGGCCATGTAGGCCCAGTCCTCGTCGATCACCTGCTTGAGGTTCTTGGCCTGAAACTCGACCTCTGCGTCGGTGATCGGGACGAAGCCCCAGTTGTCGCCCCAGGCCTCGTTGTAGACGTCCATGAAGCGGCGCACCTCGTCGGCCATCTCGCGCTTGCGCATGTTGCGAATCGTGATCCCTTCTTCCTGCAGCGCCTTCTCCGCGGCGGCGTGAATGGAGGGGTCGAAGCGCTCCCCCTCCTTGAGATCGCCGAACTGCAGTTCCCACATCTGCACGTCCATCGCCTTCTCGAAGCCCTCTGCCTCGATCAGCTCCCGGTAGTGCGGCGGATGCCAGGGCTCGAGAATCATCGGCCGTCGCTCGTAGCCCTCGATCAGGATGCCGATCTCGTCGTTGGTGGTGAAGTCCATCGGGCCGAGGATGCGGCCGCGGCCCCTGTCCCGCGCCCACCCGGTGGCAGCGCCAAGCAGCGCAGCCGCCACCTCAGGGTCGTCAGCGGTCTCGAAGAAGCCGAACATCGCGTCGCTGCCGCCTTGATAGTCGTCCCAGCGGTGGTCGATGTGGGCGCTGATCCGGCCTACCGCCTCGCCTTCGCGCTCGGCGACGAACAGCTCGGCCTCGCCGTGCTCGAACCAGGGGTTCTTCTTCGGGTTGAGGAACTCCATCCGCTCGATGATCAGCGGCGCCACCCACTGCGGCTGATCGCGGTGCAGCGCGAAGGGCACCTTGACGAAGCGCTTCAGCTCGCGCTTGCTGTGGACCGGCCGGATCGACACCTTTGACACGGGAAGCGGAACCTACACTCTGGCCATGAGCGAAACCGCCAAGGCCCCGATCGACGTCTTCGAGAAGGCGCGCAGCCACGATCGCCTCGAGCAGCTCGAAGCGGCCAGGCAACACGACCTCCTGCCCTACTTTCGCCTGCTCACCTCGCAGGCCGGCCCGGTGGTCGAGATGGAGGGGCGCGAGACGATCATGCTCGGCTCCAACAACTACCTCGGCCTGACCGGCGACGAGCGGGTCAAGCAGGCGGCGCGCGACGCGCTGGAGACCTACGGCACCGGGGTCACCGGCTCGCGCCTGCTGAACGGGACGACGCCGCTGCACATCGAGCTCGAGCGGGAGCTGGCCGAGTGGATGGGGGCCGAGGAGGCGATCGTCTTCTCGACCGGCTACCAGTCCAACCTGGGCACGATCGGGACGATCCTCGGTCCGGCGGACACTGTGATCGTCGACTCCGGCGACCATGCCTCGATCCTCGACGGCTGCCGCCTCTCCGGCGCCAAACTGCGGCCCTTCCGCCACAACCGCATGGACAAGCTGGAGAAGATGCTGCAACGCGCGGCTGCGGACGGCGGCGGCGTCCTCGTCGTCGTCGACGGGGTTTTCTCCATGGAGGGAGACGTCTGCGACCTGCCCCGAGTCGTCGAGCTCTGCAAGGCCCACGGGGCGCGCCTGATGGTCGATGAGGCTCACGGCGCGGGGGTGCTCGGCGCCCGCGGCGCCGGCGCCTGCGAGCTCTTCGGGCTCGAGCAAGAGGTCGACCTGCGGATGGGCACTTTCTCGAAGAGCCTCGCATCCTGCGGAGGCTTCGTCGCCGGCCCCGCCGACGTGATCGAGTACCTGCGGATCAGCTCGCGCTCCTTCGTCTTCAGCGCCTCGGCTGTCCCTGCCGCCGTTGGCGCTGCGCTCGAGGCCCTGCGGGTGATCCGCTCCGACGGCCCACGACTATTCGAGGCGCTGCTTGCCAATGCCGACTACCTGCGCGAGGGCCTGCGTCGACTCGGCCTCGAGGTGATCGAGCCGGGAGCGCTCCCAGACGGCACCGTCGCAACCACGCCGGTCGTGCCGGTCATGGTCGGCGACGACTGGCAGGCGGTGCTGCTCTGGAAGGCGCTCTTCGATGCCGGCGTCTACACCAACGTCGCGATCCACCCGGCGGTGCCGCCCGGCGGCGCCCTGCTTCGCACCAGCTTGATGGCGACGCACGAGCGCGAGCACCTCGACGCTGCCCTGGAGACCATCGGCCGAACGATCGACGACTTCCCCGAACTACCCCGCTCGGGGTAGTTTCGTCCTTGTCCGTTTCGAGACAAGGGATTCATCGCTCCGAAAAAGGTGCTCTTAGCGACCGCGCTGCCGCAGCCCGCGCGAGTTCGGGTTGACGCTCGCCATCCCCAGCGCATAGCTTGCTCCCGCGCCGATCGCATCCCGGGGCAGGGAGCGAATGGTGGAGGACTCGACTCGACCAGACCAGGTCTCTTGCCTGCGGTCCGGCGCAAATGCCAACCAGTCAACAACCCGAAAGGGAGGAGTCCCAGTGGACGCAGCTTCGATCGCCCCTGCTCAGACGACCGCTTCCGCCATCAAGGCCCCGCAGCACATGCAGGCCCTTGCCCGCGCCAATCGTGTGCGGCTCGCGAGGGCGGAGCTGAAGCGCTCGATCGCCCGGGGGGACATCGAGGCCGCCGACGTCGTCCGCGATTGCCCCTGGGAGACCGAGAGCATGACCCTCGCCGAGCTGTTGACCAGCCAGCGTCGCTGGGGCCGCACCCGCGCCCGAAAGTTCCTGCTCAGCGTGGCGCTTAACGAGAACAAGCGCCTTGGCACCCTCACCTCGCGTCAGCGCGCCCTGCTGGCTGCCGAGCTGGCGACGTCTCGGGAAGCGGTCCTCGTCTGACGTCTGCGGCCGTCAACCGCCGATGCGGCCCACCTTGAACGAAAGCCCGCCGGAGGCTTTCTGAAAAGCCCGGCGCAGGGCGAGGAAGGTTGTCAGGAAGGCAACCGCTCCCACGCCCAGGCAAACCGCGAGGATCAATCCGGCGAGATAGAAGAGGCCGCCGACTGTCAGGACGAAGACGGTGCCGGCAAGCAGGGTCGTATGGGAGCGGTAGCCGGCGAAGTGCTCGCTCGCCGCGGTGGCGAGCCCACCGAGGCCGGCGAGAACGACGCCGACGCCGATCGCGGTCGGGCTCTTGCCAACGACACCGATGACGAGCATCACGATGCCGGCAAGCACGGTGAGCTCAGCGAGGGGGAAGTTGCCCCACGGCGCCGGCGGGCGCTGCTCCGTTCCCCGCCTTGGCGACCCCTTATCGCTCAACGGCCGCAAGCCGTGCGGATAACGGACATCCCGAGGAGACCTTGACCCGCCACCAGCCCATCAGCATTCCCAACGGACCGAGACGCGGCCGGGAGTGCCAGTGTCCGCAACCGGGCTCGCCGATGTCGGCACGTGAGATCCGCAGCCACTTGTGCTCGGCGGGCGCCGCGAGCATGCGGCGCAGCAGCTCTCGATTGCTGGTCTCCAGCTCACCCTGCGTCTCAAGGGCCACCCGGGCGGCCGCGATCCGATCGGCTAGGGCGTCGCGAACCTGCTCGAGCTCGGCGAGGCCCGCTACTCGCGGCTCGGCGAAATGGCCGGGGACGCCGGTATCGATGGCGATGCGCGGAAACGCCTCGGTGGCGAGGCGGGAGAGCTGATGCTCGAGGCGACCAATCTGGCGCCGCAGCTCGGCGCGGGCGAGGCGCTCGTCGCCTCCCACCCGAAGCGTCGTGAGCATCTCTCGATCGAGCAGATCAGGCATAAGACCGGAATCGAGTGTAAATCACCGGCCCGCCGCGGAAAACGAGAAACTGGTTAAGGAGTTCTTTCAGGTCTGCGAGTCACGCCTGGATCGCGGCGCAGGCGACCCACAGCGCCTCGTCGACGGCAGCCTGAGGCACGCCCTTGACCTGCACGGCAACGACCGCGATCCGCGTCGTCGCCGACTCCAGCGAGCCATCCGCGGTGCTCGGGCCGAAGAGAAGCTCGAGTGGCGCTCGCTCATCGGCGATCGTCAACGTGCCTTGCGCCAACTTGCCAGGCTTGCCTGGGAGCGACTCGCCCGGAGCCGAGTCACGGATGCAGAGGCGACCGCTGAGCTTGGCGGCGTCGAAGGCGCGCAGCGCGACGCCGGTCTCGACCGTGGCGATCGTCAAGGCATCGACAGGCATCCCGCGGCTGGCGAAAGCGCCGTCGTGGAGACGGTCCAAGGCAAGCTGCTCGACCGGGGTGCGGGTCCGATCGGGATCGAGCCCGATCTGGCGAAAGAAGACGCGGTAGGCCCACGGAATCGGCCGCTCGCGCATGTGAATCGCGTGCGAACCGTAGAAGCGATCGGAAAGATCGCGCAGGCGCTGCAGCACCGGTTTCGCGGTCCGGCCCAGGCCGCCGTCGACCTCGACCCAGGCGAGGCCGAGGCCGGGGAACTCCTCGGCAATATGGGGCGCGACCCAGCCCTGCTCGGGTGACGGCTCCCAGCCCAGCTGCGATTTTGCGGCTCCGGCGTCCAGCTCAGCCCTCCTCCGCAATCCTGGTGGCGCGCAGGAGCCGATCGATGTGAGCTCCGAGCTGCGCAACCGTCAGCTCGCCGATGCTGGCGCTCTGCAGCGTGCCACCTGGATAAACGTAGGCAAACGTGGGGCAGCCGCCGATCCGGTAGAGGCCCCCGACCGCGCCGTCGCGGTCGTAGCCGACCGGCATCTTCCAACCGCGGCGGCGGATGAGCTCGCGAACGGTGTCGCGATCGTCGCCCACGTCCAGCGAAAGGAAGCTCACCCGGTCACGGTATCGCTCGTAGACCTTGTCGACCACGTCTTGCTGTTCGCTGCAGTTGCCGCCGCGCGAGAACCAGAAGGAGAGCACGAAGGGGCGGCCAAAGAAGTCGCAGACCCGAATCGCTCCAGCGATCCGAATCCGACAGGCGGGAACGCGGCGAGCGCTATCCGGACAGGGCGCCTGCGATGTTTCGCAGTCGTCCTGGGCGACGTTCGCGTCGCCTTCGAGCTGCTGGCTGGCAGCGTTCGGCACCGCGAACTCGGGTAGGGGCCAGTGCTGCGCCACCTCGTCGAGCCCAAGCGTGCCTTCGTCCTTGTTCTCGAGCGTGTTGAGGACGGCGATCACGATGATCGCCGCAAAGATCAGCCCGACGACGAGCGAGTAGCGGTCCCTCACGACTCCTCCATCCAGACGAGCGCGGACGGCAGCGCCACCATCACTCCGAGCAGGGCGACGGCGAGGTCGACCACGGTGACGAAGCCAAACTCCCGCAGCATCGGCACGTCGCTTGCGATCAGCACGGCGAAGCCAGCGATGGCCGTGACAGCAGAAGCAAAGACAGCCGGGCCGGTACGAGCGTAGGCAGCGCGAATGGCCTCCTTGACCCCTTGGCCATCACCGCGCTCTTCACGAAAACGGGCCGCAAGAATCACGCTGAACTCCGTTGCAATCGCAATCGTTAGCGCCCCCAGCGCGGCTGACATCGGATTGAGCGGGATCTGGCTAAGCCAAAGGACCAAGGCTGACCAACCGGTGGCGAGCACAACGGGAACAAGAGGCACCAGCGCACGCTTGAACGAACGGTAGGCGAGGAGCAGAACCAACGCCACAGCAGCGAGTCCAGCCAACGTGAGCCAGTAACGGCTGCTGGAGAGGTCCGAAGCCGCAGCGGCAGCGATCACCGGCAATCCCGCGAATCGAACTTTGACTCCCTCCGGCGGGCCCCCTGGCGCGCCAGGCTCCCCCACCTCAGCTCGCACCCTGTCGATCAGCGCCTGCTGGTCCTCCAACGACTGAGCACGAATACCAAAGCTCAGTAGAGCCAGATGCCCGGGCAACCCCGTCTTCGGATCTACAGGCGCAAGCTGTTCGAGGCTGTAGGGGGGGAGTTCGCGCAGGGTCGCACGGACATCCGGGCGTGTCAGTTGCTCCTCTCCTTTGCCGCTGATGAGGAAGTCCGAGAGAGCCGGACCAGGGCAGATTTCCGCCTTCAGGCAACTGGGCCGTGGATCGGTGAACCCGTTCTCCCGCAGCACTCGCTGCTTGAAGTCCGCCATCCACCGAATCGTCGCGGGATCGGAGAAGTCGGGGGCTTCCACAGCGATCTGGAGTTGACCCGAGACGCCGGTCGCCTCCTGCACCTGGTTCAGGTCGCCGACCTCGCGCAGGCTCTGTGGAGCCAGGGAACGGATGTCGGAAATGGTCTCAATCTGAGTGCCCAGACCCCAGCCGATGACGGCAAAGGCGGCGCCTATGGCGAGCACCCGCTGGGGGTGGCCCAGGACGAGGGTTAGGAGGCGCTCTCGCTTGCGGTGATCGGGCGGGAGGATGGGGTGCCCCTCCGCTTGCTGGGTTTTTCGCCTTGCGCGCAACTTTGCTCGCTGAGTGATCTGTGCGAAAAAGACGACGCCGCGCGCATCCGGGGCACCCCATCCTCCCGCCGGTGGGCGCAGGCTCAATGCTGCGAAGCCGGTCGTTAGAGCAAGGCCAAGACCGATCGCTATACCGAGGATCAGGAGCAGGCCGAAGCTGCGGACCATCGGCACGGGCGAGATCTGGAGGGCGAGGAAACCGGCAGCGGTAGCCAGACAGGCGGTGGCGATCGTTGGGCCGGCTCGGTCAGCCGCTGCGCGGGCTGCGTCCAGCGCAGCGGCGCCGTTGGAGGTCGCCTCGTCGTAGCGAGCTTGGAGCTGGATCGCGTAGTCGACCACGAGGCCGATCAGGATCGGCAGCGTCGCTATCGAGGCGATCGTCAGCGAGCCGCCGAAGACACTGAGCAGGCCGAAGGTCAGGGCGGCTGCAGCGAGGGCAATTGCAAGCGGGAGCAATCTCAAGCGGGAGCGGAAGACGAGCAGCAGGGTCAGTGCCATGACGGCAACCGCGACGGCGAAGAGGATCAGCAGGGCGTCCTTGAGGGTGCCCGCCAGGCCTTCGATCACGATCGGCGCGCCGGAGATCGTGTAGGTGCCGCCACGCAGAGCGAAGCAGGCCTCCGGCTGGCCCCTGAAGGTGCAGGCCTGTCGGGGAGTCGTGTCGTAGACGGCTTCGCGAATCAGGCCCAGGGCACGGCTGCGTTCGGCGTCGCTGAGGTCCGGGCGCAGGCGCAGGACGATCTGGGTCGTGTGGTTGTTGGGGAAGAGGTAGGCGAGCTTCGACTTCGGTGTCCCGCGCGAGCGCCTCAGGTCGAAGACCACCGCGGCGAGGAATTCGGGGTTGCCGATGCTCGGCGCGCTGGTGATCCCGTAGCGAGCGGCAACACGGACGAGGAATTCGCGCAGCTGGTCGGGGGGCACGGTCGCCGCCAGCCGTTCCAACTGTTCGTCGATCTGGATGACCGCCTCGTTGAGAAAGGTGCCAGGCCCGGCGAGAAACTGCACTGGTTCCATTGCCGCCAGTTCCGTGCAGGGCCCAGGAATCGGCGTCGCCCCTTTGGGCACCTTCCCCGAGAGACACCCCTCCAGCCGCAACAGCCGCCCCAGGTTGGGAGTGAGGATCAGTTCCTGCAGGTCCCCCTGGGCAACCACGACAACGGGTTCTTCGCCGAATACCTCGCGCACCCGTTCCGTGGCCCGATAGCTCTCCGAGTTCGTGTCGACCAACGTGTTAGTACCGGCATCGGTCTTGAGCTGCGTAGCGGCCACCCCAGCTCCAAGAGCAAAAACGGCCGATATCACCAGAACCACTCGCGCATGCCGAGCTGCCCAAGCGGCCACGCCCCCGAACGCCTTGCCAATGCTCATCCCTGTCTATGCCGGAGCCGAGCAGCGGGGGTCGGGTGCCCCTCTCTGCGGCTTGTACTTTTTCGGCAATCCAACCGC
>DASWQV010000068.1:0-9462 GCA_036403515.1 Solirubrobacterales bacterium
GGCGACTACCCGTTCACGACGATCGACCCCAACGTCGCCGTCGTGCCGGTTCCCGACGAGCGCCTCGAGGCGGTCGCCCGTACGGTCGGCTCGTCGCGGATCGTCCCCGAGACGATCCAGTTCCACGACATCGCCGGCCTCGTCCGCGGAGCCTCCGAGGGCGAGGGGCTCGGCAACCGCTTCCTCGGCGCGATCCGCGAGACCGACGCGATCTGCCACGTCGTCCGCTGCCACGCCGATTCCGGCGTGCCACATCCCGACGGCCGGGTTGACCCCCTCGCCGACATCGAGACGATCGAGACCGAGCTGATGCTCTCCGACTACGAGCAGGCCGAGCGCCGCCTGCACCGGGTCGGCAAGGGGGCGAAGACCGGCGACGCCGAGGCGATCGCCGAGCGCGACTGGCTGGATAAGGTCGTCGCGGCGCTGGCAGAAGGCAAGCCCGCCCGCTCGGTTCCGGTCCCCGACGCGGCCGCCAACGGACCGCGCAACCTTCAGGCGCTGACCTCGAAGCCGATCCTCTACGTCGCCAACGTCGACGAGGGCGACGCCGAGGCGCCGCAGGCAGTTGCCGCTCACGCTGAGGCGGTGGGCGCCGGCGTTGTCGCCGTCAGCGCCCGGATCGAGGGCGAGCTGGCCGAGCTCGACCCGGCCGAAGCCGAGGAGATGCGCGAGTCCTACGGGGTCGGCGGCTCGGGCCTTGCCCGGCTCGTCCGCGCGGCCTATGACCTGCTCGACCTGATCACCTTCTTCACCGCCGGCGAGGACAAGGAGGCGGTTGCCCGGCCGCTGGCGCGCGGCTCGACCGCCTGGGAGGCGGCCGGGACGATCCACACCGAGATCCAGGACGCCTTCGTCAAGGCCGAGGCGATCGGCTGGGACGAGCTGGTCGAGTGCGGCGGCTACGCGGCGGCCCGCGACAGAGGTCTGCTCAGGGTGGAGGGCCGCGACTACGTGGTCCGCGACGGCGACGTCATCACGATCAAGGTTTAGGCGCGGCTCAACCTTCGAGCTCTAGGGTTGCGGCATGGATCAAGGGGCGCGGTTTCCGAAGCTGGCAACAAAGGCCGGCCACTACGAGAGCTTCTACGTCAAGGCCTGCCGGCCGGGGGGCGGGCAGGGGATCTGGATTCGCCACACGGTGCACAAGCGACCCGGCGCCGAACCCAACGCCTCGATTTGGTTCGTTCTCTTCGATCGCGACGCCGAGGGCCCGCGGGCGACCAAGCTGACCGTGCCCGCGGCCCGGCTCTCAGCGCCGGCGCAGTCCTGGATCAGGGTCGACACAGCCGAAATCGGACCGGAGCGTGCCAGTGGCTCGATCGAAACCGACGCGCTGAGCGCCTCCTGGGAGCTGACCTTCTCCGGCGACGCGGAGCCCTGCAAGTACCTGCCGGCCGACTGGCTCTACGAGGCGCCGGTTCCCCGCACCAAGTTCGTCGCGCCTTACCCCGACGCGGCCTTCAGCGGCCAGCTGCAGATCGACGGCGAGAAGATCACGCTCGACGCCTGGCCGGGGATGATCGGGCACAACTGGGGCAGCGAGCACGCTGAGCGTTGGGTCTGGCTGGAGGGCACGGGCTTCGGCGATTCGCCAAACACCTATTTCGACGCCGGCGCTGCCCGGGTCAAGATCGGTCGCAGGACGACTCCCTGGCTGCCCTCTGGGATGCTCGTCCTCGATGGCGAGGCGCACCGCCTCGGCGGCCTCGGCAAGGTCGGGTCGGCTTCGATCGAGCCCGAGCCGAGCGCTTGTGAGCTCACCTTGCCCGGCAAGGACATCGTCGTTCGCGGCCGCGTCGCCGCCCCGAAGAAGGATTTCGTCGGCTGGGTCTACGCCGATCCCAAGGGGCCCGAGCACCACACCGTCAACTGCTCGGTCTCCGACCTGGAGCTGACGGTCGAACGTCCGGCGCTTCCGCCCCGGCGGCTCACCCTCGCCGCGGGCGCCGCCTACGAGTTCGGCATGCGCGAGACCGACCACGGCATCCCGATCCAGCCCTACTCGGACGGCTGACTTGGCTGTGTCGAGCCGCGCCGGCGCGCGGCGCTACTGGCCGATCTGGGTCGCGGTCATCCCGATCGTGATCTGGACGGTCATCCGCCTCTTCGGCCTCGAGAGCGGCTATCCGCTGGTCGCGATGATCGCCTTCACGCCGTACGTGGGGATAGCCGCGCTGCTGGTTGCAGGGGTCGCCTTGGCGCTGCGAAACTGGGCCGCGGCGACGGTGGCCGCGGTGGTGACAGGCTGCCTCGGCGGTGCAGTCCTGCCGCGCGCCATGGGCAGCGAAGCCGTGGATGCGGCGGGACACGAGACGCTGACCGTGCTCGCCGCCAACGTCCACGTCGGCTCCGCCGATCCGCGGGCGCTGGTCGGCCTGGTCGACCGCTTTCACCCCGACCTGCTCAGCGTCGAGGAGCTGACGCCGTCCTTCGCCGGAGCGCTGCGCCGAGCCGGAATCGAGAGCCGCCTGGGCCACTCGCTGCTCCAACCTCAGCGCGGCGCCGGTGGCGCCGGCCTCTACTCGCGGCTGCCGCTGACACGCCTCGCCAAGCAGACTCACTTCTTCTTCCGCATGCCGCGGGCGTCGATCGCCCTCCCCGACGGCCGCCTCATTCGAGTCGTCGCCGTCCACCCCTTCCCGCCGATCAGCGGCCACGTCGGCGCCTGGCAGGCAGCGCTGGAAAGCCTGCCGAGCAGCGGCGCCGGCACACCTTGGGCCCTCGCCGGCGACTTCAACGCGACCCTCGATCACGCGGAGCTGCGCGACGTCCTCGGCCGCGGCTACCGCGACGCCGGCGAGGTCACCGGCGAGGGCCTCGAGCCGACCTTCCCCACGATGGGCCACAGGCTGTTGCCGCCGACGATCACGATCGACCATGTCCTCGCCGACCGGCGCCTCGGAGTTGCCGACTACGGTGTCGTCGACTTGCCGGGCAGCGATCACCGCGCGGTCCACGCCCAGCTGGTGCTGCCCTAACCGGTGCCGGCGCCGCCGGCCGGTCCGCTCGGCGCGGTGCCTTCGGCGCCTTTGCCCCCGCCGCTGACGACTTTGCCGTTGACTTCCCTGGTGAAGCTCATCCAGTCGCTGTAGGCGCCGAGCGCGGACTCGAGCTGGTCGCCGCGGGCCTTGGTCACGCCCCCCGTGCCGTAGAGCCGCGCCCAGACGATCCGCGGAGAGGCGCCGCGTTGAGTGACGACGACCTTCTTCAGCGAGCCGTCGAGGTAGCCGCCCAGCTTCGCGCTGATTTCGCGTCCAGAGAATTTGAGCGTCCAGTCGTGCAGCGGGCAGTAGTAGTCGTAGGGATCGGGGACGCCGACGAGGTAGGGGATGGAGGGGCCGAAGAAGACGTTCTGGACGCTCTCGGTGTGGCCGCCGGAGCAGGCGGAGAAATAGGTTTCCGCGATCCGGCCGCCGTACATCAGGACCTCGCCCCGCGTCGCATCGGCCGCGGCGTTGGTCGAGGTGGTCTCGCTGTCGAGCCCCTCGTAGACCTGGCTGCGGGTGTCGTTGTAGAGGCCGAAGCCGGTGCCACCGACGTTGACGCTGAGCGCGAAGGAGCGCGCCGCCACCGCCTGGGCCTCGAGGGCTGCCGCAGGCCAGGAAGGCGGCGACTCGTTGGGGATCACTCCCTTCACGTACTGGTCGACTGGCAGCGCGTTGATCACGTTGAGGGCGCCGGCGTCGCTGTCGGTCGGCACCACCTCGAGGGCGCCGCGGTAGGTGCCGCTTCCGGCGATCGCGATGCGCCCCCGGCCAGCGGCGCGCAGCGTGCGGCCGCAGTCGGCGATCGCCCCGCCTGCGGAGCTGCGCAGCTTGACGCTCGAGCCGACCCGGTGAGCCTCGTAGCCGCGGCTCGGGTCGAGCGCCTGGCCGCAGGCGCTGGTCGCGCCGCTGAAGCCGACGTCGGCGCCGGAGATTTCGAGCAGGACGCGGACGATTCGCACTCCGTCGACCTGACCGATGCTCGTCCCCGAGTAGTAGTGGCCGAGGATGAAGCGGTAGTCCTTGCCGTGCTTCGCGTAGCCGTAGGCGCCGTACTGGCTCAACCCGACGCCGTGGCCGAAGCCGTGCCCCCTGACCAGCCAGGAGACGCTCGCCGTGGCGGCGGGCGCGAGGGTGAGGCTTGCCATGACAGCGGCGAGCAAGAATCGAAGGGCTGTGTGCCGGGCAGGAAGCATCTCTCGGGTCAACAGATTCGCCCTGGGCGAGTCGCGGCCTGCTCTAGGCTGAAATCAAGCGACCAAAGGAGTTTCGGCATGGCCACGCAGACGGTTGAGGCGATCGATCACAAGCTCCTCGCCGCGGGTGAGTGGATCGAGACAGGGGAGTGGGGGGAGGTGCGCAGTCCCTACGACGGCACGGTCGTCGGGCGCGCCGCTGAAGGCGACGCCGGGCTGGTCGACCGGGCCGCCAGGGCAGCGCAAGAGGCGTTCGAGTCGGCCGATTTTCCGCAGCACGAGCGTGCCGCCGTGCTCGACCGGGCCGCTCATCTGGTTGGAGAGCGAACGGAGGACCTGGCGCTGACAATCGCCGCCGAGGCCGGCAAGCCGCTGAAGACCGCCCGGGTCGAGGCCGAACGCTGCGTCGACACCCTGACCTTCTCGGCGACCGAGGCGCGCAAGCTGACCGGCGCCACGGTGCCGATGGCCGCCTCGCCGGCCGGCACCGGCAAGCTCGGCGTGATGCTACGGGTGCCCTACGGGGTGGTCGGCGCGATCAGCCCCTTCAACTTCCCGCTAAACCTGGTCGCCCACAAGCTCGGCCCGGCGATCGCCGCCGGCAACGCGATCGTCCTCAAGCCGGCCGGTCAGACGCCAATCTCGGCGCTGAAGCTGGCCGCGATCCTGCTCGAGGCCGGCCTTCCCGAGGGCTGGCTCAGCGTCATTCCCGGCCCCGGCTCGGAGGTCGGCAACGCGATCGTCGAGCACGAGCTGACCCGCGCCCTTACCTTCACCGGCTCGGCCGGGGTCGGCTGGGACATCCGCAGCCGCGTTCCACACAAGAAGGTCAATCTCGAGCTCGGCTCCAACGCCCCGCTGATCGTCAACGTTGACGGCGACTGGGAGACAGCGGCCGACAAGGCGCAGATCCACGCCTTCTCACATGCCGGCCAGAGCTGCATCTCGATCCAGCGGATCCTCGTCCACGAGGACGTTGCTGATGCATTCACCGAGCGCCTGCGCGGCAAGGTCGAGAAGCTGACGGTCGGTGACCCGCTCGACTCCGACACGGACGTCGGCCCGCTGATCACCGGCGACGATCGCGACCGTGTCAAGGATTGGATCGACGAGGCAGTCGGCGCCGGCGCCGAGCTGCTCAGCGGTGGAGAGCTGGTCGACGAAGGCCGTTGCCTGGCGCCGACCCTGCTCGGGGCGCCACCACGCGACGCAAAGGTCTGGTGTGAGGAGATCTTCGGCCCGGTCGCGACGATCGACCGCTTCGCCGATTTCGGCGAAGCGCTGCGGATGGCCAACGATTCCAAGTTCGGCCTGCAGGCCGGCGTCTTCACCAGTGACATTGGACATGGCCTCGAGGCCGCCCGCACGCTGGAGTTCGGCGGCGTCCTGATCAACGAGGTGCCGACCTTCCGTGCCGACCAGATGCCCTACGGAGGGGTGAAGGACTCCGGGAACACCCGCGAGGGACCGGCCTTCGCGGTCCAAGAGCTGACCGAGGAGCGCTTGATAACACTCCAGTAGGTCAGCACTTTCCGTAGTAAAAATTGAGTACCCTCTTCGCACGTCCAGCGAGCAAAGGGGAGAGGCGATGAAGCTGCGAGGTGCGTTGCGCGGGACCGGCGCCAGCCCGGTCTTCGTAAAGGCCGGAGTCGCGGTGGCGGTTTTGGCGGCGGCGCTGACGATGGCGACGGTCGGCAGCGCCGCGGTCTCAGATACCGAAGGCCAGACCACGGTCGGGCAGCGGATCGTCCCCGCCGCGCCGGGCAGCTACCGCTTCCTGCAGCTCGGCGAAGGCGAGCCGTACACCGTGCGCGAAGAACTCGTCGGCGCCAACCCGGGACGCGATGAATCGCGCACCTCGCTCAGCTACTTCGGACAGCTCTCGGACTTCCAGCTCGCCGACGAGGAGTCCCCGGCCCGGGTGGAGATCATCGATCCGCTCTCGACTCCGCTGAACCTGCCCTTCGGCGCCGCCTGGCGGCCTTGGGAGGCGCTCGAGCCACAGATCGACGACTCGATGATCCGCCAGATCGACCAGTTCTCCGCCGCGAGCCCGATCGCAAATGGCAACGGCTCGCGCAGCCCGATGGACTTCACGATCGACACCGGTGACTCGGCCGACAACCAGCAGCTGAATGAGACCGAATGGGTGCGGACTCTGCTCGAGGGCGGCACGCTCAACCCCAACAGCGGCGTCGACAAGAAAAAATATTCAAATCCGCTCTGCCCGAACCTGCTGGTGCCGGGCGCCGCCGAGGCCGCCCGCTACACAGGCGTCCAGGACTACAACGACTACTTCGAGGGCACTTTTCCCGAGTTCTACGATCCCAACAGCCCGCAGGGCCCCCACGCCGCCTGGCCCAAATATCCCGGCCTGATGGACAGGGCGCAGCAGACCTTCACCGCCGCCGGTTTGAAAGTTCCCTCCTACGTCGCCTTCGGCAACCACGACGCCCTGGTCCAGGGCAACGCGGCCGCGAACGCCGCCTTCGAGCAGGTCGCGACCGGCTGCCTGAAGCCGATCGGCCCGGTGCCGAATCCCGAAAACGCGCTGGCCCTGCTGAGCTCGCTGCTCAACCCGACGAACCTGCTCAGCACCCTGCTCACCAACCCCAAAAACCTGATCATCGTTCCCGGCGATCCCAAGCGCCAGTCCGTCTCCAAGAAGCAGTTCAAGGAAATCTTCGAGAAAGGGACGCAGGCCGACGGCCACGGCTTCGACTACATCGAACCGGCGCAGGAAGCGGCCTCGAAAGGCGCCGCCGGCTACTACTCGTGGAGCCCTGACCCCGGGATGCGCTTCATCGCCCTCGACACCGTCGCCGAGGCCGGCACGATCGTCACCCCGACCGGCCACTTCACCGCCGACGGCAACATCGACGATCCCCAGTTCAAATGGCTGGAAGGTCAGCTCGAAGACGCGACCGAAGCGGACGAACTGGTGGTGATCTTCAGCCACCACGCGCCCGAGAGCCTCACCGCTGAGGCCCCCGACGAGCTGGCGCCCCCATGCCTGCTCAATGACGCGCATGGGCACGACGTCAACCCCGGCTGCGACCTCGATCCGCGCAACTCACAGCCGATCCACCTCGAGGCCGACACGGTGGAACTCCTGCACCGGTTCCCGAACGTGATCGCCTGGGTCGCCGGCCACTCGCACGTGAACAAGGTTGATGCCTTCCCCAACTCGAGCGGCCCCGGCGGCTTCTGGAGCATCCGCGTCGCCGCCGAGGCCGACTGGCCGCAGCAGGGCCGCCTGCTCCAGGTCTTCGACAACCACGACGGCACGCTCTCGATCTTCGGCACGATCCTCGATCACGTTGGGCAGTCGGCGTCGCCGCCGGCCGGTACGGCAGCGAGCGGTATGGACCTGAACGACCTCGCCTCGGTCGGCCGCACCATGAGCTTCAACGATCTTCAGTCTGGAGCTCCCGAAGGAGAAGGGGAAGCTAAGGGCCGCAACGTGGAGCTGCTCGTCGACGACCCGCGCTGAGGGCGTCACCCCACTATGAGAGACCGCCGGGGTCCCCTCCGGCGGGGCTCCCCCACGAAGCCGGGGAAGGGATCAGCGTTTGTGTGGGTCGCGAATTCCCGCCGGAGGGGACCCCGGCGGTCTCTACCGCGATCGCTACTCGTGCGGGCGGGCCATGCGGCGGTGGTCCAGAGCTTCCTCTAGCACCGAGGGCTCGACGCCTTGCTCTAGAGCTACCTCGCGGAGGGACCGGCCGGACTCAGCTGCCGATTTGACGATGTCGGCGGCGCGGTCGTAGCCGATGTGGGGGTTGAGCGCCGTGGCCGTGGCGAGGGTCGCCTCCGCGTGGCGCTCGGTCATCTCCTCGTTGGCCTCGATCCCCGAGACGCACTTCTCATCCAAGAGCCTCGAGGCGGAGGCGAGCAGCTTTATCGAGTCGAGCAGGTTGCGAGCGATCAGCGGCACCCGCACGTTCAGCTCGAACTGGCCCTGGCTGCCGGCAACCGTGATCGCGGCGTCGTTGCCGATCACCTGGGCGGCGACCTGGATCACAACCTCGGGGATTACCGGGTTGACCTTGCCGGGCATGATCGAGGAGCCCTTCTGCAGCTCCGGCAGGCGCAGCTCGGCAAGGCCGGCACGCGGCCCCGAGCCCATTAGGGCCAGGTCGTTGGCGATCTTGTTGAGCGAGACGGCGTAGACCTTGAGCGCGCCCGAGAGCTCGACCAGGGCGTCGCGGTTGCCCTGCGCCTCGAAGGGATCGAGCGGCGCGGAGATCTCCAGGCCGGTCTCGCCGGCCAGCTTCGCTCGCACCTTGGCGGCGAATTCGGGATGGGTGTTGAGCCCGGTGCCGGTGGCGGTGCCACCGAGGGGGATCTGGCCGACGCGGCGCAGCGTCGCCTCGATCCGCTGCACGCCGAGCCGCACCTGGGCGGCGTAGCCGCCGAACTCCTGGCCGAGGGTGACCGGCACCGCGTCCATCAGGTGGGTGCGCCCCGCCTTGACCACGTCGGCGAACTGGTTCGCCTTTGCCTCCAGGGCCGCCTCGAGCCCGCCCATGGCGGGCAGCAGGTCGTGGGTGACCTCGCCGAGCGCCGCCAGGTGCACGGCGGAGGGAAAGACGTCATTTGAGGACTGGCCCATGTTGACGTGGTCATTGGCGTGGACGCCCTCGCCGGCCAGCTTGGCAATCACCTCGTTGGCGTTCATGTTCGAGGAGGTGCCGGAGCCGGTCTGGAAGACGTCGACCGGGAACTGGTCGTCGTGTTCGCCGGCGGCGATCGCGTCGCCAGCGGTGGCGATCCGCTCGGCGAGGTCCTCGTCGAGGCCGCCGAGCTCGCCGTTGACGGAGGCCGCCGCGCCCTTCAGCCGGCCCAACCAGCGGACGACGGGAACGGGCACGCGCTCGCCCGAAACCGGAAAGTTGTCGACGGCCTTGGTGGTCTCGCCACCCCAGAGCTGCTCAGTCAAGATCCTTGCCTCCATCGAAGTCGTGGGTCTCCTCAGCGTATTGGAGGCTTGCGCCGGCAGGCGTCCGCGGGACCGCCTGCCGGCCGCACGGTGTCAGCCCCGCCGCTTGCCCTTTCTGACGCTGCAGCGGACCCTGGCCTTGCCCGATCGCTTGTGGCCGTGGGCGCGGCAGGTTATGTGGGCGTTGCGGCCGGGCCGGCCTTTGGCGCCGCGCTTGCCGCGCGACCCCGGCGCTCCAGCGGCCCCGGCGGCGCCCTGCGGGCCGCCGGCGGTCGCGAGGCTGGACCGCGGTTCGCCCAGCCGCAGCGAGATCGCCTCGCCGAAGCCGATCGGCTGT
>DASWQV010000069.1:0-2480 GCA_036403515.1 Solirubrobacterales bacterium
TCGCGCGCCATCAGCGATCTTTCCAGTTGCGCATGTAACGCCGCAGACTAGGAAGGGAACTACCAGTCTTCGGGCGATCACAGCAGTCAGTCGCCAATCAGCCACTGGCGCCACGCGGCTTTACTTCTATTGAGCGTCAACGGCTCCGTCGCGAAGCCGAACGGGCTGGACCTATGGCGGATGCGATCGTCACCACGCTGTTGAACACCGGGCTACGCGTCGACGAACTCGTCAGCCTGACATGGTCGGACCTGGTCCTGCAGCCTCGCTCGGGAAAAGCTTTCATCAAACGAGGTAAGGGCGACAAAGCGCGCATCGTTCCGTTGAACGCAACCGTGCGCGAGGCCTTCAGCGCAATCCGGCCGGTTGTTGCCGAAGGGCCCGTTTTCCGCGGCAAGCGCGGGCCATACACGGATCGCGGTATTCGCAACCTGCTGGCAGTGCTCGGTCGTCGCGCCGATGTCGCGCATGTTCACCCGCATCGGTTCCGCCACGACCCTGCTCGGCGCCTGGTTGAAACGGTGGATCTGCCGACCGTTGCCGCGCTGCTGGGCCACAGTCGACTCGATACGATCCGCATCTACGCCCAACCGGACGAGTCTGCGTTGGAACGAGCTGTCGTCGCGCTCGAGTCGCGCTAACGAACGGTCTGTGACGGAAACGATGGGTTATCCCGCCAGTGCGATGGGACCGCAGTTGCGGGCGTACGTCGAGCACCAGCTTCTCACCGACTTGCAGTTCTACGGAGTGCCGACCGTCGGCTTGTCCTTTGATTGGTCCAACCCGTGCCAGGAAGGGCACGTCACACGCTACCTCGACGGGATGCTGGAAGAGATGTCAGACGTCGGCGTCAACCGGTCCGACGGAACGCCAGTCGCCGAGGGATGGCTGGACTTCATCCATGGTGGCGGCGACGCCCCACTCTTTGTTTTTTGGCTCTTCCTCAGGCTTCGCGAAGGAGATGCTTGGCGTAAGGTCAAGGGTCAAGCAACGATCCCCCGGCATGTCTGGGAGCGATTGTCGGACCACAGCCGAGATGTCTGTACTTCTGAAACAACATACGACGCCAGATGGTCCGGGGACCCTCTGGTTGTTGGATGGCGACGTACACGCCGTGAATCCTCCGAAACTCGATCCTTATGAGCGGAGCCAGGTTGCCGCAAAGACGCGTGGACGGCAATGTCATCTGAGATGCTCGGTCAACAGGCTCTGCCACGCGTCGGGCATCGCTGGGTAAAACGCGCCACGATTGCAGCAGTCATTTTGCTCGCGCTGTGCTTGTTCCTTGTCGGTCTGGACTGCCTGGTCGCTGGGCCGACAGGTGGCTGTGCGGTGATAGTTGGTCAGGCCGCCATCGTGACCAGCGCCTTCCTAGTTTCAGTCGTGGTGCAAATGCTCGGTAATTCGCGCGTGCGGCAGGTGAGTGGACGTCACTGAGGACGACATTGTGCAGGCGCGTTCCATGGGTCTCGCGGACTCGCCGTTGTCCATTGCGGCTCGGCGCGAGTTCCCTGATTCCGACGTAGTCGTCAGTGCGCGTGGACTCAGCATCACCACCCATGCCAGCCAATATTGCTGCACCAGCTCATACGGCATCAGCCGGCGGGCGCTGCGGTTTCTAAGGCGGTTCAATGACGGCGAGCACGTACGCCGAATACTGACTCACGGGAGGCTGACGCCATGCGGAAACTGACCTTTGGCATGAACCTGAGCCTGGACGGCTACATCGCCGCGTCCGGCGATGATCTCGCCTGGAGCGTGCCGAGCGACGAGCTGTTCCAGTGGTGGTCCGACCGGGTGGGGGCGACGGGCCTGGCGCTGTACGGGCGCAAACTGTGGGAGACGATGAGCTCCCACTGGCCGACCGCCGACCAGCGGCCTGGCGCCACACCGGCGCAGATGGAGTTCGCCCGCCGCTGGCGGGACATGCCGAAGGTGGTGTTCTCCTCGACGACCAGCGCGGTCGACTGGAACGCCCGCCTGGTCACCGGCGACGCTGTCACCGAGATTACCCGGCTCAAGACTGAGGATGGCGGTTCCATGGACGTCGGCGGCGCCACCCTCGCCGCGGCGGCCATGCGGGCCGGGCTGATCGACGAGTACGCGATCGTCACCCACCCTGTCCTGGTGGGCGGCGGCACGCCGTTCTTCACGGCCCTGGACAACTGGGTGAACCTGAACCTGGTGGAGACCCGGACGTTTCCCGGCGGCCCGCTCCTGACCAGGTACGAGACCAGGCGCTGAACACCCGACGTCGGATCGGCGCGGACTCGGGCCACCCAAGGATCTCGTGGCCGCTAGGGGATCGCCTTACGGGACACCGCTGCCGCTCTTCCACCGGATGTGGGCGTCCCGGAACGCTCCCCGAAGGTTGTCGCTCGGGGACGACCAACGGAAGCGCCAGTTGGCCGGACCCGTGGAGCCCGGTACATAGGCAGCATGTCGGCGCGTGCGAACTCCCGATCGACGCGAGCCCGAGC
>DASWQV010000070.1:0-60677 GCA_036403515.1 Solirubrobacterales bacterium
CTACGGCTCCTCGGTCGAGCGCACCGCGGCGTTGCCTGGCTGGCTCGATCACTACAACTTCAGGAGACGACACGGCTCCCTTGGCCACAAGGCGCCCGCCGCTCGGCTTGCCGAGTTGGAACAACGTGCTGAGTAACTACACCTAGCTCTTCGCCGCGGCCTTGGCCGCAGGATGTTCCTGCGCCCAGCGCGCGATCGTGCCTGAGCCGGAGATGACCTCGCCGTCGTCGAGGACGAGGATCGGCACCTCGTTGGTGCCGCTCAGCTTCCGCACCTCGGCCCGCTCGTCCTCGCGGCTGCCCCACGTCCAGGGCATCAGCCGGTAGCCGCCCATCACCTTCAGCTCGTAGCTGTAGCCGGCCGCGTCGAGCGCCTTGCCCGCCTTCGCACACGGATGCGCGAACGCTGGCCCGCTTGTCTTCTGTCCACAGGTGTAGAGGAGCATTGGCCGCAACCCTAGCGCGGCGAGGCACTCCGAACGGATGCTACGATCGTCGCACCATCGTAGAAGTTGCAACACGAGACCTGCGAAACAAAACCGCCGACCTGCTCAAACGTGTCGAGGCGGGCGAGAGCGTGGTCATCACCGTGCGCGGTAAGCGGGTCGCGACACTCTCGCCGTATCGCGACGACACACCGAGATGGATGCCTCGCGATGAACTGATCGAGCTCTTGGAGACGCACTCCGCCGACCCTGGCTTGAGCGATGATCTCAAGCGCATCGCGGGCGAAACGACGGATGAAGACAAGTTGAACCGATTGTGGTGAGCGGCAGGGGAGACGTGCGCGGACTTCTCGATACCTCAGTGCTCATCGCCATCGAGAGTGGCAGGCCTTTGCGCACAGAGGCTCTGTCCGAGACTTCCGCGATCTCAGTGGTGACCAAGGCGGAGCTACGAGTGGGCATCTTCGCCGCGGAGGACATTGAGACACGTGATCGTCGCCTGATGGCCTACGAGCTGGCGAATCGCATCGTTGCTCTTCCCGCCGACGAGGGGGTGGCGCGTGCGTGGGCCCAGATGCGTGCCTACGTGCAGGCCTCCGGCCAGAAGGTCGGGGTTAACGACATGTGGATAGCCGCGACCGCGGCGGCTCACCAGATCCCAGTCCTGACGCAGGACGGCGATTTCGACGCCCTGAACGGGATCGCGGGCCTGACCGTGATCCCGGTCTAGTCGCGCAGCGCTTCGAGCCGCTTGAAGATCTCGGGGACGTGGGCCAGGTAGGCGTCATAGTCGAAGACGGCGTCCAGATCCAAGTCCGGGGCAGCCTTGCCGAGCAGGTCCCGGAACGGGGTGGCGGTGTCCCAGGCCTGCTGGGCGTTTTCCTGGACCACCCGGTAGGCGTCGTCGCGCGTCATGCCGGACTCGACCAGGGCGGTCAGGGCGCGCTGGCTGAAGAGGGCGCCGTGGGTCAGCTCGAGGTTCTCCTGCATGCGCTCGCTGCGGACGTTCATGCCGGAGGCAACCTTGGTCGCCAGGTCCTGCATGTAGTCGAGGCCGATCGTCGCGTCGGGCAGGATCACCCGCTCGGCGCCGGAGTGGGAGATGTCGCGCTCGTGCCAGAGGGCGACGTTCTCGAGCCCGGCCTGGGCGTAGCCGCGAAGGACCCGCGCCAGGCCGGTGATCCGCTCGGTGCGGATCGGGTTGCGCTTGTGGGGCATTGCCGAGGAGCCCTTCTGTTGGCCTGAGGCAAACGGCTCCTCGACCTCGCGCACCTCCGTGCGCTGCAGGTTGCGGACCTCGGTGGCAAAGCGCTCGAGTCCGGCGCCGGCGAGCGCGATCTGCGAGAGGAGAACCGCGTGGCGGTCGCGCGGAATGACCTGTGTGGCCACGTCCTCGCGGGACAGTCCGAGCCGCTCCATCACCCGCGCCTCAACCGTCGGCGGTACCGAGGCGTAGGTTCCGACCGCGCCGGAGAGCTTGCCGAAGGCGAGCTGCCCGAAGGCATCGCCGAGCCGGGCCAGGTTGCGGTCGGCCTCGAAGGCGAAGCCGGCCAGTCGCAGCCCGAAGGTGGTCGGCTCGGCGTGTACCCCGTGAGTGCGGCCGACGCAGAGCGTGTCGCGGTGCTCCAGCGCCCGCTCGATCAGGGCATCGCGATAGTCACGCGCGCTTGCCAGCACAACCTCGCCAGCCTCGCGCAGCTGCAACGCCAGTGCCGTGTCGAGCACATCAGACGAAGTCAGCCCATAGTGAATCCACCGTCCATGCTCGCCCACCGAGGTAGCAACCACATCGACGAACGCAGCGACGTCATGGTCGGTCACCTTCTCCCGCTCATTGACCGCCTCAACCGTGAACGAGGCATTCGCCCGCGCTGCCTCAGAAGCTTCCACAGGAACAACGCCCTGCTCGGCCCAAGCCTCAGTAGCCGCCAGCTCAACCTCGAGCCAGCACTCGAACTTTCTTTGGGGAGACCAAGCTCTCCCAATCTCGGGCCGCGTGTATCGGGGGATCACCCGTGACCTCCATTGCGGATCGGTCCTGCCTGGCCCCTGCTCGCGCGGGTGGCACGGGGGAGGGGGGTCGAGGACGGACCGTGGCCCGCCCGCAGGCCCCCCTCCCCCGTGACAGGACCCGCGCGCCAAAAGCGTTCGTGCGAACAGGACCCGCCCGCCTGAAGCGTCAGCGTCATGCGTTGATGATTCGCGCGGCCAAGATCCCAGCGTTCTTCGCCCCGTCGATAGCGACGCAGGCAACCGGGATCCCGGGCGGCATCTGCACCGCCGAGAGCAGGGCGTCCAGACCGCCGAGGCTCTTGCCGAGGATCGGCACGCCGATCACCGGCAGGTCGGTGTGGGCAGCGGCGACTCCAGGAAGCGCCGCCGACATACCGGCGCCGGCGATGATCACTTTCAAGCCGCGCATACGGGCGTTGGTGCAGTACTCGCGCACCATCTCCGGGTCGCGGTGAGCGCTCATCACCCGCATCTCGTGGCTGATCCCGGCCTCTTCAAGCGCCGCTCCGGCCGGTTCCATCTTCGGCATGTCGTTCTTCGAGCCCATGATGATGCCGACCAGCGGCTCATCCACGTCGATCTCCTCGAATGTCTCTTCGACCGCCGGCGAAGCGCTCGGATCGGTGGGCTGGGGCTCCTCTGAGATCTCGCTCATCTCATCCTCTCTGGCTGGGGCTGGCTAACTGGTAACGCGGTCGACCGCGCGGGCTGCGATGTCGGAACGCATCTGCATCCCATCGAACTCGATCCGCCTGGCGGCATCGTATGCGCGATCTCGAGCCTCGGCGGGCGAGCCTCCCAGGCCGGTCAGGTTGAGCACCCGGCCCCCGGCGGTGACGATCTCGCCAGCCCGTCGGGCGGTGCCGGCGTGGGTCAGCTCGGCCAGCGCAGAGGCCGCCTCGAGGCCGCGGATCATGTCGCCCTTCGAAGAGGACTCTGGGTAGCCGGCGGAGGCGAGGACCAGGGTCACCGCCCACTCGTCGCTGAACTCGGCCTCGGCGCCTGCCAGGCCGCCCGGCTCGCGCGCGGCGAGGCAGAGATCGACCAGATCTGAGCGCAAGCGCGGCAGCACGGCCTGGGTCTCGGGATCGCCGAAGCGGGTGTTGAACTCGAGCACCTTCGGCCCGTTCGCCCCGATCATCAGCCCGGCGTAGAGGACGCCGTGGAAGGGCCGTCCGCGGCGCGCCATCGCGGCGACGATTGGCCGGTGAACCGCCTCGACGATCTCCCCCACCTCGGCCGCCCCGAAGCCGGGCACGGGCGAGTAGCTGCCCATGCCGCCGGTGTTGGGCCCCTCGTCGCCGTCGAAAATCCGCTTGTAGTCCTGGGCCGGCGCCAGCGGCACGACGTTCTCGCCGTCGCAGAGCGCCAGCAGCGAGAGCTCCTCGCCGTCGAGGAACTCCTCCAGCACCACGGTGGTCTCGCCAAAGCGCCGCTCGGTGAAGAAGATGTCGACTGCGGCCCGCGCCTCTGACTCGTCGGCGCAGATGATCACTCCCTTGCCGGCCGCCAGGCCATCGGCCTTCAGCACCGCCGGATAGGAGGCGCAGCTGATCTGCGCGACGGCCTCCTCGTGACCGCGCAGCAACAGGTGGGATGCCGTCGGCACTCCCGCCTCCTCCATCAACTCCTTGGCGAAGGCCTTCGAGCCCTCCAGCTCGGCTGCCTCGGCGCTCGGGCCAAAGGCCGGCACCCCGGCATCGGCGAGCGCATCAACGGCTCCCGCGACCAGCGCCGCCTCGGGCCCGACGACGACGAGGTCGACCCCCCGCTCCGTCGCCATCGCGACGATTGCCTCGACGTCGTCCGCCGCCACGGCCGGCAGGCACTCTGCATCAGCCGCAATTCCGGCGTTGCCAGGAGCGCAAAGCAGCTCAGGCGCATGTGCGGACCGGGCCAGCGCCCGCACGATCGCGTGCTCGCGTCCACCTCCGCCCACGACAAGGACCTTCAAGTGCTCGCGCCCCGCCTAGAGAGTGTCGGACAGCTCGTCAGCGGACATCGCCGCCAGCGTCTGACTGGTCATCGTCCCCCGCGAGCCAAGCTCAACGGAAACCTTGGCCATCGTCTTCTCATCGGGAGCCTCGACGATCGTGACGAAGTCGTACTGCCCCAAAGTCGCGTACTGAGCGATCACCTTGGCCCCGATCTGCTCGACCTCTTTATTGACCTCGGCAACGCGTCCTGGATTGTTCTTCAACGTCCGAACACCATCAGCGGTCAAGTTCGTAAGCATCACGTAGGTCGGCATCGCAGGGTCTCCTCTCAGCAGCGGGTTCGAGCCTACGTTACGCGATCGGCAAGCAGATCATCAAAGGGAACGGCGGCGGATCGAAAAGGCGCCAGGACCCCCTCCACCTCTGCGCCATTCAGCCGTCGTAGCCGGCGTGAACGTGGTCGCAATGGTCCGGCAGGGCGAAGGCGGGACCGGGACCGTCTAGGTCGAAGCAGTAGATGAGCTCGGTGGGATGGAGGGGGGCCGGCAGATAGGCGAGCGTGCGGCCGAGATTGGCGCAGGGGGCGTTGGGAGCGGTGTCCGTGCAGGAGACGCCGTCGACCGCGGCGATGTCCATCGCCCGTCCGAAGTAGTGGTTGGAGACATTGCCACTGGTCGTGTACTCGGAGTGATCGGAGCGCAGGGCCGACAGCGTCAGCTGATGTTCCTGTGTGATCGCGCCGATCAACGCAACGATCCGCGGATCGAGGGCGCCACCAGTGATGTCGTGGAGCTCCAATTCGTTGGAGAGGGTCAGGTTCTTCCAGTTGATTGGCGCCCCCACTGTGCCGGGCAGCGCCAGCGACCAGGCGACCGGAGCTTCCTGGCATTTGCCTTCCAGCGCTTGGGCGTCATCGAGCACCGACTGCACGTACCAGGCGGCCTGGTTGTGGGTGAAGATGCCGGCGCGCAGGCTGCCCCGTGACCAGATCAGGCGCGCCAGGGTCGCCGCCGAATCGGCTGGGTCGCCGCGGTGGAGATGCCCGTCTTCGTTCCCGTCGACGGCGTATTCGCTCCACTCGCTCGGGTCCAGGCCGAGGGGGCCGCGTTGGCGCAGCTGCGCCTTGTTCAATCCTCGCCCGAAGTTCGACTCCAGTCGCGCCACCGCGGCAAGCGCCCAGACCCCGCGCTGCCCGAGTTCGTAGCGGCTGGCCGCGGACTCGAAGGCTTCCATGTAGTCGTCGGGGATTTCGTCGCGCCACGCCGGCGCGGGTTGACAGCTGTAGTCCTGCAGCTGGGGCGTAAGGGCAAAGCCACCGGTCGTGCCGCCGCCCAGCGAGCCGTAGCAACTGGCGTTGGCCAGGACCTCGGCCACGTACCAGTCGGCATGGTTGTAGGCGAAGATCGCGTTGTAGGTGTCCGCGGGCATCCCCGATGCGCTCAGGTAAGCGGCGGCCGCGAAGATCGCGTCTTCGGGGTTGTAGGGGTCGCGCACGCCATCGCCGTTGGCGTCGACTCCCCAGCTTTCCCAGGTCGACGGCAGGAACTGCATCCAGCCGACGGCGCCGGCCGAGGAGGGCCCCATGTTGGCGCCGAAGGCGCTCTCGATCCCGTTGATCGAAGCCAGCACCGAGGCCCCCTGCGGGCCGAGGCCATAGGCGGCCGCGGCGCGGTTGTAGACGGGGATCAGGACGGGTGGCACTCCGCCAGAGGTGGCGCAGGTCGAGCTCGGGATCGAGGGGATTTCAAAGGCTTCGGTCGGGACGGGGGGAGCCGGCGTGGCACCCGCGTCCGGCTCGGCTTCCGGCGTCGGTTCGGTGTTTTCCACCTTTGGCTTCGGCGAAGCTTCGGGCGAGGTGCCGCCGCTGGTCTGGTTGGTCGCCGTTGGGGCGGCCAGGGTTGCTCCCTGCTCGAGCGGCGCGGACTTCGGAGTCACCGCGGGCGCTTCAGCAGCCACGGCATTGGAAGCCGTCGCCGCCATCCCGATGGCGGCGACGCAGAGGACGCTGCGCAGTCGCCGCATCAGCCGCGCACGTCCGTGACCAGCCACTTGCCAGATTTCTTCTCGCGTTGCATGTCGATGCGAAGCTCGCTGGCCACGCCGACTCGCAGCAGCGAGACGCTGAGGGTGTACGTGGCGCCGTGCTGAGGTCCGGGGACCACGTTCAACACCTTGGCCTTCGGCACCTTCACGTCAGCCGGCAAGCGGGGCGGTCGCCGCAGCAAGGAGTGAGCCAACTGAGGGGTTGCCGTAGCCGCGAAGGCAGCACGGACCTTGGCGTTACCGCGACCGGTCTCATAGAGGACGAAGGCGCTGGAGAACTGGCGCGCGACCTTGATCGCCGCGGGGCCGGCGGGTTGAGCAGCCGCCGTCGCCGCCGCGGCCGGTGTGCTGGATGAAGTCGAAGTGCTCGTGGCGGCGCCGGCGGTTGACGTCGCGCTACGGTCGCCCGCTTCGCCGCCCCTGGCCGCGGTCGCGGCATCGCCGGCCTCGGGGGTGAAGTCGGGGGTGGCTCCATGGAGGACCGGCGCAGCTGGCGCCGGCTGCTTCTGCGTGACCGGGCTCACGACCCGCGCCGGCGGGGGCGCCGCACTCCGCTGCACCGAGGCGGTCTTGGAGCCGCCGCTGCCGGATGCCCAAAGAAGGCCGAAGACCCCGGCCGCGACGGCGAGCAGGGCCAGTGCGGCCATTCCGACGGCGCGGAGCGGCCCACTCCACTCGCCGGTGCGCTCCTCGAGCGGCCAGACCAATCCCCGCTCGATCGCCCAAGCGGCTCGCTCAAAGGGCCACCTGACTACTTCGCCGACGGCGCGCAGGGCATCAACCCCGCCCCAGACCAGGCGCTCCTCAACCGCGAGGGCGGCGTCGGCAAGGGAAGAACGATGGGAAGTAGACGGGTTGATTCGGCGTCGTCCAAGCATGAATTGGTTAAACCAAGAGCTTATGTCGGATTTTGACTGCTTTTCCTTAACACCGGCTAATGGGCTGTAGTTGTCATCCGCCGCGAGGCAAAGACGAGCTCCCCCTGCTCGGCATCGACTCGGACCAGGTCCCCTTCACGGAACTCGCCCTCGAGCAGCCTCAGCGCCAGCTTGTCGACGAGCTGCCTTTGGATCACCCGCTTCAATGGCCGGGCGCCGTAGGTCGGGTCGTAGCCGAGGTTGCCAAGCAGCGTCTTCGCGTCGTCGCTCAGCTCGACCTCGATTCCCCGCTCTTGGACCCGGCCAATCAGCTGGTTGACCTGGAGCTCGACGATGCGGCCGATGTCCTCCTTGGAGAGGCGGTGGAAGATCACCGTGTCGTCGATCCGGTTGAGGAACTCTGGCTTGAAGGTCGCGGCCAGGACCTCTTCGATCTGCTCCCGCATGCGCTCGTCGATCGACTCCGAGACGATCCGCTCGCTGCCGACGTTGGAGGTCATGATCAGCACCGTGTTGGTGAAGCTGACCGTGCGTCCCTGGCCGTCGGTGAGCCGGCCGTCGTCCATGATCTGCAGCAGCATGTTGAAGACGTCGGGATGAGCCTTCTCGATCTCGTCGAGCAGGACGACGGCATAGGGGCGGCGACGCACCGCCTCGGTCAGTTGGCCGCCCTCCTCGTAGCCGACGTATCCGGGCGGCGCGCCGATCAGTCGCGCCACCGTGTGTTTCTCCATGTACTCGGACATGTCGAGTCGGACGATCGCTTGCTCGGAGTCGAACATGAACTCCGCCAGCGCCTTGGCCAGCTCGGTCTTGCCGACGCCGGTCGGGCCGAGGAAGAGGAAGGAGCCGATCGGTCGGTTGGGGTCCGATAGGCCGGCCCGGGAACGGCGCAGGGCATTGGAGACGGCCTCGATCGCCTCGTCCTGGCCGATCACCCTTTCGTGCAGGCGGTCCTCCATGTGGATCAGCTTCTCGACCTCGCCCTCCATCAGGCGGCTGACCGGAATGCCGGTCCACTTGGCAACCACCTCGGCGACGTCCTCCTCGGTCACCTCGTCGGCCAGCATCGAGGCGCCGCCGGCGTGCAGCTCGGCGATGCGGGCCTCCTGCTCGGCGACCGTCTTTTCCAGGTCGGGGATGTCGCCGTAGCGGAGCTTTGCCGCCCGCTCGAGGTCAGCGTCGCGCTCTGCCCGCTCGGCCTCGCGTCCCGCCTCCTCCAGCTGCGCCTTCGCCTCGTTGATCGAGTCGATCGCGCCCTTCTCGTTCTGCCAGCGGGCATTCATCTCATTGAAGCTCTCGTTCAGCTCGGCAAGGTCTGACTCGAGTGCCTCCAGTCGCGCCTTCGAGGCCTCGTCGGTCTCTTTCTTCATCGCCTCTCGCTCGATCTCGAGCTGCTGGATGCGGCGCTTGACCTCGTCGATCTCGGTCGGCATCGAGTCGATCTCGATCTTCAGTCGCGAGGCCGCCTCGTCGATCAGGTCGATCGCCTTGTCGGGCAGGAAGCGATCGGCGATGTAGCGCTCGGAGAGGGTGGCCGCGGCGACGATCGCGGAGTCGGTGATCCGCACGCCATGGTGGTTCTCGTAGCGCTCCTTCAGCCCGCGCAGGATCGCGATCGCGTCGCCGATGTCGGGCTCGCCGACCAGCACCGGCTGGAAGCGCCGCTCCAAAGCGGCGTCTTTCTCGATGTGTTTGCGGTACTCGTCGAGGGTGGTTGCGCCGACCGCCCGCAACTCTCCCCGGGCCAGCATCGGCTTCAGCAGGTTGGCGGCGTCGACCGCCCCTTCGGCAGCGCCTGCGCCGACGATCGTGTGCAGCTCGTCGAGGAAGAGAACGATCTGCCCCTCAGCGTCCTGGACCTCGGTCAGCACCGCTTTCAGCCGCTCCTCGAACTCACCCCGATATTTCGAGCCAGCCAACAGCGAGCCGATGTCGAGCGCGATCACGCGCCGGTCGCGCAGGCTCTCGGGCACGTCGCCGGCGACGATCCGCTGCGCCAGCCCCTCGACGATCGCGGTCTTGCCGACGCCTGGGTCACCGATCAGGACCGGGTTGTTCTTGGTGCGGCGGGAGAGCACCTGGATCACGCGGCGGATCTCCTCATCGCGGCCGATCACCGGATCGAGTTTTCCCGCCTCGGCCTCGGCGGTCAGGTCGCGGCCGAATTTCTCCAGCGCCTGAGTGGTCGCCTCCGGTTCCGGAGAGGTGACCGGCCGTGGGCGGACTTCGGTAATCGCCTTTTCGAGCGAACCGCGGTCGGGAAGCAGGTCGGCGACGCCAGAGGCTCTGTCGGCCAGCGCCAGCAGAAAGTGATCGGTGGAGATGTACTCATCGCCCTTGCGCTTCATCTCCTGCTCGGCGTCCTGGAGTACCTTGCGCAGGGCAGAAGACGGCTGTGCCTCCGGCCGCTCGTCGCCGCTCAACTTCGGCAGTTGGCGGGCAGCCTGCTCGGCGCGCGAGCGAATCGACGCCGCGTCGGCGCCGAGCTTCTGCAGGATCGGCACCGTCAGGCCTTCGTCCTGGGCCAGTAGGGCGATCAACAGGTGGGCCGGCGCCGCCTCGGAGTTGCCGAGCCGCGAGGCGAGTTTGAGCGCGTCGACGACCGCTTCCTGTGACTTGACGGTGAACCTATCCGGCTGCATCGGCCCCTCCTTGGTTCCAGCGCCGTTCGAGCTGCTCGGTCCGGCGGCGCATCCGCTCCAGCTCGGCCCGCATCCGTTCGACCCGTTCCTCCATCTCGAGCACCGTCTCGACCCCGGCCAGGTTGAGGCCCTGCTCGGAGGTCATCTGCTGGATCCGGCGCAACCGCTCGACGTCGCGTTGTGAGTAGAGGCGGGTGTTCTTGGGGGAGCGCTTTGGCTGGATCAGCCCGCGCGCCTCGTAGATCCGCAGCGTCTGCGGATGCATCTCGGCGAGCTCGGCCGCAACCGAGATCATGAAGACGCCACGCTCCTCGTCGACCGTCGCTTCGACTCGCGTTACCCGACGGCGCTCCGCCATGCTCACCCCCCCGCCTTCCGGTGCGCTTTATCCCGGCATAGGGGGGAAAAGGCGCACCGGAAGCTCATCGGCGCCCCGCTTTTGCCAGCAGATCAGCGCGTGGATCCGAACCGTTGAAGGCTGCCGCCAGCTTCGCTGCCGCCTCCTCCTGCTCCTTGCTCAGCTTCTCGGGCATCTCGATCTCGAGGCGGTAGCGGATGTCGCCGCGGCCCCTGCCCTTGGCTTTCGGCGCTCCCTCGCCGCGCAGGCGCTGAACGGAACCGTGCTTTGTGCCCGGGCGGACCTTGATCTTCTTCGTTCCCTCGAGGGTCGGCACCTCGATCGTCGCGCCACGAAGCGCCTCGGGGATGGTGATCGGCACCGTCACTTCGAGGTTTCCACCGTCGAGCCGTTTGAAGACCGGCGAAGCGGCGACGCGGGTGACGACAAAGAGGTCACCTGGGGGACCACCGCGCTGCCCGGCCTCGCCCTTGCCGGCGAGGCGGATCCGCGCCCCGTTCTTCACCCCGGCGGGGATGTTGACCTTGTAGCGCTTGGTCTGCTGGGTCAGGCCAGAGCCATGGCAGGTCGGGCAGGGCTCCTCGATGATCTGGCCGGCGCCGCCGCATTGCGGGCAGGGCTGGCTGATCGAGAAGAAACCCTGGCTTTGGGCATCGATGCCGCGGCCTTCGCAGCGCGGACATGTGATCGGGCTCGTCCCGGGTTTGGCGCCGCTGCCATGGCAGGTCGGGCAGCGCTCGGCCTTCGGCACCGTGACGTTGACCTGGGCGCCGTTGACGGCCTGGTCGAAGCTGAGGCTGACCTCGGTTTCGAGATCTCGACCCGGCGCTCCTTGCGGCTGTGCCCGCCCGCCGCCACCCCGGCTGAAGATGTTGGAGAAGAGGTCGCCGAGGTCGCCGCTGCCGAAGCCGGCCGGTCCACCACCACCGCCAAATGGCCCCCCGCCGGCGCCACCACCGAAGCCAGCGAACGCGCCGCCTGCGTCGTACTGCTGGCGCTTCTCGGAATCCGACAGTGTGTCGTAGGCCCCCTGAACCTGCTTGAACTTCTCCTCCGCTTGCGGATCGTCCGGATTGCGGTCAGGGTGGTATTTCCGGGCCAGCTTCCGGTGCGCTTTCTTGATCTCAGCCTCCGACGCCCCTTTCGGGACTCCGAGCACCTTGTAGAGATCCTCAGCCACCCTTACTCGCTCACCACCACACGGGCAGGCCGGACCAGCTGCTCGCCGAGGCGGTAGCCCTTCTGCAGAACCTCGATGACCGTCCCCGACTCAGTCCCCTCGACCGGTTGAGTGGAGAGCGCTTCATGGGCAGTGGGATCGAACTTCTCGCCTTTCGGATCAACGGCCTCGACGCCATTGCGCGCAAGCGAGTCCCGCAAGCTCCGAAAAACGAGCAGCACGCCGTGAGCAAGCCCCTCGTCGGAATCACCCTCAGGATCCAACCCCGCGGCCTGGATAGCCCGCTCCAAGTCATCGAGTACAGGCACCACTTCCCGAAGAAGCTCACCCTTACCGCGAGCGGTCGCAGCCTGAACCTCGCTCGTCATCCGCTTACGAAAGTTCTCGAAGTCAGCCTTGGTTCTCTTGGCAAGGTCCAGGTACTCGTCCCGCTCCCGCTGGGTGTCAGCCAGAAGCGCATCGAGATCCTCCGAGACCTGATCCGCATCTCCTGCGGGTGGCGTGGGGGGTGGGGGGGTCGAGGACGGACGCTGTGCGTCCGCCCGCAGCGCCCCCCCTTCCCCCGCGACAGGACCCGCAGCCGAGCGCTCCTGTCCCTCAGCGTCCCGACTCTCCGTCATTTGCTTTCACCCTCGCCCTCATCGACGACCTCAGCATCGACGACCTCCTCCTCATCGGAGGAGTCGCCCTCGGCAGAAGCCCCGTCAGCCGAAGCCGCCTGTTGCTCCTGCGCCGCCGCGTAGATCTGCTCCGACACTTTTTGGAAGGCAGCGGTCAGCGCTTCCGTCTTCGAGTTGATCTCCTCGACGCTGTCGGACGTCAGTGCCTCACGGACGTCTTTGATCGCCGTCTCGATCGCCTCTTTGTCGCCGGCCTCGATTTTGTCGCCCAGCTCCTCGAGCTGTTTCTCGGACTGGTAGGCGGCATTCTCGGCAAGGTTGCGCGCCTCGGCCAGCTCGCGTTGCCTGGCGTCCTCCTCGGCGTGTGCCTCGGCGTCGGAGACCATTTTCTGGATCTCCTCGTCGGAGAGCCCGGAGCCCGACTTGATCTCGATTTTCTGCTCCTTACCGGTGCCCAGGTCTTTGGCGGTTACGTGGATGATCCCGTTCGGGTCGATGTCGAAGGTGACCTCGATCTGCGGCATGCCACGTGGCGCCGGCGGGATGCCGGTGAGCTGGAACTTGCCCAGGCTCTTGTTACCGCTGGCCATCTCCCGCTCGCCCTGCAGCACGTGGATCTCGACCGAGGGCTGGTTGTCGTCGGCAGTCGAGAAGGTCTCCGACTTCTTCGTCGGGATCGTCGTGTTGCGCTCGATCAGCTTCGTCATCACGCCGCCTTTGGTCTCGATCCCCAGCGTCAGCGGGGTGACGTCGAGCAGCAGCACGTCCTTGACGTCGCCGGCCAGCACTCCGGCCTGGATCGCGGCGCCGACGGCGACGACCTCATCGGGGTTGACCCCCTGGTGAGGCTCCTTGCCGGTCAGTTTCTCGACCCGCTCACGAACTGCCGGCATCCGGGTCATGCCGCCGACCAGTACGACGTGGTCGATCTCGGCGCCGGCGTCGTCGAGCGCCCGCTGCACCGGACCGACGACCCGCTCGAGCAGATCGCTGGTCAGCTCGTTCAGCCTCGAGCGCGAAAGCTTCAGATCGAGATGCTTCGGTTGGCCCTCGACCGCGGTGATGAAGGGCAGGTTTATCTGCGTCTCCTGCGCGGAGGAGAGCTCGATCTTCGCTTTCTCCGCCGCCTCGTAGAGGCGCTGCAGCGAGTTCTTGTCAGCCGCGAGGTCGACGCCCTGGTCGCGTTTGAACTCGGCGACCAGCCACTCGACGATCGCCTTGTCCCAGTTGTCGCCGCCGAGATGGTTGTCACCGGCCGTCGCTTTTACTTCGAAGACGCCGTCGCCGATGTCGAGCACCGAGACGTCGAAGGTGCCCCCACCGAGGTCGAAGACGAGGATGGTGTGGTCGGCTTTCTCCTTGTCGAGCCCGTAGGCGAGCGATGCGGCGGTCGGCTCGTTGATGATCCGCTTGACGTCGAGCCCGGCGATCTTGCCGGCGTCGGTCGTGGCCTGGCGCTGATCGTCGTTGAAGTAGGCAGGGACCGTGATCACGGCGCTGTCGACCGTTTCGCCCAGCTTCGCTTCGGCGTCGGTCTTCAGCTTCTGCAGGATCATCGCGCTGATCTCCGGCGGGCTGTACTGCTTGCCGCGCGCGTCGACCCGGACGTCGCCATTGGGGCCGGCGACGACCTTGTAAGGGACGATCGTCTCCTCCTCTTTGACCTCGGCCTCCTTGCGGCCCATGAAGCGCTTGATCGAGAAGATCGTGTTCTCGGGGTTCATGACGGCCTGGCGCTTCGCCACCGTGCCGACGAGGCGATCGCCAGACTCGGTAAAAGCAACCACCGACGGAGTTGTGCGCCCACCCTCGGCGTTCTCGAGGACGCTCGGCTCGCCGCCCTCCAACACGGCGACGCAGGAGTTGGTCGTGCCAAGGTCGATGCCGATCGTTTTACCCACTATCAAGTACCTCCAGCTCTAGTTCGTTTCTACTTAAGAAATCTAAGTCGCAGTATCGCAGATTCTAACAAGATGCAAATCTTTTGCGCCTGTAGCGGGTTTGCGGGTAAGGGAGGTGCCTCGGACGCAATCGGCCCCCGTGCGCGGTGGGTCGCCGACCAGAGGAGACAACTTTGATTCATCCGCACGCAGCTACCCGGCGAGTAGTCGTCCTATCCGCCTTCGTCAGCGCGCTGCTCTTTGCTCTGCTGCCAAGCCTCGCGGGAGCCAAGGCCCGCGAGGACCACGGCCACCACAAGGGCCACGAGGCTCACCACGGTAAGGGCAACCACAGCAGCGGTCGCGGCAAGGAAGTCAACGTGATGACCCGCAATCTCTACCTCGGCGCCGACCTCGCTCCCGCTATCTCGGCCTCGGGTCTCGGCGCCTTCACCGAAGCGACGGGGCAAATCCTTCGCGAAGTGACAGCCAACAGCTTCCCCACCCGGGCCAAGGGGCTGGCGCAGGAGATCCTCAAAAAGAAGCCCGACCTGGTCGGGCTCCAGGAGGTCGCACTGTGGCGGACCGGTCCCCCCAGCCTCGAAGTCTTCCTCAATTCTGGCGCTAAACCGACGGCGACCGCGGTTCGCTACGACTACCTCACTGAACTGATGGCCCAGCTCAACAAGGGCAAGGGGACGGGTGGCAAAGGGAAGCCGCAGTATCGGGTCGCGGTCTCCCAGGACGAGTTCGACTTCGAAGCGCCGGCCAACGAGAACGGCGTTCCGGGCGACGGCCCCAATGGAGCGATACCCAACGCCGAGATCAACGGCCGGTTGACGATGCGCGACGTGATCCTCGTTCGCAACGGGGCCGGCGTCACTGTCAAACGTCCCCAGGCGGGGCACTTTGCCAACCTGCTGGTAGTCACCGTATCCGGCGTGAAACTCGCCGTGACACGCGGTTGGACGGCGGTCGACGCGAAGGTTCGCGGCAGTCACGCCTTCCGCTTCGTCAGCACCCACCTCGAGGCATTCGACCCGGCGACGCAGGTGCCGAGTATCCGTGCCCTGCAGGCCAGCGAGCTGGTCGCCCCGGGAGGGCCAGCGACGACCAGCCTGCCCGTCGTCCTCGTTGGCGATCTCAACTCAGATGACGACACGGTCGAACCAGGCGATCAGCAGGCCTACCGGACCTTGCTTGGCGCTGGGATGCGAGAGCGCAGCACGAACACGCCGCTCGGCTGCTGCCTCAACTCGAGCCTGCTCGCGGTCGGGGCCGGCGGCAGCGTCGCCGACTTCGACCATCAGGTCGACCACGTGATGACCCGCGATCCAAAGGAAATCAAGCTGAAAGCCTCGTCGGTCACCGGCCGCCAACCAGTCAACGGCTTCTGGGACTCAGACCACGCAGGCCTCTATAGCGCCCTGCGCTTCACTCGCTAGCGAAAGAGGGGCGGTTTCGGCCGCCCCTCGATCAATCTTCGCCGGCAGTGTTTAACCCTGGCCGGCGGTGCGGGCGACGAATTCCGAGACTTCCTTCGCCTGCTCTTTGTTGAGGATGCCGCCGGGCATCCGCCCCGGGGTGGTGCTGCTGTCGACCCCTTTTTCAACCGCGTTGAGAACGCGGCCTTCGGTCGATTCGATCGTCGCTTTCGCGGTCGGGCCTTCGGGGGCGCCTGAGGGCGCCAGGAGAACGTCGAGGTTCGGCGCGTAGTTGCCGTCGGTGCCGGCCGCGTAGAGGGTGTGGCAGGTGCCGCAGTTGGTCTGGAAGAGGCTCTGGCCCGATTTGAGGCTGGCCGGCACATCCTGGGCGCCCATTGCCGCGTCGCCGTCCGAGCGGAAGGCAAGCCAAGGAATCAGGACGGCGAGAAACAGGACCAGCAGGCCGAAGACGATGAAGGTCTTTTTGCTCATTTGCGCCCGGCACGGTACCAGGGACACATTCGGCGAAGCTCGCACTCGCCGCAACGAGGTTTTGGGCGGCAGAGCTGGCGCCCGTGCTGGATCAGGTTCATGTGGAACTCATATGCGTCCTCTGGCTCGACGATCGCCAGTATCTCGTCGTGGGCGCGTTCGAAGGAAGCCTTTTCCGGGAAGAGCCCGAGCCGGCCGCCGACCCGGTGGACGTGGACGTCGACGGGGATCTCGGGAATGCCCCAGGTGAACATCAGAACGCAGGCGGCCGTTTTCCGTCCCACACCGGGCAGCGAGAGCAGAAACCCGAGCGACTCGGCGGGAGGCACGGTCTCGGTCCAGTCGAGGTCAGGGGGCTCGCCCAGCTGCTCGAGGATCGCCTGGATTCGCGGCGCCTTCTGCTTGGCGAGGCCACCAGGCCGAATCGCCTCCTCGACTTCGTCGACCCGTGCGTCGCGAACTTCCTCCCAGGCAGGGAAACGCTCACGCAGGGCGGCGAAGGCCCGGTCGCGGTTGCGGTCGTTGGTGTGCTGCGAGAGGACCGTCTTGACCAGCTCGGCGATTGGATGTCGGTGCGGCTCGTTGACGGGCTGCCCGTACATCTCCCTGAGCCGATCGCGGATCGCGCGGACACGGCGCTTGGACGGTCGCTTCCAGGTCATCGCCAGGGACCCTAATCCGCCCCATGGCTCGGCCGTCTCCGGCCGCACGGCCTTTGGGGGAGTACCTCGACCAACCCCTTTCCCCCACCGTTTACCGCCGGATTACAATCGTTTGTCCTGTGTCTCGTGCCCTCGTCCGCATCGGATCCAAGCTGCCCCAAGGCTGGGGCGACGCCGGCCGCCAGCTCGGGATTCTCGTCCTGGTCGACGTCGCCTACGAGCTGGTGCGCGGCATCGCCGACGGCCAGCGCTCAGAGGCGATCGCACATGGCCAGCAGGTGATCGATTTCGAGCGCTCAGCCCATTCCCTCTTCGAGCCCAGCGTGCAGGCCTTCTTCCTGCCGGCGCATTGGGTGATCGACCTCGCCAACCAGCTCTACCTCAATGCGCAGTTCTCGATCGCGCTCGGCTTCCTGGTCTGGCTCTACCTCTTCCGCAACGACTCCTATTACTTCGTCCGCAACATGTTCGTCGTCTCGATGGGCTTTGCCCTAGTCGGCTACACGCTCTATCCGACCGCGCCGCCGCGGATGTTTCCCCACGACGGCTTCGTCGACACCATCACTGACTTCTCAAATGTCAACCACGACTCCTCGCTGGCCAAAGTCTTCATCAATCCCTACGCCGCGGTGCCGAGCATGCACTGCGCCTTCGCGGCGATGATCGGCTGCACCGGCATGCGGGTCTGCCGGCACTGGTGGTCGAAAGCCTGGTGGGCGGCGTGGCCGCTGCTGATCGCCTGGGTCGTGATCGTCACCGGCAACCACTACTGGGTCGACGTTGCGCTCGGCTGGATGGTCGCCGCCGCCTCCGCCCTGGTCGCCCAGCGCCTATTGGCGCGCGCCCGCCCCGAGGCCTGGTCCTGGGGCCGCCCCTCTCAGCCCCGAGAGGCAGAGGCGTAGGGCCGGTTCCAGTGGGGATGGAGCGTCTTGTACTTTTTGGTCCATTCCGTTTTCGGACGACCTCAGCCAGCCCATCCAAAAAGTTGAGCGGAATCCCTACTGGGATCGGCCCCATCCTCTAGCCTCCCGTCAATGGAGTCTTCGGCGCCCCCCAGGGCCCCCGGCCCACGCCGCAACGGTCGCCAAGCGCGCAACGGACAGGAGCTTCGCGCCTACGCTCGCGATCGCTTGATCGAGTCGCGCCTGACCCCAAACGCGATTTCAGTCGCCGGCTTGGTCGGCAACCTGGTTGCCGCCGCCCTGGTCACCCAACGCCTCTTCTTTCTCGCCGGCGTCGCCTTCGTCGTCGGCTCGGTGATGGACACGCTCGACGGCCGTTACTCGCGCATGTCGGGCAAGGGGACGCTCTTCGGCGCTTTCCTCGATTCGACTCTGGACCGGATAGAGGAGGGGATCGTGCTCGCCGCGGTCGCCGGCTACTTTGCCTCCACCGGCCAGGATTTCGCCGCCGCGATGTGCGTTGTCGCCGTGCTCGGCTCGCTGATGGTCTCTTACACCCGAGCCCGCGCCGAGGCGCTCGGGGTCGAGTGCAAAGTTGGCTTGGCGACGCGCCCCGTACGGGTAGTCATACTCTCGGTCGGCTTGATCTTCGCCAAGGGCGCCGGGCTAGGCGATTTCGAGCTTCTGGCTCCCGCGGTCTATCTGATCGCGGTGTTGACCATCATCACCACGATCCAGCGTGTATGGCATGTCCGAAATGAGCTTTCAAGCGAGGCCCCGGACCCAACAGATCTGTAACCAGTCGCGGCTCAGGGTGTCCCTTGCCACCTAGCCCGATCGAGGAAGGACTTCGAACCATATGAGCGATAGCAACGGAGCAAACGGCAGCAACGGCGCCGCACGCACGGACGAGAAGGTCCGCGTCGCGATAGTCGGCACCGGCAACTGCGCCAACTCCTTCATCCAGGGCGTCCAGTACTACAAGGACGCTGACCCCTCCGAGGAAGTGCCCGGCCTGATGCACGTCGATCTCGGCGGCTACCACGTTGGCGACGTCGAGTTCGTCGCCGCCTTCGACATCGACTCCGAGAAGGTCGGCAAGGACCTCTCCGAGGCGATCTGGTCGGGCCAGAACGACACGATCAAGTTCGCCGAGGTGCCCAACCTTGGCGTCAAGGTCGAGCGCGGCATGACCCTCGACGGCCTCGGCAAGTACCTGAAGGAGAAGATCACCAAGGCGCCGGGCGAAACCGCTGACGTCGTCGGCATCCTCAAGCAGACCAAGGCCGACGTGCTGGTCTGTTACCTGCCTGTCGGTTCCGAGGACGCGACCAAGTGGTACGTCGAGCAGGCGCTCAAGGCCGGCGTCGGCTTCGTCAACTGCCTGCCCGTCTTCATCGCCCGCGAGGACTACTGGGACAAGCGCTTCAAAGAGGCCGGCCTGCCGATCATCGGCGACGACATCAAGTCCCAGGTCGGGGCGACGATCGTCCACCGCCAGCTCGCCCGCCTCTTCCACGACCGCGGCGTCCGCGTCGAGCGCACCTCGCAGCTCAACGTCGGCGGCAACATGGACTTCTACAACATGCTCGAGCGCGAGCGGCTGGACTCGAAGAAGATCTCCAAGACCAACGCCGTCACCTCGATCATGGGGCACGAGCTGCCCGCCGAGGACGTCCACGTCGGTCCCTCCGACTACGTCGCCTGGCTGACTGACCGCAAGTGGGCGCATATCCGGCTCGAGGGCAAAGCCTTCGGCGACGTGCCGCTCAACGTCGAGCTCAAGCTCGAGGTCTGGGACTCGCCCAACTCGGCCGGGGTCGTGATCGACGCGGTGCGGCTGATCAAGCTGGCGCTCAACAACGGCATCGCCGGTCAGCTCGACGGGCCTTCTAGCTACCTGATGAAGTCGCCGCACTCGCAGCGTCCGGATGACGAAGCGCGTGAGCAGACCGAGGAGTTCATCGCGGCCAACAAGCGCGGCGCGGGCGCTGCACGCAAGGTCGGGAAGCCCGCCGAGGTCGAAGCCTGAGGGGACGCCGGGGGTAGGTTTCCGGGCCGGCCTTCGGCCGGGAGTTCCCGGAAACCTACCCCCGGCGTCCCAGTTCCTCTGATCCCTACGGAGATGGGTCCTTATGCTGCGGCCGTGTCAGAAAAGCTCTCGATAGTTCAGGTCACGCCGCATCGGCGCGGCGTGCGGAACCCGGTCAACGAGTACGTCGAGCGTGTCTCCGAGGAGCTGAAGCGACGCGGCCATGACGTCGTGGTTGCCGGCTACGGGGACCGGGTTAAAGAGCGCCTCCGCGGCGCCGAGTTCGACATCGTCCACGTCCACGATCCGTTCGCGCCGCGGGTTTCCTCGACCGCCCTGCGCCATTCCTCAGCGCTCAACGTCGCCACGTTTCACGCGCCGCAGGAGCGGGTTCTCTCGACCCAGGTGGCGCGGCCGCTGGTCGAGATCTTCTTCGGCCGGCTCGATGCACGCACGGTGGCCTCGGCGGAGACGGGGAAGCTGCTGGAGCGCTACTTCCCAGCCTCCTACGAGCAGGTCGCGCCCGGGGGGGACGGCCGCGAGTGGTCACAGGTGGCCGACGAGCTGGAGGCGATCTACACGCGCCTGGCCGCGCGGCGCCACGATCCGGGCGGCAACGAAGAGGTGCGGCGGCGTATCGCCGAGCGGCCGTTGATCGAGGTCGATCTGCACATGCACACCGACCACTCGCCGGATTGCGTGACGCCGGTCGAGGTCCTGCTGGAGACCGCTCGCGACCGCGGCCTCGGCGCGATCGCGATCACCGACCACAACGAGGTCTCCGGGGCGCTCGAGGCCCGCCGAATCGCCGAGCAGATGGAAGACATCAAGGTGATCGTCGCCGAGGAGGTGAAGACCGCTGAACAGGGCGAGGTGATTGGGCTTTTCCTCGAGGAGAAGATTCCGAAGGGCATGACCATGGCGGAGACGATCGCCGCGATCCGCGCGCAGGGCGGCCTCGTCTACGTTCCGCACCCGTTTGACCGCTTTCACTCGGTGCCTGACTACGAGCACCTGATCGACATCGTCGAGGAGATCGACGTCCTCGAGGTCTTCAACCCGCGCGTGGCCCTGACCGCCTTCAACGAGGAGGCGGAACGCTTTGCCCGCAAGTACCGGATCGTGCCCGGCGCCGGCTCCGACAGCCACGTCGCCCAGGGCCTCGGCAGCGTGCGGGTGCGGATCCGTGACTTCGATGGGCCCGAGGAGTTCCTCGAGGCGATGCGCGACGCCGACATCACCCGCAAGCACAAGAACCTCGTCTACGTGCAGGCGCTGAAGCTGCTGCAGACGACGGGTCGGCCGAAGGCGCCAAAACGCAGCGTCCCTGACGCCAAGCCGGTGCGGGGCGGTCGGCCGCGCAAGAGGCGGCCAGGTGGACAGACCACGAGCAAGAGCTGATGCAGGCACGCCGCGCGAGAGGAGCCGAGCCCGCCTCGTCAAAGAGAGCGCCGAGCATGCCGGCGACTGACGACGAGATCAAGGAGAAGTACCTCGAGCGTGCGATCCGCGAGCTCAACCAGCTGACCCACGATCTGCAGGCCTGCTCCCACTGTCCGCGCGGCAAGCTGATGCCGGTTCTCGGTTCCGGCCATCCCCAGGCGGACGTCTTCATGCTCAAGCAGGCGCCTGCCGCGGCGGAGATCGAAGAGGGCGTCGCCTTCTACGGCCGCGCCGGCAATGCGCTGATGAAGAGCTTCAAGCGGCTCGGGATCGATCCGCTGGTCGTCTACGGGACGCTCTGCGTGAAGTGCCCGATCGCCGAGCCCGATCTCGCCGCCGAACCCTGCCTGCGCCGCGTCGTCGAAGAGATTGCGATCGTGCAGCCGAAGATCGTCGTCGTAATGGGCGAGCCGGCGCTGCGGGTGCTCAACAGCTTCGAGATCCCGCTCTCGCGCACGATCGAGGCCCGTGAGGGGGAGGTCCAGGCGTTTACGCCTACCGTCGACGCGCTCTATACGCCTGATATCGACGATTCGCTGGATGAAGAGAATGCCAAGCAGCGCTTTTGGCGGGCCTTCAAGACGCTGGGCGACTGGTACGAGGACCTGCCGCCGTACTGAGGCGTGGGGGAGGGACGGGGGTGCCCCTCCGTCTTGCTGGGGTTTTCGCCTCTAAGTGCGCGTCTCTCGCTAAGTGGTCTGTGCGAAAACCAGGACGCCGCTGCGTCGGAGGGGCACCCCGTCCCTCCCTTAAGGGTTCAGGGGGCGACGGACTTGGCGACGGCCAGCATCGGCTCTACCTTTGCTGAAGCTAGCCCCCTGACCACGATGGTGTCGAGAGCTTTGTAGGCGGCCAGCTGGGATTGGGCGTCGCTGCTGTCGGCCGCAGCTACGCCTACCGTGCCCTCGGGCTCGGCCAGGCGGTCGAAGTGGTTGCGGTAGCCGGGGTGGAGGTCTCGGTAGAAGGACTCCTCCTTTGCCAGGCGCTCGGCGGCGTCGGAGCCTACTGCGGTGCGGACGTAGCCGAAGACCGGTGGGGCGGGGCGGCCGGCCTGCTCGGCGCCGGCCTCGACCTTGGCGCGGGCGCCCGTGGCGAATTCAGGGGTCATCCAGTTGAAGAAGACGCCGTCGAACTCGGCGCCGGCGAGGGCGCACATCTTCGGGCCCATCGCGGCGAGGACGAGACGGGCACCGGGGAGCTTCCCGCGTAGGGCGGGGAGGGACTCGCGCATATCTGTCAGCGGCTTCTTCGAGAAGCCGGCGCCGACGCCGAGCCAGAGGCGGGCCGGGTCGAGGCCGAGCCGCTCGATGTCGGCGGCGATCGTTTCCGGCGGCGTGCGGTCTAGGGCGATCACGGCGACTCCGAGCTCAAGGTCGGGGGCAGCGGCGCCAAACTCCGCCAGCGTCTCCAGCCCCTTGGCGCCGGGATGGTCGTTGGACCACATCGAGTCGTAGCCAAGCTCCGCGCAACGTTGGGCCAGCGGCCGCGCCACCTCTGGATCGAGCCCCGCTGCTACTCCGAAGCCTCTGCTTTTCCCATCAATCACAGGATCGGAGCCTATTACCTAGCCTCTGCGCAAAAGTTGTGACGAATTTTCAATCTCAGCTCAACCACAGACAACACATTTCGGGCTAGCGTGGCATCATCGTGGAGGCAATGGTTCAGGAATGGACAGATGGGCGGCTCGACGACCTCAGCGGCAAAGTCGATCGCGGCTTCGAACAGGTCGATCAGCGGTTCGCACTCGTTGACCACCGGTTCGACCGGGTCGACCGGCAGTTCGAACAGGTTGACCACCGCTTCGACCGGGTAGAAGCCGAGATCCGCGGCGTTCGAATCGAGATGAAGGACGAATTCAAGGCGATACGGGGAGAGATCGGCGGCGTGCGAGGAGAGATCGGCGGCGTACGGGGAGAGATCGGCGAGGTGCGCAAAGAGATCAGCGGAGTTCAGCGCGCGCTGGTCTTCGGCGCGATTGCGATGACCGGCTCGATCCTTACGGGGTTCGCCGGTATCTGCGCCCTGATCGCGACGCAGCTCTAGCGTTCCGCGCTATTTCTCCAGCAGCGCCACGCACTCGATGTGCGGCGTCTGGGGGAACATGTCGACCGGCCTGACGCGGCGCAGCTTGTAGCCGGCCTCGACGAGCTGGGCGGCGTTGGGGGCCAGCGTCGTCGGGTTGCAGGAGACGTAGACGATCTTCTTGGCCTCGCACTCGATCAGGCGTCGGACGATCTTCTGCGAGAGGCCGGCCCGAGGAGGGTCGATGACGACGACGTCGGGCTTACCCGCCTGCTCGATCAAGGGCCGCACGCTGGTGCGGGCGCTGCCGGCAAAGAAGTGGGCGTTCTCGATCCTGTTCTGCTCGGCGTTGCGCTCGGCGTCGGCGATCGCCTCTGGGACGATCTCGACGCCCCAGACCTCGCCGGCCCTCGCAGCCATCGTCAGGCCGATCGTGCCGATCCCGCAGTAGAGGTCGAAGACGCGCTCTTTGCCGCTCAGCCCGGCGTACTCGGCCGCGATCGCGTAGAGGCGCTCGGCCATCTCGGTGTTGGTCTGGAAGAAAGCGCCGTGCGACATCTCCAGCCGCAACCCGGAGAGCTCCTCACGCAGGCGCTCCTCGCCGAGCACTCCAGTCGGTCCGTCGGTGCCGCCGCTGTCGCCCTCGATTGCCGTGTGCAGGTCAACTGGGGGTTTCGGGAAGCGAGCTGCTGAGGTGACCAACCGGGTCTGGATCTGTCCGGTGCGCCAACCCTCGCGCACGACGAGGTTCCGCAGGACGCCCTCGCGAGCACGAGAGTCGTAGGCGGGGATCGATTCCAGCCGGGCCCACTCGCGGACCGCGTTGCGGGCGGCGTTGCCCCGCTCAGAGGCAAGCTGGCAATCATCGACGTCGACGATCAGGTCCCAGCGGCCGCGGGCGTGGAAGCCGAGGGTCGGCTCGCCGTCGCGTTCGCCGAAGGAGTACTCGAGCTTGTTGCGGTAGCGCCACTGCTCCAGCGCCGGCTCGATCTCCTCGATCTCAAAGCCGTCGAGACCGCCGATCCGGCGCAGCGCCTCGCCGACCTGCTCGCTCTTGTGGGTCAGCTGGCGCTCGTAGGCGAGGCCCTGCCAGGGGGCCCCGGGGCACGGCTCCCCCTCGTGGACGCAGCTGTCGGCGATGCGCTCGGCGCTTGGTTGCAGCAGCTCGATCGTCCGCGCCTCGGCGAAGCGCTTCTTCGCTTTGGTGATCTCTACCCGGGCCCGATCCCCGGGCAGGGCCCCCGAGACGAAGACGACGAGTCCCTCGCTGCGCGCGACGCCCCGCCCGCCGAAGGCGAGCGAGTCGATCTCGACCTCTAGCTGCTCGCCTCGGCGCCGGCGGGCCGCCGGCTTCTCACCGGTGGCCCCCTCCACAGCTAACGCAGTTTCTTGCGCGCGCGGCGCGCAGCCTGGGTCGCTTGTTTGCGCACCGGCTCAGCCCGGCCGCCGACCTCACGGCGGGCCTGCTGGACCAGTCGTTCCAGCTCCTTCAGCATCGAGTCGGTCTGGCGGCGGCCTTTTTTTATCAAGTCAGAAAGCATTTTCTCGGCGTCGCCACGGGTCATCCGGCCGCGTTTGACGGCATCGTCGACGACCTCTTGCAGGCGGTCGCGGCTGAGCGTGACGCTGCGCTCGAGACTCTCGCGGAACTGCTCGACGCTCTTGTCGAGCCCGGCCGTGGCGCCGGCCCGCGGCGCGGATTTACGGGCAGATTTTTTCGCGGTTTTGGCTTTCGCTTTGGTTTTTTTGGCAGCCGGTTTTTTCGCCCTTTTGGCGGCGGCTTTTTTGGCCTGCGTGCCGGCTTTGGCTTTTTTCGTCGCTTTGCCCGTGGACTGTTTTTTCGCGGCCATGCTCACTCGCCTCCTGGTCGGTCGTTTGCGCGGGCTTTCGCGGTGACTATCTCATCCTTGCCGTTTTGGCGGACTTGGGTGTGGCGGTATGGCAAAGGACGCCTGGATCGGAGCGTGGTCAGAAAGGCGTAGCGCACGATCGTTGCGGCGCAGCTCCCGCCGCTCGATCGGCCACGGCACCGGGGGGACGATCACTTCTAGGCCACGGCAGAGCAGGTGGTCGATCGCCCGCGGACCGGTGGTCCCCGCGAGGCCGAAGCGACTTCGCAGCTCTTCAAAGAGATCGTGATCCTCTGCCGGTCGCAGGTTGAGGTCGCCGCCGAAGAGCAGCGGCGTCTCGCCCGCCCACTCGGTTGCGGCCCGTGCCGCTTTCAGGACGTCGGCCGCCGCAAGCGCGGGCCTGTCGTTTGTCGCGTGCAGGTTCGCGATGCAGAGGTGGGCATCCGCGCCGATCGCGATCCGAGTAAACGCCATAGTCCGCCGCTCCGGCCGTCCCGCGTGGATCGCCAGCTCCCGCCGCTCGACGATCACACCGCTCCGGTGCGCCTCTTCCCCGATATGAGGGGGTAAAGCGCACCGGAACGAGTTTCGGACCAGCGTTAGGTTGGAGCCGCCCTCGCCGGAGGCGATCAGGTCGGGGTTGAGGCGGGCCGCGGCGCCGCGCAGGGCGCCGAGCGAGTTGCGCGAGGTCAGCACGCGGTGGGCTTCGGCCCGGCAGGCCCGGGCGAGCGGCGCGGCGAAGCGCGGCGGGCACTCCTGCAGCAGCGCTACGTCCCACTCTGCATCGGCGAGCGCCGCTGCGAACTCGGCGGTCAGGTCGCGGTTGACCTGGACGTGGGTCTCGTTGCGCTCCTCGATCCGCAGCAGGCGCGAGCGCCAGGTCATGAGGGCCGGGTCGGGCGGGAAGTCGCGCCCGTGGAAGAGATTCCAGCCTACGGCGGTGAATTCCACCGACAGAGTCTGTCCGAAAACTCGCGTGTGCGACTGGCGAGCGCCGGACCAAGCGGGGCACGGACGCAGGGAGGCCGAATAGCAGCGCTATTTGGCCGCCTGAGGACGCCGCACCGCACCGTGTCCGCCGCCGCCAGACGTGCGCGGGGGTTTCCGGACAGACTCTAGTATCCGCTGCTTGAAGAAGCGAGACTTCCTGACGGGCGAAGAGCTGGGCGCGTTCGAGCTGGGCAAGCTGCTCGACCGGGCAGCGGCCCTGAAGGCCGGTCGGCGCGAGCGCCTCGGCGCCGAGGCGCTCGCCGGTCGCAGCATCGCCCTCGTCTTCGAAAAGCCCTCGACCCGGACGCGGATCTCCTTCGAGGTCGGCGTAGCCGAGCTCGGCGCGACGCCGGTCGTGCTGCGCGGCGACGAACTGCAGCTCTCGCGCGGCGAGTCGGTCGGTGACACGGCGCGGATCCTCTCCGGCTACGTCGATGCGATCGTGATCCGCTCAGGCTCCCACGAGGCGGTTGCCGAACTCGCCGCCGAGGCCAAGGTGCCGGTGGTCAACGCGCTGACCCCCTTGCATCACCCCTGCCAGGCCCTCGCCGATCTGCTCACGCTCCGCGAACGCTGCGGTGACCTCGCTGGCCTTCGCCTCGCCTATGTGGGCGACGGCAACAACGTCGCCCGCTCGTTGGCGATCGCCGGCGAGCTGGCCGGGGTCGAGGTGGTTGTCGCGGCGCCGCCGGGCTACCAGCTGGAGGAGGGCCACGAGGCGAAGCTGACCGGCGATCCGCGCGATGCGGCGACGGCCGCCGACGCGATCTACACCGACGTCTGGGTCAGCATGGGCGACGAGGCGGAGGCGGAGCGCCGCCGCGCAGACCTCGCGCCGTTCCGGGTCGACGCCGATCTGCTCTCCGCGGCAAAGGACAGCGCCGTCGTCCTGCATTGCCTGCCGGCTCATCCGGGCGAGGAGATCACGGCCGAGGTGCTCTACGGCGATCGCTCCGCTGTCTGGGATCAGGCGGAGAACCGCCTCCACACTCAGAAGGCCCTGCTCGAGATGCTGCTCGGCGGCTGAGCAACCGTGTACCCCGAGCTGCATCTCGGCCCACTCACCCTGCAGACCTTCGGCCTGATGTTTGCGCTCGCCTTCCTCGCCGCCGGGGCGCTGATCTGGAAGCGCCTGGGCGAGATCGGCAAGCCGGTCGACTGGGCCTACGAGATGGGCTTCTCGGCGCTGCTCGGTGGAATCGTCGGCTCTCGCGTCTACTTCGTGATCCAGCACTGGAGCAGCGTCAAGAGCGACCTGATCGGCAACCTCTTCTCCGGCTCCGGCCTGGTCTGGTACGGCGGCGCGGTCGGCGGCGCTCTCGCCGTCTTTCTCTGGGCCTGGTACCGGGATTTCCTCGAACTTGCGCTGCTGGACCTCGCGGCGCCGGCGCTTGCCCTCGGCTACGCGGTCGGGCGCTGCGGCTGCCAGCTCTCCGGCGATGGCGACTACGGCAAGCCGTGGGACGGTCCCTGGGCGATGTCCTATCCCCACGGGACGGTGCCCACCGATCGCACCGTCCACCCGACTCCGATCTACGAGACCCTCGCCATGGGGTTCGGCGCCTGGCTGCTCTGGCAGCTGCGCGACCGGGTGCGGGCCGGCGCCCTCTTCGCGATCTACCTCGTCTACGCCGGCGGCGAGCGCTTCCTGGTCGAGTTCCTGCGCCGCAACGAGGCGGTCGCATTGGGTCTGACCACGGCGCAATGGGAGAGCCTTGCGATGATCGTCGCCGGGGCTACCTGGATAGCCGTGGTACGCCGCCGACACGGTACCCTGTCGCGCGTGGCCTCCGCCGATCCGATCAGACCCGTAGCGGGGTTGTAGCCGTGGAGGCCCAGATGGAAGGAGCGCCGCTGATGGCGAGCGTCAGCGAGGTGGTCAAGCAGGCGACGGAGTCGATCGCCGCCGCCGGCTGCGAGGCGCCGGAATCCGACGCGAAGGCGTTAGTCGCGAGAGCGCTGTCGATCCGGGTTGAAGATTTGGAGCTCGACGGCGCCGCCGAGGTGACCCCCGCAGTGCGCGAGGAAGTCAAACGCCTCGTCTCCCGCCGCAGTGAGCGCGAGCCGCTGGAGTACATCCTTGGCAGCTGCCGCTTCCGCGAGATCGAGATCACCGTCGACGAGCGGGTGCTGATCCCGCGCCGCGAGACCGAGCTGCTGGTCACCGTTGGGGTCGAGCTGCCGAAGGGATCCCGGGTGCACGAGGTCGGCACTGGCTCGGGGGCGATCGCTCTGGCCCTGCTCAGCGAGCGACCTGACCTGCGGGTGACCGCCTCCGATCTCTCGGAGGAGGCGGCCGAGAAAGCTCGCGAGAACGCCGAGCGCCTTGGCATCCCGCTCGAGGTGACGGTGGCCAGGGGCATTCCCGACCACGTTGACCACGTTGACCTCTTGATCGCCAACCTTCCCTACATCACTGACACCTCAATCGATCAGCGCTCGCCGGAGATTCGCCGCGAGCCTGAGATCGCCGTGCTGGGTGACAGTGGCGATGATGGCCTCGGCGTGATCCGCGGCCTGGTCGGCGAAACCCCGAGCGGCTGGCGGCTGGCGCTAGAGCACGACACCCACCATGGTCCGGCGATGCGGGAGCTGCTGCGTGAGGCCGAAACGCGGAGGGACCACCGCGGCGACGAGCGAGTGACGGTCGGCCTGGCCCCATGACTGACGTGCCTGGGGGGGCCGAGCCCTCGCAGGGCTCCACTGAGGATGTGCGGCGGGCAAAGGTCGAGCGGCTGCGCGCCGAAGGCGTCGAGCCGTATCCGCGGCGTGGCTTCCCGGACCGCGACAAGATCTCGGCGATCTTCGCGGCGCATGATCCGGAGCAGCTTGGCGAGGGGGCGCACCCGCAGTTTTCCTACCGGATCGCCGGCAGGCTGGTCGGCCGCCGCGGCCACGGCAAGACGGCCTTTCTCGACATCCGCGACCTGACCGGCTCGATTCAGGCCTACGCGCGGCTCGACTCGCTTGGCGACGAGGCCTTCGGGCGGATCGACGATCTAGATATCGGCGACACGATCGGTGTCGAGGGCGACCTGCACGTGACCAAGCGCGGCCAGCTGGCGCTTGCCGTGCGTGAGTGCACGATGCTGGGCAAGGCGCTGCGCGACCCGCCCGATCTCTTCCACGGCATCTCCGACCCCGAGGTCCGCTACCGCCAGCGCGAGCTCGATCTGATGGCCAACGAGCGCTCACGCGAGATCTTCGTGATGCGGGCGAAGCTGGTCGCGGCGATTCGCGACTACCTCAACCAGCGCGACTTCGTCGAGGTCGAAACGCCGATCCTGCAGACCCTCGCCGGCGGGGCCGCGGCCCGCCCGTTCACCACCCACCACCACGCCCTCAACCGCGAGCTGTTCCTGCGCACCGCCACCGAGCTCTACCTGAAGCGGGCGATCGTCGGCGGCTTCGAGAACGTCTACGAGCTGAGCAGGTTCTTCCGCAACGAGGGCATCTCGCCCAAACACAACCCCGAGTTCACGATGCTCGAGTGGTTCCTCAGCTGCGCCGGCTACGAGGGCGTGATGGCCTTCGCCGAGCAGATGATCTCGACCGTGGTCGAGCAGGTGCTGGGGACGACGGTGATCGAGCGCGACGGTCGCACGATCGACTTCAGAGCGCCGTGGAAGAGGATCACCCTGCATGACGCTATCGACGAGGAGACCGGCGTCGACATCCTCACCGCGAACCGCGACGAGCTGGTCGAGCTGTTGGGGCAGGACGTCCCCCCGGACGCCGACTGGGCCTGGATCGTCGACGAGATCCAGGGCAAGCTGATCGAGCCGAAGCTGATCCAGCCCACCTTCCTCGTCGACCTGCCGCGCGAACTCTGGCCGACCGTGAAGCCGCTGCCCGAGCATCCCGATCTGCTTGGCGAGGCCTTCGACGGGGTCGTCGACGGGATGGAGATCATCGGCGGCGGCACCGACACCAACGACGCCGACATGCAGCGCGAGAACTTCGTGCGCCAGCGCCAGCGCCGGCACCCCGAGAGCGAGGATGCGCCCTATCCGAGCGATGACGAGTTCGTGCGGGCGCTCGAATACGGGTCGTTGCCGGCGGGCGGATCGGGAATCGGGATCGATCGGCTGACGATGATCCTCGCTGGTGCCGAGAACCTCCGTGACGTGATCCTCTTTCCTTCGATGCGCCCCGGGGGGGCCGATCCCGGTAGGGGTTCCACTTAACTTTTTCGGTGGAGAGTTGCCTTGCTGGCGCCTCAAGGTTGCCCCGAAAAAGTACAAGACATTCCACCCCTACCGAGATCGGCCCTCAACTAGCGGAGTGAAGGAGGCCCCCGTCTATTGGGATGACGGTGCCCGTCAGGTAGGCGGCTCTCTCTGAGCAGAGGAAGACCACCAGGTCCCCGTACTCCTCCGGGCGGCCGAGGCGAGCCGCGGGGACTTCGTGCTTGGCAGCTTCTTCGGCAGCCTCTAGGGAGCCGGTGTGGTCGGCTAGGCGTTCGGTGCCGAAGCGGCCGGTGGCAACTGTGTTGACCGTGATTCCGTCGGCGGCTACCTCGCGCGAGAGTGTCTTGAGGAAGCCGACGGCTGCCATCCGGTGGGCGTTGGAGAGGTTGAGGCCGGGGATCGGCTCCCGGGTCGAGCTGGAGCCGACGTTAACGATTCGTCCCCAGCCATGTTCACGCATCGCGGGCAGGACGGCGCCGGCGAGTACCCGCGGCGCCAGGACCAGGGAGCGGTAGGCGGTCTCCCAATCGTCGAGCTCGTGGCCGAGAGCGCCGCCAAACGGCGGGCCGCCGGTGTTCGTGACCAAGATCTCGATCGGCCCAAGCGCCTCGGCGACCTCTCCCGGCAGCGCCGCGAGACGGTCCAGGTCCGAGGCGTCTGCCACGAAAGGCGTCGCCGCGTCACCGATCTCCGCCGCCGCTTCGCCGAGTTTCTCGCCCGAGCGGCTCGCGATCGCCACCCGCGCGCCCTCACCCGCCAGCGCCACCGCGATCGCTCGGCCGAGGCCGCGGCTGGCGCCCATCACCAGCGCGACGCGACCCGTCAGCCCTAGGTCCACGCCGCCTGCTCCCCAGTGCCCCGGGCGCAGAGATAGGCGAAGAGGCACACGGCGACGAGCGCCCCGAGCCAGTGCAGGCCAACGAGAACGAAGAGCGCGCTGACCGTCCCGGCAAGCACCGCCCGCAACAGCGTCGAGCGCACCTCCAGGCCAACCACCCGGGCCGTCAACCAAGCGCAGAGCAGCCACGCCGCGGGCCCGGCGAGCCATCCCCAGCTCTCAAAGAACCGGTGGGAGAAGACGGCCGCCAGGAGCAGCGAGAGCACCGCCACCCCGACCACCTGCACGATGGCCACTCGCCAGAAGACCTCGAATCTCACGCCGGCATTCTCCCATCCCCAGCGACCGCGCCCCCATTCCGTCCCGGGTGTTCCATAATCAGGCTGAGGCCTGGGCGGTTAGCTCAGTTGGGAGAGCGCCTCCTTTACACGGAGGAAGTCGGCGGTTCGAGCCCGTCACCGCCCATTTGCATCTGCCGATGGAGCAAGCTCTGGAGCTGTTCGAGCCACATCGGCGGCCAGCCGAGCTGCAGCTCGACCGTGGCTACCTCGATCTGCTCGGCTCGGCCAAAGCCGGTGGCAATGCCGCCCAGCGACTGATGAGGAGTCGGGCCGTGCCACTGATCTACCAGCGCTTTTGGCGACCGGTCGCCGGCCGGCTGCTGATGGGCTTGACGGGTCCCAGCACCGAGGAGGAGCACCGGATCGCCCTGGCGATGCTTGCCATTTCGCCGGGCGACCGGGTCCTGGACGTGGCCTGCGGCCCGGGGAACTTCACCCGCGACTTCGCCCTCGAGGCAGGGACTGGCCTGGTCGTCGGCGTCGATTCCTCGGAGACGATGCTTGCGGTCGCGGTTCGGGACAACCCGATGGGCAATCTGGCCTATGTCCGAGGCGATGCCCGCGACCTGCCCTTTCGTGAGGGCAGCTTCGATGCGGTCTGCTGCTTTGCCGCCCTCTATTTGATCGAGGAGCCGATGCCGGCGATCGAAGAGATAGTCCGAGTGCTGTCACCAGGGGGGCGGTTGGCGCTGATGTCCAGCTGCAATCGGGGCCCCGTCCCAACCTCGGCGGCGAACAGCGTGGTGCGCGGCCTGAGTGGCGTCAGGGTCTTTGGACGTGACGAGTTGATCGGGACGCTTGACGGGCTCGGCGCGGTCGGGATCGAGCAGCGGGTCAGGGGGCTGGCCCAGTTTGTCTCGGCGCGCAAGGCCGTCGAGTAGTCCAACACTCGGCCGTCGGCTAACAGCCTCGCGCAAGGTCTTCGCCGAGGGCCAATCACCCGAAGGCGAGGCGCCAAGCGGCATCCCGCGCGACCTTAACATCTATCTATGTCGCCTTCGGTATCTTGAGAGTTTCTGGGAAACGGGAGGGGAAGAGGTCTATGAAGAGGAAGATCGTCGCGGGACTTGTCGTGCTGGGATTGCTTGCCGTCGCTGCCACGGCAAACGCCTTCCACGTCCACGTGGTCGCCGGAAACCTCGTCCTCGATGCCGAAGGCGGGTTCGCGCCGAAGGCGCTCCCCAAGCACGAAAACGCGCCGATAATCACGCACGGAGGCGGGAAAATCTCCACGCTCTCCGGCGATCTGCCACCAATCCTGGACACCTTCGTGCTCGAATTCGACAAGCACGGGGCGCTCGACACCACGGGCCTTGGCGTCTGCACCAAAGGCAAGCTGATCGCGACCGACGTGCCCACCGCTCGTAAGGCCTGCAAGGACGCGATCGTCGGCGAAGGCTTCGGCAGCGCGGTGGTCAAGTTCCCCGAACAGAAGCCGATCAAAGTCGGCTCCCCCATCACCCTCTTCAACGGGCCAAAGAAGGGCCCCGATGACACGATCATCGCCCATGCCCACCTCGACTATCCCGGCCCGACAACCTTCATCGTCCCGATCGTGATCGAAAAAATCCACAAGGGCGTCTACGGCTATCGGGTCAACGTGAAAATCCCAAAGATCGTCAACGGCTATGGGCATCCGATCGAGGGCTCGGCGAAAGTCGGCAAGAAATGGACCTTCAAGGGCAAGAAGCACAGCTACATCAACGCCCGCTGCGAAACCGGTCACTTCCAGGTTCGCGGTGAATTCACCTTCAAAGAAGGGCCCGAAGAAGCACCCTCGGCGGCCGCGGAGGTCAACCAGGTGCTGAATGCCAACTTCTTCCTCCCCTGTCAGGTGCGCAAGTAGGGAGCAGCGGGTTCGACGTGAAGAGAGGCCCGATCAAAAGGAGACTGGTCGGGCTGGGAGTGCTCGCGTTGACGATGCTCGGCTTGGCGGGCATTGCCGGCGCTGTCCGTGACAACGATCGGGTTGAACTTCGTGCCGGAGACCTGCTGATCGTCGGCCACGGCGGCTTTCGGCCAGAAACGCTGCCGCGGCACGAGGACGCGCCGATCTTGATCTACGGGGGCGGCAAGCTCTCGACCGTCTCCGGAGAGCTGCCGCCGATCCTCGAAACGCTCACCTTCGAATTCGATCGCCATGGGTCGGTCGACACGACCGGCCTGGCGGTTTGCACTGCCGGGAAACTCCAGGCCACCGATGTGCCCGCCGCCCGCCGCGCCTGTCCTGGCGCCATAGTCGGCGAGGGCGTCGGCTCGGCGGTCGTCGAATTCCCCGAACAGCGACCGATCCACATCTCCTCTCCGATAACGCTCTTCAACGGGCCCAAGCTGCACGGTGACGACACCGTCCTCGCCCACGCCTACACGACGGTCCCAATCGCAACCACCTTCATCGTCCCGGTCGTGATCGAAAAAATCCACAAGGGCGTCTACGGCTATCGCACCGAAGCGAAAATCCCGAAGATCGCCGGCGGCTACGGCCACCCGATCTCGGGCAACATCAAGATCGAGCGGAAATGGACCTTCAAGGGCAGGAAGCACAGCTACGTCAACGCCCGCTGCGAAAACGGTCGCCTGCAGGCCCGCGGTGAATTCAGCTTCAAAGATGGAACCTTCCTCAAGGGCACCTTTTTCCGGCCCTGCAAAGTGCTCAGGTAGTCAGCCGAGCTTCGCGCGCAGCCGTTGCCACAGCGAGGGCGGGCGCGGCTGCGTTCGCCGCCACTCTTCCTCGGTCGGCAGGCGCCCCGCCTTGCGCTCAGTGAGAACACAGGCTGTGTGGGCGTGCCGACGCCGGCTGCTGTCGCCCTCGGGGGAGATCAGCATGTGCTCGCTCAGCGCCGGCAGATGCTTGCCGCAGAAGGGGCAGCGGTAGGTGGCTGGCTTGAGGTTCTGTGCCCGTCGCAGAGACCACCACCGAACCGGCTCCGTCTCGGCCGGCCGCCGTGTCACCGTTTAGGCGCTGGCGCCGAGCTGAGGGGTTCTCGTGCCGCCGCGCTCGCGCTCGCCCTTCATCACGACGTCGAAGAAGACGTCATTGCGGCCGCGGCGAACCTTGCGCGGGAAGAGGTGGCGGGCCCGGCGGTGGCTGGCGGTCATCGCGCGGAAGCCGGCCTCGTGCGCCCGGCCCCACGGGATGCCGAAGATCTCCCGCACCCGCGGCGGCAGGGTCCCCTTGATGATGTGGTTCTGAGCGATCAGATTGCCCCGCGCCGGCGCTGGAACGGGCTGCTCGAAGGCGACCAGGGGCGCCATCGCCAGGCCGTGAGGGGTCGCCTGCAGGTCGGTCGAGGAGAGCCGCTCCTCCCACCAGGCGCTGAACTCGCGATGGCTGGCGGGGACGTTGCTGCTGGGCAGGCCGAAGAGCTCGCCGAACCGCACATAGTCCTGCCAAAGCTCCTCGCGCTCGATCTCGCTCAGCGGTCGCACCATCGTCTCGTACATCGCGCGGCCGGAGTCGGCGATCACCGCCAGGGTCCACAGCATCAGCTCCGGGTCAAAGGCCGAGAAGGGAGTGCCGGCCGCGTGCACGCCCGCCGCTTCCGCGAGCTCTCCGTTGACCCGCTCGTGCAGGCGCCGCACCGCGGCCAGCGCCTTGTCGGCTTCCGCGCGGGTGCCGAGCAGGACCGTCTCCTGAATCTTGGCGGTTCGGGCGAGGCGCTGGAACGGCCGGTCGCCGGAGCCGGTGCTGAGCATCGTGCCGGTGTAAGTGAGCGGCTCCAGGGCGCCGATCAGCAGCGCCCGCTGGCCGTAGAGCAGGCCGACCGCGCGCTCACCGTGGACCCGCCGCGCCAGCGAGCGGCCGGGAGGAAAGTAGTACTGGGAATCGTCTTCGCGGTACGCCACGGGTACCGACGATGCTATCTCCGCTCGGCCGCCTCGCTCGAGATTGCTGGTAGGGCCGCGTCGAGCGTTCCTCGGCCAGCGTGCAAAAGCTCCTCGTGCAGGTCGTGGGCGGCAAAGATCTCGTCGAGGTCCTCGCGGGTCAGGGTCTCGCGCTCGAGGGCGTTCGCCGCCAGGTCATCGAGGCATTCACGGTTCGCGGCCAGCAGCGCACGGGCGCGGCCGTAGGCCTCTCGGGCGAGATTCATCGCCGCCATGTCGACGTCGCGCCGGGTCCGGTCCGACAGCGCGTAGTCCCCAGTCGGGAGGGCGATCGGCGGCGCGCCGTCGGCATCGATGGCGACGCCCATGCCGAACTCGCCGACCATCTGCTTGCAGACCGCGTGCACGCGGGCGAGATCGTCGACCGCGCCGGAATAGGAATTGCCCAGCACCTCCTCCTCGGCGGCGCGGCCGCCCAGAAGGGTGACGATCTCGTCGAGCAGCTCATCGCGCGACTTGAGGTAGGTGTCCTCCTGCGGCGAGTGGCCGACGAAGCCAAGCGCCGGCCCGCGGGGAACGATGCTGAGGATCTCCGGTGGATCAAGGCCGAGCAGGCGCCGGCAGAGCGCATGCCCCGCCTCGTGGTAGGCGACGATGCGCCGCTCCTTCTGGTTCAGCCGGCGCGCCTGTTGGGAGCCAACGGCCTGGCGCAGCAGCGCCTCGTCGAGGTCCTCGCGGGCCATCGCCTTGCGATCGGCTCGCCCGGCGATGATCGCCCCCTCGTTGAGCGCATTGGCAAGCTGCGCACCGGTCATCCCGGTGGTCTTGCGGGCCACGTCGGCCAGGTCGAGATCGGGTCCGAGCGGCTTTCCCTTGGCGTGCGCGCGCAAGATCGCCTCGCGCCCGTGGCGGTCCGGTGGCGCAACGAGCACCTGGCGGTCGAAGCGGCCTGGGCGCAGCAGCGCGTGATCCAGCTTGTCGACGTGGTTGGAGGCGGCGATGACGATCACCGTGCCGGGATCGCGCTCGAACCCATCGAGCTCGACCAGCAACTGATTGAGCGCTTGCTCGCGCTCGCTGGAGCCGCCATCGCCCCCTCCGCCACCACGCGCGCCCCCTACCGCGTCGAGCTCGTCGATGAAGATCACCGCACGGCCCGACTTGCGCGCCTCTTTGAACAGTCGCCGGATGCGGGCGGCGCCCCTCCCAACGAACATCTCGACGAAGCTCGAGCCTGAAGCGGCGAAGAAGTCGACCCCGGCCTGGGCGGCCACCGCTCGCGCCAGCATCGTCTTGCCGGTCCCGGGGGGTCCGAAGAGCAGCACCCCGCGGGGAGGCTGGGCGCCGAGAGCGGCAAAGCGCTCGGGGTCGCGCAGCCACTCGGCGACGTCCATCAGCTCGTCCTTGGCGGCGTCGACCCCCTGCACCTCATCCCAGAGCACCGGCTCGGTACGGCTCGCCTTCACCGTCTCCGGCTTGGTCGAGCCCATCGTCGTGCGCATCAGTCTGAAGAAGACGAAGAGCAGCATCGCCATGAAGACGACCCCGAAGACGGGATACCAATCGAAGGCGAATTCCTGAATTTGGTCGGTGGTGAGCGCTAGCGTCATGGTTGCTGCCGCCGAGCGGAGCGTCGTGAGAGCTAACGATGGAGTGTGGGCGCAAAGCGCGCGCGCTCCAATCGCATATGCGTCCAGGCTCTGCCCAAAGGGCTAAAGGTTGTGTGCTCGCCCTACAGATCGCGGGGTGCCACTATGCCGCTCTTCATGGCGTGCTCAGCCAGGGCGACACGCTTGCGGTTTTGCGGCAGGTCCTCGACTCCAAGCTTCTCGAAGAGGGCACGCATGTGGGTCTTCACCGCGTCGACGCTGAGGTGGAGCTCTTCGGCGATTGCCTGATTGGTGGGTGGTGTGGCAAAGGTGGAGCTGTCCTTGAAAGGGCGGCAGAGCGCGACCAGGACGCGGCGCTGACCGGGTGAGACGGTGGCCGCGGAGGACACCTCGTTCGCCACGACCGTCGCTTCCGGCGCCGCCTCACCGGGACGCCGGTAGAGCACTCTGGTGCGGCCGAAGCGCAGCGTGTCGCCGTCGCGCAGGCGGCGGCGGCCGTGGACCCGCTCCTCGCCGACGAAGGAGCCGTTGCGCGAGAGGCCGTCGTCGAGCAGCGTGCACTCCTCGCCGACGACCTTGATTTGGGCATGCAGGGCGGAGACCTCCTCATCCCACTCGATGCGCAGGCCGGCTGCTTCTGCCCGTCCCACCCAGAGCTCGGATATGCCCGCCTCGACGACGACGATCCGCTGCTCGCCCGATCCGTCGCGGAGGACGAGGAAGGGTCGCCCCTTCCTTTCCGCCTCGATCTGCGCCTTCAGCTCGGCAGCACTGGTCTGGCGTGGCTCCGCGCTCACGGCCTGAGCCTAATAGCCCCAAGCGGTCGTAGTTCTTTCCGTATAGCGGAGAGAACTACGACCGCGTTGCGAGCGACGGAGGGGTGAGCGAGTCCACCCCTGGGGCCCCTGGGAGCACCGCGCGATCCGGGCGAATCTGTTCGCACGGAGCAGTTACCGCCCCAGACAAAAGGAGATTCGAAATGACACGCAACGTCACCGCCAAGAAGATCGCCGGCCGCAGTGGCCTCGCCGCCGCCCTGGTCAGTGTTGCTTTGGCCCTCGTCCCAGCTGCCGGCATCGCCTCGGCGCCGGTCAAGTTCGGCGCCAAGCTCAACTCGACCGTTCAGCCCTCGAACTCGCTGCCGGGTCTCACCTGCAACGGGCCCGAAACCCCGCTTACGGCCTGCACGATGGTGCTCAACGAAGCCTACGGGCGTCCCGACGGCGGCGAGCTCGCCCCCAAGACCGGCACGATCAAGAAGATCCGGCTGATCGCCGGTGGCCCAGGCAGCTTCCGCTTGATGGCGGTCAAGCACATCAACGGAACCGACGCCAAGGTAACGCGGCGCGGGCAGAAGATCAGCTACCGCGGCCAGGTCGAATCCGCCGAAGAAGAAGGCGATTACAACGTCGAGTCCTTCGACGTCAACATGCAGGTCAAGAAGGGCATGCAGCTCGCCATACGCGGCAACATCACCTCGATGATCCGCTGCTCGTCGGGCGGCGACAACACCCTGATCTACAGCCCGCCGCTCTTCCTCGGCGGTTCCTTCACCCCCGCCACCAGCACCGACGGCTGCTGGCTGCTGATGGAAGCAGTCATCAAGTAGCTCGCTCCACCTGTGATCCGCCGACGATGGCCTCCGTGCCATCGTCGGCGAAGACGATCCAGGCCTTGTTGCCGCCGTCGTAGTCCGGCGCCCAGAGCTTCAGCTCCGCCGGGCGGCCCCAGACGGTGACCTGCTCTCCGCCGGTCTCCTCCTCACCGCGCCAGATCTGCACGAACGGATTGGCGTCCCACTCCGCGCCGATCGTGGTCGGCTCACGGTGGCCCGGATGGACAACGGTCTCCGGGGGCAGCTCGAGCAGCCGCATCACCGAGGACCTGAGATCGTCGAAGCCACTGGCGCCGGGCGCCATCGTCCCACCGACGGTCCCCTTGAAGAGGACGTCTGCGGTGAAGACATCGCTGCCGTTGACGAGGAAGGCGACATGGCCGGTGGCGTGACCCGGCGTGTAGATCGCCTCGATCTCAAGGCCGCCGCTGCTGAGCCTCTCGCCATCGGCGATCGTCTGCGCGACCTCATCCTCGATCTCGGCCGCCGCGTCTGCATGAGCGACCATCGGCACCCCGCCAAGCTGCTGCTGGGCTGCGGCCAGACCGGCGATGTGGTCGCCGTGGGGATGGGTGATCAGGATGTGGGTGATCTCGATGCCATCGCGCTCGGCTCGCTCGAGCAGCGGCCCGAGGTCGTCGTTGCCGTCGATCAGCACCCCCGTGCCGCCCGCTTCGTCGGCGACCAGGTAGGCGTTCGACAGCCACTGTGGATTCTCGGTCCTCTCGATGATCACTCGGGTCTCCCTCCGGTTGTTCGCCTGCCGAACTCTTCCAGAAGTCAGACGGCGGCCGAGACGGAGCTGCCCTCGAGCAGGGTCGCGGCAACCAGCTCGGGGTCGTCCCACGTCGGCGTGTGGCCGACGCCGCGCAGTACGACATAGCGCGAGCCGGCGGGCCGGCGCTCGGGTCGGGGCGGCGCCAGCAGGCGGTCGCGGTCCCCCCAGGCGAGGGTGACCGGCAGGTCCGGGTAACCGGTCGGATCGAAGACGTGGGTCCGCATCGCCCGGTTGGCGCCGTCATAGCCGCTCGAGTCGATCCAGCCGAGGACCAGGTCGCGCCCCTCCCTGGCGGGGATGCGATCCGGCCGAGCCGAGAAGGTAGCCAGCATCGTCTCGCGGGCCCATGGCGTGCGCAGTGCCAGCGAGACGAAGGGCCGCAGGCGCTTGGCCCACAGGCGGGGGTTGGCGCGACGGTCGCCGAGCGGCTTGCGCCACAGGCCGGCGGGGGAGATCGCCGTCACCGAGGCGGCCCATCCCGCCCGACCCAGCTCCAGCGCAACCCAGCCGCCGAGCGAGTTGCCGGCCACGTGGGGGCGCTCGAAGCCGAGCTCGGCGCAGGCCTCGCGCACGGCGACGGCGAGGTTGACGGCGTGCGGTTCGACCCCGGCCGGAAGTGGCGACGCGCCGCCGAATCCCGGCAGGTCGATCGCCAGCACTTCTCGCTCCTCTGCCAGGCTGTCGATCACTGGGCTCCAGACCGCGGTCGAGCCGCCGAGACCGTGGAGCAGCAGCAGCCGCTCGCCGCTCCCCTTCCTCACTGCCACTCCGGCTTGGCGAACAGCGCCTGCACGTCGCCGATCCTACGCTCGCGGAAGCCCGCCTCGGAGGTGCTGAGATAGAACGTCCAGAGGCGGCGGAAGCGCTCGTCGTATCCGCGCGCGCGAAGCCGCTCCCAGGCAGCCGAAAAGCGCTCGCGCCAAGCTGCCAGGGTGGGCGGGTAATGGGCGGTGATGTCCTCGCGCCAAACCTGGCGCATGTCGGTGACCCGGCCGAGGGAGTCGGCGATCGCTCGCTCCGAGGGTAGGCAGCCGCCGGGGAAGACGTACGTATTGGCGAAGCTGCGGGCACCCTTCTCGGCCTCGTAGATGCCGTCGTCGATCGTGATCGCCTGCAGCAGCATCAACCCGTCGGGGGTGAGCAGCTCGCTGCAGCGCTGGAAGAAGGCGTCGAAGTACTGCCAGCCGACCGCCTCGATCATCTCGACTGAGGCGAGGCGGTCGAAGCGGCCGCCGAGATCGCGGTAGTCCTCGTGCAGCACGGTCACGCGGTCCTCGACGCCCGCCTCTCGCACCCGCTGCTGGGCCAACTCGTGCTGCTCGGCCGAGATCGTCGTTGTCGTTACCCGGCATTGGTGTTCGCGAGCGGCGTGAATCGCCAGGCCGCCCCAGCCGCTGCCGATCTCCAGGAGGTGGTTTTGGGGACCCAGCCGCAGTCGCTCGCATATCCGCTCCAGCTTTGCCAGTTGCGCCTCCTCCAGACTCGTTTTCCGCTCGGGGAAGTAGGCGCACGAGTAGACCATTCGCTGGTCGAGGAAGGCAGCAAAGAGGTCGTTGCCGAGGTCGTAATGGGCGGCGATGTGCTGCCTGGCCCGGCCCCGCGTGTTCTCCGGGACGAGGCACCGGGCCCGGTGCAGCAGCCCGCGCTGGCGTGCCACGGCGCCGCGCAGACCGTCGAGCTGGCGCAGCTCGCGGGCGGCGATGCGGATCAGGGTGACCAGGTCGTCGGTATCCCAGAGTCCCTCGACGTAGGTCTCACCGAGGCCAACGCTGCCGCGCAGCGGCCCGCGCCAGGCCGCGGGGTCTCGGATCGTCACCGTCGCCTGCAGGTCGGCGTCGGCGGGACCGAAGGAGCGTCGCCGCCCGTCCTCGATCGCGTCGATCCGGCCGGCGCGGAGGCGCGACAGCGCTTGCTGAGCGGCAGTGCGGGCGAGCCGGTTGCCTAGGGCGACAGGAACCCCCTCGGTCGTCTCTTCTCGGGATGAGGAAAGTAGGGCGCTCCCTTCAGCTTCAGCCGCAGCGTCTGGGCGTAGATCTTGGCGACGACCTGCAGCGACATCGCCGGATAGCGCAGCAGCATCCGGGTCAGCATCGCCCGGCTGAGCTCGCGGCGGCGCATCGAGAGGGTCGCCTCGAACTGCGTCCGTCGCCGCTTGCCACGTGTGGTGTCACATGGGCCCCCAACGGGCACCGGACGCGACTCGATCTGGACGGACAGCCTCGCGCCGGGCTCGCTGGCGCGAAAGGCATAGGCCTGCTCCATCGCCATCAGGGGCGAGATGTGGAGGGCCTTGTCGAGCTCTTGCGCCAGCACGGTTCCCTGGCGCCCGTCGCGCGCCAGAACATAAGGATGGCGCTCTCCCCAGGGAATGTTGTGGACGTCGGCGACGACCGCCTCGACCTGTTCGCCGTCGGCGTCGAAGCAGTAGTAGAAGCAGACCGGGTTGAAGACGTGACCCAGGGTGCGCAGGTTGGCGAGCATCCGCACCGGGCCGCCGGGCCGAGCGCCGGTCTGCCGCTCGACCGCGTCGCGCGCGCACTCGGCCAGCGGGCGGGCGGGATCGCCCATGAAGTCGTCACGACGGAAGCGAGCCAGGGCCGGCCGGCGCGCCGACCACAGCGGATAGCGATCCAGCACCTCCGGCAGCTCGTCGAGGTCGAGGTAGAGGAGGAAGAGCCGGTAGCGGAACTCGTGCTCGATCGGCTCGAAGCGCCGGTGGCGAACCCAGCCCTCGTAGATGGCCGAGGCGGTCATGCGACGAGCGCTTCGGCCGGGGCGACGGCGGCGGCGATCCGCTCGCAAGCGCGGAGCGCGCTGAGCACGCCATCCTCGTGGAAGCCCCAGCCCCAGTAGGCGCCGGCGAAGTGGGTGTTGCGGATGCCACTGATCTCGCCGTGGCGACCCTGGGCGTTGACCCCCTCGGCGGTGTAGATCGGGTGCTCGTAGGCGAAGTGGCGCAGCACCCTGTCCGGGTCGATGTCCTCGCCGCGGTTGAGTGTGACGAGGAGCTGGCGCTGGCTGCGCAGCCGCTGCAAGTTGTTCATCCAGTAGGTGACAGTGGTGCCACGAGCCGGCTCTGAGGTCAAGTGGAAGTTCCAGCTCGACCAGGCGGCGCGGCGACGCGGCAGTAGCGAGGCGTCGGTGTGCAGCACCGCTTCGTTGCGCTGGTAGGGAATGGCTCCGAGGATCTCACGCTCGGTTTCGCTCGGATCGGCGAGCAGCGCCAGCGCCTGGTCGGAATGGGTCGCGATCACGACCTGGTCGAAGTCCTCCGTCTCGCAGCCGTCGGCCTCGATTCGGACGCCGTCGCCGATCCGCTCGATCCGACGCACGGCAGCCCCCAGCCTGACGCGGTCACGCCACGCTGCCGTGATCGCCCCGACATAGGAAACCGAGCCGCCGCTGACCGTGCGCCAGCGAGGCCGGTCGTGGAGGCTGAACATCCCATGATTCTCGAAGAACTCGGCCATGAAGCTGGCCGGGAAATCCCACATCTGCTGAGGGTCGCTCGACCATACGGCTGAGGCTTGGGGGACGATCAGCCGCTCGACGAAGTGCCGGGAGAAACCCTGCTCCCCGAGCCAGGTCCCCAGCGAGGGGGCGGTGCCGTTCATGCCGATCAGCGCTCGCGCCTCGCGGTTGAAGCGCCGCCAGTCGCGCAGCATGCCCAGAAAAGAGGGGCTGAGCAGATGCCCCGGCCGGGCGAAGAGGCCGCGTGGCGTCCCGGAATACTCAAACTCGCGGCCGTCGGAGACCGAGAAGCTCATCTGAGATGGCTGTGTCGCGACTTCCAGCTCGCCCAGCAGCGCTTCGAAGTTTGGGTAGTTGCGGTCGTTGAAGACGATGAAGCCGGTGTCGACCAAGTGCGTCTCGTCCTCGAAGTCCACCCGGACCGTGTTGGCATGGCCGCCGATTCGCGAGCCGGCCTCGTAGACGGTCAGCTCGTGCTCCCGGTGCAGCAGGTGGGCAGCGACCAGCCCAGAGACTCCGGTTCCAACGATCGCGATCCTCACGCCCGCTCATTACGGAGACGGGCGGCGATTGGATGAATCATCCAGACTTTGGGCCGATAACGACGCTTTATGGCGGAGCGACAATGGCTAGCCGTTTTGGTACGTCAATGGTATGGGGGCTCCTTTTCCTGCGGCGCAATGCCCGCTACCGTGTTCTTCAGTTGACGTGAGGACCAGGTCGCCGCGGAGCCAGGGATCCGCCCACTGATCTTCACGAACCTCCACTTTGCAATGGCGCTCCTCGCGTACATGCCAACCGCTGCCTGCGCTGTGCCGGCTTTGACCGGGCCAGCGATCGACCCCATCAGAAAGCCAGGCCCTGCTCCGTGAGCCGGCGCCCGGCGGGGGCGCTTGCGGGCATAGCCATGACCCTTCTTCTCCTGGCGGCTCCCGGAGGAGCTGTCGCCGAGCGTCCCAGTCCGGGCGCCGCGCTCGAGGTGCCGCACCCGGCGGTGCCGATGCGCGACGTCGTGTTGGGCGAGCCCGGTGCTGCGGCGGCGCGGATATCCGCCTCCGCGTCGTCGCAGCGCTACTCGATCGGCGACGGCAGCGAAGCGACGATCGCGGTAAACGTCACAGCCGCCTGTGCGGAGAGTTGCGACGTGACCGACCCGCAGCGGGTCGCCGACTTCATCGGCACCCTCGTCCACGGCGACGAGGTTGACCTGCTCACGGTCCAGCTCGATACCGAATTCCAGCTTGGCTTCGATTGCGGCTTCGGCGCCGAGGCCTGTTATTTCACCGGCGAGAACAAGATCGTCATCGGCGGCTACGAGGAAGCCGACGGCGATGGAGCGACCTTCGACTTCGTCCTCGCCCACGAGTACGGGCACCACGTCGCGACACATCGCGAAATGCCGGCGCCCTTTGGCAGCGCGGTCGATTGGGGGACCGAGCGCTGGGCCAGTCTCTCGAACGTCTGCCAGGGCAAGCGCAGTGGCCGGCTCTATCCCGGCGATGAGGGGAGCCACTACTTCGAGGACCCTGGCGAGGCCTTCGCAGAGGCCTTCGCGCATCTTCGCTTCCCCGAACTTTCGGTCCAGTGGCGCTACCTGCCGTCGCTGAAGCCCGGCGCGGCCGCCCTCGAGGCGATCCGCGAAGACACCCTTACGCCCTGGCAGGGGCGGACCAGCTTCGTGCTGGCCGGGCGAGTACCGGCCAGGGGGGAGGGCGCAGCCGTCGAGTCCCTTCGAACGCCGCTCGACGGAACGGTCAGCCTGCGCCCGAGCCGCCTGCGCGGGCACGGCTACGAACTGGCCCTTCGTAGCCGTGCCGGCAGGCTTCTGCGCAGCTCCCACCACGGCCTCGGCCCGCTCCACCAGCTCGACTACACCGTTTGCGGCCAATCCCGCCTCCGCCTCGAGATCACCTCGACCGGCGCCCACGCGGGACCCTTCCGGCTGCAAATCCAGCGACCCTGAAATACTTGACAAAGGGCAAGGATTTGCCCGCCTTTTGGGGGCGTAGCTCAGCTGGTTAGAGCGCCGGCCTGTCACGCCGGAGGTCGCGGGTTCGAGTCCCGTCGCTCCCGTATTTCGAAGTGCCTCGAAGTAAGCCGTCGTTGTGCTCAGCTAGCGGTCGCGACGAGCGGGCACCAGGAAAGGGACGAAGCTGATCGGCAGACGGCGCCGGTCCTCCTCGGGGATGTCGTCGTAGTGGCGGGCCCAGAGTCGAAAGAACTCGGTGGCGTCGATCAGACGGATGCGCCGAGCCTCGTTGCGGGCCTCGGTTACGGCATCTGAGGAGAAGCCACCGAGAGTGATGAAGACACCGACGTCACCCTCGTGAAGGACGGAGTAGAAGGCGCGCAAGGTGGTAGCGCTGGTTTTTTTCTGCTCGCGCTTGACCTGGACCTTGAGTCGAGGTCCTCTGGTGCCGATGGGATCGCTGAGCGCAACGATGTCGACACCCTGGTCTTTGCCTCGCGGCGAGATCCAGGTGACGTGGTAGCCCATCCCTCTCAGCAGGCCCGCGACCAGCTGCTGAAAGTCATAGGGATCCATCTGGTCGAGAACCTCTCGGACCTCCTCCCAGGAGGCCTCTTCGGCTCGCTCCAGGGTGACTGAGGTGGCCGAGAATTCCTCTTCCTCCTCCTCGTTGAGTTGCTCGTCTTCTTGCTGAGGGGGTTGGGCCTTCTCCCAGGCGCGATAGAGCTCCTGTGCCTGAGCGAGGAACTGCACCGGGTCGGCGATCTTCGCATGGGCCTGCAGGCCGTCTTCAGTGGGGGACCAGACACCCGCTTCCTTGACCATCCAGCCAGCCTTGACGGCATTGATCGTGACGAAGCGGATGGACTTCTCGAACCTGCGCACGTCGGAGTTTGGGTAGTTGGCGGCCTCGAACTCCGTCATCCCCAGCCGTTTCTCGACTTCTCCGAGCGCATCGCGCGCCCTTATGCCTTCTGGGTGATCGGCCAACACGTCGAAGACCGAGCGCAGCAGTTCCCCGCGTCTCTTCCGATCCAGTCCCGCCATGCGGCGATGAGACTACAAGTAATCGAGCTCGTTTAGCCCCGATTCAGCACTGAAGGCACACCGAAAGGTGGCGGGCAAGGGAGCCGCACGTGAGTCAGTCGCGCGGCGCGTAGCGGTGATGGAGCATCAGGGCGTTGCCGTCAGGATCGGTGAAGAAGGCCATGTGGCAGACGCCGCTGTCCATGGTGTCGGCGGCAAAGGAGATGCCCTTTGACTCGAGATCGGCCCGGGCGGCCTCGACGTCCTCGACATGGAAGGCGATCGGGTGGCCGTTGGCCTCGAACTCCCGGCCGATCGCGGCCGCGTCGACCACCTGCAGCGTCAGGTTGCCTGTCTCGAACTCGCCGCCGGGGATTTTTCCGTAATCGACCGAGTGCTCAAGGCCGAGAGTGCCGCCGTAGAACTCGACCGCGGCCGGATAGTCCTTGACAAAGACGGTGGCGAAGTCGACACCGGTGATCGCGATCGGAGTGGCCATGATTTCCTCCAGGTGATATTCAAGGTCGGTGGATCTGGGAGACGATACGAAGGCCGTCCTGTTGCTGTCGGCAGCGATGTTCCTCTGGGCGCTGCTGCTGGGGGTCTGGAAGTTCCGCCAGATGGACGCAGCAGAGGACGGGCTGGCCCATCCTTACGTCGACGTCGCCCACCGGGCGGCGCTGCTCTACAGCTTCGCCCTGCTGTTGATTGCCACCTTTGTCGAGCTGAGCGGCTGGGGCGTGCTGGTCAACCTGCTCGCGGCGGGCGCCCTCGCCTTCTACTTCTTCGCAGCGGTCGCCGGCTATGCGTTCCACGGCTGGAAGCGCGATACCGACAACCAATTCCGCCGGCCGGTGCACGGCATGGATGCCTTCATGGCCAGCCTGATCGTCGCCGAGATAGGCGGCTGGCTGGTCCTGGTCGCCGGCTTCCTCGACGCCCAGGTCTTCTAGCGCACGACGCAGCCGGGGCCGCGGCGCCCAGGCGAGTGGAACGCCAAGCCGCCAGGCGGGAGCTCTGGGATGGTGCCGCCGCTATGCGGCACGGCGGGCGATGTAGATCGCCTTGGTGTGGATCGTGTCGTCGAGCGGCTGCTTGAGGATCCCGTCGGTGTAGATGCCGTAGACGTCGAGGCACTCCAGCCCGGCTCGCCCCAGCGCTTCCAGGACCTCCGCTTCGGGGAAGTGACGCTGGCGGTGAGTCATGGCCTGGGCGTCAGTCTCGCCCTGATCGTCGTTGTCCGAGCTCACTTCGAGCCGAGATTCGCAAATCGAGCCTGGCGCCACGTTCGCCGCTGCCAGGCCTTTCCAGACAAGGCGGCGCCCTTCCCGTTCCACCACCTCCGTTTCGGCGAAGAACGTGCGGTAGGCGAGCAGCTCGTTGACGTCGAAGAGCAGCAGCCCGCTCGGCGCCATGTTCGCCCGCATTCCGGCCAGCGCCCGCTCCAGCTCCTTAGGGCTGAGCAGGTAGTTGATCGCGTCATCGAGTGCCCAGACCAAGTCGAACTTGCCGAAGCGAGGCAGCGCAAGCATGTCGGCGAGCTCGAGCCGAACCGACTCCCCCGCCTTCTCTCGGGCCAGCCCGAGCATCGCCGCAGAGATGTCGCAGCCGGTCACCTCCCAGCCGCGCGGCAACATCGGCATGAAGCTCTTGCCGGTGCCGCAGCCGACGTCGAGCAGGCGCCTACCGCCCAGCCCGTGCTGCTCCAGAACCTCCAGCAGGTCCGCGATCCAACCCTCGTAATCGTGGTGGGCGGTGAAGTCGTCGTAGACCGGCGCCATCGCCTCATAGGTTCGCTCCGCCCACTCACCGCCGGTCCTCTCTGATCTGGTGGCCTGCACAAATCGAAGACCCGAAGTTTGATCAGGAAAGTTTCAACACTAAAATTCCCCCTTTTGCTTTTAGAAGTAGTACGGTCGAGCAATCAACGTTTCCTTCATTGAAAAATCGGATTCCGACGGCGACGGCTGGGAGTGGGACGAGGCGCACCGTTTCTGCGTGCGCATGGCCTATCGCTACACCAGTAACCCGAGTGAAGCGGAGGACATCGCCCAGGATGCGCTCCTGCGCGCCTGGCGCCGGCGCTCCACCCTCCGCGACGGCGCCCGCCGCATGGAGTGGCTGGGGACGATCGTCCGCAACGAGGCCTTCCGCCAGCACTCCCGGGTGCGCCCCGATCCGGTCGAAAGCGTCGAGACCTGGGAAGGCGCCGAGGACGAGCAGATTCTTTCCACGGTCGAGCGCGCCGACCTCCACGCCGCGCTGGGCCGCCTGGACGAGCGCGACCGCCAGCTGATTCAACTTCGCTACAGCGAGGACCTCACCCAGGAGGCGATCGCCCGCCGGCTCGGCATTCCCGACGGCACCGTCAAGGTGCGCCTGCACCGGCTGCGCCACAAACTTCGCCGTGAAATGGGCGCGGCGAAGGCGATGCCGCCGGCGCCTCAGCGAGTCGCGGCGACGCGGCGCATCTCCTCGGCCGCGGCGCGCGGCCCGATGTAGGGCACCAGCATCGCGAACAGCAGGTCGGGCAGCATCGCCTGCAGCTGCGCTGCCCGCCCGGCCAGCAGCTCGTCGAAGATCAGGCCCGAGACCGCGCCCGCCGACATCAGCGAGATGTTTTCCGGCAGCTCGCGCCCGTCGGCGAGCTCGCGCCCGTCCTCGAGATAGGCGGTGAAGCGCGCAACGGCGTTCCAGTGTCGCTGCCGTGCATCGGCTCCGGCGGCGGCGACCTCAACCACCGCCGTGCGCGCCAGCTCGGGATCGAGCGCGAAGAGTTTGACGATCGTCGACAGACCGGTCTCGACCCGCTGCAGCCAGGGCTGGCTACCGTCGCAGTTGGCGACGACCTCGGCGAAGACCTGCTCGACCAGCATGTCGTAGGCGGCGAGGAAACAGTCGTGCTTGTCCTCGAAGTACTTGTAAAAGGTCGTGCGAGAGGTGGGCGCCTCGTCGATCACATCGGCGACCGACGTCTCCTTGTAGCCCTTGCTGCCGACCACGCGGATCATTGCCGCGAGGATCAGTTCACGCCGCGAGTCAGATGCCATCGGCCAATCCCAGGTTGGTTGCGAACTCCGGAGTACCTTCATCATAGCGGCATGGTGTACGTATACGTTTACCTACTCGTTTCCGCCCACCTCCCGGGTTGCCGCCGCTGGGCCGATATATGGAACCAGCGTCGCAAAGAGCAGGTCCGAAAGCAAACTCGGCAGATACTCCGCGCGTCCCTCAGCCAGTTCATCGGCGATGAGCCCGGCAACCGCGCCGATCGCCATCCGCGACGTATTCGCGGGCAGGCTGCGGCCGCCTGGCGCAAAGTCGCGTCCCTCATCGAAAAGCGGCGTGAGGCGTTGCAGCGCTGCCCGGTAGCGGCGCTGGGCGGCGGGTCCGGCGGCGCCGACGTCAACCAGGGCCAGGCGGGCGATCGCCGGCTCCTCGGCGAGCGCCTCGAGCAGGGCCGCCAGGCCCGCCCTGGCGCGGTCGGGCCAGCGCTCCTCGGCCTCATACGCTTTCGCGACCCGTCGTACGAGCGCCTCAGCGAGGTTGTCGTAGGCAGCGAGGAAGCATGCTTCCTTGTCCTCGAACATCGCGTAAAAGGTGGTCCGGGAGATGCCCGCCTCGCGGGTAAGGTCGGCCACCGTCGTGGCGCCGTAGCCCTTCTCGGCAATGACCCGTACCGTCGCCTCGAGCAGCCGTTCGCGTTGGGAGCGGGCGATCACCTCCGGCGGCAGCCGGTGGCGGCCCCTGGGCGGCCGCCAGCGCTCCCGTTTCTGTCCCCCGGTCGGCGCCAACGGCTCGTTCAGCCGTCCGCCGGCGCGACAGACCGCTCGGCCTCGCGCGCTTGGCGCAACGCCTCCTCCTGGCCGAGGTAGGGCACCATCGTGATGTAGACGATGTCCGGCAACAGCTCACCCAGGCGGGCGGTGTTGCCGGCAAGGATCTGACCGACGATCAACGACTCGGCGGCGGAGAGGACGGCGCGCCCGGCGCTCGATGGGATCCCCTGTTCCTCGACCGGGTCGTCGCGGCCGCGTTCGAGCAGCGATTGCAGGACCCGCTTGCCGGAAGCGTAGAGCTCGAAGGCCCGCTCGCCCGATGACGGCGCCTCGACCAGGGCCATGCGGGCGAAGCCGGGCCGTGTGGCGAGCAGCTCCAGAAAAGTCGCGGCGGCATCGCGGACCATCGTGGCCCAGGGCTTGTCCGGCGAGTAAACGGCGACGATCCGGCCCATCGCCTCGGCCAGTGCCAGCTCCATCGCGGCGTGGAAACAGTCCTCCTTGTCCTTGAACAGCTCGTAGAAGGTGGCGCGGGACACGCCGGCGGGCTCGCAGACGTCGGCGATCGTGGTTGCCCCATAGCCCTTCTTCGCGCAGCTCGCGGCCATCGAGTTGAGGATCCGTTCGCGCTGGGAGTGCGCGACCAGTGGCTCAGGCAGGGCCTCCCGGCCGGCCGGGAGCCGCTCTTGCTCGATCACAGCACCCAGGTCGTTTGGCAGACCGGCGGCGTTGATTTGACGCGCGGAATTCGGGGGCACTTTCAGGGCTCTTCCAGCAGACAGCCGTGTTTAGGTAAACGCGATTGTACACCCCTAGGGGGCTCTGTGGACGATCTCGTACCGAATTAACATTGTGAGCCATGGCAAAGGGACGCGCGGCCTTGCCTCGCAGGAGTGGTCGAGCCATCCTTTTGCAGCCCCAGGCCCAAACGCCAACAGGACGAGTGGAGGTCACGCATGCGAACGTGACCTCCACTTCCAGCTACCGATTCATTAAAGGGCCGACCATTTTTTCGCTGTCGCCAAGGCCCATTCGACGATGGCGATAAACGACAGAGATTCGGTTTTGAGCCCATTTTCCATTTCGAGTTCGCTGCCCGATGTGGCATTGAAGTTGAGTTTGTGATTTACCTGTTCCATTTCCACATCAGGGTATTCGCACTTCATTCCGATACCCGTTTTTGCATTGCTCTTAATCGTCTTTTTGCCTGAGGTAGCTTTGTTTTCACAACCCGTGATGTTGAAGGCCGCGATCACAGCTCCGCTCGTCGGTACGAAATTCAGAGAAATCGCACCTTTTGTTCCCTGCAAGGGGAAGTTCTGCGCTGTGGTTTTAATGTTTTCAACCACACATTTGGCATCACCTGGAACTTCGCAGCCGGAGAAGACAAGCGATTCGGCACTATTTTTGTTTTCTGGCCGTACGAATCCGCCGGTGACCTGCAGTTTGGAGCATTTAACGGTGAGGGCGCTGGTCTGGAATGTGATGAGTTCTGGAACTTTCACTTCGGCAGCGAGTTTTTCCGCGGTTTTGATGAGGCCGCCTTCGACCCACCATTCGGGCGTCGCCTGCGCGGAGGCGCTGAACGTCGTGCCCAGTGCCGAAACCACCAGCGCGCTCAGTAGCAACAGCTTTGCTCGGGACATATCGATTCTCCCTTCGACCCGGCATGCCGGACCCATTAGTCAAAGAAATTTGAGCAGTGACCTGTACCGCAGGGAACCGAGGGATGCGCCCCGCGGAGGGCACCGCGGCCGGGTTATCCCGATGTCGAGATCAGGTACCGCCACCAGCCATAGGCGGAGCGGTTGGGTCGCCGCCCTCTTCGCCGAGGCTCTCCCGCGCGATGTAATCCTCGGCCAGCAGCAGGTTCTCCTTCGACCGCTCAACCACGTTCAAGAGGTCGCCCATCAGCGCGACCTCCTCGACCTGCTCCTTGACGAACCACTGCAGGAACTGCTCGGCGCGGTAGTCCTTGACCTCACGGGCAAGCTCGAAGAGGGCGAAGATCTCATCGCTGACGCGTTTCTCCTGCTCGAGCGCCATCCGCACCGGGGCGCTGCCGTCGGCGTAGGCGGTCTCCTGAGCCTTGATATCGGGAATGTGGACCTCCTCGCCGACATCGAGCAGGTACTGGATCATCATCATCGCGTGCTCACGCTCCTCGAGCGCCTGGCGGTAGAAGAAGGCGGCGAGACGAGGCAGCGTTTCGACGTCGTAATAGACCGCGGCCCCCACGTACTGCTGGGAGGCGGCGAACTCATTGGCGATCTGCGCATTGAGCGCATCAGCAAATCTTTTCTCAGCCATCCATTCTCCTTCTCGCGGGGGCCAGTCTGGCCGCAACGTAGCTGAATCGCAGAATTCGGTTAGCCGAAAGGGTGGGGGTCGGGTGTCCCTCGAACCGGCGGATACTCAGAGCGGGCGAAGCCCGCGAGTCGGGGCGAGGGACACCCGACCCTCACCCTTCGTCCCATCGGAACCCAGTCCGCGCCAGCTTCGGCTCCAGCGGACTGACCGGCAGCCCCGCCGGGGGCTCCGCCTCGTTATAGCCGCGCGGCGCCGTGTCGTTTGGCGTGTCGGGATGAAAGAGCGAGGCGAGAACCTGGATCTGGCCGCGCCCGACGCCGAGCTCCCACTGGCCGCCGCCGTAGGCGCCGATGCCGTGCTCAGCGCAGTAGTCGTAGGCTTCGCAGAGCTGACGCAGGCCGCCGACGCGAGAGGGCTTGATGTTGACCATCTTCGGCTCCCAGGGCAGCGCCTCGATGTCGGCGATCGAGTGGATCGGCGCGTCCCAGGTGATGCGGTCGCGGATCGGCTCGAGGATCGGCCGGGTCTCGTCGTTGACGTCGGGGTCCTCGATCCAGGCGTCGGGAAATGCCTCGATCAGCTTCGAGTAGAGCACCGGGTCGGTTTCGACGTCGACGACGGTGCCCTTGTAGAAGCCCTTCAGGTCGAGCGAATCGACCGCGCGGGTCTCGACCAGCTCGGCGATCAGCTCGTCCGTCCAGTCGTTGACCGGGTCGAGCTTGAAGCGCAGGTCGGGGTAGCGATCGAGCTTTGCCCGCAGCGGTGCGATCGAGGAGGCGGCGTCCTCGGAGCCGAGGCGCATCGAGGCAACGAAGGTGACCGGACGCGGTTCGCGGCCGAGCGCCTCGGCGAGGCCCTTGCCGGCCTGGCGCAGCGCCAAGTCCAGTGCCGCCGACTCGAAGGCCCAGCGGCGGTAGAGGCGAGAGACGTCGCGCTGGGGCTCGGCCGGGAAGGTGTCCTCCTCACCGACCATCTCGCAGAACTCGCCCAAGGTCGAAAAACCGGTGATGTCGAGGTTTGGCCCGGCGTCCTGGAAAGCGATCTGGTCGACGGCGTCGTAGGTGACGTCCTCGCCGAGGCCGTCCTCGCCGGCGCCCCAGAGGTGGATGACCGTGCAGAGGCGTTCGAAGGCGGGGAGGTGGAGCTCGAGGGGCTGCAGCTCGTAGCCCTCGATCTCCAGCGGGAGGTTGGCTAGGGCGTCGAAGGTGGGCACGGGCGGGAGTGTAGGGGGAGGTCGGGAGTGCCTGGTCAGAACACTCAAGAGCGGCTCCTGCCGCTCGTTCTGACCAGGCACTCCCGACCTCCTGCCAGACTCGGGGTTCGTGAAGCACGATGCCCATGGGTACTGGCTTGAGGAGGCTCCGGAGGTTGGGGTCGCTCCGGAGCTCGTGGGAGAGCAGAGCGCCGATGTGGTCGTGGTTGGCGGGGGCTACACGGGGATGTGGGCCGCTTGGCACATCAAGCAGCTGGAGCCCGAGGCGTCAGTGGTTTTGCTCGAGGCCGATCGGTGTGGGTTCGGGCCCAGTGGGCGGAATGGGGGGTTTTGCAACTTGATGTGGTTTTCGCTGCCGAATATGCGGGAGCGATGGGGGGATGCGGGGGCACTTGATGTGGCTCGGGCGGCGGAAGCCGCTGCGGTCGGGATCGGGGACTTCTGTGAGGAAGAGGGCGTCGATGCTTGGTACCGGCGTGGGGGCTATCTGCAGGTCTCTACCGCCCCGGCGCACGACCGCGTTTGGGCAAAGGCACTCGACGCGTGCCGAGAGCTTGGTGCCGAGGATGCGATCGAGCCGCTCTCGGCGGCGCAGGTGGCGGAGCACTGCAAGTCACCCGCCTTCCGCGGTGGAGCTTTCTATCCGAAGGCGGCGACCGTGCAGCCGGCGCGGCTGGCGCTTGGATTGCGGGAACGGTTGAAAGCGCGTGGGGTCGCGGTACTCGAGCACTCGCCGGTGAGCCGGGTCGTCGGTTCGTCGGTCGGTGTCGAGGCGCACACCGACCGGGGCGTCGTTTGCGCTCAGCGCGCTGTTCTAGCCGTTGGCGCTGCGGCCAAGGCGGCCGGTGGTCCTCTGCGCAACCGTCTCTCTGTCGCCTCGTCGCACATCGTCCTCACCGAGCCGGTGCCAGAGCTGCTCGAGGAGATCGGCTGGACGGGTGGCGAGTGCATCACCGATAGCCGGGCGCTGATCAACTACTTCCGCACCACGCCGAACGGCCGCATCGCCTTTGGCTGGGGCGGCGGCCACATCGCGATGGGCGCCCGCCTGCACGGCCGCGCCGAGCTCGACCCCGAAGTCGTCTCGCTTGCCGCCGAGCAGCTCTGGGAGTACTTCCCCGGTCTAGAGGGCCGCGCCCTGACCCACGCCTGGGGCGGCCCGATCGACGCCTCGCCCACCCACCTCCCCCTGGTACTGCCGCTGCGCGGCAACCGCGCTTTCGCCGCCGCCGGCTACACGGGCAACGGCGTAGGCCCATCCCACATGGTCGGCCGGACCCTCGCCTCCCTCGCGCTGGACCTACGCGATGAGCCATCCCGCCTCGCCTTCATCGACCCGCCCCCGCCAGCATTGCCACCCGAGCCCTTCCAATGGCTGGGCGCCGAAGCAATCCGCGCCGGAATCATCCGCAAGGAGTCAGCAGAGCTTTCAAACCGCAGGCCCGACCCAATCAGCTCTCTCCTAGCTCGCATCCCGGAGCTAATCGGCTTCCACATCGGCCGGTAGTAGGTCTCGGCCGATGACGGTAGGGGGCGGGGATGTCACTCGCCCTGACAAGTCGTCGCGCTAATTAGCGCGACGACTTTGAGTATCCGCCAGTTCGAGTGACATCCCCGCCCTTTACCGCCGTGCTGGAACTACCAACACCGGCCGGTCCGCGATATGCAGCAACTTGTTGGGCGTCGACCCAAGGATCATTCCCTTGAGCGGCGCATCTCCATAGCTGCCGACGACGATCATCCGTGCATCGTGCTTCTCGGCCACGTCGACGATCGCCTCCGAGCCCCGCTTGGCGACCAGCTCTAGCTCGATCGTCGCGCCGGCGGCTTCGGCCTGGTGCTTGGCCTCTTCCAGCACCTTCATGCCGCGTTCTTCGATCGCCTCCTCGTGTTCGACGATCTCGCCGCCCCATAGCCCCGGCGGCGAGTAGCCGAAGACGGCGACGATCTCGTCGCCCAGGGCCTCTGCCGTCCGCAGTCCCTCGGCGAGTGCCGCTCGGCTGCAATCCGAGCCGTCGTAACCGACGACTATCCGGCCCATCTCACTTTCTTCCCGGGTCGCGGGCGATCGGGACCGGCTCGAGGGCCGCTTCTCCCTCGAGGAAGCCGACCGGCGCCACCTCTGGCTTGCGACGGAAGAACGACGGCACCGCTCGCCACTGAACGAACATCAACAGCACCCCGAGCACGAGGAAGAAGACGGCGATTACGAGCGGTGGCCCGATCCCAAACCAGGAGTTGCCCGATTCCGAATTGGCCGGGTCGGAGAGTTCGATCCCGTTCTTGATCAGCAGGTAGAAGAGAATCACGCCGCCAATAAATGGTCCGAGGCCGACGAAGAAGAAGTTCTTGACGCTGCGGAAGATCTCGCGGCGGTAGTAGATCGTGCAGGCGAAGCCGGTGAGGCCGATGTAGAAGGAGATCATCAGACCAAGGGCGGCCAGCGAGTCGAACAAGATGTCTTCGCTGACCAGGGTCAAGCCGACGTACCAGACGATCGAGGCGATGCCCATCAGCACGGTGGAGATATGTGGCGTCAGGAAGCGAGGGTGGACCTTGCCGAGGCTTTTCGGCATCGCGTTGGCGCGGGCCATCGAGAGGGTCGTGCGGGCGGTCGGCAGGATCGTCGTCTGCGTCGAGGCAGCCGCCGAGGACAGCACGGCGATGATCAGGATCTTGTCCAGCGGCGAGCCGAACACCTCGCCGCCCAGCGAGCTGAGCACGTCTTCCTGGTTTTCGACCAGTTGGTCCACGCCGGCATAGGCCTGGGCGGCGATGGCGACGATCAGGTAGATGCCAAGCAGGATCAGCGTGCTGACCACCGTCGCCCGGCCGGGCGCCTCGCCGGGATCTTCGGTCTCCTCGTTGACGGTCGCGGTCGTGTCCCACCCCCAGTAGATGAAGACGGCGAGCAGCATCCCCGCGGAGATCTCGCTGGGGCTGAGGCTGAAGGGGTTGATCCAGGAGAAGCTTGGGTCGATCGATCCGGCGCCCGCGTCGCCGGAGTAGACCTTGACCAGGGCGACGACCGCGAACACCGCCAGGGTGGTGATCTCCGCCGCGAGCAGCCCGACCTGGGTGCGGGCCGAGAGCTCGATTCCGATCACGACGATCGCGGTCATGATCGCGATCCAGAACACTCCGACGGCGGTCACGGCGGCGGTCGATTCCGCCGCCGAAGTCCAGCTGAAGAGTTCGAAGGTGTAGAGGCCGGCGATCTGGGCCAGGTTGGCCATCACGATCACGTCAGCGACGACGATCGTCCAGCCGGCGATCCAACCCAGCTGCGGGCCCATCGCCTTGGTAACCCAGGAGAAGCTGGTGCCGCAGTCCGGATCTGCCTTGTTCATGTAGTAGTAGCCCGCCGCGACCAGGAACATCGGGATGAAGCTGATCAGCAGGACTGCCGGTGACTGGAGGGCCACCGCCGCGGCGATGAATCCGAGCGTCGCGGCAAGGCTGTAGCCGGGGGCGGTGGAGGCGACGCCGATGACGACGCTGGAGACGAAGCCGATCGCGTTCTTCTTCAGACCCTTGTCGATCGTCGTGCCGGCCGCGGGGGGGACGGGGCCCTCGGAACCTGGAGTGGGAACGGCAGCGCTCTCCATCTTTCTCCTTCCCTAGTTCCGCTCAGTCCTGTCCGCGGCGACAGTCTGAAGGTAAGTCCATGGGTCGATCTGCACAAGTGGCGAATGTCCCAAAAAAGAGACGGCTACTTGTCCGGTCTGTACAAGCTAGCGAGCGCGAATTGCCCTAGTGAACATTGCAAGTGCGCTATACCCCTTCTAGCGTTGTCCATAACGTCGTAGCACGAGAGGAGATTGAGATGGCTGTTGCATCGCGTCCCGACTCAGGCGTCGGCACCGGTCTCCAGGAGCTGGCGCAGCGACATCTCTGGCTGCACTTCTCACGGATGGGCGCTTATGGCCCCGGCCGGGAGATTCCGATCATCACCCGCGCGGAGGGCTGTTACGTCTACGACGATCGCGGCAATCGCTACCTCGACGGGCTCTCAGGCCTCTTCTGCGTCAACGCCGGCCACGGCCGCACCGAGCTCGGCGAAGCCGCGGCTCGCCAGGTCGAGGAGCTCGACTTCTACACGCTCTGGAGCTACGCCCACCCTCGCGCGATCGAGCTCGCCGCCCGCCTCGCCTCGCTTGCCCCCGGCGACCTCAACCGCGTCTTCTTCACCTCCGGCGGCTCGGAGTCGGTCGAGTCGGCGCTGAAGCTCGCCCGCAATTACCACCGCGCGCTTGGCAAAGGCCAGAAGCACAAGGTGATCGCGCGCGAGATCGCCTACCACGGCACCTCGCTCGGCGCCCTCTCCGCGACCGGCATCACCGAGCTGCGCTCGCAGTTCGAGCCGCTTGTCCCCGGCGGTTGCCATGTCCCCAACACCAACATCTACCGCTGGCCGGAGGACCGCCACCCACTCTGGGCGGCGACCGCGATCGAGGAGCGGATCCGGTTCGAGGGCCCGGAGACAGTCGCCGCGGTGATCCTCGAGCCGGTTCAGAACGCCGGCGGTTGCATCGTTCCCCCGGACGGCTACTTCGAGCGCGTCCGCGAGATTTGCGACCGCTACGACGTCCTGATGATCTCCGACGAGGTGATCTGCGCCTGGGGCAGGCTCGGCCACTACTTCGGCTGCGAACGCTTCGGCTACGTTCCCGACATCATCACCGTCGCCAAGGCGCTGACCTCGGCCTACGCGCCGATGGGCGCCCTGATCGCCTCCGATGCGGTCGCCGCGCCGTTCATGGAGGGCGACGCCTCCTTTTCCCACGGCTTCACCTTCGCCGGCCATCCCTTGGCCTCGGCGATCGCGATGGCCAATCTCGACATCTTCGAGCGCGAGGACCTCTGCGGCCACGTGCTCGCCAAGGAGGGTGAGTTCCGCGAGATGCTGGAGACGCTGTACGACCTTCCCATCGTCGGCAACGTCCGCGGAGCCGGCTACTTCCAGGCAATCGAGCTGGTCAAGGATCGAGACACGAAAGAGAGCTTCGACGACGACGAGTCCGAGGACCTGCTCCGCGGCTTCCTCTCTGGCGAGCTCTACAAGCGCGGCCTGATCTGTCGCGCCGACGATCGCGGCGACCCGGTGGTCCAGCTGGCGCCACCGCTGATCGCCGATACCGAGCAGTTCGAAGAGATCCACGACGTCCTGCACGGCGTACTGGACGAGGCCTGGGAGCGGGTCCGAAGATAGGCCCCCGGATGCTCACCGTCCAAAGCCTGCTTGGCGAGCTCGATCTCGAGCTCACGACCGGCAGCCGTGCGAGCGAGGCGCCGGTGCGCTGGGTCCACATCTCCGAGCTGGAGGACCCGACGCCGTGGCTCTCGGGCGGCGAGCTGATGCTGACCACGGGGATCCCGCTCGAGACGGCCGCCAAGCAGCGGGCGTTCGTCGGCCGGCTCGCCGACCACAACCTTGCCGGGCTTGGCTTCGGCACCGGCTTCAACCACGACAAAATGCCGAAAGCGCTGGTTGAGGAGGCGAAGAAACGCGACTTCCCGCTCTTCGAGGTCCCTTACTCGACGCCATTCATCGCGATCACCGAGAAGGCCTTCGCCCGACTCGTCAACGAGCAGTACGAGGTGCTGCAGCGGGGCATCGCCGTGCAGCGCCGGCTCGAGCGGCTGGTCCTCGAAGAGCGCGGCCTGGAGGAGATCGTGGCGACGATCGCCTCCGCGGTTGGCGGAACCGTCGCGATCCTCGGCGGACGTGGCGAGCGCCTCGCCGGGCGCGGCTTCCGCCGCGAGCTCTCCGCCGAGGTGGTCAAGGCGATCCGCGAGGAAGCCCTCTCGCACACCGCCGACGGGCACCCCTTCGTTCCCGGCCACCCGGCGATCGCCGGCCGCGCCCTCGCTCATCCGGTGATCTCCCCCGGCGGCGGGCCGCCGCAGGCGTGGGTCGTGATCGTCCGCGACTCGGGTGGCCTCGGCGACTTCGAGCGGCTGATCCTGCAGCAGGCAGTCGCCGTCGTCGCCCTCGAGCTGATGCGCCGCCGCGTCGCTCGCGAGACCGAGCGGCGCCTCGCTGGCGACGTCCTCGCCGGCGCGCTCGGCGGGCGGCTCGAGCCCTCGGAGCTGCGCCGCCGCCTCGAGCCCTTCGGCATCGGCGACGAAGCGGCCGTGCTCGTCTTCTCCCTCGACGATCCCGCCGCCGCCGAGCCGGTGCTCGAGCGAGCCCTGGCGGCCGATGCCTGTCCGGCGGTGGTGGCGCCGCATGCCAGCGGCCGCCGCGAGCTGCTCTGCGCCGTCGTCGACGCGGCCGACCGCGACCCCGTCGACCTCGCCGCCGACGCCCGCAAGGCGCTCACCGTCGATCGCGGCACGGTCCGCGCGGCGGCCAGCCGCCCTGCAGCGCCGGAGATGTTGCGCCACTCCTTTCACGAGGCGCGCTGCGCCCTGGAGGCGACCGCGATCGACAACGGCAGCGCCCCCGAGGTCGCCTCCTGGAAGGACCTCGGCGCTTTCACGCTGCTGCTCTCGATCCAGGACGACGAGGCGCTGAAGCTCTACTGCGACAGCGTCCTCGGCCCGATCGAGGAGGGCGACGAGGAGTACGGCGGTGAGCTGCTGCGTTCCCTGGAGGCCTTCATCGAACAGAACGGCCAGTGGGAGCGTGCCGCGCGCGAGGTCTACTGTCACCGCCACACGCTGCGCTACCGGATGCGCCGGGTGGAGGAGCTGACCGGGCGCGACCTCTCGCGGGCCCATGACCGGATCGAGTTCTGGCTGGCGATCCGAGCGAGGGAGCTGGTGACGTGAAGGTAGGCGTCCCGCGGGAGATCAAGCCCGACGAGTACCGGGTGGCGGTCACCCCCGCCGGAGTCCGCGAGATGGTGGAACACGGCCACGAGGTGCTGATCGAGGCGGGTGCGGGCGAGGGCAGCGCGATTTCCGACGCTGACTTCGAGGCGCAGGGCGCTCACATGCTCTTCGACGCGGCCGCGGTCTTCGCAAACGCCGAGATGGTGATGAAGGTGAAGGAGCCGCAGCCGGCCGAGGTCGAGATGCTCCGGGTCGGCCAGCTTCTCTTCACCTACCTGCATCTCGCTCCCAACCCGGAGCTGACCCGGGACCTCTGCGACTCCGGGGCGACCTGCATCGCCTACGAGACGGTCGAGGACGCGCGCGGCCGCCTGCCGTTGCTGGCGCCGATGAGCGAGATCGCCGGCAAGATCGCCACCCAGGCCGGCGCCTTCATGCTCGAGAAGCCGCTCGGTGGCAGGGGCATCCTGCTCGGCGGTGTGCCCGGTGTCGCCGCCGCCAACGTGATCGTGATCGGCGGCGGCGTGGTCGGCATGAACGCCGCCTTCATCGCGATCGGGATGGAGGCCGACGTCTTCGTCTTCGACAAGTCGATCGATCGGCTGCGCGAGCTCGAGACCAGCTTCGCCGGGCGCTGCTCGACCGTCTTCTCGACCACGCTGGCCATCGAGGAGATGCTGCCGCGCGCCGACCTGGTGATCGGCGCCGTCCTCGTTCACGGCGCCCGCGCCCCCTTCGTCGTGCGCCGCGAGCAGCTGGCGCTGATGAAGCCCGGGGCGGTGCTGGTCGACGTCGCGATTGACCAGGGGGGCTGCTTTGAGACCTCGCGCCCCACCACTCACAAGGACCCGACCTTCGAGGTCGACGGGATCACCCACTACTGCGTCGCCAACATGCCCGGCGCGGTGCCGATCACCTCGACCCACGCCCTCACCAACGCGACCCTGCCTTTCGCGATCGCCCTGGCTGATGAGGGCGTCGCCGGAGCGATCCGGCGTGACCCCGGGTTGCGTCCCGGGGTAAACGTCGCGGCGGGAGCGGTCACCCACCCGGCGGTGGCCGAAGGCGTGGAAATGCCCTGCGTTCCGGTGGAGCAGGCGCTAGAACTCGAAAACC
>DASWQV010000071.1:0-13618 GCA_036403515.1 Solirubrobacterales bacterium
CCCAAAACACTCCAGCGAGGCTCCTGCCGAGCGTTTTGGGAAGTGCCACCCGGCCGCTCCGCCGGCCCCGCGCCTATTCCGCCGTTTTGGGCCGCACGCCGAGCGTGACCGTCACGGTCTTTTCTTCGTCGTGACCCCGCAGCAACGTCAATTCCATCTTGTCGCCCGGCTGCGCCGAGTTGACCGCGTTGATCACGTCTTCCATCGAGCTGATCGACTTGCCGTCGACTTCGGTGATGATGTCGCCGCCGAGCGTGACCTTGGCGCCTTCGATCGTCGCTTCGGTGTCTCCACCCTCGACGCCGGCCTTGTCCGCCGGGCCATCTTTGACGACTTCGTTGATCAGGACGCCTTTTTCGACCGGCAGCTTCAGCGCCTTGGCGACGGCCGGCGTGACGCTGCCGCCGTTGATGCCGAGGAAGGCGTGCTTCACTTCGCCGTGCTGCTCGATCTGTTCGGCCACTTCACGGGCGGTGTTGATCGGAACCGCGAAGCCGATGCCGACGTTGCCATCATTGCCACCACCGGTCTGGATCTGCGAGTTGATCCCGATCACCCGCCCTTCGGAGTCGATCAGCGGGCCGCCGGAGTTGCCGGGATTGATCGCGGCGTCGGTCTGAATCACATGCGAGATCGAGAAGCCGTTGGGCGCCTGGATCTGGCGCTGCAGGGCGGAGACGATGCCCGCGGTCACGGTGCGGTCGAGTCCGAACGGGTTGCCGATCGCGACGACCGGATCGCCGACCTGGACCTGGGCCGAGTTGCCGAGTGAGAGTGGGTGCTGCTGGCTGGCCGGCACGTCGACTTTGAGCAGCGCCACATCGGTTGCCGGGTCGGCGCCGACGACTTCGGCTTCGTGACTGGTGTCCGATGAGCCAAGCCTGACCTCGACCTTCGTCGCGCCTTCGACCACGTGGTTGTTGGTGAGGATGTGCCCGTCGTTGTCGATCAGGAAGCCGGAGCCAGTGGCGATGCCGCCGCCGCGCGATTCCCCTTCGCCGAACGGGGTCAACGGTGAAGCCGTTTCTTCCGCGGCCTCGGTCGATTCGATGAAGGCGACCCCCGGCCCGTCGTGGCTGTAGATCTGGTTCACCGTGCTCGAGTCCTGGCTTTCCCTGTTGGCAACCGGCGCGGTGAGCGGCGCCGGTATCGCGGTCGTGGTCGTCGTCTTCGAGTCGACCCAGCCCGCCGAGATCGCGATGGCAAAGAAGGCTGCGACGACAGCGCCACCGAGGAGCGCGGAGCCAAATGGGGTGCGCAGGAATCTCTTCATCGTCTGGGCACTGTAGGTGGCGACCCTCAGCGATTCCTAAACGGCCCGCAAAAGGCAGTTAAATTCGAGCGGCTTCAGGGCAGGCGGTGCTCATGGGTGCCCTCGTCGCCGCCGGTCAGCTCGCGGGTCTTCGCCTCAGGATCAGCGGCACTCATCAGCGCCCCGCCGATCAAGACGGCGTCGACGCCGACGCGCTCCAGCTCCTCCAGCTCGGCGCGCGATGAGATGCCGCTCTCGGCGACAGCGGTCTTGCCCGCGGGCACGTCGGGCATCAGCTCATAGGTGGTCGAGATATCCACCGTGCCGGCGTCCAGATCGCGATTGTTGATGCCGATCACGTCGGCGTCGAGCTCGAGCGCACGTTGGAGCTCCTCTGCGTCGTGGACCTCGACCAGGCAGTCGAGATCGAGCCCGCGGGCCTCCTCGTACATCGCGCGCAGCTCGCGATCCTCGAGGGCGCGGACGATCAGCAGCACGGCGTCGGCGCCATGCACCGCCGCCTCGTAGAGCTGGTAAGGATCGACGATGAAGTCCTTGCGCAGAATCGGCAGGTCGCAGGCGGCGCGGGCGGCACGTAGGTCCTCGAGCGAGCCGCCGAAGTGGCGCTCGTCGGTCAGCACGGAGAGCGCAGCCGCGCCGCCGCGCTCGTAGGCGCCGACCTGCTCGGCGACCGTGGCCGAGGCGGCGATCTCGCCGGCGCTCGGTGAGCGCCGCTTGAACTCGGAGATCAGCGAGAGGCCGGGTCGAACCAGCGCCTCGTTGAAGGGGCGGTCCTGGCCGCGGCCGGAAAGGCGCGACTCGAGGTCCGCGTGCGGAACCTGTCCGCGGCGCTCCTCCACCCCTTCTCGCGCTACCGAAATCAGCTGCTCGATCATTGCCACTTGACAGCCGAAGCCTAGAGGGCCAGCGCGGCCGTCGTTGCGACGAGGCGCTCGAGCAGCTCGCGCGCCGCGCCTGAATCGACCGCCGAGGCCGCGCTCTCGACCCCGTCGACAAGGCTCTCGGCCTTGCCGCCGACGTAGATCGCGGCGCCGGCGTTGAGCAGGACCAGGTGGCGACGGGGCCCGGCCTCACCGCCGAGGACGGCGCGGCAGGCGGCGGCGTTTTCCTCCGGGCTCCCCCCCGCCACGTACTCGGGCTCGGCTTCAGCGAAGCCGAAATCGCCGGGCTCGACGAAGCGCTCAGCGGTGCGCCCATCCTCGACCTCGATCACCCTCGTGCGCGCCGAGATCGAGATCTCGTCGACTCCATCGTCGGCGGCGACGACCATCGCGCGGACGCTGCCGAGGCCGACCAGCGCCTCGGCGATCGTCTCCTGGTAGTGGCGGTCGGAGACGCCGAGCAACTGGCGCGGCGCGCCGGCGGGATTGGTCAGCGGACCGAGGAAGTTGAAGATCGTCCGCACGCCGAGGTCCTTGCGGACAGGCGCGACGTGCGCCATCGCCTTGTGGTGGCGGGGGGCGAACATGAAGCCGAAGCCGATCTCCTCGATGCAGCGGCCGACCTGCTCGGGCTCGAGCTCGATGTTGACGCCGAGCGCCTCGAGCAGGTCGGCGGAGCCGCAGCGGCTGGTGTTGGACCGGTTGCCGTGCTTGGCGACAGCGCAGCCCGCCGCTGCCGCGACCAGCGCCGCGGTTGTCGAGACGTTGAAGGTGGACGGGCCGCCACCGGTGCCCGCGGTGTCGACCAGGTCGGCGCGGGAGGTCGAAACCGGCGCCGCGAGCGAGCGCATCGTGCGGGCCAGACCGACCAGCTCGGGCACGGTCTCGCCCTTCGCCCGCAGGGCGATCAGGAAGGCCGCCGTCTGGACCTCGCCGCTGCGCCCCTCCATGATCTCGGCGAGCACCGCGGCGGCATGGTCCGCCGTGAGATGGTCCCCAGCGCAGACCGCATCGATCGCCCGAGTGACGATTTCGTTGGGCGTCACCGTCTCACCACACCCTTCCGGTGCGCCTTATCCCCCTTATTCGGGGAAAAAGCGCACCGGAAGCTCATTTGGCGCCCCCTAGGAAGTTGGCCAGCAGGTGCTTGCCCTGGGGCGTGAGCACTGACTCGGGGTGAAACTGGACGCCCTCGGCGGGCAGCTCGCGATGCCGAGCACCCATCACCACGTCGCCGAAGCTGGCGCTCAACTCCAGCTCGTCGGGGAGCTGTGGGTCCGCGACCAGCGAGTGGTAGCGGCCGGCGACGAACGGGGTCGGCAGGCCGGCGTAGAGGGTCCGGCCGTCGTGCTCGATCTCCGCCTCCTTGCCGTGCACGGGCTCGCCCTGAACCGTGCGACCGCCAAAGGCCTCGACCAGCGACTGGTGGCCGAGGCAGACGCCGAGCACCGGCGTGCCCGCTTCGGCGAAGCGGCGGATTGCCTCGACCGAGATCCCGGCCTCCGCCGGCGTGCAGGGACCCGGCGAGACGACGAGGCGCTCAGCATCGCGCTCGAGCAGCTCGTCGACCGTCGCCTTGTCGTTGCGGATCACCTCGAGCTCCGCGCCCAGCTCGCCCAGGTACTGGACCAGGTTGTAGGTGAAGGAGTCGTAGTTGTCGATTACGAGGACTTTCATCGTCGCCTCAGGGCCAATCCGGCTGTTCGCAGGCCAACTCGACCGCGCGGAAGACCGCCCGGGCCTTGTTGACCGACTCGTTGTACTCGTAGGCCGGCTTCGCGTCGGCGACCGTGCCGCCGCCGGCCTGGACGTGGATCTGGCCGTCCTTGACGACGACGGTGCGGATGTGGATCGCTGTGTCGAGGTCGCCGTTCCAGGAGAGGTAGCCGATCGCGCCGCCGTAGGAGCAGCGCTTGATTGGCTCGAGCTCATCGATGATCTGCATTGCTCGCACCTTTGGGGCGCCTGACAGCGTCCCCGCCGGCAGAGCCGAGCGCAGCACGTCCATCGCGCCGACGTCCTCGCGCAGGGTGCCGGAGACCTGGCTGACGATGTGCAGCACGTGGGAGTAGGTCTCGACGACCATCAGCTCGTCGACGGAGACCGAGCCGTACTCGCATACCCTGCCGAGGTCGTTGCGGCCGAGATCGACCAGCATCACGTGCTCGGCCCGCTCCTTGGGATCGTTGACGAGGCGCTCGGCCAGGCGGCGATCCTCCTCCTCGTTGGCGCCGCGCGGGTAGGTGCCGGCGATCGGCCTGGTCTCGACTGAGCGGCCCGTGACTTTGACCAGCGGCTCCGGCGAGGCGCCGGCGATCTGGAAGTCGCCGAACTCGAGGAAGTACATGTAGGGCGAGGGATTGACCGCGCGCAGGCCGCGGTAGACCGAGAAGGCCTCGACCGGCGCCGGCGCCGAGAAGCGCTGTGAGGGGACGACCTGGAAGGCGTCCCCGGCGTGCACGTAGGAGACGATCCGCTCGATCGCAGCTTCGAATGCATCGCGCTCGATGTTCGAGACGAACTGCGGCGGCTCGGCGATAGCCGGCTGCTTGGGCGCCGGAACGGCGCCGCCCAAGCGCTGGCGGGCATCGGCAATCGCCACCGCGGCGCGCTCGTAGGCGGCATCGATCCCGCCCTCGTCGTCCGCGAACGCGCAGGCCATGATCGTCAGCTCGTGGCGCAGGTGGTCGAAGACGAGCAGCAGATCGGTGACCATCAGCGCCATGTCGGGCAAGCCGAGCGGGTCCGGATTGGGCTCGCCGAGCGGCTCGACCGTGCGGACGAGGTCGTAACCGAAGAAGCCGACGGCGCCGCCGGCAAACGGCGGCAGGCCATCGACCGGCGCCAGCCTGAAGCCGGAGAGGCGCTCGGCGACGGCCGCGTAGGGGTCAGGTGCGTCGCTCGACGCCCCCTCGGAATCGCTCAGCACGCCGTCGCTCCAGCGCAGCACCGAGCGGGGCCGGAAGCCGACGAAGGAGTAGCGGCCGACCTGACCCTGCTCGGCGGACTCGAGCAGGAAGCAGGGCGCGCCCTCTGGCTCTCCGGCGCGCAGCTTGAGGAAGGCGGAGACGGGAGTCTCGCAGTCGTCGAGCAGCCGGGCGCAGATCGGCACGACGTTGCCCTGCTGGGCCAGCGCCCGAGCCTCGCCGAGGCTCGGCTCGAGTCGCAGTTGAGAAGAATCCCGCGCTCGTGTCCCCGAGGCGCTGGACATCATCGGGCTGCCACCGACCTGCTAGCGGCGACGGCCATTGAGCACTTCCATCGCGGCGGACTGCGGGACCTCGCGCGCGGCGAGCAAAACGGCGAGGTGGTAGAGCAGGTCGGCGGCCTCTTCGGCGACACGCTCCTCGGACTCCTCGCGGGCGGCGCGGACCACCTCCTCGGCCTCCTCCTCGACCTTCTCGCCGATCAGCTTCGGGTCATCGAGCAGTTGCACGGTGTAGCTGCCCTCGGGCCGCTCGGCGGCCCGGCTGCGCAGCGTCCGCTCCAGCGTCGCGAGCGCCTCGTGCGCGACCGGCGCCGGCTCACCCGCCACAGCCGGAGCGTCCACCTCGGTCGCCGCCGATCCACCCAGCTCGCGATAAAAGCAGCTGCGCTGCCCGGTATGGCAGGCCGGCCCGGTCGGCTCAACCAGAGCGACGATCGCATCACCGTCGCAGTCATAGCGCAGCTGACGCAGCTTCAGCACGTTGCCCGAAGTTTCCCCCTTGCGCCAAATCTCCCCACGCGAGCGACTGAAGAAGTGCATCTCCCCCGTCTCAACCGTCAATTGCAACGACTCCTCATTGGCATAGGCAACCGTCAGCACCTCTCCACTGAAGTGATCCTGCGCCACAACGGGAATCAGCCCGCGCTCATCGAATTTGAGCTCGTCGAACACCAAGCAATCGTATGTCAGGCATGCAGGCAGTGAACGCGTGCTCGCCCCCATCCCTCGCCGCTCCCCCTCACTCGATCCCAAGCCGATCAAGAAGATCCTCATCACGACGCCAGTGGCTGCGCACACGGACCTTCAGGTCCAGGTGAACCTTGTCCCCCAGCTCCGCTTCGAGCGAGCGGCGCGCGCCGGCGCCGATCTCGCCCACCTTGGCGCCGCCCTTACCGATCAGGATGCGCTTCTGCGACTCGGTCTCTGCCCAGACCTCGGCGTTGACGGTGACCAGGCCGTCCTCGCGCTGATCTACCTCCTTGACCGCGACCTCGACCGAGTGCGGGATCTCGTCGCGGGTGCGATTGAGGACCTGCTCGCGGATCAGCTCGGCCAGCAGCAGCTCGCTGGACTGGTCGCTGTTGTCCTCCGGGGGATAGAGGTAGTGGCCCTCCGGCATCAGCTCCGCCATCCGGTCGACCAGAGCCGCGACGCCCTCGCCGCCGCTGGCGCTGATCGGAAAGACCTCGTCGACGCCGCCCAGCTCTGCCGCCTGAGCCAGGACCGGGACCAGCTCGTTCGGGCCCAGCCGATCGATCTTGTTGACGGCGCAGATCGTCGGCAGCTTGGAGCCGGCGCCGAGCAGGGCGCGGGCGATGAAGCGATCGCCGGGGCCGACGCCCTCCTCTCCGTTGATCACGACGAGGGCCAGGTCGGAATCGGCGAGCTCGCGCTCGACCCGCTTCTGCATCCGCTCGGTGAGCACGTCGCGGGGGCGCTGCACGCCGGGCAGGTCGACGAGGACGAGCTGGCGGCCACCCTCAACGTCGGTGTGGATGCCGCGGATCGCCCGGCGGGTCGTCTGCGGGCGCATCGAGACGATCGCGACGCGACTGCCGACGATCTGGTTGACCAGGGTCGACTTGCCGACATTGGGCCGACCGGCGAGGCCGACGAAACCGGAGCGGGTCACGCCAAGCCCTCCATGACGCCGGCCTGGAGGGCCAGCATCTCGCCCTCGTCGGTCTCGTGGTCATAGCCGCAGAGGTGGAGCACACCGTGGATCGCAGCCTCGGTCAGATCCGAGCAGTGCTCAGGACATATCGCCACGTCGCCCAGCTCCCGCGGGCCAGGCGCAGGTCCGACGCCGTCGATCGGGAAGGCGAGCACGTCGGTGGGAGCGTCCTTGTAGCGATGCTCTCGGTTGAGCTCATGGATGCGGGAGGCATCGACCAGCTCAACGGCAAGGTGGCCGTCCGTGACCCCCACCGCGGCAAGCGCAGCGGCCACCGGCTCGCGCAACTCCGCCGGCACGTCGGAGAGGTCCAGGCTCAAGTGCCCGGCGTCGGCCCGTGTTCGGCCCGCGCAGCGCGCTCGCGGTTGCCGTGCTCGTCATAGGCGGCGACGATGCGTTGGACCAGCTTGTGGCGGACGACGTCCTCGCCGCCGAAGGCGATGAAGTCGATGTCCTGGACCGAGTCGAGGATGTCGCGGACGACGATCAGGCCGGAGCGCTGGTCGCTTGGCAGATCGATCTGGGTGACGTCGCCGGTGACGACCATGCGCGAGTTGAAGCCGAGCCTGGTCAGGAACATCTTCATCTGCTCGGGGCTGGTGTTCTGCGCCTCATCGAGGATGACGAAGGAGTCGTTGAGAGTGCGGCCGCGCATGAAGGCCAGCGGCGCCACCTCGATCACGCCGCGCTCAAAATAGCCGTTGACGCGATCCGGGTCGAGCATGTCGAAGAGGGCATCGAAGAGCGGCCGCAGGTATGGATCGACCTTGGCCTGGATGTCGCCGGGCAGGAAGCCGAGCCGCTCCCCGGCCTCGACCGCCGGCCGGGTGAGGATGATCCTCTGCACCTGGCGGTCGGCAAGCGCCGCGGCGGCCATCGCCACGGCGAGAAAGGTCTTTCCCGTGCCGGCGGGCCCCACGCCGAAGGTGATCGTGTGCTTGCGAATCGAGTCGACGTAGCGCTTCTGGTTGAGGGTCTTCGGCGAGACCTTGGTGTTGCGGTGGCGCCAGACGACGTCCTCGAGGATCTCCGCCGGGCTCTCCTCGGCATCGAGCGCACCGGTCACCGCTTCGATCGTCCCGGGCGCCACCTCGTGCCCGTTCTCGATCAGCTCGACCAGCTCGTCGACCACGGTCGCCGCGGTCTGCACGTCGTCCGACTCGCCATCGAGGGTGAGCACGTTGCCGCGCAGGTGGAAATCGCAATCGAGGTGACCGCGCAGGGCGCGCAGCACGGCGTCCTCGGAGCCCGCCAGCTCAGCGGCGACACTGTTCTCGAGGGTGAGCTGCCTACGCGCCAAGCCGCTCCCGCACCGCCGCGCTGACCCGCTTGCCGTCGGCTCGTCCGCCCAGCTTCGGCATCAGCGCCGACATCACCTGGCCCATCTGCTTCTGCTCGCCGGCGCCGGTCTCGGCGACGGCGGCATCGACCAGATCGGCCAGCTCCTCGTCGGAGAGCTGCGTCGGCAGGTAGGTCTCGATCAGCTCAGCCTCGAAGTTCTCGGCTGTGGCCTGCTCGGCGCGGCCGGCCTCGCCGTACGCCTCGGCAGCTTCCAGCCGCTTCTTGCGCTCGCGCTGCAGCACCGCCACCTCATCGCCGTCACCCAGCTTGGCGTCCTTTTGCAGCGAGTCGACGATCATCCGCAGGGCGCCGGCGCGCGCACGATCGCCCGCCTTCATCGCGGTCCGCACGTCTGCCTGCACCTGCTCCAGAACGCTCATTCGATCTAAGGGTAGTCGGCAGCGTCCGGCGCCACGGCGAGACCCTTGGAGACCAGGTCGCCGATGTCGGTGCTGACCAGGGTCCAGCCGTAGCGGCGCGTGGCCGCGACATAGGCGGCGTCATAGGCCGTAAGGCCGTGCTCGGCCGCGATCTCGACAGTGCGGCGAACCAGCTCCGCGTCAATTGCCGCCAATTGGCCTGCGCAGCGTGCTGAGATCAGTCGGCAAAGGTCGACCGCATCGTCGCCTCGCTGCTTCCTCGCCCCGACGACGTTGGCCACCTCGTAGAGAGTCAGATCGAGTGCGGCGACCGGCTGGTCGGTGTCAAGGACGAGTAGGCGCGACGCCTCGAAATAGCGATCGCCATGGTCCTTCGCCGCAATCCAAACGCCGGCGTCGAGCAGGAGCGCCGTCAATGGGATTCGCGGTCTTCGCGGATCAGCCTCGCTGCGTCGCCGCCCATGTTCACGGCCGGACCGAGGAGATCTTCGAACTCCTTGCGGCGGTTTGCGCTCTGCACCGACACCTCCTGCTCGACCAGCCGCCGAAGGAGGCCGCTGCGCGTCTCGCGATTGGCGCGCGCCCGCGCGTCGAGTCGCTCGAGCAGGTTGTCCGGAATGGAGATCATCACCTTTGCCACGGGAGGAGTATATATGGTATTGCCGATAGCTGTTGTCGTCATGCTGGTGACGCTCGCAGACCTTGACGCACGGGTGCCTGCCCGTCTGCGCCGAAACCGTGAAATCAGACGCGTGGAACTCAGCGCCGGGGCGAGATCTCGACCTGCTCGACCTCTCCCAGGGGCATCTGGAGGAAGCGAGTGCCGAGGCCTCGGAATGAATCAATGTCCCCCGTGCAGAGAAAGCGATAGGCGCCCTCCCCGTCGAGGACGCGAGCGAGGCCACGGCGCTCCAGGGTGCGCTGAACCGCCGCGGCAACCGCATGGCCGCCGCTGACCAGGCGGATATCGCGGCCGAGGATGCGCTGCAGCATCGGCGCGACCAAGGGGTAGTGCGTGCAGCCCAGGATCAGGGTGTCGACCTCGGCCCGCTTCAGCGGCGCGCAGTAGGCGCGAGCCATCTCCAAGACGCCCTCATCGAAGAGCGAGCCGTCTTGGATGAAGGGGGCCAGGTCAGGCGCCTCCACTTCGGTCACCTCGAGCGCCCGCCCCTGCCCTTCGAGGGCGTGGCGGTAGGCGGCGCTCGCAACCGTATTCGGCGTCGCCAGCACCCCGACCCGGCCATTGTCGGTGATCGCGGCGGCAATTTCGGCCTGCGGCTCGACCACCGGCACCACCTCCACTCCGTGCTGGGCGGCGACCTCCCGGGCGATGTCCTCGCCGATCGAGGTCGCGGTGTTGCAGGCGATCACGAGCAGCTTGGCACGGCCGCCGAGCAACAGCTCGGAGATCGCTCGGATCCTCCCCCGCAACTGGTCCGGGTCCTTGATGCCGTAGGGGAACCAGGCCGTGTCGCCGAGATATAGATAGTCCTCCTCGGGCAGGGAGACCAGGCACTCGTGCAGCACGGTGAGGCCGCCGACGCCGGAGTCGAACATCGCGATCGGCAGCGAAGGATCGAGCTTGTCCCCAGCGACGGATCTGGCCATCAGGGCCGGCCCGCTAGAGGAAGGGCTTATAGGCCATGAAGAAGACCGTCACGACGACGATCAAGCCCGCAATCGTCCCGACCTTCCCGATCCGGTCGCCGAGCGCCATGAACTCAGCGCTGAGCACGTCGCTGGACTTCAGGTCCCGTTCGGCCAGCTCGCGCGCCTGTCTCACCTTTGGCTGGAAGAAGCCATGCTGAAGGCCGAAGAGAACGAGGATCGCGAGGAAGCCAACGCCGATGAAGGCGTCGCTCGTCTCCCAGGGACCGTCGGAGAGCAGGTAGAGCCCGGCAAGCAAGAGCACGATCATTCCTGGGTTGACAAGGTATCGATCGGTCTTCTGGATCCCGGCAAGGATCGTCGGCGTCGCCCGCGGATGCTGGGGCAGGACGGAGAAGAACAGGGCGTAGCCGAAGGTCGGGCCGAACGCCAGCACGACGGCGAGGATGTGGAGGAACAGCGCGAACTTGTATCCGGGGCTGACGATCGTGGCGAACATCGGGTCGAAACATATAGACGCGCAGGGCGGCTTGGCGACTTATCGGTGTATATGACGGATAAGTCGCCAGCCAGCGTGGCGGACGATCGCAAATCAGCGCCGAAGCAAGAGCGCGGCCCAGTCGCCATCCAGGCGGCGCTCGGCTTCGGCGAGACCGAGCGGAGCGAAGAGGGCCGCCGTCCCGCCCAGCTCGCTCGGGAGCAGTCCTGAGCAGACGATTGTCGAGGGAGGGTTCCTGGGAGTAACGGCGGCTCCGAGGATCAGGGGAGGACTCGCCGGAGCGACAGCGGGGAGGCTCCGTTGAGCCCTCCCCTGATCCTCGGAGCCGTTGAGCTGCTCGGCTATCACCCTGAGCACCGGTGCGGTCAGGTTGGCTATTGCGGTTGGGGCGAGATCGGGGAGGCCCTCGCGGAGGTTGCGACGTTCGAGGTGGAGCTCGACGCCGTTGATCGCGGCGTTGGCGGCAGCGGCTTCGATCGCGGGCTCCTCGTGGTCATAGGCGCTCACGGGGCCCCAGCCAAGCTTGGCCGCGGCAATCGCGAGGACGCCGGAGCCGGTCCCCAGGTCGGTGAGCGGTCCGCGGGCCTCGCCGCCCTCGGCGAGCTCCAACAAGAGCTCCAGGCAGAGGCGCGTGGTCGGGTGGGCGCCGGTGCCAAAGGCGCGGCCGGGGTCGACGACCACATCGATCGTGCCCTCGCGCGGTTCCTCCCACGAGGGTCGCAGCCAGAGGCGGCTGCCGACCAGAAGCGGCTTGTGGAAGTCCTGCCAGCGATCCGCCCAGTCGTCGGGAACCTCGGTCGCCACCACCTCGACCAGCCCGTCCCCCGCCGCGACCTCGATCTCCCCCAGCTCCGGCAGCTCTCCCTCGCCGCCGTAGATCGCGTACTCGACATAGTCGGGCCCGCGCTCCTCCTCGACCCCGTTTGGCGCCAGCACGGTCAGCTCGGCGAGGACGATCTCGGCTTGCTCGGGCCTGCAGCGAACGGCGAGCCGGATCAACCGAAGGCTCTGCGCATGCGGGAGAAGAAGCCGTCATCGCCCTGCCGGGATTGCAGGTTGCGTGCCTCGAGCGTCTCCTCCAGCTTTTCGGCCAGCTCGCGCTGCTCCTCGGAGAGATCAGTGGGAACGATCACGTGGATGACAATGCGCAGATCTCCCGGCGGGCCGCCGTTCGCCCCGGGGAGACCGTGGCCGCGGAGGGCGAACTGGGTTCCGTGCTGGACCCCTGGCGGCAGCTCGATTTCGCGCTCACCCTCATGGCTGGGGATCTTGATCGATGCCCCAAGCATGGCCTGCGGGGCGGAGATCTCGACCGCGTGCATGAGGTCCTGGCCGCGCACCGGGCCGTGTCGCACCTCGAAGCCGAAAGCACCGCCGAAGACCGCCGAGAAGATGTCCTCGACCGAGCTGAAACCGGCGCCACCCGGCGGGAAGCCGCCCGAGCGCAGGCCCTCGTGGCCGAAGCGGTCGTAGGCCTGTCGCTGATCCGGGTCGGAGAGAACCTCGTAGGCCTCCGCCGCGGCCTTGAACTTCTCCTCCGCCTCGGGGTCGTGGGCGTTGACGTCGGGGTGCAGCTCACGAGCCAGGCGGCGGAAGGAGCGCTTCACTTCCGCCCCAGAGGCACCGCGCTCGACGCCGAGGATCTCGTAGTAGTCGCGAGGCATCGGTGATCAGCCGTCGTAGACGGTCTCGCAGTAGCGCGAAAGCTCGCGGGCGGCGCCGCGCACGGACGCGATCGCGGTGGCGTAGTCCATCCGCAGCGGACCGACGACGCCCACAGCGCCGAGGTTGCGGTGCGCGAGGCCATAATTGGCGCCGACGACGCTGACCGAGCGCAGCTCCGGCCGTGGGTTCTCACCGCCGATCCAAAGGAAGACGGAGCGCTGGTCGAGGACCGAGCGCAGCATGCCAAGCAGGCTCGCCCGCTCCTCGAGCGCGGTCATCAGCCGGTCAGCCCGGGGCAGGTCGCCGGAATGAGCTTCGGAGAGCAGCCGCGAAGCGCCATCGGTGTAGAGAGCGTCGGCGGACTCCCCCCCTTCCAGCTCGGTGAAGGCCGCGCCGAGGGCGGCGATGAACTCAGCCTCGACCGGCCCCAGCTCGGGGTCGGCAAGGCGACTGGCGATCATCCGGGCGCCGAGGCCCATCCCTTCCAGCGACTCGTTGAGATAGCTGGACGCCCACTCAACCAAGCCAGGGTCGACCGGGCCGGGGAAGTCGAAGACGCGCTTGGCGACCGCGCCGTTGGAGGCGATTGCGACGACCATCACGCGGCTCGCTTGCAGTCGCAGGACCTCGACCCGGCGGATCGTCGCCGCAGCGGTCTCCGTCGGCGCGGTCACCAGCGCCATCAGGTCGGTCACCCGTGCCAACGCCGCGGTCGTCTCGCGCATCGCAGCGTCGATCTCGCGTCGCAGCTCCAGCTCAACGGTGTTCGTGGCCGGCAACCGGCCGGCGGCGAGCAGCGAATCGACGTGACTCCGGTAACCCAGCTCCGTCGGCACTCGCCCCGCAGACGTGTGCGGATGGGTCAGATATCCGGCAGCCTCGAGCGCCGCCAGCTCCGCTCGCACGGTGGAAGCTCCCCACTCAACCTCAGCGCGATCGGCGATCTCCTTCGAAGGCACCGGTCGTCCCGACGCGAGATAAGCGTCAACAACGAGCTTGAGAATGAGCTCCTGCCGAGGCGAAAGCATGCCTCGCAGTCTAAGAGGAGCGGCGGGTGGCCCTCCCAAAACACTCAAGAGCGGCTCCCG
>DASWQV010000072.1:0-27733 GCA_036403515.1 Solirubrobacterales bacterium
GACCTGCCGACGGGGGAGGTCGAGTTGAAGATCAGTGCTGCCGAGCTGCTCGCCGATGCCGAGACGCCTCCCTTTCAGATCGAGGGCTTCGCCGGCGACGTCGGCGAGGACGCGCGCCTGCGCCACCGCTATCTCGACCTACGTCGCGAGCAGATGCGCGAGGCCCTCGTCCTCCGCCACCGCGTCACCGCGGCGATGCGCGAGTTCCTCGACCGCGAGGGCTTCCTCGACATCGAGACGCCGGTATTGACCCGTTCGACCCCGGAGGGCGCCCGCGACTTCCTCGTCCCCAGCCGCACTCAGCAGGGCTCCTTCTACGCGCTGCCGCAGTCGCCGCAGCTGTTCAAGCAGCTGTTGATGGTCGCCGGTTTCGAGCGCTACTACCAGGTGGCACGCTGCTTCCGCGACGAGGACCTGCGCGCCGACCGCCAGCCTGACTTCACCCAGCTCGACATCGAGATGTCCTTCGTCGACGTCGACGACGTGATCGAGGTCAACGAGCGGCTCCTGAGCCACGTCTTCGAGCGGGTTGGGGGCCCGTCCCTGAGCCTGCCGCTGCAGCGGCTGCCCTACGACGAGGCGATCTCGCGCTTCGGAACGGACCGCCCCGACACCCGCTTCGGCATGGAGCTGGTCGACCTCGACGACATCCTCGCCGGCACCGAGTTCAAGGTCTTCGCTTCTGTCATCGCCTCTGGTGGGACGGTTCGGGGATTGAACGCCGGCAAGCGCGAGCTGCCGCGCTCCGCCCTCGACGGACTGATCTCCCGGGCGCAGGAGCTCGGCGCCAAGGGCCTGGTCTGGGCCTTCCGCGAGGGCGAGGGCTGGCGCTCGCCGACGGCGAAGTTCCTCTCTGCCGGGGAGCTGGCGGCCCTGAACGAGCGGCTCGGCGCCGAGGAGGGCGACCTCCTTCTCGTCGTCGCCGACAGGCCCAAGGTCGCCAACGCCGTGCTCGCCCAGCTGCGGCTCGACCTGGCCGCCGAGTTCGGCCTCGTCGCGGAGGGCTCCGATGCGCTGCTCTGGATCGTCGACTGGCCGCTGATGGAGGTCAACGACGGCGGCGGCTGGGACCCGCTGCACCATCCGTTCACGTCGCCTGCTGCTGACTTCGACCCCGCCGACCCCGGCGGCGCGCGGGCGCTCGCCTACGACCTGGTCTGGAACGGCCAGGAGATGGGCGGAGGCTCGATCCGCATCAGCGATGCCGGCCTGCAGGGCAAGGTCTTCGCCGCCCTCGGTATCGACGAGGCCGAAGCGGAGGCGCGCTTCGGCTTTCTGCTCGAGGCGTTGCGCTACGGCGCCCCGCCGCACGGCGGTATCGCCTTCGGCCTCGATCGCCTCGTCCAGCGCCTCGCCGATGCCGATTCGATTCGAGACGTGATCGCCTTCCCAAAGACCGCCTCGGGCGCGGACGCGCTGACCGGCGCTCCGGCGCCGATCGACGAGGTGCAGCTTCGCGACGTCGGGCTCCAGCTTCGCGCCAAGAGGCCGCCGGTCGGGGGATGAGCTTCTTCGGCCGGATCCGGACGGTCCTGATCGGCCGCCGTCCAGGCCCGGGAGCGACGCCTGTCCACGTCGACGATCCGCGCTTCGACGACTGGGAGGTGGTGCGCGATTTCGCCGACGTCAAGACGGCCCGCGCCTGGCACCAGGCCCTGAAAGAGGCGCAGATCGAGGCGGTCCTGACGGTCGACTGGCCGCTCGACCGTTTCGGCCGCGGCGACATCGCCCTGCGGGTCCAGCCAGAAGACTGGAGTGACGCCGAGTTGCTGCTCTCCAACCTGGACGACTGAACCGCTCGCCATGGTGCTGGCCCAGTGCTACGGTTCCGCTAAGGCTCGAGCCCGTACGTGAGCCGCCTCACCGTTTGACCCAACACAAACGGCGCGGGAACTGATCTCTCTCGGTTCTTCGGGACTGCGAGGAGGTTCCCACCCTTTACTTCAAGGGATCAAAGCCAGAGGCGGTACCGGCGGGCTGGAGCCTCTTTTTGTTGCGCCTGGCTCGGAGGATCTGAGCGCGCGTTTGGCGGCGGCGGACCGGCGCGATGCGGCGTCCTCAGTCGGCCGAATAGCGCTGCTATTCGGCCTCCCTGCGTCCTTGCCTCGCTTGGTCCGGCGCTCGCCAACCGCACACTCATCTCCCCCGAGACAGGCGCATAATGAAATCGTCATGAATGGAGAGATCTTCGATGCTTACCTGCGGGACGGGACCCGTGTTGGTCCTCCGCCGCTCGATTCGTTCACTGGCGCCGCTGGAGGGGCTGCGTGTGGGGACCTTTCTCGGCTTTCCCTACTCATCGAAGACGGGATCGTTGGGGCGGTCACCTTCGATGCCGAGGGATGCGGGGCCACCCGCGCGGCTACGGCGGCCGTGGCGGAGATGGTCGAGGGGGAGCCGGTGCTCGAGGCGGCGCGGATTGGGATCGCCGAGGTCGATGAGGCGATCGGTGGGTTGACGCCGGCCAAGCGGCATGCGGCGCAGCTCGCCGCCGATGCACTGCACCGCGCGCTGGCTCGGGCGGCCGCGTCTGCTGAGCAGCTGGCGACGCCGGACCGCAAACGGGTGCTGGTCGCGATGTCGGGTGGTGTCGACAGCGCCGTGGCTGCGCTCCTGGAGCGTGAGCAGGGAGCGGAGGTTGTCGGGGTGACGCTGAAGCTTTGGGCGGATCCCGAAACCGACGGGGCCAAGGCCTGCTGTTCGCCCGAGGCGGTGCTGGGCGCCCGAGCGCTCGCCCTCTCGCTTGGGATCCCGCACCTGACCCTGGACCTCGAGGAGCAGTTCCGCCGCCGGGTCGTCGCCGAGTTCATCTCCGGTTACGCGGGTGGCAGCACGCCGAACCCCTGTATCGCCTGCAACGGTGAGGTGCGGATCGCGGCGATGGTCGATCTGGCGACCCGGCTTGGCGCGACGCACTTGATCACCGGCCACTACGCGCGGATCATCGAGGACGGCGATGGGCCGCTGCTCGCCGCCGCCTCTGACGAGAACAAGGACCAGAGCTACATGCTGGCGGCGCTGCCCCCCGGCATCCTCGGGCGGGTGCGGTTTCCGCTGACCGAGCTGACCAAGCCAGAAGTTCGCGAGATCGCCGCCCGCCACGAGCTGGCGGTTGCCAAAAAGCCTGAGAGCCAGGACCTCTGCTTCCTCTCCGGTCAGGACAAGGGCGACTTCCTGCGGCGCCACGGTGGCCTGCGCGAGCGCGAGGGCGACCTGATCGACCGCTCCGGCAAGGCGGTTGGCCGCCACCGCGGTCATCACAACTTCACCGTTGGCCAGCGGCGGGGGATTGGCGGCGGAGCCGAGGAGCCGCTCTACGTGCTCTCAACCGACGCGGCCGCCAATACCGTCACGGTCGGTCCGCGGCGGGACCTGATGGCACGCCACGTTCAGCTCCGCAACGCCGTGCTGCACCGTGCGGGAGGTAGCGTCGACGCTGTGCGCCTCCGTTATCGCTCGCGGCCGGTGCCGGCTGCCGTCTTCGCGGCTGACGGCGGCTCCCGCGCCAACCCCGACAGCGGCGCTCACGCGGAGCTCGAGATCGCCCTGGACGAGGACTTCGCCGGGGTCTCGCCTGGACAGACGGCGGTGCTGCTCTCCGGCGGGGCCATCGTCGGCCACGGCACCATCGCGGCCGCTTCCTGACGCCGCGCCAGATGGCGTCGGCAGACTCTAGGCTCCCTGCCATGAAGGCAAGCGACATCCGCCAGACCTACCTCTCCTTCTTCGCGGCGCGTGGGCACAAGATCGTGCCGTCCGCCTCGCTGGTCCCCTCGGCACACGATCCTTCGGTCCTACTGACGACAGCGGGCATGCAGCCCTTCAAGCCCTACTTCCTCGGCCGCGAAGAGCCGCCGGCGCGACGCCTCACCGACGTGCAGAAGTGCTTCCGCACGACAGACATCGAGGAGGTCGGCAACACGGCCCGCCACCTCACCTTCTTCGAGATGCTCGGCAACTGGAGCTTCGGCGATTACTTCAAGGAGGAGTCGATTCCGTGGGGCTGGGAGCTCTCGACCGAAGGATTTGGCATGGATCCGAAGCGGATCTGGGTCACGGTCTTCGGTGGCGACGAGGAGCTCGGCCTCGGTCCTGACGAGGAGGCGATCGCGGTCTGGCGCCGCGTCGGCGTCCCCGACGAGCGCATCGTCAGGCTCGGACGCGAGGACAACTTCTGGCAGGGCGGGCCGACGGGCCCCTGCGGGCCCTGCTCGGAGCTCTACCTCGACCGCGGCCCCGAGTTCGGTGGCGACGATGAGCGCCCCGGCGACGACGGCGAGCGCTACCTGGAGTTCTGGAACCACGTCTTCATGACCTATGACCTCGGCGCCGACGGTTCGCTCACCGAGCTGCCGATGCGCAACATCGACACCGGGATGGGGCTCGACCGCATGGCGGCGATCCTGCAGGAAGTCCCCTCGGTCTACGAGACCGATTTGATCCGGCCGCTGATCGACCTCGCCGAGGAGATGTCCGGCCGCTCCTACGACGAAGGCGGCGCGGTGACCCGGGCTATGCGGATCGTCGCCGACCACTCGCGCGGCGCCGCCTTCCTGATCGCCGACGGGGTCGTCCCATCCAACGAAGACCGCGGTTACATCCTGCGGCGGATCATGCGGCGGGCGGTCCAGCAGGGTCGCACGCTTGGCCTGGAGGCCCCCTGGCTGGGACGCTTCGCCGAGCAGACGATCGAGATCATGGGCGAGGCCTATCCCGAGCTGGTCGCCGAGCGCGAGACGATCTCCCGCTGGGTCGGCGACGAGGAGGAGAGCTTCGGCCGCACGTTGGAGCGCGGCACGGAGCTGCTCGAACAGCTCGTCTCCGAGGCGAAGACGAAGAAGACGTCGTGGATAGACGCAGCCGCTGCCTTCAAGCTGCACGACACCTACGGTTTTCCCTACGACTTGACCAAGGAGCTGGTCGCCGAAGAGGGGCTTTCGGTCGACGACGGCGGCTTCGAGGAGCTGATGGAGGAGCAGCGCCAACGCGCTCGTTCCGGCGCGGCAACCGCACACGGCTCCGAGGACCGTCACGAGCGCGTGATCGCCTTTGCCGCCGCCGCCGCGCCGACCCGCTTCGTCGGCTACGAGACGCTGCGGGCGACGACCGGCGTCGCCGCGCTCGAGAGCGACGATGGCCGCGCTCTGATCAAGCTCGAGGAGAGCCCCTTCTACGCCGAGGGCGGCGGTCAGGTCGCCGACTCCGGCTTGCTGCGCTGGGCCGGGGGAGAGGCCAGGGTCCTCGACGTCTACCGGGTCGGCGAAGACCAGGCGCTCGAGGTCGAGCCGTCCGGCAGGATCGACGAGCGAGCTGCCGTGGAAGCGGAGGTCGACCGCGAGACCCGCCACGCGACGATGCGCAACCACACCGCGACGCACCTGCTGCACGCGGCGCTGCGCGAGCGCCTCGGCGCCCATGTCCACCAGGCTGGCTCGGCCGTCCGTCCCGACAAGCTGCGCTTCGACTTCACCCATGGGCAGGGGCTCAGCGCCGAGGATCTGCGCGCCGTTGAGGATCGCGTCAACGAGTGGATCAAGGCAAGCCGGCCAGTGCGCTGGCTAGAGATGGAGCGCGCCGAGGCGGAGCGGCTGGGGGCGATGGCCCTCTTCGGCGAGAAGTACGGCGAGTGGGTTCGGGTGGTCGAGGTCGAGGGCGTCTCACGTGAGCTCTGCGGCGGCACCCACGTGGCCAACACGGCGGAGATCGGCATCTTCAAGGTCACCTCGGAGGGCTCCAGCGCCGCCAACGTGCGCCGGATCGAGGCGCTCAGTGGGCCGGCGGCGATCGACTGGTTCCGCGAGCGCGAGGATCGGCTCCGAGAGGTCGGCGACCTGCTCGGCTCGTCGCAGGACCCGCTCAGCGCCGCTCGGCGCGCCGCCGAGCGCCTCCGCGAGGCGGGCAAGGGAGCGGAGCAGGCCCAGAGGCAGCTCGCCGGAGAGGAAGCGGAGCGCCTTGTCGGCGAGGCCACGGACGTGAACGGTCTCAAGCTGGTCACCTCGCAGGCCCCTGTTGCCGATCAGAAGCAGCTGCTCGATCTTGCCAACCGCGTCCAGTCCAAGCTGGGCAGCGACTCTGCGATCGTCCTGGGCGGCGCCGAGGGCAGCAAGGTCGCGTTGGTCGTCTTGGTCTCGAAAGGCGCGGTGCAGCGGGGCCTCTCGGCGGCCGAGCTCGTCCGCGAGGCGGCTCCGATCGTCGGTGGGGGCGGCGGCGGCCGCGATGACATGGCCCAGGCCGGCGGCAAGGACCCGGCCAAGCTCGACGAGGCGCTGGCCGCTGCCCACGCGTTGGTCGAGCGGACGGTGGGGTAGGCCGAATGCGCGTCCTCGCCCTTGACCACGGCACCGCGAGGATCGGCTGTGCCATCTCCGATCCGAGCGGCACTCTGGCAACTCCCCTGCCGGTGATCGAACCGTCGGAGGTGCGCTCGGTGGCGGACCTGGTCGCCAAGCACGAGGTCGAGCGCGTCGTCGTCGGCCTGCCGCTCCACCTCAGCGGCGAGGAAGGCAGCCAGGCCGCCCTGGCCCGCACCTTCTGTGCGGAACTGGAAGCGATCATCGACGTTCCGGTGGAGACCTACGACGAGCGACTGACGACCCGCATGGCCGACGCGAGCAAGCGCGCGGGGGCCGCGGCGGCGCCGGACTCCCTCGCCGCTGCGCACCTGCTGCAGGCATACCTCGCCGGCCAAGCCGCGATCGAAGGGCGTGACGACGATGAATGAGGATCCCTTCCTCGAGGCAGACGACCCGGCGGCGGTCGAGCGCGAGAGGCGTCGTCTCGAGCGCGAAGCCCGCCGCGCCAAGTCGCCGCCCCCAGTCACGCCCGAGCCCGCGGCAGAGGTAAGGCCACCGAAGCCAAAAAAGGCGCCGAAGGTCAAAAAGGCACCGAAGGCGCGGAAGGCGAAGGTGGCCGCAAAGGCCAACCCTCCCCAGGGTTCGAGCTCCAAGCCAGCTCACTCGCGGGGCCGCCGGATTGGAGTTGCCCTGGCCCTCGGCGCGGTGCTCCTCGGACTGGCTGCGATTGCCGCACTGGCCTACCGTCACTTCCATCGCGATTCGCCGCCGCCAGTGGTTGTGGTGCGCACGATCACGCTGACCATCCCAGAGGGCTACACGCGCGCCCAAACCGCAGAGATCGCCAAGGCGGAAGGCCTGCGTGGCAGCTATGAGAACGCGACGGTCCACTCGAAGTACCTCGATCCGGCCAAGTACGGCGGCAAGGGCGCCAAGGATCTCGAGGGCTTTCTCTTCCCGGACACCTTCGAACTGGAAAAGCACGCCGGCGTCGCCAGCCTGGTTCAACTTCAGCTCGAGGACTTCAAGCGAAGGGTCGCCGGCGTAAAGATGACCTACGCGCGTTCGAAGAACCTGACGGTTTACGACGTTCTCACGATCGCCTCGATGATCGAGCACGAGGCCGGACTGGAAAGCCAGCGCAAGCTGGTCGCCGCGGTGATCTACAACCGCCTGCACGAGGGAATGCCGCTGGGGATCGACGCGACGACGCGCTTTGCGACCGGCAACTACACCCGGCCGCTGACCGAATCCGAACTGGGGGTCGACTCCCCCTACAACACCCGCACGCACACCGGCCTGCCGCCGGGACCGATCGACAGCCCGGGCCTCGCCTCGATCGAAGCCGCGGCGCATCCGGCGAAGGCCGGCTACCTCTACTACGTGGCCGAACCGGGCGCATGCAACAAGCTCGCCTTCTCCTCGACCGAAGCGGAATTCAACGCCGACGTCGAACGCTACAACTCGGCCCGCGAAGCGGCGGGCGGCAACTCGCCGGACAGCTGCGGGGAATAGCGGTCGTGCCGCGGCTCGGCGTCCTCGGTTACCCGGTCGGCCACTCGCGCTCGCCGGCCATGCACGGCGCGGCGCTCGCCGAGCTTGGGCTTGGCGAGGAGTGGGCCTACGAGGCGGTCGAGGTTGCCCCCGACGCCTTTGAGGGGCGGGTCCGCGCAATGCGCGGCGAAGGCTTCGTCGGCGCCAATGTCACGGTGCCACACAAGGGCGCGGCGCTTGCCCTTGCCGATGAGCTTTCCGAGACGGCACGGGAGATCGGCGCGGCCAACACGCTTGTCTTCGCCGATCAGGAGGTTCGCGCCGAGAACACCGATGCGGAAGGGTTCCTGCGCTCGCTGCCGGGCTCGCCGTCCGGCAAGCGCTCGCTCGTGCTCGGCGCCGGCGGCGCCGCGCGCGCGGTCGTCTGGGCGCTTCTGCGTGAAGGCGCCGGGGTGGAGGTATGGAACCGCACTCAGCTGCGGTCGCGGCACCTCTGCGAAGAGCTCGGGGGCGAGGCGGTGGAGGCGCCCGAGCCGTCCGCCTACGAGCTGATCGTCAACACGACGGCTGTCGGCCTCTCCGGCGAGGACCCGTTCGCCGAGCTGCCGCTTGCCGCCTCGGCGTTTGCCGCCGGCCAGATCGTGGTCGACATGGTCTACGGGGGAGAGCCGACGGCGCTGCTGCGGGCAGCCGAGGCGGCCGGCGCCACCGCCGTCGACGGCATCGAGATCCTCGTCCAGCAGGGGGCCCTTGCGCTTGAAATCTGGACCGGCCGCCCTGCCCCGCTCGAGACGATGCGCGCCGCCGCCCGCCAATGACCCGCGCCGCGCAAGGCGTTTGATCGCTGACTTCGCCTTTATGCGTCCATATATGGACGCAAAAGGGCGAAGTCAGCAGGCTGTCCCGTCGGCCGGTCCGCCTATAGCCTTGGAGGTGATGAGCGCTTTTCGATTTACCACCGCGGGGGAGTCGCATGGGCCGGGCCTCGTCGCGATCGTCGAGGGCATGCCAGCTGGCCTCGAGCTCGAGCGCGAGGCGCTCGACCGGGACATGGCGCGGCGCCAGCTCGGCCACGGCCGCGGCGGGCGGATGAAGATCGAGACCGACACGGTCGAGATCCGCTCTGGCCTGCGTCACGGCCGCACGCTCGGCAGCCCGATCGCCGTCCTCGTCGCCAACCGCGACTACGCCAACTGGGAGGAGCGGATGAACCCGTGGCCGGTCGCGGCCGAGGTCGACGAGGTCCACCTGCCGCGCCCCGGCCACGCCGATCTGGTCGGCGCCCAGAAGTACGGCCACGACGACATTCGCAACGTGCTGGAGCGGGCCAGCGCCCGTGAGACCGCTGCCCGCGTCGCGGCCGGCTCGATCGCCCGCGGCTTTCTCACCGCCCTCGGGGTCAGTGTCCACAGCCACGTCACCCAGATCGCTTCGATCGCCGCGCCGGAGCGGTCGGACCTGGCGCCGGAGGACTTCGCCGCCGTCGACGACGATCCAGTGCGCTGCCTCGACCCGCAGGCGAGCGCCGCGATGGTCGAGGAGATCAACCGCCTGCGCAAGGCCAACGAGAGCCTCGGTGGCACCTTCGAGGTGCGCGCCTTCGGCCTCCTCCCGGGGCTCGGTTCGCATATCTCCTGGGAGGACCGTCTCGACGGCCGGCTCGCCGGCGCCGTCGCCTCGATTCAGTCCGTCAAGGGTGTCTCGATCGGCGAAGCCTGGGACGTCGCCGGCCGGCCCGGCTCGGAGGCCCACGACGAGATCTTCTGGTCCGAGCAGCGCGGCTACTTTCGCGAGACAAACCACGCCGGCGGCCTCGAGGGCGGGATGACCAACGGCCTGCCGCTCTCGGTGCGGGCCGCGATCAAGCCGATCTCGACGCTGACCAAGCCGCTGCGCTCGGTCGACACCGAGACCAAGGAGCCCGCCCAGGCGCTGCGCGAGCGCACTGATTCGACCGTGGTGCCGGCGGCCGCGGTCGTGGGCGAGGCGATGGTCTGCCTGACCCTGGCCCGCGCCTACCGCGAAAAGTTCGGCGGCGACCACATCGACGATGTGCACGCTGGCCTGGAGGCCTACAAGAAGCGCATCGACTTCCGCGGATGAGCCCCCCCTTCACCAGGCCGCCGATGACGAGTGGGGGGTTCGTGCGGTGAAGCCCGCGCTCGTCTTCATCGGCTTCATGGGCGCGGGCAAGTCGACCGCGCTTACGGCGGCGCGGGACGGTGGCCTGAAGACGACCGAGATCGACGAGCTGATGGAAAAGGCGTTTGGCAAGTCGATCAGCGCGGCGTTCGAGCAGGACGGCGAGGAGGCATTCCGCGCCCGCGAGGCCGAGGTCGTCGGTTCCCTGTTGGAGGAAGCCGACGGCGGCGCGATCGCGCTGGGCGGCGGAAGCGTCCTCTCCCAGCGGGTGCGCGAGGCGCTGGGGCGGCACCTCGTCGTCTGGCTGCAGGTCGACGCCCGCGAGGCTTGGCGGCGGATCGCGCGCAGCGATCGCCCCCTCGCTCAGAGCGCCGAGGGCGTCGCCAAGCTGATGGAGGAGCGCCAGCCCTTCTACGAGGAGCTCGCGGACGCGATCCTTCCCCCGGGCGACCGCGGCTTGGTCGCCCGCGCGATGCCTTCCCTGCTGGCCCTTGCCGAGCTGCCCCCCGGCACGAAGATGCTCTGGGCGGCCAGCGCCTCGGGGGAGTACCCGATCTTCTCCGGTCCGGGTGTGCTGGACACCGAGCTCTGGCCGCTGCGGGGGCGGCGCTTCTGCGTCACCGACACCGCGGTCGGGCCACTTTACGCCGAGCGGCTCGGCCCGCTCGCGGGCCGGATCGAGGTCGAGCCCGGCGAGTCGGCGAAGACGATGGCCGAAGCAGAGCGCGTGCTGCGCGAGATGGCGCGTGCGGGGATGACCCGCGAGGACCACGTGGTCGCGCTCGGGGGCGGCGTCGTCGGCGACCTCGCGGGCTTCTGCGCCCACCTCTACCAGCGGGGCGTGCAGGTCATCCAGGTGCCGACCACGCTGGTCGCCCAGGTCGATTCCGCCTACGGCGGCAAGACCGGCGTCGATCTGCCCGAGGGCAAGAACTACGCCGGCGCCTATCAGCTTCCCGCCGCGGTCCTGACCGACACCGCGACGCTCGCCAGCCTGCCCTCCGAGGAGCTTGCCGCCGGCTTCGTCGAGCTGTTGAAGACGGGACTGCTGGCGGGCGGCGCGCTTTGGGAGCGATCACTGGCGCTCGACTCGCTCGACCCCAAGGCCCTCGCCGACCTCGTTTTCGTCTCCGCCCGCTACAAGTGCGGCGTCGTCGCTGCCGATGAGCGCGACGGCGGTCAGCGGGCCGTGCTCAACCTCGGTCACACCGTCGGCCACGCCATCGAGGCGGCGAGTGGATATCGGCGCTACCGGCACGGTGAGGCCGTCGGCCTGGGGCTGCTCGCGGCACTGCGACTCTCCGATGCCCCACGGTTGCGCGGTCAGGTCGAGGCGGTCCTGCGGCGTCACAATCTGCCGGTCAGGCTCGACACGGCCGTCGACGTCGAGGAGACCCTGGAAGCCCTGCAGCGCGACAAGAAGCGCACGGCGCAGGGCATCGGCTTCGTCCTGATCTCGCAGCCCGGCGCGCCTCGGATCGGGGAGTTGGTCGATCCGGCTAAGGTCAGGGCCGCCGTGGAGGAGCTCTACGAATGACCGCCGCTCACAACCGCGTCGCCGTCCTGCACGGTGTCAACTTCGACATCCTCGATCGTCGTGATCCAGAGGTCTACGGCGGCCTTTCGCTGCGGGACCTGGAGACCAAGATCGAGCGCTGGGGCCGCCAGAAAGGCCTCGAAACGATCTTTTTTCAGACCAACTCCGAGGGCGAGTTCGTCGAGTACCTGCACCGCATCCCCGAGCTGGCCGACTCGGCGATCGTCAACGCCGGCGCCTGGTCTCACTACAGCCGCGCGATCGCCGACGCGCTCGACGTCGCCGCCCTGCCGGCGGTCGAGGTGCACCTCTCCGACGTCGAGTCGCGGGAGGATTGGCGCAAGCTCTCGGTATTCGACGGCCTGGTGCTGGCGAAGATCTGCGGCAAGGGGCCGGACGGATACCGCGAGGCGCTGGAGCTGCTCGCTGCCAGGCTGGGCACGAGCCCGGGCTGATGAAGGACCGCGCCGACCGCCTCGCCGCCCTGGTTGCCGAGCGTGAGCTCGACTGCTTCCTGGTCAGCGACCTCGTCAACGTCCAGTACCTGACCGGGTTCGGCGGCACCAACGGCGCCTGTGTCTGCGGGGCCGAGACGCGCGTCTTCCTGACCGACTTTCGCTACACCGAGCGCGCCGAAACTGAGGTGGAGGGCTGGGATGTGGTGACCGTCAAAGACGACTGGCTGGGTGGGATCGCCGAGCGGCTCGTCGGCAAGGTCGGCTTCGAAGACCACCACATGTCGGTTCGCGCAAAGGGCAAGCTGGAGGAGAAGCTCCCCGACGGCGTCTCCTTGGCGGCGGCGGGGGGCACCGTCGAGAAGCTGCGCAGAGTCAAGGACGAGGGGGAGCTGGCGGCGATCAAGGCCGCCGCCGAACTTGCCGACGAGGCCTGGCGCTGGGCCCTCGATCGCGGCCTTGCCGGGCGCACCGAGCTTGACGTTGCCCGAGCGGTCGAGGCCTGGTTGCGCGAGCAGGGCGCTGAGCCCTCCTTTCCGACGATCGTCGCGGCCGGGCCCAACGGGGCCCTGCCGCACGCCGAGCCCGGCGAGCGCGAGATCGGCCGCGGCGAGCTGGTCGTTTTCGACATGGGGGCGAAGCTCAACCGCTACTGCTCAGATGGAACCCGCACCTTTGCGACCGGCGAGCCGGGAGAGCGGGCCCGCGAGGTCTACGAGGTCGTGCGGGAGGCGCAGGCGACCGGGTTGGCCGCGGTGCGCGCCGGGGCCCGGGCGGAGGACGTCGATACGGTCGCCCGCGAGCGGATCGCCGCGGCGGGTCACGGCGAGCGCTTCGGCCACGGGCTCGGCCATGGGGTCGGCCTCGAGGTGCACGAGGAGCCACGTGTCTCGCAGCGCTCCGAGGACGCGCTTGCCGGCGGTGAAGTGGTGACGATCGAGCCGGGCGTCTACCTGCCCGGCGATCTCGGCGTGCGGATCGAGGACCTGGTCGTCGTCACCGAGGACGGCCACCGCAACCTCAGCACGCTGCCCAAGGAGCTTCAGCTCGTCGACTGAGCAAGCGGCCACCGCAGTGCAGAGTTAAGACCGCGCTGCGGGCGAGTCGATGAGTCGGTCGTGCCGTCCACCTCGAACAGCCTGCGCGACGCCCTTCGTTCCGAGCGCGGCTCAGCGGGCTCGAGTGAGTCCCTTGCCGCCATCCGCACCGAAGCCCGCCGCGAGCGCCTGCTCGACATGGAGCGGCGGATGCGGCGTTACCGCGCCGCTTGCTTCGCGATTCTCGCTCTGGCGTTGGCCTCGGCGAGCGCCGAGGTCGGCTGGCTATGGCTGGCGCCGCTGGCGGCTGGCTTCTGCGGCTTCGCCGTCGCCGATCGCTTCATGAGAACGAGCAACCGGCCGGGGCTCTGGGTGGCCGGCGCATGGGGCCTGCTGCCCCTGCTGCTGGCCGGCGCGGTGATTGCCAGCGGTGGGCCAACGAGCCCGGCGCTGATGTGGTTCGCGCTCCCCGCGGTCACCCTCGGCGTCCGCTTTGAGCCCTGGGGAATGGCATTAGGCACCGGATACCTGCTCACGGTCTTCCTGGTCAGCACCGTCGCCGTCGACCCCGCCAGCGCCTCTGCTCACAGTCAGACGCTGATCGCCGCCGTCGCCCTGATCCTCAGCACCGTGATCCTCTCCGGCGCGCTGGTCGAGTCCGATCGCGCCCACAGGCGCAGCTCGACCCTTGACCCGCTCACGGGCCTCTTCAACCGCAATGCGCTCGAGCAGCGTCTGGCCGAGCTCGACGGCCAGCCCAGCAGCGAGAAGGGCGGGCTTTCGCATGCCCTTCTGCTCTGTGACCTCGATCACTTCAAGAGCGTCAACGACAAGCTCGGGCCACGCCGCCGGCGACACCGTCCTTCAGGAGGTCGCCTACACGATGCGGGCCGTGCTGCGGGCGGGCGACTCGATCTACCGGATCGGCGGCGAGGAGATCCTCGTCGTTCTCCCGGGGGCGACCGAGAAGGACGCCGTCGGGATCGCCGAACGCCTGCGGCAGGCGGTGCGCAAGCGCCGCCCCGCGGGGGTGGAGGTGACGATCAGCATCGGCGCCGCCGTCTCGGGACCGCCGAAGGTGAACACCGACGACCTCGTCGCCCGCGCCGACGTCGCTCTGTACTCGGCGAAGGCAGGCGGCCGGGATCAGGTCTTCGTCGCCAACTGACGCCGTCGGTCCTCAGCGGCTGAGGTCGACGCTGCTGTCGAGGCGCGCCGCAAAAGCCGCGACCAACTCGACCGTCGCCTCGAGATCGGCCATGTCGACCATCTCAACCGGGGAGTGCATGTAGCGCAGCGGGACCGAGACGAGGCTGGTCGGGATGCCCGAGCGCGCGAACTGGACCGCGTCGGCGTCGGTCCCGGTCGAGTTGCCGGTGGCGCCAACCGTGTGCTCGATCCCCTCCGCCTCGGCGGTCTCGATCAGGAGCTCGGAAAGCTTTGGAGAAAGGGTCGCGCCGCGATAGATCACCGGCCCCGAGCCGAGCGAGTGGGCGCCGAGCTCCTTCTCATCGATTCCGGGGGCGTCGGTGGCATGGGTCACGTCGACGACGATCGCGAGGTCGGGTTGGACGGCGAAGGCGGAGGTCCGGGCGCCGAAGAGGCCGATCTCCTCCTGCACAGCGGCGATCGCGGCGAAGCTTCCCTGTAGCGAGCCGCGCTCATCGCAGCGGCGCAAGGCCTCGAGAGCGACGTAGGCCCCGAGGCGGTTGTCCATCGCGCGGGACACCAGGCGCTTGCCGCAGAGCGCCAGCGGCTCGGTCGCGATCACGACAGGGTCGCCGACGCGAATGAGCTCGGCGGCGGCCTCGCGGCCGTCGGCGCCGATGTCGATGTGAAGCCCCTTCAGCTCGACGACCTTCTTGCGCGCGTCGGCGTCGAGCAGATGCAGCGGCTTTCGCCCGACCACCCCCGGCACCGCGCCGCCGCGGCCCTGTATCTCAACCCTCTGCCCAACCAGCACCTGGGGGTCCCAGCCGCCGATCGCGGCGAACCAGAGAAAGCCCTTCTCGTCGATGTGGCGGACCACCAAGCCGATCTCGTCGATGTGGCCGACGACCGCGAGCAGTGGCGATGGCTCACCGATCCGGGCCACCGAAGAGCCGATTCCGTCGCTGGAGAGAGTGGCGAAGGAGGCCGCCTCGCGCCAGACGGCAGCCGCTGGAGCCTCGTAGCCCGACGGGCCCGCCGCGCGCAAGAGGTTATCGAGTAGTCCAGGGATTTCGTTCACGAGGCGCGCAGTATGTCCGATCCGGACAACCATCGGCGGTGCGGAGATCGAATAGCGTTCCACAGGTGATGGCAGGCGGTATTAGGGCAGTGGTAACAGGAGCCTCCAGCGGGATCGGCGAGGCGACCGCGCGACGGCTGGCGCGGGAGCCCGGCGCCAGCCTGATCCTCGTCGCCCGCCGCGAGGATCGGTTGCGGGCGCTGGCCGAGTCGCTGCCCTGTGAGGCGACCTACGTCGCCGTCGATCTGACCGATGCCGGCGCCCCGGAGCGCATTGCGGCCCACATCGCCGAGCAGGGAGGGGGACTGACCCTGCTGGTCAACAACGCCGGCGCCTCCTGGCGGGGCGGTTTCGCCGAGGCCGGCTACGACAACCTTCAGCGCCATATGGAGATCAACTTCGACGCCGTCGCCCGCCTCACCGAGGCGCTGCTGCCGGCGCTGCGCGCCTCGGCGCCAAGCGCGATCGTCAACGTCGCGAGCACCGCGGGCCGCGTCGCCCGCGCCCGCACCGGCGCCTACTCGGCAAGCAAGTTCGCCCTGATCGGCTGGACCGATGCCCTCTACGCGGAGGAGCGCCCCCACGGAGTCCACGTCGGCATGGTCCTGCCGGGCTTCATCGCCACCGAGGGCTTCCCGGCGACCGAGCTGCGCGAACGCGCTCTGACTCGCTGGGTCGTCTCCAAGCCCGAGAGCGTCGCCGAGGCGATCCTCGAGGCCGGCCCCGGCGGCAAGGCGGAGCGCTACGTGCCGCGCGCCTACGCGCTCCCCGCGATCGCCCGCATTCTCGTGCCGCGCCTTGTTCGCCGCGTTCTCTCCGGCGGCTCGGCCGCCTCTCTCACCACCAGCACCGCTGCCGAAGAAGGCAAATAGCGGCGACTCGGCTCGCCGCTCGGGCGCGGATGCGAGTTCAGCTGAAGTTCGAGGCGCTCAGGTGGCAGTAGCGGAATTCGAAGACGAAGCTGACGTTGTTGGCGGCGTTGGCGCTGCGTTCGACTCGGACCTGTTCATGAGCGGCGAGGATCTTCTCGTTTGCCTTCAGCGCCTTGCCGAGTTTTCGCAGGTTCGCCTTGACGATGTCCAGGTATGTGAACCACTTGAGCAGCCGGGCGTCGTCGGCAGGCGGCCGCGGCACCGCGGCGATCTTCTTCTTCGCGGCGCCGAACGCAGCCGAGGCGTGGATGAACTGCGCGCCGGCTTCCCTGATCGCCTTGGGCGACTTGCTCCGCGCCTTCGTCTTGACGTTCTTGAGGATCCGCCTGTTGGCGTCGGTGTTCGTTTTACAAATCGGATCGACCAGTTCGACGTACTGCGCGCGGGTCGGTTCTTCGGCCGAGGCGGCCGCTGCAGACAACAGCACCATCGCGGCGATCGATGCGGCAGCTGTGAGGACCCCCTTCATTCCCTGGCGTCACGTTAGACGATCGGCCCCTCGACTCTGTGTTGAGGTCTGGGGAAGTCGCGGCGCACGTTCTTCTCTAGGATTGCCGCCGTGATCAGCACCAACCAGTTCAAGAACGGCTCGCACATCGAGATCGACGGGAAGATCTTCCGGATCGTCGAGTTCCAGCACGTCAAGCCTGGCAAGGGCGGCGCCTTCGTGCGGACGAAGTTGCGCAAGATCGAGGACGGCACCGTGCAGGACAAGACCTTCCGCGCGGGGGAGAAGTTCCGTCCGGTGCGCACGGAGTCGCGCAAGATGCAGTACCTCTACGACTCCGGCGAGGCGGCGGTCTTCATGGACACGCACGACTACGAGCAGATCGAGATTCCGCGCGATCTGGTCGGCGAGGCGATGCAATGGCTGCTGCCCAACGCCGAGGTCGACGTGCTCTTCGTAGACGAACGACCCAGCGACGTTCAGGTGCCAAGCGCGATCGAGATGAAGGTCACCCAGACCGAGCCCGGCGTGAGGGGCGACACTGCCTCGGGCGGCGGCAACAAGTCGGCGACCCTGGAGTCAGGCGTCGTCGTCCAGGTGCCGCTCTTCATCGAAGAGGGCGAGATGGTCCGCGTCGATACCCGCAGCAGCGAATACGTCTCCCGGGCCTGAGTCCTAGCGAGACCGGCTGGGCGCCAGAGGTGGCGAGCCGGCCTCGATTGTGGTACATCTGAGAGGATTTCAGGGTACGCCTGGAGCCTTAAGGAGGGCGCGCCGGCGGCGCTGCCTCTCTCAAAACGCTTCCATCGGCAGTAGCTCTTTCCAGTCCATCGAGCAATAGTCGGGAGATACCAGTCATGCGAGAGCACAGAATCCTGGGGGGGTTGCTTGCGGTGCTGATGCTGTGCGCCGTCTTCGCCGCCAGCGCGGGGGCCAGTCCGGCCTGGAAGTTCAACGGGGAAGAACTGAAAAGCACGGAGACGGTCGTCGGGGGAGCGCAGAAAAGCGGCCTCGGCATGTGGGGAATGACGACCACCTGCGACAACTTCCTCTACGAAGTGGATATCTGGAACAGCAGTGGGACGGGCAAAGGGAACGTCTGGGACCTGCCCCTGTTCAACTGCTACACCAACTCCACCTGCACCGTGGAAGCGATCGAAGCCGAATGGTTTCCGTGGCCCGCCAACCTGACCACGGTCAGCGGCAGCAACTATCTGGTGATCAAAGAAGTCGACGTCTGGATCCTCTACGGCGGCTGGTTCTGCCCGCTGTGGGGCGTCTGGGCCAACGTCACCGGATCCGCGGGCGGCCTGATCAACAACACCACGGAAACCGCCACGTTCAGCCCGTCGAGCTTCGCCGCGACCAAAACTGAACTGGAAGCGCTCGGCGAAACGGTCGAATGGAACGGGGTCTTCCCGACCGAAGCGTTCAAATGGCACAGAGGCCAGTCGCTAACCGCCTCCTGACGAAGTCCGCCAAGTGCACAAGCGCCAGGATTCTCCTGGCGCTTGTGCTCGCGGCGCTCGCGCTCGCTGGGTGCGGAGGAGGGTCGTCGGACAGTTCGAGCCGAGGCGCCTCGAGCAGCTCGGGCGAGCCGGCTTCGGCCGCTTCGGGCGACGCGCAATCGCGCGCCTCGGACGCCGCTTCGGCTGGAGCGGTTGACGGATCTGGCGGCGGCACTGCCGCGGCGCAGGCCCTGGCCGAAGGTGGCCCGGCGGCGGGAGGCGAACAGTCCACCCCTGGCGCCAAGCACGGTCCGCCCGTGCCGCAGCCCGAAGGCGCGCGAGAGCCCGGGATCACCCCGCAACAGCGCAGGGAAGCGACGGTGGCCAGCATGACCCTGGAGAGCCCGTCGAGTCAACCGTCCAGCGGCGGCCCTGAGGCGCTCCCTGCCGATTACACCTGCGACGGCAAGAAGACCTCGCCGGCGCTTCGCTGGCAGGGCGTGCCGGAGGGAACTGCCGAACTGGTCCTCTTCGCGATGAACACCCAGCCGGTGGAAGGGAAGCTCTTCTTCGATTGGGCGGTGGCTGGGCTGAGTCCCGAGCTGGAAGAAATCGAGGCCGGAAAGCTGCCCAGGGGCGCGGTGGTGGGTCGCAACAGCTTCGGCAAGGCGGGCTATGAAATCTGCCCTGAAGGCGGCGGCGAAACGTACATGTTCGCCCTCTTCGCACTGCCGAAAAGACTGGCGCCCAGCGAGGGCTTCGAACCTCTCGCTCTGCGCAAAGCGGTGACCGACGTCTCCGGCAACGTCGGTCTTCTGGCGCTCAGCTACGGGCTCGGCTGAGACCGGCGAGAGGCGGTCGAAGGAGGCCCGCCCTGTCGACGCGAGTCGTCCAGCCGCCCGAAGCGCGAGAATGGCGTGATGCGTAGGTCCGACCAGCGCCGCGACGCCGTCTTCGCCTGCTATCAGCGCGATGTCACCGGTCGTCCGCTCGAGGAGCTGGTGGCGGAGTCGCGGCCTTTCACGCGTGAGCTTGCTGCTGGGGTGGAGGCCCACCGCGATCAGCTCGACGCCGCGATAGCCGCCCACGCCAAGGGCTGGGAGCTGGAGCGGATCGCCCCCTTGGAGCGCAACCTGATGCGGGTGGCGCTCTATGAGATTGAGCACAGCGACGACGTGCCAACCGAGGTCGCGATCGACGAGGCGATCGAGATCGCCAAGGAGTACTGCGGCGCCGACGCGCCGGGCTTCGTCAACGGCGTGCTCGGCGCGATAGTTCGCCAGCGCGAGGGTGTGCGGTGAGCCGCCTGCGCGAGATCTCCGAGCGATTGACGGAGATCGCCCGGGAACTGGAGGGCGATGAGGCCGCTGACGCAAGCGCTGCCGAGCTCGCCCACGAGGCCGCCGAGCTCTCGGCCGAGGCAGTCGAGGAGGCGAACCGTCGCATCCGCGAGGGCGAGGCCTCCGCGTGAGCAGCCTGCTCCCTTGCTCGCTCGGGGTGTGCGGCGTGGCAAGAGAACAGCGGAAGCGGTGAGCTACCCGGAGGACCTGCGCCAGCTCGTTGACGCCGAGCTCGAGCGCTTGCGCTTTCCAGCGCCGCCGGCGACGGCGGGCTTGGAGGAGGCGATGCGCTACTCGCTGCTAGCCGGCGGCAAGCGAATCCGCCCGGTGCTGGCGCTTGCCACGGCGCGGGCGCTCGGCGCCAAGCCGGAGGATTTCCTGCCGGTCGCCTCCGCGGTCGAGCTGATTCACACCTACTCGCTGATCCACGACGACCTGCCGGCGATGGACGACGATGAGCTGCGGCGCGGCCAGCCGACCTCCCACGTCAAGTTCGGCGAAGACGTCGCGATCCTCGCTGGCGACGGGCTCTTTGCCGAGGCGGTCCGGCTCTCCTGCGAACAGCCAGGAGAGCCGGCGCGGGTCCTGGCGGCGCTCCGCGAGCTCAGTGCCGCGACCGGGGTCGACGGCATGGTCGGAGGCCAGTACGTCGACGTCGCGGTGGCCGAGCGCGACGCCGACGGCCTGCGAACGCTGCACACGCTGAAGACCGGGCGGCTGATCGCCGCCAGCGTCGGCGTCGTCCTCACGCTCAACGGGCTCCCGGAACCTGAGACAATCCCCTTTCGCCGGTTTGCCAGCGAGCTGGGCGTGCTCTTCCAGATTGTCGACGACATCCTCGACGTGACCGGAAGCGACGAGCGGCTCGGCAAGACCCATGGAAGCGACGAGCGACATGGAAAACTCACTTACGTCAGCCTCTTCGGCCTCGAACAGGCGCGAGTCCTCGCTGCCGAGTCCCACGCAGAGGCGACCGCGGCGCTGGCTGAGGCCGGCGGCAGCACCGGTGACCTGAGGCGGATCGCCGACTACATCTTCACCAGAGACGAATGACAGAGAACGGAAACGCAGCCAGCCACGAGGACGGTGTCGCGCCGCGCTTGCTCGACGCCATCGATGGCCCCGCCGATCTGCAAGGCCTCGACGACGCCCAGCTGCAACAGGTGGCGCAGGAGATGCGCACCTACATCATCGACACGATCGGTGAGATCGGCGGGCATTTCGGCGCCAACCTAGGCACCTGCGAGTTGGCGGTGGCGCTGCACAGCCTGCTCGATTCCCCGCGCGACAAGGTGCTCTGGGACGTCGGTCACCAGGCCTATCCGCACAAGATCCTCACCGGGCGCCGCGATGGCCTGCCGACGATCCGCCAGTACGAGGGACTGGCGCCGTTCTGCTCGATCTTCGAGTCTGAGCACGACATCATGGGCGCCGGGCACGCCTCGACCTCGATCGGCTACGGGGTCGGCCTGAAGGAGGCGATGCGCAAAGGGATTGGCGAGGACGGCAAAGTCGCGGCGGTGATCGGCGACGGCGCGCTCACCGGTGGCGTCGCCTACGAGTCGCTGCACGCGGCGGGCGGCCTGCAGACGCCGATGGTGATCGTGCTCAATGACAACGGCATGTCGATCTCGCCGAACGTCGGCGCCCTCTCCCGTTACTTCAACCGGATCCGCCTCAACCCACGCCTCTTCCACGCCCGCGAGGGGGTCGAGGACCGGTTGACCAAGCTGCCGCTCGGTCTCGGCCGGCGGATCGAGCGCCTCGGGCCGGAGATCAAGACGGCGATCAAGGCCTACTGGGCTCCTGGTCTGTTCTTCGAGGAGCTCGACCTCGCCTATATGGGCGTGATCGACGGCCACGACGTGCACGCCCTGCGCGAGGCCCTGCGCGAGGCCTTCGAGGCCGACCGCCCGGTGGTCGTCCACATCCATACCGTCAAGGGCAAGGGCTTCGCGCCGGCCGAAGAGGGCGGCCTGGAGTCGATGGAGAAATGGCATGCCGCCAAGCCGAACTCGATCGTCAACGGAGAGCCGGCCCCCAAGCCAGTCGCGGTCCAGGAGTCCGACGCGCCGGAGGCAATTGCGCCGGAGCGGCTGGAGAAGCCGCCCGCCGCCGGGGGGCCGCCCCAGTACACCCAGGTCTTTGGCGAGGCGATCGTGGCCGAGGCCCGCCGCGACCGGCGCGTGATCGGGATCACCGCGGCGATGGCGGGGGGGACGGGCCTGCAGAAGCTTGCCGACGAGGTGCCGGCCCAGTACTACGACGTCGGCATCGCCGAGCAGAACGCGGTGCTGTTGGCCTCCGGGCTGGCGATCCAGGGCGCGAAGCCGGTCTGCGCGATCTACTCGACCTTCCTGCAGCGCGCCTACGACCAGATCATCCACGACGTCTGCCTGCAGGAGCTCGACGTCACCTTCGCGATGGACCGCGCCGGATTGGTGGGCGACGACGGCCCGACCCATCACGGGGCCTTCGACATCTCCTACTTCCGCCCGATTCCCAACGTGGTGGTGATGGCGCCGCGAGACGAGGCGATGCTGGTCCACATGCTGCGCACCGCCATCGAGCACCGCGGGCCGGTGGCCCTGCGCTACCCGCGCGGCGCGGCCGAGGGGGCCGACCTGCCGGCGGAGCCCGTGGCGATCCCGATCGGCACAGGAGAGCTGCTGGCCGATGGCGAGCGGGTCGCGCTGCTCGGCTACGGCTACGGTGTTTCTGTGGCGCTCGCCGCCGCCAAAGTGCTTGCTGACCACGGGCTTACCGCGACCGTCGCCGACGCGCGCTTCGCCAAGCCGCTCGACGCCCAGCTGCTCGAGACCCTCGCGCTCGACCATGACCTGCTGGTGACGATCGAGGAGAACGTGTTGCCGGGGGGCTTTGGATCGGGCGTGCTCGAGCACCTCGAGGACGCCTTTGGCGAGCGCTCGGGGGAGCGCGCCCGCGTGCTCAGGGTCGGACTTCCCGATCGCTACGTCACGCATGGCAAGCCTGCCTTGCTGCGCGAGGAGGCCGGCTTGACCGGTGCGGCCGTCGCCGATCGGGTCCTGACCGCGCTGCGCTCCGGCGAGCCCGCCCTGAGCTAAAGGATCAGAAATCCGCCTCAAAAAGTAGGGCTTGCACCAATGCGCTCAATCGGTTAGCCTCTCGGCGTCTCTTCTGGGGTTACTTGAGGGAGGAGAGACATCTCTATGTATGTGGGTCCGCAGGTAGGGAGCCTCGTGGATCTACTGTCTTAGCCGCGCCGGTGCCAAGGGCACCGCGCCGCGGTGCTCCTGCTCAAATCTTCTCTTTGTCCTCGTCCGCGCAGATGGCCTCCGCCATCAGCACTACCTCGGAGAGCGGCACCTCGAAGACGGCGGCGATGCGGCGCACCGTTCCCCAGGCGGGGTTCGTGCGGCCGGACTCGATGTGGGAGATCCAGGTTGGGTGGATCTCGGCAAGGTGGCCGAGTTCCTCTTGACTCAGGTCGCGCTCGGTCCTGAGACGACGAATCGCCTGACCGAGCGCCGGTTGGGGTTCTTTGCGGGGTGCCATCCATAAGGACGCTTCCCGCCAAAGTTGCCCCGGTCTATAGACTTGAACTCAAGTATGGCAACGGAGTTGCCCTCGCGTGCCTGAAATGGAAGTTACCCGGGAGAACTGGAAAGAACTTTACGCTCGCGGATTTCGCCATTTTCTCAATGTGGCCCCGGAGAAACTCTCCGAAAACGAGTTTCTCGAACTGGTCGCCCTAGCGAAACGCGCCGCCGGCAGGGACGATCACTTCGCTTTCGGCGTCTTCTACGACGAGCTCCACGGCCCGCTAGACAAGCGCCTCGGCCTCGGCCTATACGTCTGGCGTCCGGACGATTGGAATCCGTTTTAGTCGCTTCGAGGGCACCGCGCCGAAGCGGCCTGATCGAGACGAGGTCCTACGCGCTCAGGGCAGGCGTCAGCTCATCGGCGGGCACAGCGCTGGGCACCGGCACGGTGATCCGAAGCTCGCCCTCCCGCTCCAGCAGTCGCTTAGGTCGGACGAGCGTCAGGCCGACCAGTTCGCCACTGCTGTCGAAGCGAACGGCGTGGCCCTCCGGCGTCTCGTCGTAATCGACGGCGCGCGAGGGGTCGCCGACATGCAGGTAGAGCGCGTCCGCGTCCGCGTCGTACTCGACGCGATCAAAGGTGATGTCGGCAATCGTCACGCTCATGGCTTCCTTCGCCGGGCGAATGCAGTGATGATACGCCCACCCTCCGCGCTGTCGAAGACCACAACCACCTTCAGCCACCGACTCGGGCCGGCTCTCTCCAGATAGAGCCATTCTTCATCGGGCTCCCGGCCCGGCAAAACCGCCGTCGGCGACTCGACCGCCCGCCGGACCTCCTGCTCGTAGACCTCGATCTCAGGATGGCTGCTGACAATGTGCTGCCAGCGCCCAGGGCTGAGCAGAACCACTCAACCCTCGCGGTCGCGAATCTTCTCCGGCTCGTCCACCGGACGGCAGCGTATGGGTCGGCTCTACCTTTCTGGTTGCGGGCACTTGGCCCGCCTGCTGGAAGCCCCCAACAGAAAACGCCCCGGCGGGGAGCCGAGGCGAGTTCTGGGGTTACTACAGGGAGGAGAGATATGTATCTCTATATATGTGGATCCGTGGGAGGTAGGTGGGCCCTTTGATGAGTCGCGGGCTGATCATCGTGGGAAGCGATGAGAGCCATATGGGCGACTCCGAACCCAGCCAAAAAGTCTTTTTCGATCTGCCCCTTTATCGGTTGCCTTCTGCGAATCCTTGAATAGCGTACGAACGTATGTGCGGTTTGTGTGTGAGGGGCCTCACAGACGGTTTAGGGAATCCGGAGCGGCCCCTATGAGCGGTGATTACCCGGACGGAAAGCATCGAATCAGCCCAAGTCAAAGCCTGGTTAAAAACCTGTATCGAGACCGAAGGCGGCCGCGTACAGGGGCCCGGCGCTACCGTTGCGGCGGATGAAGAAGGCGCGCATAGATGCGGTCCTGGCCGAGCGGGGCCTCTTCCCGTCGCGCACGGCCGCCGCCGGAGCCGTGCGGGCGGGCGCCGTGCGGGTTGGCCGCGATGGGCCGGTCGCCCTCCGCCCTAGTCAGCTGGTCGAGCCGGAGGCGGCGCTGATCGTTGCCGAGGGGCCGCGATTCGTCTCGCGCGGGGGGATCAAGCTTGAAAACGCGCTCGACGCGCTGGGCGTCGATCTCGCCGGTCGCGACTGCCTCGACGTCGGCGCCTCGACCGGCGGTTTCAGCGACTGCATGCTCCAGCGTGGAGCGGCACGGGTGATCGCGGCCGATGTCGCCTACGGACAGATCGACGTCAGCCTGCGCAACGACTCCCGCGTCACTGTGATCGAGCGGCTCAACGCGCGCGAGCTGCTGCCCGCCGACCTGCCCTTCGTGCCAAGCCTGGCGACGATCGACGTCTCCTTCATCTCGTTGACCAAGGTTCTGCCTGCGGTCGTCGGCTGCCTGGAGCCGCACGGCGAAGTGCTGGCGATGGTCAAGCCGCAGTTCGAGCTGGGGCGCGAGCGGGTCGGCAGGGGCGTCGTTCACGACCTCTCCGACCGGCGTGAGGCGATCCTCGGCGTGGCGCTGGCCGCGCGCGATCTGGGGCTTCCCGTTCGCGGCTTCGCCTCTTCCGGGTTGCCGGGGCCAAAGGGCAACCGTGAGACCTTCGTCTGGTGCGGGGGCGCCGGGCCGGACGCCGGGGATCTCGAGGCAGCGATAGCCGAGGCTGAGCCGGATGAGGCTGGAGCGAAGGGTCGGGGTCGGCGGTCGTGAAGACAGCCGCGCTGATCACCCATTCGCATCCGCCGGCCGCCACGGAGGCTGTCGCGATCGCAACAGCCGTCGCCAAGAAGGCCGGCTGGCGGCTCGTCGCCACGGCCGCTGAGATCGCCAAGCACGATCACGTGGCCGGCAGCGTCGAGCCGGTCGAGTCATTGCCGTCTGACCCGGACCTGTGCCTCGTCCTCGGCGGCGACGGATCGATCCTCTACGCGCTGCGGCGGTTCGCCGGCACCGGCGTGCCGGTATTTGGCGTCAACTTCGGCACCGTTGGCTTCCTTGCCGCGGTCGAGCGCAACGAGGCGGAGGTGGGGATCGGTCGCGCCCTGGCAGGGGAGACGGAGACGATCGACCTTCCCGCGCTTGCGGTCGACGTCGACGGCGAGAGCCACTTCGCCTTCAACGACGTCAGCTTCAGCCGCCGTCCCCAGGATCGAGTCGCCGAGCTGAGTTACCGCATCGCCGGCGAGGAGGTCGGCAACGTGCGCTGCGATGGGCTCGTTGCCGCTACCCCGGCGGGCTCCACCGGCTACAACCTCGCCAACCAGGGCCCGATCCTCGCCTGGGGCGTAAAGGGCTACGTGGTCAGCTACATCGCGCCGCACTCACTGACAGCTCGCGCGCTAGTAGTCGCACCGGGCGATGTCCTCACGGTGGGCAACGCCGTGGGACGCGAGGGAGTCGACGTAGCAATCGACGGAGCCCAAGCAGGGACCCTCGCCCCGAACGCCGCCCTCGACGTCCGCTTCGTCGATTCCGTTGGCAAGCTAGCTCAGCTCCCAGGCACAAGCTTCTACCACCGCATTCGCGAGAAGTTCGGCCACCTCGCCGTTTGAGGCCTGTCCCGGGAGGGGTGGAACGTCTTGTACTTTTTCGGCGATTCCTAGCGGCGCCAGCCCGAGCCGTTCCACCGAAAAAGTTAAGTGGAACCCCTTCCGGGACAGGCCTCGAAAGCCGACCGCCCCGGTTGTCTAGGGTTTCGCCGCATGGAGCGAAAGTGGTGGACCCTCCTGCTCGTCTCGATCGCGACGTTCATGTTGTTGCTCGACGTGACCGTGGTCAACGTTGCCCTGCCCGACATTCAGCGTGAACTCCACGCCAGCCTCTCCAGCCTGCAGTGGGTGGTCGACGCCTACTCGCTGACCCTGGCCGCCTTCCTGCTCACCGCCGGCTCGCTCGGTGACCGGCTCGGCCGCCGCCGGGTTTTCACGATCGGCTTCGGCGTCTTCACCTTCGCCTCCTTCCTCTGCGGCATCGCCAACGACCCGACCCTGCTCAACCTGGCCCGCGGGCTGCAGGGCGTGGGCGGGGCTGGAATGTTCGCCACCTCGCTGGCCCTGATCGGCCAGGAGTTCCACGGCAAGGACCGGGCGACGGCCTTTGGCGTCTGGGGCGCGACGGTCGGCGGCGCGGTCGCGGTCGGGCCTCTGGTCGGCGGGCTGATCACCGAAAGCCTAGGCTGGGAGTGGATTTTCTTCCTCAACGTCCCGATCGGGATCACGGCGATGGTGCTGACCGAGCGCCAGATCGTCAACGTCTTCGCCAAAGAGCCCGAGCCGGTCGACGTTCCCGGCCTCGTCACCTTCTCGCTGGCCCTCTTCCTGCTCATCTTCGGTCTGATCCGAGGCAATCCGGAGGGCTGGGACAGCGCCCTGATCCTCTCCTGCCTGATTGGAGCCGCCGTGCTGCTCTGCGTCTTCATCGCGATTGAGCTCCACGCCAAACATCCAATGCTCGACCTCTCGCTGTTCCGAAAGGCGGCCTTCAACGGCGTCTCTGCGGTCGCCTTCGGCCTCTCGGCGGGGATGTTCGCGATGTTCCTCTACCTGACCATCTATATGCAGGGAGTCCTCGACTACTCCCCGCTCGAAGCCGGCCTGCGCTTCCTGCCGCTGACCGTGCTCGGCTTCATCGTCGCGCCGATCTCCGGCGCGCTCTCTCACCGGATCCCGATCCGCGTCCTGCTCGGCGTCGGCCTCGCCACCGTCGGCGTCGGCCTGCTGCTGATGCACGGTGTCTCGCCCGACTCGGGTTGGACGACCCTGCTCGCCGGCTTCCTCGTCGCCGGCATCGGCATCGGCCTTACCAACCCCGGGATCGGCCAGGCCGCGATCGCGGTCGTCCCGGTGGAGAAGTCGGGCATGGGCTCGGGGATCAACACGACCTTCCGGCAGGTCGGGATTGCGACCGGCGTCGCCGGCCTCGGCGCGGTCTTCCAGTCCAGCGTCAATTCGAAGATCTCAGAACTGCTTCCTCGTGCCCCCAGCGGGCTCGGCGAAGTCGTCTCCTCGGGCGGCTCGCGCGCCGCTGCCGCGGTCGCTCCCGCAAGGATCCGCCCGGAGGTGGTCCACGCCTCGAACGTCGCCTTCGTCGGCGCCTTCAACGAGATCATCCTGATCGCCGCGATCCTCTCCTTCGTCGGCGCGGCCCTCGGCTTTGCCTTGGTCAGGTCCAGCGATTTCGTCCAGCAGACCGGACCCGAACCTGAGGACGAGACCGCAAGCGAACCTGTCCCCGCCTAGCTGTAGTTCCTCACAACGTTGTTCATCCGGGCCTCCTTGAAGGCTGGGGGTGCGAGCCACCCAGATC
>DASWQV010000073.1:0-56707 GCA_036403515.1 Solirubrobacterales bacterium
CTACGGCTCCTCGGTCGAGCGCACCGCGGCGTTGCCTGGCTGGCTCGATCACTACAACTTCAGGAGACGACACGGCTCCCTTGGCCACAAGGCGCCCGCCGCTCGGCTTGCCGAGTTGGAACAACGTGCTGAGTAACTACAACTAGTGGTCCGTGGCAGGACAGCTGGTTAGCGCCACTCGAAGTTCGGGCGCTCCCCTAGCGTCCAAGAAATGTCGCTGGTTTGAATCCGTCGCCGAAAGGCGGAAAATCGACCAATGAGGATCCGCGAAGCGATCGGCATGGCCGACGCTGCCTTTGCCGACCGGCGGGAGGCGGGACAGCGTCTGGCGGAGCGTTTGCTGGCACTGGCCAAGGAGCGGGCCGTCGTCGTCGGCCTCCCGCGTGGCGGCGTGCCGGTTGCCCGGGAGGTCGCCGCCGCGCTTGGCGCACCGCTGGAGGTCTTCGCGGTGCGCAAGCTCGGCGCTCCCCACAACGCTGAGTACGGGATCGGCGCGATCGCCGAGGACGGCAGCCGCGTCTTCGACCCCGAGGCGCTCGCCGCGCTCGGCGTCGACAGCGGCGCGCTCGACGCGATCGTCCGCCGCGAGAGCGAGGAGCTGCAACGCAGGGTCGCCGCCTATCGCGGCGACCGGGTGCCGTTGGCGCTGCAGGATCGCACCGTGGTCATCGTCGACGACGGGGTGGCGACCGGGGTGACCGACACGGTCGCCCTGCGAGCGATCCGCCGCCAGGCGCCGCGACGCTTGATCTTGGCGGTGCCGGTTTGCCCGCCCGACGCCCTGGCACGCCTCCGGGAAGAGGCCGACGAGGTCATCTGCCTGATCGCGCCCCCGCAGCTGCACGGAGTGGGCCAGTGGTACCGGGACTTCTCACAGGTCACCGACCAGGAAGTGCTTGCCGCCCTGGACGCGGCCAGGAACGCCGGCTAGGCAGTGCTTTCGGAGCAACGCAGGCCGCCGCCGATCGCGAAGACCTCGGGCTCGCAGATGCCGGGCGTGCCGCCGCACGAGCCGTTTCGCCCTCTGGCTGCCGATTCGGGTTTGATTGGCTCGTGAGCGACCCTCTCGTGCAGCGTTACCGAGCCGCCCGCCGTGACCGCGGCCTGGCGGTGCTCGAGGGCTTCCACGCGCTCAAGCACGCGCTGCGCTTTGGGGCCGAGCCGCTCGAGGCGGTCGCCAGCGACGGCGAGGAGCTGGAGCGGCTGGCCGCTGAGCTGGCCCCCGACTTGGCCGGCTCGCTGGCTCAGCGCGTCACGCCGGTCGAGGCCGAGGTTCTGGCCCGGATGGCGCCGCATGCACCGCGCACCGGCGTGATCGCGATCGCTCGACGTCCCGCGGCCGACGTCGCGGCGGCGCTAGCCGACCGGCGAGCGGCGCCGGTGATCCTGCTCGAGGATCCGCGCTCGATGGGCAACATGGGCGCCTGCGTGCGGGTCGCCGCAGCTGCCGACGCGGCCGCCGTCCTGACCACAGGCAGCAACGACCCCTGGCATCCAGAGGCGCTGCGTGGCGCTGCCGGCCTGCATTTCGCCCTTCCCGTGGCGCCGGTCGGCGAGCTGCCGGAGACCGATCGACCCTTGGTTGCGATCGACCCGGACGGCGAGAGCAGCGATCTTCGCTCACTTTCGCCACGCGCCATCCTTGCCTTCGGCACCGAGCGCTACGGGCTCAGCGCCGCCCTGCTCGAGCGCGCCGACGAGCGGCTTGCGATCCCAATGCGGGACGGAGTCTCGAGCCTCAACCTCGCCACGGCGGTCGCCGCGGTCCTCTTCTCGCAGCGCCTTTGAACCTTGCCGGGCATCGCTCCGTAGACCGGGCGATGAAGCGAATCGTCGCCTGTCTCGCCGTGGTCCTCGCCGCCGCGCTGAGCGTCAGCCAGGTCGCTCCTGCGGCCCAGTCGGGGCCGGCGCAGGCCAGCAAGGCCAAGACGATCGACATCAGTCACTTTGACTTCCACCCGCCGACGCTCCAGGTCGCCAGGGGAACCAGGGTCGTCTTCTCCAACTCGTCCGGCACCGCGCATACGGCAACGGACAAGGGCGCCTTCGACAGCGGTCAGATCATGCCCGGGCACTCGTTTGCGGTGCGTTTCGAACAGAACGGCACATTCCGCTACCACTGCAAGATCCACCCCTTCATGCACGGCAAGATCGTCGTCGGCTGAGCCACGCCCACCTGCTGCCGCGGGGGACTCGCGGAAATACGGATGCAGAGGGCAGGGAGAAGGCATAGCGTGGGGAAGATGTGATCGCGGCGTTTGGCCGCCGATCCGGTTCACCAACGAAAGGACGCGCCGTGCCGTTTGCCGACATCAACATTGGAGAAGCCCTCCTCGTAGCCTTCGAGGTCTTCTTCTTCGTGATCTGGATCTGGATCCTGATCACGATCATCAGCGACCTCTTCCGCGACCACGAGCTGTCCGGTTGGGGGAAGGCCGCCTGGGTGCTTTTCCTGGTCTTCATTCCGTTCTTGACGGCGCTGATCTACCTGATCGCCCGTGGTAGCGGCATGCGCGACCGCACGATCAAGGCGCAGGCCGAGGCCAAGCAGCACTTCGATTCCTACGTCCGCGAACAGGCGCACACGACGCCCGCCGACGAACTCCACAAGCTCAACGAGCTGAAGGAAAAGGGCGCCCTGTCCGCCGAGGAGTTTGACAAGGCCAAGGCAAAGCTCCTGGCCTAACGCCACCCGACCGGCGCATATCGGCGTCCTCGGTCGCTTGCGTGCGGAGCGCGCCGCGCTCCCTGTGTCCTTGATCTGCTTGATCAGGCGGCGTTAGGGAGCGCGGGTATCCGCACAAAATGATTTCTCCTGCAAAAGGGGAAAATCTGCAACCAAAGTTGCATCTTATTAGCGGTTCCTAACATTTATTTGGCGCCTTCGCTACCTTGCGCCGTCGATGCGCGTTCCTCTTCGCGGTAACTCTTGGTGGCTGCTGCTGCCCGCGGCGCTGCTGCTCGCCGTCCTCTGCGTGGCCGCTTCGGCCCCGGCGAAGGGCCTGGAAGAAAAGCTCGACGCCACGCAGGGCAAGCTCAGCCACGTGCGTGAGAGCCAGAGCTCTCTGGCAGCCACGATCGCCGAACAGAACAAGGCGATCGACTCGATGATCGGCGAAGTCTCGGACCTGCGCCAGCAGCAGGCCGCGGTCGAGTCCGAACTGGCGGCGAAGCAGGGCGAGCTCGACAGCGCGACCGCAGAGCTGGCCGCTGACAAGCACCGCCTGGCTCTCGTTCGCGCCCGCCTGGAGCGGGCGCTGGGCGTCTTGCGCCAGCGCCTGGTCGCGATCTACGAGGCCGGCAGTCCGGACATGCTCAACGTCGTCCTCGACTCGGCCAGTTGGTCGGAAGTGACCACCCGCGCCGAGTACCTGAGCCAGGTCCAGGAATACGACGACTCTGTGGCCGGCCGGGTAAAGGGCCTGCGCGACGAAGCCCGCGCGACCGTCAAGCGGATGACCGCCGTCCGTCTCCAGATCAAAGACTCGCGCGACGCGATCGCGGTCAAGGAGCGCGAAGTCGCCACGGCCCGCGCGGAAGCCGAGTCCCGCTTCGCCGAGCTGAAGTCGGCACAGGCGGCGCGCCGCGAGGCGATGGAATCGCTCGAGTCGCGCGAAGAAGCGCTGAGCAACAATCTCGCCTCGATCTCAGAACAGATCGCCAGCGCGACCGGGACCCCCGCGCCGGTCACCGGCACTCCGGCGCCGCTGACCCCGGGCCAGAGCGCCAACTACATCTCCGAAAGCCAGGCCAGCGTGCCGAGCGAGGCGCCCTCCGCCGTCGCCGGCGCGATCGAAGCGGCCAACTCGATCGCCACCACGCCCTACATCTGGGGCGGTGGCCACGGCTCCTTCGAATCGTCGGGCTACGACTGCTCCGGTGCGGTCAGCTTTGCCCTCAACGGCGGCGGCTTCCTCTCCAGTCCGCTCGACTCGACCGGCCTCGAGACCTGGGGCGAACCCGGCCCCGGCCAGTGGATCACCGTCTACGCCAACGCCGAACACGCCTGGATGATCATCGCCGGCCTCGCCTTCGACACCGTAGGCGGCCCCGGCCCCCGCTGGCACAGCTCGCCGGTCGACTCCCCAGAAGGCTTCATAGCTCGCCACCCTCCGGGCTACTGAGCCAGCGCGTTCGCCCAGTGGGCTGCGTTGCCGCGGCTGACGTGGATCACGCCCTCGAAGCCTTCGCGCTGCAGGATCGAGGCGGCTAGGCCGCTGCGCTTGCCGGCCTTGCAGATAGTCGCCACCGGGCGTTCGCGCGGCACCTCGTCGATGCGCTCGCGCAGCTGGCCGAAGGGAATGTGAAGCGATCCCGGGATATGGCCGGACTCGAACTCGGCCCCATTGCGCACGTCCAGGACCAGGGGACCGTCGGCGCCGTCCAGCCGCTGTGTCAGCTCGGCCAGGTCAATCGCCTCGATCCGCTCGACCGGCCGGTCCTCGGCTCGCCAGGCGGTCATGCCGCCGCCGAGGAAGCCGCGTACGCGCAGGCCGACCGCCGCCAGCAGTTCGGCCGCCTCGAGCTCATTGCCGTCGGAGGCGGCGACGACGAGCAGCTCCGCATCGACCGGGATGACCTGGGCGACCTTGGTGGCGAAGCCGGTGTCGTAGCCGGAGGCGCTGATCGCCCCGGGTATGTGGGCCTCGTCGAACTGTTCGTTGGTGCGGGAGTCAACCGCCAGGGCGCCTTCGGCGATCGCCGCCTCGAAGCCATGCGGGGTCAGCTGCGTCGGCGCCGAGATCGATTCGACCAGAGGGCCACGGTTGAGCGAGACGATGTGCTCGACGTTGGGCGGCTTGCTGCCGATCGTGGAGACGGCGTCCGCGACGAACTCGGCCTCGCTCTTGCAACGCAGCGCCCGGTTATGACGTCGCTCGAAGCCGATCGTCGAGCAGGTCTTGAGGTCGATCCCGGAGCTGCCGCAGAGCGAGCCGCCGAGGTGGCCGGGCCAGACCTCTGTCTCATCCGGCAGCCTCAGCAGGCGCTCGTGCAGGGAGCGGAAGATGTCGGCGGCGCCCTCCCGCGGCTCGACCGCGAGGTCGGGGCGGGCGACGTCGCCGACGAAGAGGCAGTCTCCGCTCAGCACCGCCCAGGGATCGTCTCCTCGCGCCGAGTCGCGAAGCAGGAAGGAGGTGTGCTCGGGACGGTGGCCCGGAGTGTGGATCGCCTCGATCGTCGCGCCCTCGCCCAACTCCAGAGCCCAGCCGTCGCCGAAGGGCTCGTGCGGATACTCCGCCTCGGCCAGCTCGTGCACGTGGATCGTCGCCCCGCTGGCGCGGCCGAGACGGCCATGGCCGGAGACGTGGTCGGCATGGTTGTGGGTCTCCAGCACGTGCTCGATTCGGACCCCGTGCAGGCGGGCGAGGTGCAGGTAGGGGTCGATGTCCCACTGGGGGTCGACCACCGCGGCGACGCCCGATGCCGCGTCGCCAACCAGATATGAGGCGCAGCCGAGATCCTCGTGGATGACCTGCCTGAAGAGCACCGGATCAGGGTAGCGGCGCGCCAAAACGGGTACTGAGGAGACAGCGCAATTCCCGTGTCCCGGCGGGAACAGGCCCGGCCGGAGCGGGCGACCGAAGGAGACAACCATGGAGTCAGCATCGGTCCGTGCACATGAACCCGCCGCTGGCAATGGGGGGCAGCAGCCGGCCGGGGCGGCCCAGATACGCGAAGTATGGACGCCGGCGGACCCTGCGCCCCTCGGCCTCGCCGCTTTCGCGTTGACGACCTTCGTGCTCAGCATGTTCAACGCCGGCCTGGTCAGCAAAGCCGGCGAGCCGGTGGTGCTGGGGCTCGCGCTCGGCTACGGCGGCATCGCCCAGGTCCTCGCTGGAATGTGGGAGTTCCGTACCGGCAACACCTTTGGCGCGGTTGCCTTCACCTCGTTTGGAGCGTTCTGGATCTCCTTCTGGGCCTTCGTCACCTTCTTCGAGGGGGACGTGCCCGCCGCAAACGTCGGTGACGCAGTCGGGCTCTACCTGATCGCCTGGGGCATCTTCACCACCTACATGTTCGTCGCCTCGCTGCGCACCAGCGGCGCGGTGGCGCTCGTCTTCTTCCTCCTTGCCGTGACCTTCTTCCTGCTCGGGATCGGCAATGCGAACGGGACGGAAGGCCTCGTCGAAGCCGGCGGCTGGTTCGGCCTGGCGACCGCGGCGGCAGCCTGGTACGCGTCGTTTGCGGCGGTCGTAAACTCGACCTTCGGGCGGACGGTCCTGCCGGTTCGACCGCTGAATCACTGAGTCGAGGAGGGTGAGATGGCAGCGGAACCACAATCGGCGGACCTCGAGCAGGAGCTGAGCAGCCTGCTGGAGGTCGATCGCTTCGACCCCCCAGAGGAGTTCCGAGAGGGCGCGCTCTGGAGCGACCCCAGCATCTACGAGGAGGCGGCGGCCGATCCCGAGGCCTGGTGGAAGCGCCAGGCGACCGAGCTGCTCGACTGGGACGAGGCGCCGAGCGAAGGGCTCGACGCCTCCGATCCCCCTTTCTACAAGTGGTTCGCTGACGGCAGGATCAACGCCTCCTACAACTGCCTCGATCGCCACGTCGAGGCGGGCCGGGGCGATCGCGTCGCCTACCACTGGCGCGGCGAGGAGGGTGAGGAGCGCGACGTCACCTACGCCGAGCTGCTCGCCGACACGCAGCGCTTCGCCAACGCGCTGAAGGGCCTCGGCGTCGGCAAGGGCGACGTGGTCGGGATTTACCTGCCGATGATCCCCGAGGTCGTCGTCGCGATGCTGGCCTGCGCCCGTATCGGGGCGATGCACAACGTCGTCTTCGGCGGCTTCTCGGCCGAGGCGGTGCGCGAGCGGATGGAGTTCTCCGAGGCGAAGGCGCTGGTCACCGTCGACGGCGCCCGCCGCAAAGGCAAGGTCGCGCCGATCAAGCCGCAGGTCGACGAGCAGCTCGGCGAGCTGGACACGCTAGAGGCGATCGTCGTCGTCCGCCATACCGGTGCCGAGTGCCCGATGCGCGACGGTCGCGACCGCTTCTACGACGAGCTGCTCGCGGCGGCCGACCCCGAGTGCCCGGCCGAGCCGCTCGACGCCGAGCACCCCCTCTTCATCCTTTACACCTCCGGCTCAACCGCCAAGCCGAAGGGCATCCTGCACACCACCGGCGGTTACCTGACCGGCGTCGCCGCCACCCACCGCTACGTCTTCGACCTCAAGCCCGAGAGCGACGTCTACTGGTGCGCGGCAGACGTCGGCTGGGTCACCGGCCACTCCTACATCGTCTACGGGCCGCTGCTGAACGGCGCCACCAGTGTGATGTGGGAGGGCGCCCCGGACTACCCGAGCAAGGGGATCTGGTGGGAGCTCTGCGAGCGCTACGGGGTGACGATCCTCTACACGGCGCCGACGGCGATCCGCACCTTCATCAAGTGGGGCGCGGACATACCGGCCAAGTCCGATCTCTCCTCGCTGCGCCTGCTCGGCTCGGTCGGTGAGCCGATCAATCCCAAGGCATGGCTCTGGTACCACAAGATCATCGGCGGGGAAAGGTGCCCGGTCGTCGACACCTGGTGGCAGACCGAGACCGGCGCGATCATGATCACGCCGCTGCCGGGGATCACCGCGACCAAGCCGGGCTCGGCGACCCAGCCGTTCCCGGGGGTCGCCGCGGAGGTGGTCGGCGAGAGCGACGGCGAGCCGGTCGAGCAGGGCCAGGGGCTGCTGACGCTGACCAAGCCCTGGCCCTCGATGCTGCGCTCCCTCTACAAGGAGGAGGACCGCTTCGTCGAGACCTACTTCTCGCGCTTCGGCAAGGAGACCTACCTGGTCGGCGACGCCGCCAGGGTCGATGAGGACGGTTACTTCTGGGTGATCGGCCGGATCGACGACGTCGTCAACGTCTCCGGGCACCGACTCTCCACCGCCGAGGTCGAGTCGGCGATCGTCGCCCACCCGAAGGTCGCCGAGGCGGCGGTGATCGGCGAATCCGACGAGCAGACGGGCCAGGCGATCTGCGCCTTCGTCACCCTGCGCGGCGACACCGAGCCCAGCGATGACCTGGTCGAGGGGGTTCGCGGCGTCGTCGCCGAGCGGATCGGCAAGTTCGCGCGGCCGAAGCGGATCGTCTGGGCCGACGAACTGCCCAAGACCCGTTCGGGCAAGATCATGCGCCGGCTGCTGCGCGACATCGCCGAGGGCCGTGCCCTGGGCGACGTGACGACGCTGCGCGATCCCGGCGTGATGGAGGAGCTCGAGGCGAAGATCGGGGAGTACGACGACGAGAGCTAAGGCGCGCGGGCGCTGCCGGCGCGCTCGTCGACGATCCGCTCGACAGCGATCTCCAGTGCCTGCAGCTGCTCCCGGACGCTGCGCAGCTCGCGCAGGGCGATCGCCTCGGCGGAAAGCTGCTCGGCCTCGAGCTCTTTCTCGACCTCGGCGATCTCAGGGCCGAGGAAGCGCTGCGCGACGGCGCCGGTGAGCAGCGCGACGAAGCCGATGCCGATGATCAGGATCACCACCGAGACGATCTCTCCGCCGGTCGTGGTCGGGTAGATGTCGGAGCCGAGCGTGGTCATCGTCGTCACGGCCCAGTAGATCCCGTCCCAGTCGTTGAGGTGCTGGGTTTGCTTCTCGAAGGCGACGAAGAGGGCGCCGCCACCGACCACGGTCAGCAGGGCGAGGAACATCGCGTAGTGCAGGCCCTGCAGCGAGAAGACCTCGCGCGAGAGCTGTGCCAGGCGCAGCAGCCGGACCAGGCGAAGCAGCCTCAGCACCCGCAGGCCCTGCAGCCCGGCCGGCAGCAGTGGCGGCGTGAAGATCACGATGAACGGGTCGAGCGGGTGGTGGCGCAGCCAGAGCCGGCGGTTGGGGACGACTGCGAGCATCACCACCAGCTCGATCAGGAAGGCGGTCCAGGTGACCCAGTTGAGGATCCGGGCGACGTCCTCCAGCGCCCCGCCCGGGTGCGACTCGCTGATCGCGACCATCGGCAGCGTCAGCGCCGCGGCGATCAGCATTGGCGTGTTCAGCCGTTCGGCGACCCGCGTGCTGCGCGCGTCCATCCCCGGCGGGTACAGGTGGAGCTCCTCTTGCCGCTCGGAGGTCATCCAGCCCTGATTCGACGCCGCCCAGGCGACCCCCTTTGCGTACCATGGCTCGGGCAATCAACTAGCCAGGAGACGCTCACCCGTGACCACCAGCACCGCCACGCAGGACTACAAGGTCGCCGACATCGGCCTCGCCGATTTCGGGCGCAAGGAGATTGGGCTCGCCGAGGTCGAGATGCCCGGCCTGATGCAGACGCGCGAGGAGTTCGGCACCTCCCAGCCGCTCAAGGGCGCTCGGATCACCGGCTCGCTGCACATGACGGTGCAGACCGCGGTGCTGATCGAGACGCTGACGGCGCTCGGCGCCGAGGTGCGCTGGGCCAGCTGCAACATCTTCTCCACCCAGGACCACGCCGCCGCCGCGATCGCCGCTGCGGGCATCCCCGTCTACGCCTGGAAGGGCGAGACGCTGGAGGAGTACTGGTGGTGCACCGAGCAGGCGCTGCTCTGGCCTGACGGCGAGGGCCCGAACATGATCCTCGACGACGGTGGCGACGCGACGCTGCTCGTCCACAAGGGCGTCGAGTTCGAGAAGGCCGGCGCCGTTCCCGATCCGGAGACGGCCGAGTCGGGCGAGTTCAAGATCATTCTCGAAACGCTTCAGCGCTCCCTCGGCGAGGATCCGCAGCGTTGGACCAACGTCGCCGCGGGCATCCAGGGCGTCACCGAGGAGACGACGACCGGCGTCCACCGCCTCTACCAGCTGGCCGAGACCGACGACCTGCTCTTCCCGGCGATCAACGTCAACGACTCGGTCACCAAGTCGAAGTTCGACAACCTCTACGGCTGCCGCCACAGCCTGATCGACGGCATCAACCGCGGCACCGACGTGATGATCGGCGGCAAGGTCGCCGTGATCTGCGGCTACGGCGACGTCGGCAAGGGCTGCGCCTCATCGCTGCGCGGCCAGGGCGCCCGCGTGATCGTCACCGAGATAGACCCGATTTGCGCCCTGCAGGCGGCGATGGAGGGCTATGAGGTGCGCAAGCTCTCCGACGTCGCCGGGTCGGCCGACATCTTCGTCACCGCCACCGGAAACAAGGACATCATCACCGCCGAGGACATGGCGCGGATGAAGCACAACGCGATCGTCGGCAACATCGGCCACTTCGACAACGAGATCGACGTCGCCGGGTTGGAAGGCTACCCAGGGGTCGAGCGGATCAACATCAAGCCGCAGGTCGACGAGTGGCGCTTCCCCGACGGCCACTCGATCGTGCTGCTCTCCGAGGGACGCCTGCTCAACCTCGGCAACGCGACCGGCCACCCGAGCTTCGTGATGTCGAACTCCTTCACGAACCAGGTGATCGCCCAGATCGAGCTCTTCAGCAAGGCTGACCAGTACGAGGCCAGGCAGGTCTACGTGCTTCCCAAGCACCTCGACGAGAAGGTGGCCCGCCTGCACCTCGCCGCCCTCGGCGTCGACCTGACCGAGCTCAGCGACGAGCAGTCCGCCTACTTGGGTATCCCGGTCGAGGGTCCCTACAAGTCGGACCACTACCGCTACTAGACAGGCCTTCGAAAACCCGGCCTGTCCAGGTCAAGAAACGACAAGACCCGCCGGAGCGGGTCGAGTCTGGTGAAGCGGGGAACCACCCCGCACGCAATTGACACCCACCGCGAGGCTAGCACGGTAATTGCCCAGACTCGGAAGTCTCCGGCGGACCTATGCGGAGGGCACCGGACTCGAACCCGGATCCAGCGGTTTAGATAGTTTGCTAAACTAATTACCTAGGCTAATCATGGCTCCGAAGACCAAGGACACCCCACTCACCGATTCTGCCGCGAGGCTACGGATGGGGATCGTGCGCACGGCGCGGCGGCTGCGCCAGGAGGCTGCCGCCGAGGCGACGGGCCTGACGCCGACATCGACCGCGGCTCTGGCGACGATCGAGCGGCACGGGCCGCTGACGCCGAGCGAGCTGGCCGAGATCGAGCGGGTCAAGCGGCCGACGGTGACCCGCACGCTCGGTTGCCTCGAAAGAGACGGGCTGGTCGAGCGCACGCCCGATCCCGACGATGGTCGCAGCGCCCTGGTCGCCGTCAACGCCGCCGGTCGCGAGCGGCTGCGGCGCCTGCGCGGTCGCAAGAACGCCTACCTGGCCCGGCGCATGCGCGACATGTCCGCCGCCGACGTCGAGGCCTTGGAGCGGGCGGCGGAGATCCTCGAGCGGATGCTGGAGGATGAGCGCGGGTGAGCGCTGCCCTGCGACGCTCCTTCAACTCGCTCGAAGTACCCAACTACCGGCGCTACTTCGCCGGCCAGCTGATCTCCCTGTCGGGCACCTGGATGCAGACGGTGGCGGCGATCTGGCTGATCCTCACCCTAACCGGGAGTGGCGTCGCGGTCGGCCTGACCACGGCCCTGCAGTTCCTGCCGATGCTCCTGCTCGGCGCCTGGGGCGGCGTGCTCGCCGATCGCATCCCGCGGCGCCGGCTGCTGATCGCGACGCAGGCCCTGATGGCGATCCCGGCCATCGGTCTCTTCGCCGTGACCGCCACGAGCGTCGTCGCCCCCTGGATGGTCTTCCTCGCCGTCTTTGCAATGGGGAGCGTCAACGCGATCGACAACCCGGCCCGGCAGAGCTTCGTCTTCGAGATGGTCGGGCCGGACCGGGTCGTCAACGCGGTCAGCCTCAACAGCGTCATCGTGCAGATGGCGCGCATCGTCGGCCCGGCGCTCGCAGGCCTGCTGATCGCCGGCTTCGGCGTCGTCCCCTGCTTCGCCCTCAACGTCCTCACTTTCGTGGCAATGATCGTCGCCCTCTGGGGGATGGACCCGCGCGGCCTGCATCTCGAGCCAGCCGCCCCGCGTGAGCCGGGGGCGATCCGCGCCGGCCTGCGCTACGTGCGCGCCACGCCCGAGCTGGCGGTGCCGCTGGCGCTGATGGCGCTGGTCGGCACGCTCGGCTTCAACTTCCAGGTGGTCCTGCCGCTGCTGGCCAAGTTCAGCTTCGACGGCAACGCGACCACCTATGCGGCGATGGTCTCGGCGATGGCGGTCGGCTCGATCGGCGGCGCCCTCGTCAACGGCGCCCACGGCCGCACCGGCCCGCGCCTGATCGCCGGCGGCGCCCTCGCCTTCGGCGTGCTCGCCCTGCTCTCGGCGGTAATGCCCGCGCTGGCCCCCGAGCTCGTGATGCTGAGCCTGCTCGGCGCGGCCGCGGTCACCTTCGCCGCGACGATCAACTCATCTCTGCAGCTCGCGGTAGAGCCCCAGATGCGCGGCCGCGTGATGGCCCTCTACTCAGTCGTCTTCCTCGGCTCGACCCCGATCGGAGGCCCCCTAGCGGGCTGGCTCTCCCAAACCTACGACCCCCGCTTCGCCCTACTCCTAGCCGCGATCTCAGGCCTCTCAGCCGCCTGGGCCGCCCACATCTGCTTCGCCCGCCTCCGCACCAGTACTGAGCAAGCAAAAACACAAGCTCCCGCAGCGGCCTGACCACCAGCGGGAGCTCCCGTACGTGTTGAAGCGCCGGGGAGAGGGGGTTCGGCGGACACTCCCCGCTTTTGTCCGACGAATCCCCTCTCCCCGGCGCCTAATCCCTACCCGGTATACCCAGCCGACTTCAGATAAGCCGCCGCCGCCTGCTTCGGCGTCTGCTTTTCCAGTTCCACCCGCGCATCCAGCTCCTGCATCACTTCGAGCGTCAGCCCTTTCTGCACTTGGACGATCGTCTTTTCGTAGTCCGGTCCCGCTTTTTCCACCGTCGCCTTCTTGCTGACGAAGATCACGTTGCCCGCCGGGAAGACTTCCTTGTCGTCTTCGAGAATGACGAACTTGTCTTTCTCCGCCGAGAGCTGAGGGTCGGTGGTGAAGAGGATCGAGAGGTCAGCCTGGCCCTTTTCGAGCACGGTGTAGCGCAGTCCGATGTCGACCGGGTGAAACGACTTGAATTTGAGCCCGTAGTACTTTTCGAGCCCGGCCAGGCAGTCGATCCGCTGGCGGCACTCGGGCGAGCCGTAGAGGCTCATGCTTTCGGACTTGCCTTCGAGGCCGGAGATCGTCTTCAGCCCTTCTTCTTCGGCGAACTTCTTCGTCGTGCCCACGGCATTGGCGCTCGCGAACGGAGTCGGCGGGAAGGCGGTCAGGCCTTCCTTTTCGAATTCGGCCTTGGCCTTTTCATAGGCGGGCGTGGCGTCGGCGGGGACTTCTTCGGGTTCGACGCCGAAGAACGAGGTCAGGGCTGTGCTGGCGTACTCCGGGTAACCGGAGATCGCTCCAGATTTGACCGCCTGGTGGGCCACCGTTTCAGAGCCGAGGTTGAGGTCGCTTTTCACCTTGTAGCCGGCGGCCGCGAGGGCCTGTGCGTAGATTTCCCCGAGAATTTCCTGTTCGGGGAAGTTCTTCGAGCCGATCGTCAGGCTGACTTTGGCATTCTTGGGGTTCGAGGCGATCGCTCCAGCGCCGCCACCTTCTTCGCTGCTGCTCGTGCTGTCGTCGCTGCTGCCGCAGGCGACCACCCCGAGTGTGAGTGCAAGAGCGAGCAGCAGGGCGGTGGCTGCGCGCAGACGATTGGGCTGGGACCTCATTTGATTCCTCTCTTGTCGAGTTGCATGGACGAGATTCATGCGGGCTTCAGCTTCAAGCCTTTCGAAGTGAGCCGACGTTGCAGCGCCGCGAGACCGAACTCGAGCGTCAGGGCCAGGAGCGCGACCAAGATCGCTCCCGCCAGCACGCCGTTATCGCCGTAGACGTTCTGGTTGATGATGAAGTCGCCCAGGGTGAGCACGCCGGCGATCGGGGCGATCGTCGCGGTGGCCACGATCGCGATCGTGGCCGAACGGATTCCAACGAAGAGGGTCGGGACCGCAAGCGGGATCTCGACCTTGCGGAGGATCTCGAACTCGGTCATGCCCATGCCGCGCGCGGCATCGACGGCGGCCCGGTCGACCTGATGGATGCCGACGAAGGTGTTCGTGAGCAGTGGTGGGATGCCGAGGATCGCCAGCGCGATCGTCAGGTTGAGGACCCCGACGCCGATCAGGGCCGCCATGAAGGCGATAAGTGCCAGCTCGGGGATCGCCCGGCCGGCGTTGCCGATCACGGTTGCGAAGAGTTCCCCGGTACCGCGATGGCCAAGGTAGAGCCCGATCGGCATCGCCACGACCAGGGAGAGGGCCAGCGCGAAAACGGTCAGTTCGAGCTGGCTGAGCGTCAATTCGATCACCTGGTCGATGCCGCCGACGGTCTTGCCCCCGGTCACGTTGGAAGTTTGCGGGGTGAAGATGAATTCGATCGCTCCCTGGATCGAGGCGACGGGCGGGCCGAGCGGTAGTGCGTCGATCATGCCTGCCTCGCGCGTTGCCACGGGGTCAGCAGGCGCTGAACCGCGAAGAGGATCAGGCCGAGGGCGACCGCGATCAGAAAGGCGATTCCCCCCGCGATGATCAGGTTCGTCTTGAAGCTGATGCCGCCCTTGAGGATCGGTTCGCCGAGGCCACCGCCGCCGGCGAAGGCGGCGAGGGTGGCGATCGCCACCGTGCTCACCGTGGCGACCTGGAGGCCAGCGAAGATCTCCGGGGTCGCCAGCGGCAGCTCGACCCGCCAGAGAACCTGACGGTCGGTCTGGCCGATGCCCCGTGCGGCATCGACCACGGCTTTGGGCACATTGGCGAATCCGACCATCGTGTTGCGGAAGATGATCTGCAGCGTGTAAGCGCTGAGGGCGATGATCGCTGTGTCCTCGCCGCGCCCGGTCAGCGGCAGCAGCAGGAAGAAAAAGGCCACGCTTGGGATTGTGTACAGAACGCCCGTACCGGCGAGCAAGGGTGGCTGCAGCCAACGGTGACGGTGGGCCAGCAGGGCCAGGGCAAAGGCGAAGACGAACCCGATCAGCACCGAGATTGCGACAAGCTCGAGATGCTGCAGGGTCGGGGTTCCGTAACGGTCGATGTGTTCGGATGCCCAGTCCCAGCAGAAGAGCTTGTCGGTCGCCTGGCAGGGCAGGGTGTCGGAGCTGCGTTCCTGGATGAAGCCCTTGCCTACTTCGCCGACGGCGGCGACGAGCGCACCGCTAGCCATGCGGTCGCTCCACCGCGCCGTGCTCCTCGGTCTTCGCCTTGGCCGAGCCGAGGAACTCGGAGATGATCTCGATCGAGAGCACGCCGACGATCTGGCCCTGGTGGTCGACGACCGCTGCGTACTGCGCCTCGCCCTGGAGCAGGTCGGCGAGGGCGTCGCGCATCACGTCGTCGCGGTCGAGCAGCGGCCCGAGTGGGGAGTCGGGGCGGCCGGGCACGACGTCGGCACGCAGGTCGCGCTCGGAGAGCCAGCCGAGCGGTCGGCGCTCGCTGTCGACCAGGAGGGGATAGGGGACTTCCACGTCGGGGGAGGAGAGCTTCGCCCGCACCTCGGCGGTCGGCTGCCCGACGTAGGCCAGCGGCGCCTCCCAGAGATCGATGTCGGCGACCCGCATCAGCGCCAGCCGCTTCAGCGCCCGGTCGGCGCCGACGAAGTCCTCGACGAACTCATCGGCGGGGTCCATCAGAATCTCGGCCGGGGTCGCGTACTGGGCGACCTTGCCGCCCTCGCGCATGACCGCGATCCGGTCGCCCATCTTGATCGCCTCGTCGATGTCGTGGGTGACGAAGAGGACGGTCTTGCCGATCTCCGCCTGCAGGCGCAGGAACTCGTTTTGCAGGCGCTCACGGTTGATCGGGTCGATCGCGCCGAAGGGCTCGTCCATCAGCATCACCAGCGGATCCGCCGCCAAGGCGCGGGCGACGCCAACCCGCTGCTGCTGGCCGCCGGAGAGCTGCGCCGGGTAGCGCTCGCCCAGCTCCGGGTCGAGGCCGATCAGCTCGATCAGCTCAGCCGTGCGGGCTTCGGTCCGCTCCTTCTTCCAGCCCAGCAGCTGCGGCACGGCGGCGATGTTTTGCGCGATCGTGCGGTGGGGGAAGAGGCCGATCTGCTGGATCACGTAACCGACCTCGCGCCGCAGGCGGGCGGCGTCGCGGCTGCGCACAGACTCGCCACCGATCAGGATGTCCCCCTCGCTGATCTCGACCATGCGGTTGACCATCCGCATCGCCGTGGTCTTGCCGCATCCCGAGGGACCGACCAGGACGCAGATCTCCCCAGCGGGGACCTCGAGGGTCAGCGCCTCGACCGCGGCCACGGAGGAATCGCCGTAGCGCTTCGTGGCACCCTCATAGCGGACCGCGGAGGCGCCGCTATTTGACCCTTCGCCAGTGACCTCTTCGCTGGGCACTTCGGGCGAGCCTATACCCCACGGGCGCTCGGCTCGACTCGTGCGGGAAGGGATATTCGGAGTCAGGCGATGCCGAGGCGTCGCGAACGCTCCACGGCGCGGCCGACGATCTCCTCGACGCCGGGAACCTCGCCCCCCTGCATCAGCACCCGGCCAGCGACCACCGTCGTATCGACGATCGAGCCGCTGGCCGCATAGACCAAGTCGGCGTGGAGATCACCGAGGCTCAGCTCCGGCGAGCTGGTCCGCAGCAGCAGGAAGTCGGCCGGGTCACCGACGGCGATTCGGCCGCCGCCGCCAAGCCGCGGCGCCGCGGCCCCGGTGGCAATTCGCCAGGCCTCGCCGGCCGGCAAGACGGTTGCGTCGCCGCTGGCGTGGCGCTGAGAGAGAGCGAAGACCTTCAGGTCGGCGAGGAGGTCGAGCGAGTCGTTCGAACCCGGGCCGTCGGTGCCCAGCCCGACGGCGACGCCGGCCTCGCGTGCGACGGTGTATGGAAGGACGCCGCCGACCGCGAGCTTCATGTTGGCGACCGGGTTGGCGACGACTGTGCAACCGCGCTCGGCGATCAGCTCCATCTCTGCCCGATCGAGCCAGACTCCGTGAGCGAGAACGGTGCGCTCGCTCAGCATTCCGAGGCGGTCGAGATACGCCGTCGGCCGCAGGCCGTGCCGATCAAGGCAGTCACTGACCTCCTGCTCGCTCTCGGAAAGATGGATCTGGACGGGAAGCCCGCGCTCCGCGGCCAGCTCCGCCGTCCAGCGCAGCAGCCCTTCGCTGACCGTGTAGATCGCGTGCGGGGCGAGGGCGCTCTCGATCTCGGAGCCAAACTCGCTCAACTCGGCGAGGTCGCCCAGCGCCTTCTCCTGCATCGCCGCGGTCCTGCCGTCCGCGTCAAAGAGGGGGCCGCCGATGGTCGCCCGCAACCCGGCGTCGCTGACGGCCCGCGCCGTCGCGCCCGGATGCCAGTACATGTCCCAGAAGCGGGTCGTGCCGGTGCGGATCATCTCCGCGCAGGCGAGCCGCACGCCCCAGTAGACGTCCTCCGGCTCGAGCTTCGCCTCGACCGGCCAGACCACCTCCTGCAGCCAGCGCATCAGCGGCAGGTCACCGCCGAAGCCCCGGAAGAGCGTCATCGCCGCGTGGGTGTGACCGTTGACCAGCGGCGCCACGAGCGGCGCCCCGGCTGCCTCGATCGCCTCATCCCCGGGCTGGGCGGTCACCTCCGGGCCGAGTGCCGCAATCGTCCCATCGACGCAGCGCACCCCAACCGTCTCCTCATCGAGGACTGCGTTTTCGACGGTCAGGCCCATCAGCTTTCAGGGCGAAGCCCTTTTGCTCCTCGGCGGGGGTGCAAAGGCGCTCCGCTCACGGCCCGACCGCGCCCAACTGCGGCAGAACGGCCGCCAGGCCGTCGTGCAGCTGCAGGGCGTTGGCGGCGCGGGCGGCTTCGAGCTCGAGGATCTGCAGCGGGCGCGGCCCGATCCCGTTGGCGAGGTTGTCGACCACGCAGATGGCGGCGTAGGCGAGGCCGAGCTCGGCCGCGACGATGCACTCCGAGGCGATCGTCATGCCGACCACGTCGGCGTGCGCCGCCATCAGCCGGATCTCGGCCGGGGTCTCGAAGCGCGGCCCGATCGTCTGCCAGTAGACGCCGCCGTCGCGCAGTTGCGCGGGGCAGGCCTGCCAAGCGGAGATGACTTCGGCCCGCCAAGCAGGGTCGAACCCAGGGGCGCGGTGGGCGCGCTCGTCGCCGAAGATCGAGAGGCCGAGGTGCAGGGCGATGAAATCGTCTGGGCAGAGAAGGCTGCCGACGGGCAGCTCGGCGCTGAGCGATCCGACCGAGCCGACCGCGAGGACGCGGTCACAGCCTCCCTCGACCAGCGCCCGCAAGTTGGCTGCGTGATCGACCTCGTGCGGCAGCTCGTAGTCGCCTTCGCCATGCCGCTGCACGATCGCGGCGCCGTGCTCAGCGGCTGCCGCCGCGATCGTCTCGCCCCCCGGGCCGAGCGCACTGCTGCCGAGCACCACCGCCAGTCTTCCCATCGCGCCTCGATCCTACGTGCGCCTGGCGAGGAAGGCTGCCGCGGCCTCGTCGTGGTCGACGATCGGCTGCGGATACTCGAGCTGGCGACGCCGCCGGGCCGGCAGGAGCCAGGGTTCGTGGACCGCTGGCCCCTCGACTGCCTCCAGCTCCGGCAGGTGGCGGCGTACGTACTCGCCGTCTGGATCGAAGCGCCGGGCTTGGCGCAGAGGGTTGAAGACGCGGTTGGGCCGGGTGTCGTTGCCGGTGCCCGCGACCCATTGCCAGTTGCCGGCGTTGTTGGCGATCTCGCCGTCGCTGAGCAGATCCCAGAAGTGCTCGGCCCCCCGGCGCCAGTCGAGGTATAGGTCCTTGGTCAGAAAGGAGGCCGAGATCATCCGCGCCCGGTTGTGCATGCGGCCCTCGGCGAGCAGCTGGCGCATCGCTGCATCGACGATCGGGTAGCCGCTGCGGCCCTCGCGCCAGGCATCGAAGGCGCGGCGTGAGCGCGACCAGCGGTCGCCGCGCGGCCGGTAGTCGCGCCGGGGGAGGCCGGGAAACGCGGCGAGCACCTGGTGGTGGAAGTCGCGCCAGCAGAGCTGACGGGCGTAGGCAGCGCCGCCTGGGCGGGACCGCACCTCGCTCAGCAGCTCGAGCGGCGAGAGGCAGCCGAAACGAAGGTACGGGCTCAGCCCCGAGGTGGCGTCTCCCGGTAGGTCGTCGTGACGGGTCTCATAGCCGGCAAGACCGTCGCGGAGGAAGGCGCGCGTCAGCCGCCGCCCCTCGCTCTCGCCGCCCTTGGCCCGTCGCGGCGAGGGTGGCTCGCGCAGCACGGACCGCAGAGCTGGCAAGCGCCCAGCCGCAAGGCGCGACGGCGCTGAGAGCTGCCGGGGAGTTGCCGCACGCGGCCGCAGCGGCGCCTCCTCCCAGGCCCGATGAAAGGGGGTGAAGACCTTGAAGTGATCACCGCCGGCGGGGGTCAGGGTCCCCGGCGCCACGATCGTGGCGCCGCCATGGCTGTGGAAGCCGATCCGCTCCTCCTCGCAAGCGCCCCGCAGACGCTCTTCGCGCCGCCGCGCGTAGGCGCTCCAGTCGGCCGCGGTGTGGAGCTCGGTCGCACCGCATTCGCGGGCGACCGAGATCGCCTCCCCGACCGGGTCGCCGCGCCTGATGTAAAGCTGAGCGCCGACGCGCCGCAAGGAGTCGTCGAGGTCGCGCAGCGCCTCGAACATGAAGGCGACGCGGTTGGGGGCGGCGAAACGCGAACGGAGCAGCGGCTCGTCGAGCACGAAGAGCGCCACCGTCCGATCGGCCTTGGCCGCTGCGGCAAGCGCCGGGTTCTCGTGCACCCGCAGGTCGCGATTGAAGAGGACTACCGCCGTCGTCACTTGGCATATGGTGAAGGCGTGGCCGATCACCCGTCGGGGAGAGATGAGAGCGAGGCCGAACGGCTCGATCGCAATCTCAGCGAGCTGCTCCAGGAGCTGCGCGTCGCCCTGCCGGGTGTCCAGGTCCTCTTCGCCTTCCTGCTCGCCGTGCCGTTCCAGCAGAACTTCACCAAAATCACGCCATTCCAGGAGCGGGTCTACTTCGCGACCCTGCTGCTAACCGCGGCCTCGGCCATCCTCCTCATCTCACCGTCCGCGTATCACCGGATGACCTTTCGCGAGCAGCAAAAGGACAACCTGATATTCCTCTCGAACCGGCTTGCGATCACCGGCCTCGGGCTCCTTGCCCTGGCGATGACCGGCGCGATCATGCTGATCACCGACGTTCTTTTCGGGGGCCTTGCCACCGCGGTCACCAGCGCGGCCACGCTGCTGACCTTCGCGATCTTCTGGTACGCGCTGCCGCTGCGGCGCCGCTTCAGTCTGGAGAAGAGCGAACGGCCTTGAAGCGGTCGCCCCAGAGGCCGACCATCTCGTCGGCGAATTCGTCGGTCAGCGCCATCCCGGCGGCATGCTCGAAGAGCATTTCGAGGTCCGCCTCCCAGATGTAGATCTTGAGGTCGAGCGAGACGGCGAGTTCGTCGCTGACGCCCTCGCCGATCAATGCGTAGGCCTCGCGCAGCATCGCGACATTGGTCAGTTTGTCGGCGGCGAAGATCGCCAGGGCTGCCGGGTCGGCGGCGGCGACCCTGAGCCTGTGCTCTTCCTTGCGCTCCTCGTAGTCGTCGATCGATTCGTCTTCGGTCAGGGCCTCGACCAGATCGCCGACGGCGTCCCCGAAGCGCTCGCGGACTTCCTCGATGCCGATATCGCTCTTCTCGACCACGTCATGCAGCAGGGCCGCGGCGAGCACCTCGTCGCGGTGGCGATGCTTGAGCAGGATCTCGGCGACCGCCACAGGGTGGTCGATGTAGGGGTGGCCGTCGCTGCCGCGCCGAAGCTGGCCCGCGTGAGCCTGTCGCGCAGTCTCCAGCGCGTTCCTGACCAAATCGGATCTCTCGACTGCAGCGTCGATACCAGAGGTCGACGACATCCCGCGTGCCAGGGTAGCGGGACTACCCGGCCTGGTGGATCATGGTGTTCAACTCAGGTATCTAAGTTGCAGGAGCGGCGCTGGCCGCATGCGCCGGAAGCTCGTACTCGCTGCGCTCGACAGCCAGCTCGATCTCGCCATCGGCGCCGCCCAGGGCCAGCCAGCGCCGCTGGGCTTCGAGGCCGAGCTGGTCGAGGCGCTCGTCGGAGTGCATCGGATCGTGGTGGAAGAGCACCGTGCGCGCCGCGTTGGCGCGGCGCGCGAAGGAGATCGAGTGCGAGAGCGAGGAGTGGCCCCAGCCGAGGTGGTCGGGATACTCGGCGTCGGCGTACTGGCCATCGTGGATCAGCAGCGAGGCATCGCGGGCAAGGCCGAGTCCGGAGATCCAGGCCTCGTCGAGCGAGTCGATATCGGCGCCCAGGGCCGGCTCGTGGTCGGGGATGTAGGCCAGCGAGGAGTCGCCGTCGTCGATCCGGTAGCCGAGCGTCGGCCCGCGGTGGGCAACCGAGGCGGCGCTGATCCGTGCCGAGCCGATCTCCCACTCGCTCTGCGGGCAGTGGCGAAAGGAGACGTCGCAGGGCAGCTCCCGCACCTCGACCGGCGAGAGCGGCGCGGAGATGTAGCGGGCGATGCGGTCGCGCAGCGAGGCCTCCGGGGAAGCGGGTCCCCAGATCACGATCTCCGTCTGGGCGCGAAAGGCGGGGGCGAAGAAGACGAGGCCCTGGATGTGATCGAGGTGGAGGTGGGTGAGGAGGATGTGGAGGCGGGCCGGCTCGGCGGCGAGGGCGAGCCCGAGGCTGCGGATGCCGGTGCCGGCATCGAGTGCCAGCAGGGAGCCGTCGGAAAGGGTGACGCCGACGCATGAGGTGTTGCCGCCGTAGCGGATCGTCTCGGGCCCGGGGGAGGGGATCGACCCGCGCGTGCCCCAGAGCTTGACCTTCATCTCAGCGACCCGCCCCGTTGCGCGAATCGGCCGGCCAGAAGACGGCGATCGCCCCCTGTGAGCCATGCGCGGTGAGGATCGGAAAAGCCGAGACCTCGACCTGGTGGCGGGCCCCGTCGGCGGAGCTGATCTCGAAGTCGGCGTGCGCGGGACGGCCGTTGCGCACCGCGACCACCAGCGGCAGCTCGTCGTAGGGGATCGGCTCGCCGTCGCCGTCGAAGGGGCCGAACATCGATCCCCACTCCTCGGCGCCGACGGTTCCCAGCTCCTCGAAGCGCTTGCCGAGCAGCGCGCCGGCGGCCTCGTTGTAGAAGACGAGGACACCGCCCTCGTCGACCAGGAATGCCGGAGTCGAGAGCGCGGACATCAAGTTGCGAGCGAGGATCAGCTCGAGCGGCCGCTGCGTCACAGATGACACTTTAGATAGTTGGAGTCGACACAGCCGGAAGGAAAGAGCGAGTTCGTGGCGCAGATGCGAGACGGGTACCTTCGATCCCCGGCAGCTCCAACTGCGTGACATTGATCACTTTGAATCCTCGCTGTAGCGTCGGGATCGAATAGCGTCCCGCTCCCCGATGGAGGCTTCGACGAAACCACAGGCCGACTCAGCCCTTCCGCTTCATCCCGCCAAGGAGCCGAGCCCGATGTACAGGACGGCGATGGCGGTCTGCAAGCCGGTGGCGCTCTGGGGCCGTTTGCGGGCTGAGGGTGTGGAGGTGCTCCCCGAGAGCGGCCCCGTGCTGGTGATCGGCAATCACGACAGTCACTGGGACCCGGTGATGGTTGGGATCGCGGCGATTCGCCGCCGCCAGATAAAAGCTTTGGCCAAGGCCGAACTCTGGGACGTGCGCGGCCTCGCGCCGGTCCTCAACGGCATGGGTCAGATCCCAATCGAGCGAGGCGCCGGCGATGCCGGGGCGCTGGCGCGGGCGATCGACGAACTGCGCCGTGGCGCCTGCATCGGCGTCTTCCCGGAAGGCACGCGCTCGCGCGGCAAGGTCCTGCGAGCGCGCAGCGGCGTCGGCCGGCTTGCGCTCGAGGTCCCCGAGGCGAAGCTCGTCTGCGTGGCGATCGAGGGGACGTCGGACCTGACCGGCTTCCCCAAGCGCCCCGAGCTGCGAATTCGCTTCTTCGAGCCGGCCGGTGGCCAGGCTCAACCCGGCGAGGAGGCAGGAGAGCTCGCGGCTCGGCTGCTGGCCGAGATCCGCGCGCTCGTCCCACCTTCGATCTCCGCCCGCAAGCGCTCCCAGCTGCCCTAGCCCTCGGCCTCTTCGCCGCTGGGCTGCAGCGCGTACCACTCGCCTCCGAACGAGGAGAAGTCGTTGCCCTTGGCATCGCCGGGCTTGGTGTCAGCCGTGTAGGTGTAGAGCGGATGCCCGGCGTAGGTGACCTGCAGCGTGCCGTCTTTTCGCTTTGTCGTGCCCAGCTTCGACGCCATCGCCCCTTCGCCGGCCTGCGGGTCGCCTTCGGTGATCAGCGGTGGCCATATCTGCGCGCAGCCGCCGTAGCAGGCTGACGTGGCGCCCTTGTCCTTGTGGAAGTCATAGAGGGTGAAGCCCTTGGAATCGACGACGATCCGGCCCAGCTTGGGAGCGCTTGCCGCGGTCACCACGGCCACGCTGCCCTCGGTCGAGGCCGGCTTGGCCTTCGATGCTTCACCGGAGCCGTAGGCGCCGCCGGAGCTCGAGCTGCTGCTGTCGCTGCTGCCGCCGCAGCCGGCTATCGCCAGCATCGCAATCAGCGCCAGGGCGGCGAATGCGGGAAAGGTCCTTGTCACGTTGGTTCCTCCTGTTGGGGTTGCTCGAGGGCCGTCTCGCCCGCGTCGAGCGGCGCGACGAAAGTTCGCTTGCCCGCGTGGACGACGAGGGCTTTGGCGCGGGAGAGGTCGAGTGCGGCGCTGAGGCTCGCCGAGGCGTCGCCTCCCCAGCGATAGCGGAAGGTCCCGGCGGAAACGTCGCGGCCGCTCGGCCCGCGCATGTACACGCGGCAGAGAGTCCCCGACCGGATGCCGCTCACGTACATGTGGATTTCGGTGCCGAACGCCTGCGGCTCCAGCGCCGCGGCGATCTTGACCCCGGAAGGCAGCGAGCGGAAGGAGACGTGCTGCTCGGGGCCGCCGTCCTCGCCGCCAGAGAGGACGAAGATCGCCAGCACGGCCGCCGCCGCGGCGGCGACTGCGCCGCTCAGCCCGAAGCCGAGGCGGAGCCTGCGGTGCTGTCGTTTCGAGCGTCGCTCGGCCTCGATCGTTGCCGTGATCCGCTTGCCGAGCTCGGGCGGTGGCAGTGGAGCGGGGCCGAAGTGTTCCGGGTCGGCGTGGGGGAGCAGGTTTGCGACGGAGCCGAGCGCGGCCGCCTCGGCTCGGCAGGCCGGGCAGCCGTCGAGGTGGGCCTCCAGGCTCACCCGCTCCTCGTCGTCGAGGTGGCCGAGCGCATAGGCGCCAAGCGACTCGCGCCATTCGCGACAGCTCTTAGAGTCCATTCCGGGCCTCAGTCTTCATAGCCCATCTCCTCGAGCACGACCCGCAGCGCGCGCAGGCCGTAATAGACGCGGCTCTTCACCGTTCCCTCGGGAACGCCGAGCTCCTCGGCGACCTCGGCGTAGGGGCGGCCGCGGTAGTAGGTCTCCACCAGGACGCGGCGGTGATCGTCGCCGATCCTGCGCATCGCCTCCTCGATCTGCCAGGAGAGCAGCGCCTCGTCATAGGGCTCGACCGATGGCTCGATGCCACCGTCTGCCACGGAGGGCCGCGAGCTGCGGGCGCGTCCGAGGTCGATGACGACGTTGCGCAGGATCGCGAACAGCCAGGTGCGCAGCGAGCCGATCTGTGGGTCGAATCGCTCGCCGGCCCGCCAGGCCCGCAGGAAGGTCTCCTGCACGGCCTCTTCAGCAAGGCCGGGGTCGGCGAGCGAGCGAACCGCGAAGCCGTACAGCTCTGCCGCGTGAGCTGCGTAGGCCTCGCGCACATCCCGCTCGCGGGTCAGAGCGCCGGAAGCCATCTCAGGCCGATCTTGGAGCAGGTGTGCAGATCACGACTGTCCGGGATACGAACAGCCGCCGGTGCGGGTTCAGGCCAAGCCAGGCCTTGTTACTCCATTTTTCCGATCTTGAAGATTTTCGTGCCGCAGTCTGGGCACGTACCTTGAATCGCCGGGCGACCGTTCTTCATGGTCACCTGTTTGGCGTCTTTGATCTCGACCTTCTTTCGCTCCTTGACGCAGTAACCCTCGGGCATCAGGGGCCCTCCTTTCACTGCCTTGGCGGCAGAGCTCGCGATAGCCGCGAGATCGAATTGCGGCGAATGTAACGCAGTGGGGGGACGACGAGACCTAATAAAGTGCTAATCAGCACGAAGTACCCTGCTACGGCTTTGTGGCTCCGTTGCCTTTTTCTCCAGCTTCCGGCGCCGGAGGAGGGGCTGGGACTTCGCTCCCTTCAAGGCCCTCGAGCCGCGTTTCAAGCGTTTCGATCCTCGCGGTGAGTTCCCTTTGCAGCGCCTGTGCGTCGCTTTCGCTGATCTGATCGTTCTGGGCATCGATGCCGAGGTAGATGCCGGCAGCCGCGCCGCCGATCGCGATTGCAACGAGGACGAGGAAGACGCGTGTGCGCATCGCAAGCTTGCGCTCGACAATCCCGATCCAGGCCCGCAGTCCGTCCAGCGACATCGCCTTAACCTAGAGCCTGCCCCGGAGCCCTGCGCTCTCAATCCACTACCCTGCGGCCCGCACTTCCTGACCCCAGCTTTCAAGGAGACCCGCATGCCCGAGGCAGTAATCGTCGACACCGTCCGCACCCCGATCGGCCGCGCCTTCAAGGGCTCGCTGGCCCAGCTGCGCCCGGAGGAGACCGGCGCCTACGTGGTCGACCAGCTGCTCGAGCGCAACCCGGGCGTCGACCCTGCCCTGGTCGAGGACGTCTTCTGCGGCGTCGGCATGCCGCAGGGCCTGCAGGCGTTCAACATCGGTCGGATCATCTCGCTGCTTTCCGAGAAGCTGCCGCAGACGGTCAACGGCGTCACGGTCTCGCGCTACTGCTCCTCCAGCCTCGACGCGATCCGCCACGCCGGCAACGCGATCAAGGCTGGCGAGGGAGACGTTTACATCGCTGCCGGAGTCGAGTGGGTGAGCCGCTTCAACGAAGCCTCCGAGCCGGTCCGCGTCGACGATCGCAACCCCAACCTGATTGGCGAGAACGGCCAGCCCAACGTCTACATCGACATGGGGGTGACCGCGGTCAACGTCGCCGAACGCTACGAGGTCAGCCGTGCTGACATGGACAAGTTCGCTCAGCGCTCGCAGGAACTGGCGGTGAAGTCTCAGGAAGACGGCTTCTTCGACCGCGAAATCGTCCCGGTGGCGCTGCCCGACGGCACCGAGGTGAGCAAGGACGACGGCCCGCGCGCCTCCTCGACGCTGGAGAAGCTGAGCCAGCTGCCCGAGGCCTTCGGCGGCGGCGGCGTCACGGCCGGCAACTCCTGCCCGCTCAACGACGGCGCCGCGGCGGTGCTGCTGATGAGCGACACCAAGGCCAAGGAGCTGGGCCTGACTCCGCGCGCCCGCATCGTCAAGGCCGCCACCTGGGGCAACGAGCCCGAGTACATGGGAGTGGCCCCGATCGGCGCGATCAAGAAGGTGCTTGACCGAGCCGGGATGACGATCGACGACGTCGACACGGTTGAGCTCAACGAGGCCTTCGCCGCCCAGGTGATCCCGATCATGGACGAGTGCGACATCCCGCTCGAGAAGCTCAACACCCACGGCGGCGCGATCGCCCTCGGCCACCCCTTCGGCATGACCGGCGCCCGCATGATGGGCACCCTGCTCAACGTGATGGAGACCGACGACCACCAGGTCGGCATCGAGACGATGTGCGTGGCCGGCGGCCAAGGCAAGGCCATGGTGGTTGAAAGAGTGGGCTGAGGGGCCGCTCCGGAAATTTCCCGGACACGTCTGGCGGCGGCGGACGCTGCGCGGGGCGGCGTCCTCGGTCGGTTGAATAGCGCTGCTATTCGCCCTCCCTGCGTCCTTGCCCCGCTTGGTCCGGCGCTCGCCAGCCGCACCCGTCAAATTCCCGAAACGGACCCCCAGTCAGGGCTAGTAGGGTCGGACTTATGGGGGACTTCGAGACGCTCACCTACGCGGCTGACGATCGGGTTGCGAGGCTTACGCTCAATCGGCCGGAGCGGGGGAATGGGATCACGGCGCGGATGCCGGTCGAGCTCGCGGCCTGCGTCGAGCGGGCCAACCTCGATCCTGCGATTCATGTCATTGCCTTGGCCGGCAACGGCACGGGGTTTTGTGGTGGCTACGACCTGGTGGCTTCGGCCGAGGGGGACATGAGCGAGCTGGGTGGGGAAGACGCGCCGGCGGGGTCGCCGCTCGACCCGGCGACGATAGGGGCGAATCACATGCCGGAGTCGAACTGGGACCCGGTCACCGACTTTCAGTTCATGTCTCGCAACGTACGCGGCTTCATGAGCCTCTTTCATTCTGAGAAGCCGGTGCTCTGCAAGGTCCACGGGTACTGCGTCGCCGGTGGTACCGACATGGCGCTCTGCTCCGACCTGTTGGTGATTGCCGACGACGCCAAGATCGGCTACCCGCCGGCGCGCGTTTGGGGCTCACCGACGACGGCGATGTGGGCGGCCCGCCTGGGCCCGATGCGGGCCAAGCGGCTGCTGCTCACCGGCGACTCGCTGACCGGTGCCCAGGCCGAGGAGTGGGGCCTGGCAACCGAGGCGGCGCCGGCCGCGACGCTGGATGAGCGCTTCGAGGCGCTGCTGGAGCGTGTCGCCCGGATGCCAATCAACCAGCTGGTCATGATGAAGATGCTCGTCAACCAGTCGCTCTACGCCCAGGGCCTGCACCAGACGCAGCTGCTGGGCACCTTCTTCGACGGCGTCGCCCGCCACACCGACGAGGGGCACGGCTTCGTTCGGCGCGCCGCCGAGACCGGCTTCAAAGAGGCCGTGCGTGAGCGAGACGAGCCCTTTGGCGACTTCGGCATGGAGGGGTTTGGGGTGTGAGCGCCGCGCAACGCTCGATCGCGGTCGTCGGCGGTGGCTTTGGCGGCGTTGGCGCCGCGGTGATGCTGCGCCGCGAGGGCTACGAGAACGTCACCGTCTTCGAGAAAGGCGAGCGCGTCGGCGGGGTCTGGCACCACAACACCTATCCCGGCGCGGCCTGCGACATCCCGTCGCATCTCTATGAGTACTCCTTCGCGCCCAACCGCTGGTCGCGCCGCTATGCGCCACAGGCTGAGATTCAGGCCTATGTCGAGGGCGTGGCACGGCGCTTCGGTGTGCTCGACAAGGTCCGCACCGGCACCGAAGTAGCGAGCGCGCGCTGGGATGAACAGCGTGGCAGGTGGCTGCTCGAGACGAGCGCCGGCCGGCACGAAGCCGACCTCCTCATCACCGCTTGCGGGCAGCTTTCAGTGCCGAGCAGGCCTCCCATCCCCGGGATGGACGAGTTCGAGGGGCCGTCGTTCCACACCGCCGAATGGCGCCACGACGTCGACCTCGCCGGCAAGCGCGTCGCCGTTGTCGGCACCGGCTGCAGCGCGATCCAGGTCGTGCCCGCGATCCAGCCCGAAGTCGCCCAGCTCGACGTCTATCAGCGCTCTCCTGGCTGGACCCTGCCGAAGATGGACTTCGAATACTCGGCGCGGGCGCATGCCGTCTTCCGGCGCGTCCCCACCCTGCGCCGACTCGACCGCGCCTCGATCTTCGCCTTCCAGGAGTTTGCCGCCGCGGCCCTGACCGATAAGCGCTGGCTGCTGCCGCTCCTTCGCGCCCTCGGTCGTCGGCAGATCAGCTCGGCGATCTCGGACTCTGAGCTGCGCCGCAAGGTCACGCCGACCGACGAGTTCGGCTGCAAGCGGATCATGCTCACCGACGAGTGGTATCCGACCCTGACCGAGCCCAACGTAGAGCTGGTGGCCGAGCGGATCGAGGCATTCACTCGCCGTGGAATCTGCGACGCGTCCGGCGTCGAGCGCCCGGCCGACGCGATCGTCCTCGCGACCGGCTTCGCGTCGCACGACTTCGTCGCGCCGATGGAGATTGCCGGCCGCGACGGCCGCAGCCTGAGCGAGGCGTGGGCCGAGGTGGCGCGCGCCTACCTGGGGCTGAGCGTGCCGAACTTCCCGAACATGTTCTTGCTCTACGGCCCGAATACCAATGGCGGCAGCGGCTCCGTCGTCAACACGCTCGAGTGCGGTGTCGGCCATGTGCTGGCCGCCCTGGCCGAGATGGATCGTCTGGGCGCCGAGCGGATCGAGGTGCGGCCGCAGGCAGCCGAGGACTTCGACCGCGAGCTGCGTGCCGCGCTCGCCGGGACCGTTTGGCACAGCGGCTGCAGAAACTGGTACGTCGACGAGAACGGCAACGATCCGAGCAACTGGCCCTGGCTGTGGAGTGCCTACCGGCGCCGCACCGAGCGTCTCGTTCCGAGTGCTTACGAGCTGAGCTGTTCAGCGGGGGCCTCCCCCGCAGTGCTCGGATAGGGTCCCGCCGCGATGAGTGATGCCCAGCCCGACCTGCGCGCGGCGGCCACGCCGGAGATCATCAGCGCATTCATCGCCGACAGCTTTCCCGGTCATCTCGGGATCGAGCCGCTGGAGATCGAGGACTCCTTCGCCAGCGGCCGCATCGTCGTCGACCGCCGCCACCTCCATCCCGGCGGCTACGTCCACGGTGGTGTCTGGACCGCGCTCGGCGACACGGTCGCCGCCTGGGCCACCTTCCGCAACATTCCGGCCGGCCACAACTTCACGACGATCGAGCTCAAGCTCAACGTCTTCTCCGCCGGCTTGGTGGACGACGAAATCGTCGCCACCGGGAAGCCCCTTCACGCCGGCAAGAGCACGGTTGTGATCGAGGTCAAGATCGAGCGAATCAGGGAGGGCAATGACCCGGTGCTGGCCGCAAACCTGATCGTCACTCAGTTTGTCTTGCCGCCCCGCGAGGGCTGACCGCGGCAGCGCCTTCCAGGTCCACCGGCGTCTCCAGTTTTTCCACCGACGGCAGGCGCCAGAGGACGCTGGCGATGGTCAACCCGGCCGCTGCCGCGAACAGCGCCAGGAACCACTGGGTCGCGCTGAGCAGGACCATTTCGAAGAAGTCGCGTACCGGGGCGGCGGCGAGGATCAGCGCGTAAAGGGCCCCGAGGCCAGCAACGAGGGCCAGCATGTAGCTCTGGATCGCGATGTGCTCGCGACCGGGGCCGCGCTCGAGCAACAGCACGAAGCTGAGCCCCAGCACGATCAAGGTCGTCGTCGCCGCGGTGCGCCCGGCTGCCAGGCTGCCGCCGAAGACCGTGTCGACGAGGAAGAAGGAGAGAATCGAGCCGAGCGCCGTCGCCAGCCCCGCCGGCACCGCGAAGGCGGCCAGGGCGCGCAGCAGCCGACCGCGATAGAGCGGTCCGTCGGAAGGCGCCAGGGCCAGCACGAAGGACGGGATGCCGATCGTCAGGAAGGCCGCGAGGGTGAGGTGCCGGGGCAGGAACGGAAAGGCGAAGCCGGGGATCGCGACGAGCAGGATCAACGCCGCCGCGTAGACCGTCTTGGTCATGTAGAGACGGCCAAGGCGGTGGACGTTGCGGGCGATCCGCCTTCCCTCGCCGACCGCCTGCGGCAGGCGGGCGAATTCGTCTTTGAGCAGGACGACGTCGGCGACGCCCTTGGTCACCTGCGCTCCCGAGCCCATCGCCACCGCCATCCGAGCCCGCTTCAGCGCCGGCACGTCGTTGACGCCGTCGCCGATCATCGCCGCGTAGCGCCCGGATGCGGCCAGGGCCGCGACCAGATCGCGCTTCTGCTCGGGCTTGATCCGGCAGAAAACGGTGTTGGCCAGGGCGGCTTTGGCCAGCCCTTCTGGGTCATCGGGCAGCTCGGAGCCCTCGATCACGCCGGCGTCCTTGGGGACACCGACCGCGCTCGCGACGGCGGTCACGGTCGCGCGCGCGTCGCCGGAGATCAGCTTCAGGTCGACGTCTTCCTCGCGCATGAAGGCGACGGTGTCGGCCGCGTCAGGCCGCAGGGTCTCCTCGAGGACCACCAATGCCACCGGCTCCAGCCTCGGCGCCGGTTCCTGGCCGGGATTGGCTGGCAGCGGCTGGCTGCTTTCACCGAATGCGACGACGCGGCGCCCGGCGGCGGTCTCACGCTCGAGCACGCGGGTGAGGCCGGGTGGGAGGGACAGCGCTCCCGCCTCCTCGAGCACGTCCGGCGCCCCGAGCACGTAGCTCAGCGAGCCGACCCGCAGGCCGCTCCACTTCCACTCCGAGGAGAACGGCACCTCGCCCGTCACCTTCTCCGCTTTGCCCGGGAAGCGCTCGGCGATCGTCTCCAGTGTGCGGTTGCGGTCACCGGCGCTCGCCGCGAAGTTGCCCAGCGCCGCGTGTGCCGCCGACGGCTCCAAGCCATCGGCAACCTCGGCGCCGGTCAGCCGCAGCTCCCCGTCGGTAAGCGTCCCGGTCTTGTCGACGCAGATCGTGTCGACGGAGGCGAGGCTCTCGGTGGCGCTCATCTGCTGGACCAGTGTGTCTTTGCGCGCCAGCCGCACCGCGGCGACCGCGAAGGTGACGCTCATCAGCAGCACCAAGCCCTCGGGCACCAGCGTCACCAAGCCCGCCGTGGCGGTCTGGGCCCCCTCCTCGATCCCGGTGTTGCGCAGCTTCAGGGTGAGGATCAGGAGGATTGCCAGCGGCACCATCGCGTAGACGCAGGCGAGAATGACCCGGTTGACCTCCTCCTGCAGCGGGGAGGGAGGGTGGCGGAAGGCACGTGCCTCGCCGGCCAGCCGGCCGGCGTAACTTTCCTCGCGCACGGCGGTGACCTCGTAGTGGCCGGAGCCGCTGATGCAGAAGGACCCCGAGAGCGCTTCGTCGCCAACGTCCTTGCGCACGCCATCGGCCTCGCCGGTCAGCATCGACTCGTCGAGCATCATCCCTCGGCTGCGGATCACCTCGCCGTCGGCGACGAGCTGGTCACCGGGCTCGACCGCGATCATGTCGCCGCCGACGACCTCCTCGGCACGCAGGCTGACGACGGCGTTGTCGCGGAGGACCTTCGCGTGCGGGGCGACCAGCACCGCGAGCTCGTCGAGAGTGCGCTTTGCCTTCAGCTCCTGGCGGATGCCGATGTAGGAGTTGATCACCGCGATCAGGCCGAAGATCGAGTCGGCATAGAGGCCCAGCCCGAGGTCGAGGATGAAGAAGGCCCCGATGATCGCGTTGAAGAGCGTGAAGACGTTGCCGGCGACGATGCTGGAGACCGAGCGCGAGGAGACCTCGGGCGGCGGGCCCAGCTCGCGCAGCCGCTTCGCCGCTGTCGCACTGGAGAGGCCCTGCTCGATCGCCGCATCAGTCATTGGGACTATTCAATAGGGTGCGAGCCGGATGGCTTTGAAGCTCGGACTCAACCTCGGCTACTGGGGCATCGGCCCCGCCGGCGAGGACGCCCTCGAGGTGGTGCTCGCCGCCGAGTCGGCTGGCTTCGAGTCGGTCTGGGCAGCCGAGTCCTACGGCTCCGACGTGGTCAGCGTGCTTGCCTGGCTGGCGCCGCAGACATCGGCGATCAAGCTCGGCGCCGCGATCATGCAGGTCCCAGCCCGCCCGCCCGCCGCCGCGGCGATGGCCGGGGCGACGATCGACAAGCTCTCCGGCGGTCGCTTCCTCTTCGGCTTCGGTCCCTCGGGGCCGCAGGTGTCCGAAGGTTGGTACGGCGTCCCGTACAGCAAGCCCTGGGGGCGCACCCGCGAGTACATCGAAGTCGTGCGCGAGATCGTCGCCCGCGAGGACAAGATCGATCACCAGGGCGAGCATTACCAACTGCCTCTACCCGGGGGAGAGGGAAAGCCACTGAAGCTCAACTTCCACCCCGAGCGCAACCAGATCCCAGTCTTCGTCGGCGCGATCGGGCGCAAGTCGGTTGAGATGGCGGCTGAGATCGCCGACGGCTGGATCCCGATCTTCTTCAGCGTCGACGCTTTCGAGCAGACCTGGGGCGAGCATCTGGAGGCGGGCTTCGCGAAGGGCGGGCGCCAGCGCTCCGACCTCGAGGTGTCGCCCTCGTTGCAGGTGGCGATCGACGGCGACCTCGAGGCCGCCAAGTCGGTGGTCAAGGCCGGTCTCGTCCTCTACTTCGGCGGCATGGGTAGCCGCAAGACCAACTTCTACGTCGACCTGGCCCATCGCTTCGGCTTTGGCGACGTCGCCGACGAGGTCCAGCAGCGCTTCCAGGACGGCGATCGGGCCGGCGCCTTCGAGGCGGTTCCGGACGAGATCGTCGAGGCCACCTCGCTGGTGGGCACAGAGGCCGAGGTGGCGGAGCGGGTCGAGCGCTTCCGCGGCGCCGGCATCGACCGCTTGATCGTCTCCCCGGTCCACGCCGAGCGCGACCAGCAACTGCACACCCTTCAGCGCCTCGCCGCGCTGACCGGCTGACGCGCCTCCAACGCGATCCCATAACCTTCCGCGCCGCATGAAGATTGGAGTGCCGAAAGAGACCGCCGATGGGGAGCGCCGGGTCGCGCTGGTCCCTGACGTGGTCAAGTCCCTCGCCGCCAACGAGAAGGTCTCGGTGCTGGTCGAGGCCGGGGCCGGCGAGGCAGCCGGCCATCCCGACTCCCAGTACAGCGAGGCCGGCGCCGAAGTCGTCGAGGGCGAGGTTACGTGGGGCGCCGACGTGGTCCTTCGCGTCGCCGCCCCTTCCGCCGCTGAGATAGGTCGCCTCAACTCCAGCCAGCTGCTGGTCGGCCACCTCTCGCCGTGGACCGCGGCCGAGACCAACCAGGCGCTTGCCGCCGCCGGCGTGACCAGCTTCGCGATGGAGGCGATCCCACGCACGACGCGCGCCCAGGCGATGGACGCGCTTTCCTCCCAGGCCGCCGCCGCGGGCTACGCTGCCAGCTTGATCGCCGCCCGCGAGTCGGGGCGCTTCTACGGGATGATGACCACCGCCGCCGGCACGGTGCCGCCGGCCAAGGTCCTTGTCCTCGGCGCTGGCGTCGCCGGCCTGCAGGCCGTTGCCACGGCCAAGCGACTCGGAGCGATCGTCACCGGCTTCGACATCCGCCGCGCCGCCTGGGAGCAGATCGCCTCGCTCGGCGGTCGCCCGCTGGAACTCGACTTCATCCCCGACGCCGAGGGCGAGGGCGGCTACGCGCGGCCGCTCACCGACGAGGAGAACGCCCAGGTGCGCGACGCGCTTGGCGAGAACGCGGCCAAACAGGACGTGATCGTCACCACCGCGGCGATCCCCGGCCGCCCGGCGCCGCTGCTGATCACCGCCGACGCGGTGCGCGGCATGCAGCCCGGCTCGGTGATCGTCGACCTCGCCGCCGAGACCGGCGGCAACTGCGAGCTGACCGAGGCGGGACAGACGGTGGTCGAGAACGGCGTCAAGGTGATCGGCCCGCGCAACCTGGCCAGCGAGATGCCGCGCCCGGCCTCCCAGCTCTACGCCAAGAACCTGGAGAACCTGCTCGGCCTGCTGATCAGCGAAGAAGGCGAGCTGAAGGTCGACTTCGAGGACGACATCATCGCCGCCGCCTGCATCACCCACGGCGGCGAGATCAGGAACGAGAGGGCGGCCAAATGAGCTTCCGGTGCGCCTTTCCCCCTCTATGCATGGATAAAGCGCACCGGAAGGTGGGAGGGGGCCTGTAATGAGCCTGATGACCGAGATCACGATCTTCGTGCTTGCCGCTTTCGTCGGCTTCGAGGTGATCTCGAAGGTGCCGACCACCCTGCACACGCCGCTGATGTCGCAGACCAACGCAATCCACGGCATCGTGATGCTCGGCGGTCTGATCGTCGTCGGCTACGCCAACGACCCGCTCGAGTACGTCATCGGCACGATCGCGATTGCCTTCGGCGCGATCAACATCGTCGGCGGCTTCATGGTCACCGACCGGATGCTCGGCATGTTCTCCAAAAAGCCGAAACCCAAGGCCGAGGCTGACGGGAAGGCCGGCAAATGACTCTGCTGGCCGTGCTCAAGCCGGGTGGCGACGCCGCCACAGCGCTCTACATCGTCGCCTTCTCACTCTTCATCCTTGGCGTCAAACGCGGCACCCATCCGACCACCGCCAAGCAGGGCAACCTCGTTGCCGCAGTCGGCATGGCGGTCGCCGTCGTCACCACGCTGCTGCTCGACGGGGTTGGCAACTGGGGCTTGATCGCGCTCGGCCTCGGCATCGGCACCGCCGTTGGCGTGATCGCCTCGGTACGGGTGAAGATGACCGAGATGCCGCAGATGGTCGCGCTGTACAACGGCGTCGGCGGCGGCGCGGTGGCTTTGATCGCCTGGTCGGAGATCCGCCACGGAATCTCGCTCGGCGAGACGATCCCGCTCGACACCCTGATTCCTGTCCTCTTCGCCGCCGTCGTCGGCTCGGTGTCCTTCTGGGGCTCGAACATCGCCTTCGCCAAGCTGCAGGATTTGATCCCGACCCGGCCGCTCGCGGTTCCCGGCCAGCAGGTGATCAACGTCGTTCTGCTGATCGGCATCCTCGTCGCCTGCACCGACATCGCGATCAACAACGACGATCCATCGCAGGCAATCTTCATCGCCGTCCTGCTTGCGGCCGGGCTGCTAGGCAACCTCGTCGTGCTGCCGATCGGTGGCGCCGACATGCCGGTCGTGATCTCGCTGCTCAACGCCTTCACCGGCCTCTCGGCAGCCGCGGCCGGCTTTGCCCTCGACAACGTTGCCCTGATCGTCGCCGGCACGCTGGTCGGCTCTTCGGGAACGATCCTGACGATGGAGATGGCAACGGCGATGAACCGCTCGGTCGCCAACGTCCTCTTCGCCGGCTTCGGCGGCGCGCCCGCGGGTGGGGCCGGGGGCTCCACAGAGGAACGCCCCCACGTCTCGATCGGCGCCCAGGACGCGGCGATCAAGCTCGCCTACGCCGACTCGGTCGTGATCGTGCCGGGCTACGGCCTCGCCGTCGCCCAGGCCCAGCACGCGATCAAGGAGGTCGCCGACGAGCTCGAAAAGCGCGGCGTCACCGTCAACTACGCGATCCACCCCGTTGCCGGTCGCATGCCGGGGCACATGAACGTCCTGCTCGCCGAGGCCGACGTGCCCTACGAGCAGCTGAGGGAGATGGAGGAGATCAATCCCGAGATGCCGCGCACCGATGTCGCAGTCGTCGTCGGCGCCAACGACGTCACCAACCCGGCGGCCAAGAACGACCCGAACAGCCCGATCGCGGGGATGCCGATCATCGAGGTCGACCAGGCCCAGCAGGTGATCGTGATCAAGCGCTCGCTCAGTCCCGGCTTCGCCGGCATCGACAACGACCTCTTCTACGAGGCCAACACCTCGATGCTCTTCGACGACGCGAAGAAGGCCGCAGCGGACATCGCGGCCGAGATTCAAAACCTCTAGCGCCTGGCTCAAAGGGGGAGAGAAAGAGGGCTCAGCGGCTTAAGGCGGCATGCGAAAGTCCGAGCGGGGGCAGTCGACGGTGGAGTGGATAGGGCTGCTGCTGCTCATCGCTCTATTCCTGACCGGCCTCATCGCCGCGGGGGTGCGGGTCCCTGGTTCCGCATTGGCGCGAGGGATTGCGTCGCGAATCCTCTGCGCCGCATCGTTTGCGGCCAGTTGCGGCGATGAACCTGTTCTGATCGCGGCCTACGGGACCGAAGTCGGCAAGCTGGTCCGCGAGCACATGCCGTCACTGCTGTTCGAGAGCGGTTCGCGTGCCGTTCCCGTCGACTTCCGCCGCTGTAGGAGCACTCGCTGCGGGGATGGGCCGGAGGATGGCTTCGTGCGCCACACCGATGCCGGCCTGCCGGTCTCCGCCTTCGTCCACGTCGTCGATTGCCGCCCGGACGCAGCGGAAGCCTCCGAGGCAGAGGGCGCGAGTTGCTCCGGCAAGCGCGCCGGCAATCTCTATATCCAGTACTGGACCTATTACGCGGACTCGGCGACGCTGCGGAGTATTCCGGTGGTCGGCGAGGAGGGCTACCACCCGGACGATTGGGAGGGAGCTCAGATTCGCATCCGCCCCGATGGCGGCATCGACGAGCGCGCCTCTTCGCACGACGGCTACAACTACGACGAGGGAACGGCCAACTGGGGCTCTGACATCGGCGCCGGAGTCGTTCGCGGCCTTGCCGAAGCCGCGGGCATCCGCCCCGTCGACGGCTGGGGCCCCGAGACGCACCTCCTCTTCGTCTCCGGTGGCAGCCACGCCGGCAATGCCTTCGACGTTCGCGGCATCGAACGCCTGGCTCTCGGCAGCCGCGTCGACCTGATCCCGCTCGAGCCAATCGCGATCACCAGCCACGCGCAGTTCGCGATCAACCCGCCCTGGCGCAAGAAGGTCTGGCGCGACCCCGAGGCCCGGGGGACAGGCTGACCGACGGATCGAGGGATGCATTTACCACGCCCATAGGGGACAAATGCATCCCTCGTCGCTCTGCTGTTACTTCGGCGGCATCCTCAGGGCGCCGTCGAGGCGGATCGTCTCACCGTTGAGCATCGGATTGGCGACGATTTGGGTGACCAGCCGGGCGTACTCCTCGGGACGTCCGAGGCGCGAGGGAAAGGGGATGCCGGCGCCGAGGGCGGCCCGGGCCTCCTCGGGAAGGGCGGCGAGCAGGGGCGTGTCGAAGAGACCCGGCGCGACCGTCATGACGCGGACGCCCCGCCCGGCCATGTCACGCGCGGCCGGCAGCGTCATGCCGACGATGCCACCCTTCGAGGCCGCGTAGGCGGCCTGCCCGATCTGGCCGTCGTAGGCGGCGATCGAGGCGGTGTTGATGCAGACGCCGCGCTCGCACTCAGTGTCGGGCTCGTTCTCGCTCATCGCTGCCGCCGCCAAGCGCAGCACGTTGAAGCTGCCGATCAGGTTGACCTTGACCACGTTGGAGAAGAATTCGAGATTGTGGGGGCCGCGCTTGTGGGCGACCCGCTCAGCCCAGCCGATCCCGGCACAACAGACCGAGATGCGCAGGCCGTCGTCGCCACTCGACGCGCGCTCGACCGCCGCGGAGACCGCCGCCTCATCGGTGACGTCGGCCTGGACGAAGGTCGCGCTCGGCCCCAGTTCGGCCGCCAGCGCCTCGCCCTTCTCGGCATTGAGGTCGGCGATCGTCACCGCGCCGCCGCCCGCAACCAGCGTGCGAGCCGTCGCCTCTCCAAGCCCCGAGGCTCCTCCCGCAACCAGCGCGCTCTTGCCCGCGATCTCCACGGCCGCGCACCCTACAGCCACAGGCCGGGCGCAACGTTTTCTTCTCCCGCGCGGGGACAACGCGTGGCACCCGGTAATTCACACCTCGGCAAGAAGACCTCGCTAGGGTTTTGGGATCGCCACCGAGGTGACGTCGAGCACCAAGAACGCCATCGTGGAGCGCCTCGGCGAGGTGCGCGCACGCACTCTGGAGCTGATCAAACCGCTCGACGATGAGCAGCTCAACCGCGTTTACTCGCCGATCCTCAGCCCGCTGGCCTGGGACCTCGGCCACATCGCCAACTTCGAGGAGCTCTGGCTGGTGCAGACAATCGGCGGGCGCGAGCCGTTGCACGGCGAGCTCGGCCGCTTCTACGATGCGATCGAGAACCCGCGCAAGACGCGGGGGCAGCTGCCAATCCTGCGCGACGCTGAGCTGCGCGCCTACCTCGCCGACGTACGCCAGCGCACGCTTGAGGTGCTCGATGGGGTCGGCCTCGATCCCGACGCCGAGGACCCCCTGCTGCGCGAAGGCTTCGTCTACGAGATGCTGCTCGCCCACGAGTTGCAGCACAACGAGACCATACTGCAGCTTCTTCAACTGGTCGAGGGATATGAGAACGAGAGCTTCCGCCTCGGCCCATCCATTGTCCCCGACGTCGGTGGCCCGGAGATGCTGCGGGTCGACGGGGGAGAGCACGAGATCGGCGCCCCCGCAGGCGGCTTTGCCTACGACAACGAGCGCTCATGCCACACGGCCGAGCTGGCGCCTTTTGAAATCGATCGAACCCCGGTCACCAACGGCGCGTATATCCAGTTCATGGAGGAGACTGGCGCCGAGCCCCCGCTGTACTGGGAGCGCGACGCCGGGGGGTGGGCGCTGACGACAATGGCGGGTCGCGACCCAGTCATTCCAGCCCACCCCGTCCTCCATGTTTCCTGGCATGAGGCCGGCGCCTTCGCCGGCTGGGCTGGCAAGCGTCTACCCAGCGAGCAGGAGTGGGAGGCGGCGCGTCCCGATCTGCAAGGGGTCGGCCAGGTTTGGGAGTGGACCTCGTCTGACTTCCTCCCCTATCCAGGTTTCCAGGCATTTCCGTACCGCGAGTACTCAGAAGCCTTCTTCGGCAGCGCCCACAAGGTGCTCCGGGGCGGCTCCTGGGCGACACACAACAGCGTTATGCGACCGAGTTTCCGCAACTGGGACCTTCCCGAGCGCCGCCAGATCTTCGCCGGGATCCGCTGTGCGAGGGACCTCTAACGTGAAGCGAGCGAGCGAGACCGCGGTGATGACCAGCGCGACGGTGTGGAACGTGAAGGACGTCTTGACGTGATCGCGATCGAGGTGCACCTCGCCGCCGACGCCGCCGCAACGATGCGGCGCGACGTTCGGGCGGGCCTCTCGACCGACCCCAAGGAGCTGGCGCCAAAGTACTTCTACGACGAGCGCGGCTCGCAGCTCTTCGAGCAGATAACCGAGCTGCCCGAGTACTACCCGACGCGAGCCGAGCGCTCGATCCTCGCCGAGCGCTCCGATGAGATCGTCGACGCTGCCGGAGAGCCGCAAACGCTGGTCGAGCTCGGCTCCGGCTCGGCCGCCAAGACCCGCCACCTGCTCAGCGCGATGCGGGACGCCGGCTGCCTGAAGACCTATGTCCCGGTCGACATCTCCGAGGAGATCACCCACGAGACCGCTGAGGCGCTGGTGGGCGAGTACCCCGGCCTAGTTGTGCGCGGCCTCGTCTGCGATTTCGAGCACGACCTCGAGCGCATCCCCGGCGCCGAGGGCGGTCGCCTCATTGCCTTCCTCGGCGGCACGATCGGGAACCTCTACCCGGCAGCGCGCCGTGACTTCCTCACCCGCCTTGCCGGCCTGATGGGCGCCGACGACCGCCTCCTGCTCGGCACCGACCTGGTCAAGGCGCACGATCGCCTCGAGGCCGCCTACGACGATGCCAGCGGTGTCACCGCCGAGTTCAACAAGAACGTCCTGCGGGTGCTCAACCGTGAGCTAGGCGCCGACTTCGACCTCGATGCCTTCGAGCATGTCGCCCTCTACGACGCCGAGGAGGCGCGCATGGACATTCGCCTGCGCTCCCTGGAGGAGCAGACGATCCGGGTCGAGGGCCTCGAGATGGACGTCAGCTTCGCCCCTGGCGAGGAGATGCGCACGGAGATCTCCGCCAAGTTCACCTATGAGCAGCTCGCCCAGGTCTATGAAGAGGCGGGATTGGCGATCAGCGGTTGGTTCACCGACGCCGACTGCGACTACGCGCTCAGCCTCGCCCGGGCCGGCTAAGGCGCCAGCGCGCCGATCAGCTCGCTCAGCCTGTCGGGAGTCGTGATCGGGGTGAGGATCGGCAGCGTGATGCCGCCCTCGACGAAGGCGCCGATGCGCTCCTTCATCTCCTCCGGCGAGCCGAAGATGAACATCGCCTCGATCAGCTCCCAGGGGGCCGCCGCCGCCGCCGCCTGGCGATCGCCGCTCTCCCAGGCGGCCACCATCGCGTCGATCTCGTCGCCGTAGCCGAGCCAGCGGTAGAAGGCGGCATAGACAGGCACCGTGATGTAGGAGGAGAACATGAAGCGGGCCAGAGGCTCGACCGCGTCACGCCCGCCCGGCAGGCAGAAGAAGCGGCAGAGCAGCTCGAAGCCCTCAGGCGCGCCGTCGAGCTGGGCGGTCACCTTGGGCAGACCGCCCAGGGGCAGGAAGTTGGTGAAGGCGCCATCGGCGCGCTCGACCGCCAGCTCGAGCATCTTGCCCCGCAGCGCGGCCAGGACGATCGGAACCCGCTGTGCCGGCGCGCTCTCGAGCTTGAAGCCACTCGCCGTGCGCTCGCCATCGAGGGCGGTGCGCAGGAACTCGAGCGTCTCGCGGACCCTGCTCAGTGGCCGCTCGAAGGGAATGCCGTTCCAGCCTTCGACGATTCGATCCGACGAGGAGCCGATGCCCAGCACGAACCGTCCGCTCGAGGCATCGGCAAGAGCCGCGGCCTCTTGGGCAAGCAGCGCCGGCCCGCGCTGGAAGACGCCGACGATTCCGGTCCCGAGCCGCGCTTTCTCAGTCCAGGCCGCGCTGAGCGCCAGTGGCGTGAAGCCATCCGGCCCGTTCGTCTCGCCGCTCCAGAAGTCGGTGTAGCCAACTGCCTCGGCCCGCTTGACCAAGTCCCCGTGAGCCGCGAGCGAAGTGCCCGGCAGCGGAAGTGTCAACCCCCAGCGCTCACCCATGCGCGCACCCTAAACGGTTTCCGGTGCGCTTTATCCCCCTATGGCGGGGGGATAAAGCGCACCGGAACCATCGAATAGGCTGCCGGGGCGATGGCGGCAACCCCTGCGACTAAGCCGGACCGCAATCTCGCGCTCGAGCTCGTGCGCGTGACCGAGGCGGCTGCGCTCGCTGCCGCTCGCTGGGTCGGGCGGGGAGACAAGATCGCCGCTGACCAGGCCGCCGTCGACGCGATGCGCTTCGTGCTCGACTCGGTCGCGATGGACGGCATGGTCGTGATCGGAGAGGGGGAGAAGGACGAGGCGCCGATGCTCTACAACGGCGAGCAGATCGGCGACGGCAGCCCCCCGGTTGTCGACATCGCCGTCGACCCGTTGGAGGGCACGCGGCTCTGCGCGCTCGGCATGCCCAGCGCCCTCGCGGTGATAGCTCTCGCCGAGCGGGGCACGATGTTCGATCCAGGCCCCTGCGTCTACATGGAAAAGATGGCCGGGGGCGAGGAGATCGCCGACCTGCTCGATCTCGATCGGCCGCTGCCCGAGACCCTGAAGCTGATCGCCGAGCGCAAGGGCGGGAGCGTCGGCGACGTCACCGTCGTCATGCTCGACCGACCGCGCCACGAGGAAGCGATGCGCGAGGTCCGCGAGGCCGGTGGTCGCATCCGTCTGATCACGGACGGCGACGTCTCCGCGGCGCTGCTCGCCGTCAGTGACCGCTCACCGGTGGACCTCCTCTGGGGTATCGGCGGGACCCCCGAGGGCGTGCTTTCGGCCGCCGCCCTGAAGTCGATGGGCGGCCAGCTGCTGGGCCGCCTTTGGCCGCGCAACGAGGAGGAGCGCAGCGCAGCACTCGGCGCCGGCTACGACCTCGACCGCATCCTCACCGCCAACGACCTCTGCTCCGGCGAGGACGTCTTCTTCTCCGCGACCGGGGTCACTGACGGCGACGTGTTGCAGGGGGTCCGCTATCGGGGCCCCGGCGCCAGTACCGAGTCACTCGTGATGCGCTCGCGCTCCGGCACCGTTCGCCGCATCCACGCCCGCCACGATCGGGCAAAGTTGCGGACCGTAATCGGCGAGCGCTACGGCTGAGGCCCTTGCGAGCCGATCACAGCTCAGCCTGCTCTGTAGCCATCGCGCGTTCGGCGCTCGCGGCCTCGTCACCGACATAGGGCAGCAGCAATTCGTAGGTCAGCTGAGGCAACAGCTCGGCGAGCTCGGCCGTATTGCCGCTGACGACTTTGTCGTAGACGCTCGCAAATACGGCCCCCGCGGCAATGCTGGCGATGTTGGGCAGGCCGGGGGCGCTTCCGAGCGTATCTGGGCAGTCGTCAAGCACCGCGGTGAGGCGGGTGAGGGTCTGCCCGAAGCGGACACTTGCAATCGGGCCGACTGTGCCCATCTCGATGATCATCACGCGAGCCACATCGGGGTTGGCGGCGAGCCAGGCAAGCGTGGCGGCAAGGCTGCAACGGACGCGCTCCGTCCAGGTGCCGGGTTCTTCGTAGGCTTCTGCGACCCGCCTCTCGAGGTTGTCGACCAGCATGTCGTTCGCGGCAATGAAGCAGTCTTCCTTGTCGCTGAAGTGCCGGTAAAACGACTCTCGGCCTACGCCCGCGGCTTTGAGGATGTCCGCCACCGAGCACGCCAGATATCCCTTGCCTGCGGCGACCCGCACCACCGCGGCCAGCAGTCGCTCACGCTGAGATCGGGCGACCAGCTCGGGGGGCAGCCCGTGACGCCCTCGCGGCAACTTCCAGAGGTGAAGGTCTAGCGCTGAGCCACCGTCCAGTCCCGAGGGCGGTGGCTCGATATCTGCCCGGGAGCTCATCGATCGATCTGGGCCTGTTCCAGAGCGCCCTCCTGGCCGAGGTAAGGAAGAAGCGCGATGTAGACGAGCTCAGGCAGCAGCGACGGAAGTTGCTTGACTTTGCCGGCTGAAAGGTAGGCCGCGACCAGAACCTTGGCGCGTCCGAAGGCGAGTTCTGGGTCGGCGCCATCGAGGCCACCCCTTTTTACCGCCCGACGCTGATCCTTCAGTGCCTCAACGACCAGATCTCTGTAGCGGCGCACGATATCTGGGTCGACGTTGGGGGCCTCGACTACAAGCATTTGCGCATGGTCGGGCTTAGCCGCAAGCAGTTGAAGGATCGCGGCCATCACCGTGCGGATCGAATCCGGATCCCATTGTTCGCCGCCCGGGCGCGCCTCCTGGGCGGCGCGCCGAAGTTCGGTCAAAAAGGCATCTGTCGTGGCATCGAAGCACTCCCTTTTGTTGGCGAAGTGCTTGTAAAAAGTCGCTCGGGAAATGCTGGCGTTACTGACGATGTCCGCGATCGTCGTCCTCGAGAAAGTTTTTTCGGCACAGCTCTTGGCCATTGCCGTGAGGATTCGCTTTTCCTGGGCCCGTGCACCGATGTCCAGCGGCATCGTCGGCATGAGTACATCAGCCTCACCCGGGAACTCGAAATCCTTGGTCATTTCCGCTCTTTCGGCGCTGTAGAAGATTTCGGCGCCGTCCTGCGGAGCTAGGGGGTCCCGCTCCGTCGACCTATGCCGTCATCACCTGCCAAAAGGGCCGCCGCTGCCTCTTGAGCACATGCTCACTAGATCAGCTGCCTCGCACTTTCCTGGTTTTGGCCTCTCCGAGCGCTCTACTAGAACGCCGGAATGCCTTAACCAGGCGGCTGGCTAACTGAGTTTTTAGCAGAAAACTGCTCTGTTCTTTGTTAGAATCAATCCGTACCGAAACCGAGTCGGAGTTCGAGACATGGAAAACGCCAGGGACCTGCCACAAACTCGGCGCGCCGGGGGCAAAACTTCAGCCGACGCAGTCGCTGCTGACCAAAGGCAGCGGATGCTCGCGGCGCTGCCGGATGCTGTGGTTGAAAACGGCTTCGAGGGGACCACCGTCGAGCACATCGTCAAACTCGGGCAGGTCCGTCGCAACGCTTTCTACGAACAGTTTGCCGACAAGCGCGACTGCTTCGCTGCCGCTCATGAGATCGCCCAGGAACGGCTGCTCGGCGTGCTCACCTTCCAGTGCTATACCCAGTCGGGCCTCGCAGATCGAGTCGATGCAGCTCTTGGCGCGGGTTTGGACCTGCTCGCCGGAAACCCAAGCCTGACTCGTCTCCTCGTTATCGAGGCGCCTGCGGCAGGTGAGGAGATTGCCGCTCGCCACCAGGAATGGCTCGAGCACTACGCACGCCTGCTCCAGCTCGCCGCGGTTGACAGCATGGATGTCACCACGCCGAGGCCCGCGCTCGAGCATGCGGTTGTCGGCGCAATCGTCTCTCGCGTCAAGCAGCTGATTCTGGCCGGCGAAATCGCGGAGCTTCCGAGGCTCGGTCCGGAGCTGCGGGAGCTGACGCTCATCTACTACGGCTCGCCCGAGCCTCCGCCGTGCGTCTCGGCCGCAGCGGAGGAAGCCGAGTCTTCACAGCCGCAGTCGCCGGGGCGTCGCAGCGCACTCGAGGCCGTATAGGGCATCTCGCCGGTGTCATGCAGCTCGTGGCGCAGTGAGTTGATCACGGCGCCGGCCATCAACGCCAGGCTCAGCACGTAGAACCAAAGCAGGGCAATCAGGATGAAGCCGAGGGTCGAGCCGAACCGCGAGAGGCTGGAGACGTTCGACAGGTAGACAGGAAAGAGCCAGTTGGCGACGCCGGCGCCAACGGTTACGAAGGCCGCCCCGGGCCAGACCGCCCGCCACGGCATATGCCCCTTGGGCACCGCCCAGAAGATCACGCAGCAGATCAGGAAGGTGATCAGGATCGCCGCCCCGAGCAGCAGCGTCGTGTCGATCACCTTGATGTCGGAGAGGCCGAAGGGCAGCCGGTCGGTGCTGGAGACGAGGGCGCTCTCCATCGCCGGCAGGAAGATGCTCGCGGCGATGAAGAGCAGGACGACGCCGAGCATCGCGAAGGAGAAGCGCTTTTGCTCGACCCAGCCACGGCATTCGACGTGGTAGATGCGACAGAAGGCGGTGTCCATCGCCCCCCAGAAGGAGGCGCCGATCCAAAGCGAGCCGAAGAAGGCCGCGATCCCAATCGTGGTCGAGTTTTCCTCGATCCGATTGAGCACGTCCGTCAGGGTCCCCTGCTCGACGTTGGGAAACAGGCGCTGCAGGTCGTTGAGCACGCTCGACTCGACCCCGCCGATCTTGAGGACCTGGCCGAAAATGAAGAGTACGAGCAGGGCAAAGGGAAAGACCGCCAGCATCAGGTTGTAGGCGACCATCGCCGAGAGGCCGGTGACGTTCTCGCGATAGGCGCGCTGCCAGAAGGCACGCAGCCAGGGACGTGGATGTCGCACCGATTTGGGCATTGACTTCAGAAACTGAAGCGATTATCATGCGAACAGACGTTTGAGCAGTGCCGAGACGCCGTTCGGGGCAGTGCAGCGCAGACTAGTTGGCTTCGCGGACCGGTTCGCCGGTCCGTTTTTTCGCGACTTTCCGCCCCGCGATGGTATTTCTGTGGGTAGGACTAAACCTTCGAGCGCAAGGAAACGAGAGTAGACGGATGCTGGTAGCTGAGCTTCAGGAGATGGAGGAGGTCAAAGGCCTCATAACTAGAGGGCAGCAGCTTGGGGTGCTGACCTTCGGCGATGTCGCCTCCGCGGTCTCGGAGGTGGATCTGGACGAGTCTGATGTCGAGGACCTTTACGGGCACCTCGAGAAGTCGGGGATCGAGCTCGTCGAGGACATGGACCCGGCCCAGAAAGCGGCCGCGGAAGCCCTCCCGATCGATACCGGGAAAAAAGGCCGGCGCCGCCAGAAAGCCGCGCTCGACCTGAAACCCGACATGACCACGGACAGCTTGCAGCTGTTCCTCAAGGACATCGGCAAGGTGCGCCTGCTGACCGCCGCGGAGGAGGTCGAACTCGCCAAGCGGATCGAGCGCGGCGACCTCGACGCGAAGCAGAAAATGGTCGAGTCGAACCTGCGCCTGGTCGTCTCGATCGCCAAGAACTACCGCAACCAGGGCCTGCCCTTTCTCGACCTGATCCAGGAGGGAACGCTGGGCCTGGTCCGCGCCGCGGAGAAGTTCGACTACCGCAAGGGATTCAAGTTCTCGACCTACGCCACCTGGTGGATCCGCCAGGCGATCGCCCGTGCGCTCGCCGACAAGGCACGCACGATCCGCATCCCGGTCCACGTGGTCGAGAAGCTGAACAAGATCGGCCGCGCCGAGCGCAAGCTGGTCACCGAGCTGGGCCGCGAGCCGACCCCGGAGGAGATCGCCGACGTAACCGGGATCGACCCCGAGGAGGTCGACTCGATCAAGCGCTCCGCCCAGGCGCCGGTCTCGCTGGAGAAGCCGGTCGGCGACGAGGAGGAGTCGGAGTTCGGCCAGTTCATCGCCGACGAGAAGGCGGAGTCGCCCTTCGACCGGGCGGCGGACCTGCTGACCAAAGAGGCGCTGAAGGAGGCGCTGGAGAACCTCTCCTACCGCGAGCGCCGCGTCCTCGAGCTTCGCTACGGCCTCGGCGGCGAGCACCCGCGCACGCTCGACGAGGTGGGGCGGACCTTCAACGTCACCCGCGAGCGCATCCGCCAGATCGAGAATCAGAGCCTGAAGAAGCTGCAGCAACTGGGAGAAGCACAGAAGCTCCGCGAGGTCACCTGATTCTGGCGGCACCACAGCGGCGCCGACGGCGTCCTCGGTTGCTCGCGTGCGGAGCACGCCACGCTCCCTGCGTCCTTGCCGGCGCCGCTGTGGACACTCGCCAGAACCACGACTAAGGCGATAGGGCATCCCGGCCGATACAGGCCGGGATGTTCGAGATCGACAAAGCGCTGCGCACGCTGATCGAGCGCGAGGGCTCTGACCTTCATGTCAAGGTCAGCTCGAAGCCGATCATCCGCCAGCACGGTGAGCTGGTCTTCCTCGATGGCTACGAGCCGCTGACTGAGGCGGACACGGAGAAGGCCTTCCACGACATCGCCGAAGTGCGCTCTCAGACCGAGTTCGAGGAGGCAGGCGAGGCCGACTTCTCCTACTCGATCCCGGGGCTTTCTCGCTTCCGGGTCAACACCTTCAAGCAGCGCGGCTCGATCTCGATCGTCTGCCGCGCGATCCCCTTCGACATCCGTTCGGTGGAGGAGCTGGGCCTGCCCCCGGTCGTCACCAAGCTGTCCGAAGAGCAGCGCGGGATCATCCTCGTCACCGGCACCACCGGCTCGGGCAAGAGCACGACGCTGGCGGCGATGATCGACCACATCAACCGCAATCGCTCGCACCACATCATCACGCTCGAGGACCCGATCGAGTACCTGCACCAGGACAAGCGCTCGATCGTCAACCAGCGCGAAGTCGGCTCCGACACCGAGAGCTTCGGCCGCGCGATGCGCCGCGTCCTGCGCCAGGACCCCGACGTGATCCTAATCGGCGAGATGCGCGATGAGGAGACGGTGCGCACGGCGCTCTCGGCGGCCGAGACCGGCCACCTCGTGCTCTCGACTGTCCACACCCTCGATGCGACCGAGACGATCAACCGCATCATCGACTTCTTTCCACCCCACCTGCAGCACCAGGCACGGGTGATGCTGTCGGCAACGCTGAAGGGCGCGATCGCCCAGCGCCTCGTGCCCGACATAACCGGCGAAGGCCGCGTGCCTGCCTCCGAGGTGCTCGTCGTCACCGGCCGCGTCCAGGACCTGATCATGAATCCAGAGGAGACCGGCAAGATCACCGAGGTCATCGGCGAGGGCGAGTACTACGGCATGCGCACCTTCGACCAGTCCCTGCTCGGTTACGTGATGGAGGGCAAGATCTCCGAGGAGACGGCCCTCGACTACGCCTCCAGCCCGCACGATTTCAAGCTGATGCTGGCCGCCGGCGGCCAGCGGGCCAGCGGTATCGAGCAGGTTGAAGGCTCGGCGCCCCCGGTGTCCCAGCCGGTCCACGCTCAGTAATAGCCGGTAGGACGCGTGGCCAATCGGTGCAAGCCGGCTAGGCTCGATTCAAGCGAATGTGCCAGGCGGTCGATCAGCTTGACAATGCCCTTGCTCGCCCGATTGCGCCTGCGGCTTCGCATCCTTGTCCGGAGCGAGAGCGGCATGGCCCTGCCGACCGCGCTCTTCGCGATGATCGCCAGCCTGGGGCTGGCGAGCGCGGCGATCCTGTCCTCGGTCGATGTGCAGCGGGGAACCGGTCGCGACCACGATTCCAAGGAAGCGATCGCGGCCGCCGACGCCGGCGCCAACCTCGCGCTGCTGCGCCTCAACCGTTTCTTGGGCAACCTCAGCGTGGCCAAACCCTGCGCGGGCCCGGCCGGCGAATCGCAGACTCCTACCGCCGGCTGGTGCCCGGCGACCCCCGTCGAATACGTCGGCGGCGCCTTCTACTCCTACAGAATCAGCGCCTATAACGGGACGGGCACCCTCAGCGTCGTCTCGGTCGGCACCTCGAACGGCGTCAGCCGGCGGGTCAATGTCGGCCTCTACTCGACAAACGGCAGGAACCCCTTTGCCGACGAGAAGCTGATCGGGCAGGACGGCATCCGGCTCAAAGGCGGTGTCACCATCCGCACCGACCAGGGGACCAACGGCGATATCACGCTCACCTCCGAAAAAGGAAAGAGCGCGACCATCTGTGGCAACCTCCGCCATGGCGTTGGGAAAAAATCTCCGACTCCGGGCTGCAACAAGGAAGTGCTGGAAGGACAGCGGAACCTCCCGGGAATCGAACCGCCGGTGGGCATTGCAACTAGCAACTCGAATTGCCGCCTTTCGGTTACCTGCTCTCCCAAAACCGAAGTCGACACCTTCACGGTGACAAAAGGAAAAAACGAATCGGCAGGCACGCGTACGTCGACCCAGCCATGGGATGCGAAACACACGACGGTCAACATTCCCAACAACTCACGGCTCAGCATGGGTGGCCGCGACTACTATGTCTGCGGGCTATTCGTCAACGGCGAATTGATCATGAACGCCGGCTCTGAAGTGCGAATCTTCGTTCGGCCGCCGCAGGAATGCAGCCTGAGCAAAGGCGCGGTGCAGGTCGAATTCACCGCGAACGCCACCATCGTCTCGACCGGCTACATCCCGCAGCAGGGGAGTTACACGATCCCCGGAATCTACGTGATGGGCGAATCGACGGTGAAGCTGAGCGGCAACTCCGGCACCAACGAGCTGCTGCTCTATGCCCCCTACAGCAGCGTTGAAATTCAGGGCGACGCCACCTATCAGGGCATGATCGCGGGCAAGACACTCGAAATCCAAGGCAACGCGACGGTCGAATCCGACCCGAACAGCAAAAAGCCCAACATCACTGAATCGAGCCTTCTCTCGCGCACGCGCTACGTCGAGTGCGCGGGCGCCTCAGCATCCCCGCCGGACGCAAGCTGCTGAGCGGCGCTAAAGGTCGGCCGTCGCGCTGACGATTCATAAGCGAACGTATGAGGGAGAAGCTGAACAGCAACCCGCTCGCCCAGGCCGCGGTGATCGGGGTCTTGCTCCTGTTCGCCGGTGTCTTCGTGATGTCCTCGATGAGCAAGGGCGGTCCTAAGGAAGAAGAAGGCGAAGCGGTCGCGGCGTCTGCGCCGGCGGCGATTCCGACCGGCGAAAGCAGCGCCACCTCCCTGCCGGCTGTAAGCACGGGCGTTGGCGCTCCGCCGCCCATCCCCCGCCGCGTGACGGCGGCCTTTGCTTCAGACGACACCGTCGTTCTGCTCTTCGTTCGCACGGGTGGCATCGACGACGCGATGGTCGCCAAGGCCCTGACGCGGTTGCACGCGCTGTCGAGCGTCGCCACCTTCGTCGTGCCGGCGAACGAGATCGCGCGCTACGCGGCGATCGCCCAGGGCGCGAACGTCAACCGCGTCCCGGCCCTGGTCGTGCTCCGTCCCAAGCGGCTCGACAACGGCATCCCTGCGGCCTCGGTGCACTACGGCTATCAGAGCCCCGAGAGCGTCGAGCAGGCCGTGATCGACGCTGGCTACCGCGGCCGCACCGTTCCCTACCACCCGTAGCGATGGACAGCGGGGACTACCCAGGTCACCTGCGCCCGGTGCCCGACTCCGGTGGATCGACCGCTCCCGCGCTCGATCCGAGCGCGGGCGGCACTCCTGGCTTGACCCCCCCGGTCGTGCGCAGCCGTTCCAGTGGTTTCGTCACCGACGTCCTCGTCGACCTCGGGTATGTGCCCGATGACCGCGCGCGTCTTGCGATCGAAGAAGCGCGCACGGCGGCGCTGCCGCCCGAGGAGCTGCTCCTGCAGCAGGGAGCGGTTACCGCGGATCAGCTATCCCGCGCGGTGGCCGAGCGATACGGCCTCGATCACGTCGACCTCTCGCTCTACCAGGTCGACATGGCGGCGGCGAACCTGATCCCGGTCCATACGGCGCGCCGTTACCGGGCGCTGCCGGTCGGCTTCGCCGACAAGGGCACGCTGCTGGTGGCGATGGCCGATCCCACCAACGTCCTGGCGGTCGACGACATCCAGCTCGCCACGGCCCTCGACTGCCGCGTCGCGGTCGCGGCGGAGGAGGACATCGAGGCGTTGATCGGCCGCCTCAACACACTGCAGAGCGCGGTCAGCGAGGCGGCGGTCGAGGACGAGGAGACCGCGGACGAGCTCGCTGAGGTCAGCGAGATGCAGGTCAGCGCCGAGGACGCGCCCGTGATCAAACTCGTCTACAGCATCCTCGGGCAGGCGGTGGGTGAGGGCGCCTCCGACGTCCACTTCGAGCCCGAGGAGGACGAGATGCGGGTGCGCTTCCGCGTCGACGGTGTGCTTCGCGCGGCCGCCCACGTGCCGAAGCGCATGGTCGGCGCCGTCGTCTCCCGGATCAAGATCATGAGCGACCTCAACATCGCCGAGAAACGCGTGCCGCAGGACGGCCGCGTCAGCATCACCGTCGAGGACCGCCGCGTCGACCTGCGCATCACCACCCTGCCGACGCAGCGTGGCGAGGGGGCCACGATCCGCATCCTCGACAAGGACAACGCGCAGCGCTCGCTAGACGACCTTGGCATGGACGGCACCGGGCGGGAGCGCTTCGAGGGAGCATTTCGCCAGGCCTATGGCGCGGTGCTGGTCACCGGCCCGACCGGCTCCGGCAAGTCGACCACCCTCTACGCGGCCCTCGGCGAGCTGAACGAGGTCGAGAAAAACATCATCACGATCGAGGACCCGGTTGAGTACCGCCTGGCCGGCATCAACCAGATGAACGTCAACCGCAAAGCCGGGCTCGACTTCGCCACCGGCCTGCGCTCGATCCTGCGCGCCGATCCCGACATCGTCATGGTCGGCGAGATTCGCGACGGCGAGACGGCGCGGATCGCGATCGAGGCCGCGCTGACCGGACACATGATGCTGACCACGCTGCACACGAACGACGCGCCCGGCGCGATCAACCGCCTGACGAAGATGGGAATCGAGGCCTTCCTGATCGCCTCGGCAGTCGACTGCATCGTCGCCCAACGCCTCGCCCGCAAGCTCTGCAGCCACTGCAAGCAACGGGCGATCATCCCCCAGCAGGCGCTCACCGACGCCGGCCTGCGGGTCGGTGGCGACGTCGAGGCCTACGAGCCGGTCGGCTGCTCGCGCTGCAACCAGAGCGGCTACCGCGGCCGGGTGGGCATCTACTCGGTGATGCGGATGAGCGAGCTGATCAAGGAAATGACCGTGGCCCAGTCCTCCGAGGCGGAGATCGAGGCCGCGGCGCGCAAAGAAGGCATGCTCACCCTGCGCGAGGACGGCCTGCTCAAGGTCCGCAGCGGCATGACCAGCCTCGAGGAGGTCCTCCGTGTCACCGCCTAATCGCTTTCAGGTATCGAGGATCGCGGCCGGGCGGTCGATCTAATCCCGATGGACTTCGACTTCTCAGAGGTGCTGCGGCGCATGGTCGAGGCGAGGGCCTCCGACGTGCACCTGACCGCGGGCGCTCCGCCGATGATCCGCGAAAAGGGCCAGATCACGCCGATGGACGGCTTTGCCGTCCTCTCCAGCCAGGAGACGCGCGAGGTCGTCTACAGCATTCTCAACGACGATCAGCGCAAGCGCTTCGAGAACCACAAGCAGCTCGACTTCGCCTACGCGATCCCGAACGTCGCCCGCTTCCGCGTCAACTGCTTCTTCCAGCGCGGCGCCGTCAGCGCCGCCTTTCGCCTCGTGCCGCAGGAGATCCCGACGCTCGACTCGCTCGCCGTGCCGCAGATACTCCGCGACCTGACCGCCAAACCGCGTGGCTTCGTCCTCGTCACCGGCCCGACCGGCTCAGGCAAGTCGACGACCCTCGCCGCGATGATCGACGTGATCAACAGCGAGCGGCCCGACCACATCCTCACGATCGAGGACCCGATCGAGTTCCTGCACAACCACAAGCGCTCGATCGTCAATCAGCGCGAGGTGGGCTCCGACGCGGTGGACTTCGCGCTCGGTCTCCGCGCCGCCCTGCGAGAGGACCCCGACGTCATCCTCGTCGGCGAGATGCGCGACCTGGAGACGATCTCCACGGCGCTGACCGCCGCCGAGACCGGCCACCTCGTCTTCGCCACCCTGCACACGCAGTCGACGGCGCAGACCGTCGACCGCATCATCGATGTCTTCCCGCCCCAGCAGCAGGGCCAAGTCCGCACGCAGCTCTCGATCGCCCTGCAGGGGATCGTCACCCAGCAGCTGCTGCCGACTGCCGACGGCGCCGGTCGCGTCGTCGCCTGCGAGGTGCTGGTGCCGACGCCGGCGATCCGCAACCTGATCCGCGAGGGCAAGACCCACCAGATCTACGCTGCCGTGCAGACCTCCGGCGCGGTCGGCATGCAGACGATGGACGCCGACCTGGCGCGCCTGGTGCGCTCGGGGAAGATCACCCGCTCGCTGGCCGAGCAGCGCGCCTCGGTGCCGGAGGAGCTGAAGCGGGTGCTCGGCGGCGCCGCTGCGGTGACGCCGGCCGCGGCTCCCGCCAGCCCGCTCGGCAACGGCGCCGGCGCTCCAGTGTCTCCCGCGGCGGTTTCGGCCGGCCCTCCAGGCCCTCCCAACTACACGCAAGGGGCGTAGGCCGTGGCCGGTGCGATGACGTTCACCTTCCGCGCCATGGACCTGGCGGGCGCGGCCACGGCCGGCGAGGTCGAGGCCGAGTCCAAGGGCCAGGTCTCCGAGCAGCTGCGCCAGCGTGGCCTGATCGTCCTCGACGTCACCGAGAAGAAGTCACCGGTCAACATCGAGGACTTCCTCAAGAAATACCAGAGCGTCGACATGCGCGAGCTGGCTGTCTTCTCGCGCCAGTTCGCGACCCTTGTCTCCTCGGGAATGCCGATGCTGCGCACCCTGCACACGCTCGAAGAGCAGACGCAGGACGAAGCGATCCGCGAGGCGGTCGCGGGCGTCCGCGCCGACGTCGAAGCGGGCAGCACGTTGGAGCAGGCGATGGAGCGCCACCCGAAGGTCTTCGACCGCCTCTTCCGCGCCATGGTCCGCGCCGGCGAGCAGTCCGGTCGCCTCGAAGAAGCGCTCGACCGCGTGGCCTTCCAGGTCGAGAAGTCCGACGCGCTGAGGCGCCAGGTCAAATCGGCGATGATGTACCCGGCGCTGGTCTTCGGCTTCGCGGTCGTCGTGCTGATCGCGATCGTGATGTTCGTGATCCCGGTCTTCGCCAACATCTTCAAAGAACTCGCCGAAGAACACCCGGAGGAAGCATCGGGGCTGCCCGCTCCCACGGCGCTCTGCGTCGGGGTCTCCAATCTGCTGACCGGCTCCTGGTACATCCTCATTCCCGGCCTGACGCTGGGCATCTGGGGCTTCTTCAAGTGGAAGAAGACCGAAAAGGGCAAGGAAATGTGGCAGCGGTTCACCCTGCGCCTGCCCTTCAAGATCGGCGACGTGATCCAGAAGGTGGCGCTGGCGCGCTGGTCGCGCACCTTCTCCGGCTCGGTCTCATCGGGCGTGCCGATGCTGCAGTCGATCAAGCTGACGGGGCAGACCGCGGGCAACATCGTCGTCGAGCAGGCGATGGACGACGTCTACGCCTCGGTCAAGCGCGGCGGCTCGCTCGCCGGGCCGATCGAGGGCAACGCGATTTTTCCGCCGATGGTCGGCCACATGGTCGCGGTCGGCGAGGAGACCGGACAGCTCGAGCACATGCTCTCCAAGATCGCCGACTTCTACGAGGCCGAGGTCGACGCCAAGGTCAAGGCCCTCACCGCCCTGATCGAGCCGATCATGATCGTGTTCGTCGGCGGCATGGTCGGCTTCATCGTGATCTCGATGTACCTGCCGCTCTTCAGCATTTACGAAAAGATCCGCTGAGCCGCAAAGTTTAAGGTCCGCTTCCGAGCTTAAAGTTTAAGGCCGTAAACTTTAAGTTCGAGCCAAGCTTTGAAAGGTTAGCCCGATGGCAAACGATGGCCGCGGCAGGTTTGAGACCGCCTCGTGGCCGCCCGACTTCGAACATTCCGGCAGAGCCGGTGGGGCAGGCCGCTACCAAGCGTTTATTCCGGATTCCATTGGGGATTTTAGGCCCGCGCTGAGCGCCGCGACGTCTGCGCTTTCGGAGCGGGCCGGAGCGGCTGTTCGCGAACTCAATGCTTCCAGCGAAGATCTGCTTCCGCTCGAGGGCTTGGGCCGGCAGCTGCTGCGCTCGGAGGCGCTCGCATCCTCTGCAATCGAGGGGCTGGAGATTTCGCACCGGAAGCTGGCTCGCGCTGAAATCGAAGGTAAGGCGGGTGACTTCAAGGCTCGCGAGGTGCTCGGCAACGCACGGGCGATGGACGAGGCCACTGAGATTGGTCGCGAATCCCGAAATCTCAGCGTCGAAGACATTCGCTCTATCCATCGCCGGCTTGCAATAGCGCCCCCTCTCGATCGGATTGCGGGGCAGATACGTGAGTCGCAGGGATGGATCGGTGGTAGCTCTCCGGTGCACGCCGCATTCGTCCCGCCCCCTCATGAGCATGTGCCCGAGCTGATCGCCGACCTCTGCACATTTATGAACCGCGACGATGTCTCGCCCGTCGCGCAGGCGGCAATCGCCCACGCTCAGTTCGAGACGATCCATCCCTTTGGCGACGGCAACGGCCGTGTTGGCCGTTGCCTCATCCACGTGCTCTTCTGCCGCCGGGGGATCGCGCCCCGCTATGTGCCACCGGTTTCCCTCGTGCTTGGCGCCAACAAGGATGCTTATATCGCTGGCCTATGTGACTTCCGCGCCGATGAGGTTGACCGCTGGGTCGCGCAATTTGCGCGCGCGGTCGAGGAGTCGGCAAAGAAGGCCAGGGGCTTTTCGGCGGAAGTCGCCGAACTGCAGGCTGGGTGGATCCAGCGTGCTGAACCGATGCGCGCGGACGCTGCGGCCCGGACAATCATCGCTGAGCTTCCCTCATACCCCATCATCACTGCGGCCATTGCCGAGCGGATCACGGGGCGCTCCAGAGTCGCAGCCATCAATGGGCTCGATCATCTCGCCCAGGCCGGCATTTTGACCCGTCATCGCAATCAGCGCAGGGGCGATAGCTGGGAGGCCAAGGAGCTCTTCGCTCTTCTCAGCGACTTCGAGGCGGCTGTGATGTCCCGTCGGGATACCAACACAGCGAGTTGACCGGTTTATCCGGGATCTCTCGCGGTATCTCCTCAAGGTCAAGGCGGGGGAGAGCTTCGTAGTCACCGAGCGGGGCAGGGAGGTCGCGAGGCTCATACCCTCGGGCCCGGCCGATTCGCCGATCGCGCGCCTCGCTGCCGATCGCGGGGCGACGATGCCCAGGGCCGATCTCCTCTCGCGCGCCCGGAGCATATCGCCTCCGGTAGGCCTGCTGCCGCTTGATCACGCCGTGCTCGATGAGGCCGCCTCCATCGATCCGATGGACGTTTGAAGCATCGAGGCCTTGCATCTGGCAACGGCTCTCAGCATCCGCGAGGGGGATCGGACTGTTCGTCACCTACGACAATCGTTTGAGTGTCGCCGCTGTCGGGCTCGCCGAGGACGACCCTGAAGACCGCCATCCCTGGCGTGCTGCCCCGCCACGCCGCCGCCGACTGCAGAACCTGAAGGAATCTTGCGGTACATCGTTCGGACAGAACACGCTCGAAAACTTCACGACCACCAACAAGGCGGTTCCCGGTCTTATCGCGCCGACGCTTTCGGAAAACGTCTATTTAAACGTAGAACTCCCCAGGTCGTGACTGAGAAAACCGACCGTTCACCCGAGGAACTCGCAAACCTTCGACAAAGGCTGCGCGGCAAGCAATTGAGACCTCGAGCTATTTGGCTGTTGGGCCGGCAGCTTATGTATTGGCATGTGCGATTGCGCTGATCTTTGTCCTGACATACACCGATGGGGTGTGGCTGGCCATCGGCCTGACGGTCGTAGCCTTCTTTGCGGGCCACATACCTGAACTTTTTATTGAGTTCAGATATGTCAAGTACCGAAGAGAATGGGAACTGGCTAACGATTCTGATCTTAGTGCCGAAGGTCCAACGATTAAGAGCTAGCTGTAGTTCCTCACAACGTTGTTCATCCGGGCCTCCTTGAAGGCTGGGGGTGCGAGCCACCCAGATCAAGGAGGACACCGGATGAAGATCCACGCTAACGCCCGCACCTGCCCGAACAGCCGCAAGCTGTTGGTCA
>DASWQV010000074.1:0-8704 GCA_036403515.1 Solirubrobacterales bacterium
CGTGCGCGAGGTGTGGATCGAGGAGGCGTCGGCGATCGCGGCCGAGCTCTACGCCTCGATCGTCTTCGACCGCAGCGCGCAGGACGCTCTCGTCATGCTGTCCACCAAGGGCGGCATGGACATCGAGGCGGTCGCCGCCGAGGACCCTGATGCCCTCGTCAAGCGCCATATCGATCCGACCCGGCCCTTCGACGCCGCCGCGGCGCGGCCGATCGTTGACGCCGCCGGCCTCGACGAGGACGTGCGCGAGCAGGCTGCCGAGGTGCTGGTCAAGCTGGCCGAGGTGGCGAGCGCCGAGGACGCCAACCTGATCGAGGTCAACCCGCTGATCGTCACCAACGACCGCCAGGTCGTCGCCCTCGACGCCAAGGTGACGATCGACGGCAACGCCCTCTTCCGCCACCAGGACCTGGCGGAGATCGCCGACACCGCCGAGGACCGGCAAGAGGCGATGGCGAAGGAGAAGGGCCTCACCTACGTCAAGCTCGACGGCAACGTCGGCATCCTCGCCAACGGCGCCGGGCTCTGCATGTCGACACTCGATGTGGTCGCGCAGGCGGGCGGCGCTCCGGCCAACTTCCTCGACGCCGGCGGCGGCTCCAAGGCGGAGGCGATCGTCGACGCGCTGACCGTGATCACCTCAGACGAGAAGGTGACCGCGATCCTCTTCAACATCTTCGGCGGCATCACCCGCTGCGACGAGATCGCCAAGGGGATCGTCACCGCTTCGCGGCAGATGGATCTGAAGCTGCCGCTGGTTGTTCGCCTCGACGGCACCAACTCGGAGGAGGGCCTGGCGATTCTCGCCGAGGCCAGCCTGCCCAACTTGCAGCAGGAGACGACGATGCTCGGCGCCGCCAAGCGGGTCGTCGAGCTGGCGGGTGCAAGCGCCTGATGTCGATCGTCGTCGACAACGAGACCAAGCTGGTCGTCTCCGGCCTGACCGGCCGCGAGGGCTCCTTTCACGGCCTGCGCAACCGCGCCTACGGGACCGACCTGGTCGCGGGCGTCACGCCCGGCAAGGGCGGCCAGGACGTCGAGGGCGTCCCCGTCTTCGACTCGATCAGGGAGTCGGTGCAGGAGGCCGGCGCCAACACCTCGATGATCTTCGTGCCGGCGCGCTTCGCCGCGCCGGCGATCGACGAGGCGATCGAGTCCGGCGTCGACACCGTTATCGCGATCACCGAGGGGATCCCGGTGCTCGACATGCTGAAGACCTATTGGAAGGCGAAGGAGGCGGGGGTTCGGCTACTCGGGCCGAACTGCCCCGGCGTGCTCTCGCCGGGAAAGGCCAACGTCGGCATCATTCCCGCCCAGTTCTTCGATCCGGGCAAGATCGGCGTCGTCTCCAAGTCGGGCACGCTGACCTACCAGATCGGCAACGAGCTGAAGCAGGCCGGGGAGGGCAACTCCTCGATCGTCGGCATCGGCGGCGACCCGATCATCGGCTCCGACTTCATCGACATCCTCAAGCTCTACGAGGCCGACCCCGAGACCGAGCTGATCGTGATGGTCGGCGAGATCGGCGGCGACGCCGAGGAGCGGGCGGCCGAGTTCATCGCCAGCGAGATCTCCAAGCCGGTCGTCGCCTACATCGCCGGCTTCACCGCCCCGCCCGGCAAGCAGATGGGGCATGCCGGCGCGATCATTTCGGGCTCTTCGGGAACCGCGCAGGCGAAGAAGGACGCGCTCGAAGCAAAGGGCGTGCGGGTCGGCGAAAGCCCGACCGAGACGGCGAAGATTGCCGTCGAAGTCCTGCGCGGCGCCTAGCTCTCCCACGCCTCAAGACGGCGCGCTGGAGAACTGCGGCGGCCGCCGTGTCAGGCTGCGGACAATTGCTTCCATGCCCCCGAAGGAGCCGTAGGGGTTGACGACTTCGATGAAGTCGGCGGCAAAGGGGGCGTTGACGACGACTTTCACACCCCCGATGTCGACCCAGGCGGTAAACGCTTTCGGCGCTTCATCGGGACATCGCTTGAAGTTCTTCTTGTAGCCGCCGAAGATCGTCGCCGTTCCCTCGGGGAGGGCGATCGTCCTCGTCTGGGTGCACTTCCAGCTCGTGATCGCCCTGCCGGTCTTTGAGCCGGCGAAGACGCTCCACGTCGCCGGCGTCCAGGTGGCCAGCCGGATGCTCGTATAGCGGATGTTGAGCGGCGCGCTTGGGCCTTCCGCGAAGCCGTCGTAGGTTTCCGGTGTTGCCTTGCCGGTGAAGTAGGAGTCGAAGAGTCGATTGTCGGGCAGGCCACCGCCGGGGCGAAAGTTGCGACCCAACCAGTAGACCGGAACGTCGATGGCCGGATCGTCGAGTGGGACTTCGCCGTCGAAGCGTTCGGCGAGGGTGTATCGGGTGGGCTTGCGGATGTGCGCCTGCTGGCGGCGGGCGAGCTCCAGCGCGGCCTCGTCGGCCTCCGCAAACGATTCGTCGATGGCCATGATGGCCGCCAACGTGTTCCCCGAGCGCCAGACGAAGAAGGACGCCTTCGCGCCGACCTTGCGGTAAATGGGATAGAAGCGGGGCTGCTCGTCTGCGTGAAACAGCTCGGTGGCCGTGCCGATCTTTTCCGAGGTCGTGACCCGCTGTGGTCTGCGGCCGCCCATCAGCCGGGCGAGGAGTTCGGGTACGGCCTTCCAGGCGGCCTCGGCGGCCTCATCGCTGTCCATGGCGAGCACGCCGGTCCCCACCACCACCGGGCTGGCCGGCTGTCCCGGAGGCGTGAAGAGCCGGTAATAGGTGCCGACGCAGCCCTTCGGGTGGAAACGGTCGACTAGCTTCGCGACCTCCGGCGGGGTGTCCTCGACGTGATGAAGCCGGGAGCAGAAGACCCGTTCGCCCTGCTCCTCCTGCAGGTCGAGCTTGAGGTAGCCGGCCGGGAGATCGTTGAGCCGCAGGATCAGCCGGGTCTGGTTCGGTCCCTGGCGCGGGGCGGCGTCGGCGCCGCCCAGAACAAGCGCGGCGAAAGTGCCGAGCAGCGCCAAGACCGCCGCAAGCGCGACCCATGGCCTATCTCTCGCCCATAGCTTCGGCATGTCCCGAAGACCCTATGCCCGGCAGCCACCGCTCGCTAACGCCGCGTTGCTACGCTCGCTCTCACATGGCCGGAGACACGATTTCGTTTGCAAGAGGGGCGCCCAGCGCCGACATCCTGCCGCGGGACGCGGTGCGGGACGCGGCCGCCGTGGCGCTTGCCGAGGACTGGGAAAAGGCTCTCTCCTACGGCACCGGGATTGGCCATCCGGGACTGTGCCAATGGGTGGCTGATCGCCACGCCGGCCTCGATGCCTCGCAGGTGATGATTACGAACGGATCGCTGGAGGCGGGCTGGATGTTGTTCGAGCACCTGCTCGAGGCCGGCGATCGCGTCGTGGTCGAGCAGCCCACCTATGACCGGACGCTCTTGATGCTGCAGCGGCTTGGGGTCGAGCTGGTGCCGGTCGCGCTCGAGGACGACGGCCTGGACCTGGCGGCTTTCGAGGCGGCGCTTGCCCAGGGGCCGATCAAGCTCGCCCACGTCATTCCCAACTTCCACAACCCCGCCGGCTGCACCCTCTCGGCCGAGAAGCGGGCGCGGCTCGTCGAGCTCTCCGCCGAGCACGGCTTCTGGATCTTCGAGGACGATCCCTACCGCGAGCTGCCCTTCGAGGGAGAGGCGTTGGAGACGATGCTCTCGCTCGACAGGGCCAAGCGGGTCGTCCACGCCTCCTCCTTTTCCAAGACGGTCAGCCCCGGCGTGAGGGTCGGCTACCTGGCTGGGCCGGCGGCGGAGATCGCCAAGCTGGCGAAGCGGGCAAACGAGACCTATATCTCGCCCAACATGCTGGCCGAGGCCGTCGTGCTCGAGCTCTGCAAATCCGGCGGACTCGACCGCAACATCGAGTTCGTCAAAGGCGCCCTGCGCGATCGTCGCGATGCGCTGGTGAAGGCACTGCGCGAGCAGATTCCCGAGGCCGAGTTCGTCGTCCCGGGCGGGGGGTACTTCCTCTGGCTCGATCTCGCCGAGGGAACCGACACCACTGCCCTGCTCGGCGAGGCCAAGGACGAGGGCGTCGGCTTCGTTGCCGGGCCCGACTTCATGATCGACGGTGGCGGCAACAGCCTTCGCCTCTCCTTTGCCAGCGTCCCCCCCGAGCGGATCCCCGAGGGGGTCGCGCGCATCGCCCGGGCGCTGGAGCGCGTCCGCGCCGGGTCACCCGCCTAGCAGCAGCCCTTTCGCTGATCCGACCCGGATCACCGCGCGTAGTGGTGGGTCAGAACCCATCCCTACCCAGGAGGAAGCATGGCTGTTGCGAACAAAGGAAGCGCGCTCTCCCGCGTCGCCAATGATCCGGTCTCGCGACGCAAGCTGCTCGCGGTGACGGGTGGCTCAACCGCGCTGGCAGCTTTCCTCGCCGCCTGCGGAAGTGACAGCGGCACGACGACGACGAGCACCGCCGCGGCCACGGGTGGCTCCGGCACCGAGAAATTCGGCAAGGGCGACGTCGGCATCCTCAACTACGCCCTCACCCTCGAGTACCTCGAGACGGCCTTCTACGAAGACGTGGTCAAGAGCGGGCTCTTCAAGGGCTCTGATCTGGCGACGATTCGCAAGTTCGGCGAGGAGGAGGCCGAACACGTCGCCGCCCTGACCGGCTTCGTCAAGCAAATGGGAGGCGCGCCCGCGCCCAGGCCGAAGACCGAATTCCCGCTCAAGAGCGCCAAGTCGGTGCTGGAACTGGCGGCGACGGTCGAGAACCTCGGCGCCGCCGCCTACCTCGGTCAGGCGCCCTACATCAAGGGCGCCTCGGTGCTCTCCGCGGCGCTTTCGATCCACAGCGTCGAGGGGCGCCACGCGGCGGCGCTCAACACGCTGCTGGGCAAGTCGATCGTGCCCGACGGCGCCTTTGCCAAACCCGCCGGCGCCGCCGAAGTCCTCAAGTCCGTCGAACCCTTCATCGTCGGCTGACTCCGGCGCGCAAGAAAAGGAGAATGAGATGAGCGACCAGATGATCCCTCAGCCAGTTCATCGGCAATCAGCCCGGCAATCGCGCCGAGCCCAGCCCGAGCTCGCCGGTGTGCGCATCGACGAGGACAGCGACGACCTTTCCCGCGGCGAGGTGATCCTCAAGGGAGCCTTGGCGGCCGGCGCCGTCTACGGCGCGATGGCGGTCGGTCCGTTCGTCGGCAGGGCGCTGGCGATGTCCGGCGGCAGCGACGTCGACATCCTCAACTTCGCCCTCACTCTCGAGTACCTCGAGTCGAGCTTCTACAGGGAAGCAAAGGGCCGGGCCAAGGCGCGCGGCGAGCTCAAGAGCCTGATCGACCTGATCGGGCGCGACGAGGACGAACACGTCGGAGCGCTGACCGAAACGATCAAGAAGCTCGGCGGCAAGCCGGTGGCGGAGCCGAAGTTCGACTTCCCCTACAGCGGCACGTCCGGCTTCCTCAAGCTCGCCCAGACCTTCGAGGACACCGGCGTAAGCGCCTACAACGGCGCGGCGCCTCAGATCAAATCCAAGGAAGTGTTGGAAGCGGCGGGTTCGATCGTCCAGGTCGAGGCGCGCCACGCGGCGGCGATCCGGTTGCAGAATGGCGACGAACCGTCGCCGGTCGCCTTCGACCCGGCGCTGAGCGAAGCTAAGGTGCTGAAGGCGGTCGAACCGTTCATCCAGTAACCGGTTGGGACGAGCGCGCAGCCAAGATGAAGATCCGGGCAAGCAGAGCCGAGCGCCTCGCCGACGAGGAGCTGATGCCGCGGATCGGCGAGAAAGACCCCGATGCCTTCGAGGTCTTCTACGACCGCCACGGCGGGGTGGCCTACTCGCTCGCTTACAGGATCGTGGGCGAGCGGGGGGCGGCTGAAGACGTCGTCCAGGAGGCATTCATCTCGATCTGGCGCAGCGGCGCTCGCTACGACCGGGCGCTCGGCAGCGTGCGCTCTTGGATGCTCGGCATCGTCCGCAACAGGGCGATAGACGCTCTGCGCCGGAGGGCTGGACGGGCGCCGAAGCTCGACTTCGACGACGACGCGCTGCTCGAGCACCGGCCGGCCGCGGAGCTGACCGACGCCGAGGCGCTGCGCCGTGAGACGACGCACGAGTTGCGCGGTGCGCTGGGCGAGCTGCCCGGCGAGCAGTCGAAGGTGATCGAGCTCGCCTACTTCGGCGGCTTCAGTCACTCGGAGATCGCCAAGATGCTGGATGTGCCGCTGGGCACGGTGAAGGGGCGGATGAGACTCGGCTTGGAGAAGATTCGCGGAGAGCTGGCGGGGGGAATGGCATGAAGAGCGAGACAGAGCACGATCGCCGGCGCGACGACCTCGCCGCCTACCTGCTGGGCGCTCTCGAGCCGGGCGAGGCCGCCGAGCTGGAACGCCACGTCGCCGGCTGTGCGGAGTGTGAGGAGGAGCTGGAGCGGTTGCGCCCGGCCGTCCAGGTCCTGCCCGAGAGCGTGGAGGGAATCGAGGCGCCGCCGGCGCTGCGTGGGCGGCTGATGGAGCAGGTGCGCTCTGAGGCCGCGGGCTGGGAGGAGACGCTGGCGGGATCGCAGAAAGCACCGGCGCCGCGTCGGACTCCCCGGTGGCGTTTCGGGCTGCGCCCACTCGCCGGGCTGGCGACGCTCGCGCTCGTCCTGGCGGCGATCGCCGGCTATGCGATCCGCGACAGCGGCTCTGGCGGCCCCGACACCACGACCGTCTTTAGCGGGCGCTCGCCGGGCGTCACGGCCGAGATGGTGCGCGAGGGCGAAACGGGAACGCTGCGCCTGGCGAATCTGCATCACCTGCCCTCCGGCAAGGTCCTGCAGGCGTGGGTGCAGCGCGGCAAGCAGGTGGTATCGGCGAAGGCGCTCTTCGTCCCCAACCCAGACGGCACCGCGACGGCGACCATCGACAACATGGACGGCGTCAACACCGTGATGGTCACCGCCGAGCCGCGCGGCGGCAGCGCTCAGCCGACTTCGGCGCCGATTGTCAGCGTCGCCATTCCGAACTGAGGCGGCGAAATCAAGCATGGCAAGGACACAGCGAGCGAAGCGTGCTCTGCACGTGATCGACTGAGGACGCCGCCAGGCGCCGATTAGGTCGCCTCAGCGGCCGTAGCGGTCGCTGGAGAGGACCAGCTGCTCGGGAATCGTCGCCCGCGGCGGCGGCGCCGGGTCGGCGCGGACCGAGACGGTCTCGGCGACGCTGCGGGAGACATGGTGGCTTCCCCGCGCGGAGAGGATGACGACCCCGTCGTCGCCTGAGCTCTCGACCGTTCCCTCCAGACCGGGGTCCAGCCCGGCGTCCTTGAGGTAGTGCAGCAGCTCCTCGGCCTCGTTCTCGAAGCGCAGGACGACGACCTTGGCGCCGGGCTCGACGTCGGAGAGCAGTGAGCCCTGCTCGCGGGCCCCCTCGACGATCGGGTGGCCGTGGGGGCAGGTCGTGGCGTCGCCGATCGCAGCGCGCATCCGCTCCTCCAGCACCGGCGACATCGCGTGCTCGATCCGCTCCGCCTCCTCGTGGACCTCGTCCCATGGGATGCCGAGCACGTCGGTGAGGAAGCGCTCGATCATGCGGTGGCGGCGGACGATGTGGCTCGCGTGCTCGCGGCCAGAGTCGGTGAAGTCGAGCGACTTGTCGGGCTTGCGGCCGACGTAGCCGTCATCGACGAGGCGGCCGATCATCTCGTGCACCGTGGGGGGCGAGAGCTGCATCGCGCGGGCGATGTTGGCGCCGGTCATCGGCAGGCCGGCCTCCTCGAGCCAGAACATGATCTCCAGGTACTCCTGCTCGGCTACCGTCGCATCACTCACCGTTTCGATACTAACGACGCTCCATCAGGGTGGAGACGACGGCTTCGTAGAAGCCGTCGCCCATCGCGCCCTCGGTGACGGTGACGTTGTCCCAGGCGCCGAGTGCGGCGCGCAGGCCCGGGTCGCGCTCGGGACCGTTGGCGACGACGAAGAAGCGACCGACCGCGGCGGCGACCTCGAGATCCTCCACCGAGTCGCCGACGGCGATGCAGTCGGCGGGGTCGTAGCCGCGGGCGCGGGCGTGGGCGGCGACGCCCCCGGCCTTGCTGACCAGCTTCGGGACCAGGTGGTATGCGTGGGTCGGTCCCTCGATCGCGGGCATCTCGCGGCCGATCGCGCCGTTGTCGAGCAGGCGCAGGTCGTCGTGGCCCTCGGCGCCGAGCAGGCGGTTGGCCTCCTCGACGTCGACCTTGCCGCGGAAGAGATGGGAGAGGATGCGCCCGGTGTGCCAGGGGGCGTGGTACTCCAGCCGCCCTTTGAAGTGCTCGAACAGCAGCTTCGGGATGCCGCGCTGCTCGATCTTCTCGTAGACGGTGCCGTCCTCGTCGGGAACCATCTCGCCGGTCATCAGCGTCGTCTCGCCGTCGATCGCAAAGGCGCAGCCGGCCTCGTAGATGTAGGAGCTCTGACCCATCAGGCGGGCGGCCTCGTGGACCTGCGGCTCGCGTCGTCCGGACATGATCACGACCTCGACCCCGGCGCGGTTGCAAGCCTCAAGGCCCCGAGCTTGGGACAGGGAGAACGCCCCTTCGGCGTCGCGGAAGAGGGAGGAGCCCTTGCCGAGCAGGGTGCCGTCGAGGTCGGTGTAGACGCATCGCAGTGCCATCGGTTCGGTCGCTACGGTAGCCGGATGTGGGACGGACGAGACTTCATACGGATCGGCGCGCGGGTCCTGTCCCGGGGGAGGGGGGCCTGCGGGCGGGCCACGGTCCGTCC
>DASWQV010000075.1:0-39825 GCA_036403515.1 Solirubrobacterales bacterium
CCCTGCGCCAAAACGCGTGGATTCAACGCAGAAAGAAGGATGACGAAGGCGGTGAACGACGCGAGTAGAAACTTAAAAAGTCCACTGTGCAGCATGCGTTGATAATCGCCGATTGGAAGTCGCGGCGCAAAGATTCGCCGCGGGGCAAAACGAAAGGGGAGAGCGCGTGCGCCCTCCCCTTAACAAACTATCTGACCCGACGGCTCAGCCCAGCTCGTCAAGACACTCGGCGAGCGGGAGCTGGCGGCAGGTGTACATGGGCGTGTCGCGGAGCGTGTAGCGGCTCGCCTTCGACTCGCGCAGCTCCTGGACGAGGTCGAGGAAGTCCGACGGCTGGTCGGTCTCGAAGGCGACGACGAACTCCTGGTCGTCGAGGCCGAAGGAGTAGGTCGTGTTGATCGTGATCTCCGGGTAGCGACGGCCGATCTCGATGTGGCTTTTCATGATCCGACCACGCTCCTCCGCCGGCAGCCCGTACCAACGACGCTGCTTGACCATCGGATAGAGGAACATGTACTTGCGCTCCGAGACGCAGATCTCCGGCCGCGCCTGCTCGTCGGAGTACGGCGAGCGCTTGGTTGTGGAAAGGAAGGAGTAAGGCGTCTCGCTCCACTTTGCCAGGCCACTCTGACCGAGCACGACGTGGAAGGTGTGCAGATCGTCGAGGTTCGGGCTCTGGCTGAGCAGGACCAGGTCGACATCGCCGCGGGTTCCTATGGTTGAGTAGGCGCGCAACGAGCGGTCTTGGGCGAAGTCCTCGCAGGCGGCGAGGAACTCCTGCTTGTCAGCGGCTCGCAGGTCGGCGTCTCGGCGGCGCCAGGCGGGATCTACCTTGAAGAACGAAAACTTGGCGAAAGTTCGGTCGGCCATTTGGGTCACGATAGCTATTGGCCTTGGTGGTGGGGCGGGTCTCGGGTGGGGGTCTCCACATAAAATTTTCGGTGGAGAGGTCGCGGCTGGCAGTGGGCCGGCCGCCGAAAAAGTACAAGACGTTTCGACCCCCACCCGAGACCCGCACACGCGCGTGGTGGTTGCTCTCCTGCCCAAAGGGACCGGGATTGGGGAGCTTGCGAGGGTTCGCGGCGTATCGCCGGGGCTGCTGAGTGCCGGGCTTGGGAGCGTTCCGGCTGAGCAGACTTACCTCGATATCAGCCAGGGGAATCGGGTCTTCGATTCGCTTTATGACTCAGAGCTTCCGAAGGGGGCAGGTGGGGGAATCTGTGGGCCCTCCTATTCACGAAGCGTGGTTGAACGGGCTGAATCTGCTCCCGCGGACATCGTGCCTGGGTTGCTTGCGAGCACTCTTGGAAAAGCTGGGAAGAGATGTGAAGTGCGGAGCTTGGACCTGGGTCAGTTGGCGACGCTCGTGCGAGGGCTGCGGGGGAACGATTTGGCTATTGCGATCGAGCGGGCGCCTCCGGAGAAGAACCGGCAGTTGGCGTTTGGAATCGCCGGCCGTGGGTTCGATGGGGACCTGACCTCCGACAGCACTCGGACCGATGGCTATGTGCTCTCTACCGACGTTGCGCCGACGATCCTGGGGCGGCTTGGGGTTTCAGTGCCCTCGGCCATGTCGGGGCAGGCGATCCGGGCCGAGGGGTCGGTCGACGTCGGGGCAATCGAATCGCTGAGGGATCGGATGGGGGTGATCTCGGAGCGGCGGGGGCCTGTGATCGGGGTCTCTCTCTTGGTTTGGCTGGCCGTGCTTGGACTAGCTCTCCTTGCTCGCCGACGGGTGGCCCGTATCGCGGTGCGGGTTGTCGGCTTGAGCGTCATCTACCTGCCGCTGGTGCTGCTGCTTGGCGCTGGCCTCGAGCCGAGCAGAGGCGCGGAACAGATGCTGGTCATGCTGGGGGCCCCGCTCCTCGCGGGCCTAACGGCCGTCGCGCTCGGCGGCTATCGGGCCCTTGCGGTTGCCTCGGGGCTCGTGGTGCTCGCTTATGCCGTCGACGTGATCGCCGGCTCCCCACTCACATCGCTCTCGCTACTTGGCCCGAACCCGGGGCTTGGGGTTCGCTTCTACGGGATCGGCAACGAGCTCGAGGCGCTGCTCGGTGTCCTCGTCGTCGCCGGGACCGGCGCGGCGCTCTCCGGCTTTGCCCCACAGCTCTCGCCTCACCGTTGCGCTGCCGCCTTCCTCGCAACCGGCCTGTTCTTCGCCCTCATCTTCGCGGCCGGGCATTTCGGCGCTGACGTGGGTGCGGCAATCGTTCTGCCCATGGGAGGCGCCGTCGCCGCTGCGGCGATCGCGGCGCGGAGCCGCCGCACGGCGCTGCTGGTTATTGCCGCTCCGTTCGCGGTGCTGGCACTGATCGCGCTCGCCGATCTGGTCTCCGGCGCGAACGCGCACCTGACCCGCTCGGTCCTCGACGCGGGCGGGCTCAGAGACCTCGCCGAGGTCGCGCAGCGTCGCCTGCAGCTCTCCGCGCACAGCTTCTCCCGGCCGATCGTTTTCGTCTTCCTGCCCGTGATCGCCGCGCTCGCCGTTTTCGCCGTAGCCCGGCGGGACCGCTTGAAGGCACTGCTGGGCAATTCCCCAGCGCTGCGAGCCGGCCTGCTCGGCGCCCTTGCCACGACGCTGATCGGCACTCTGGCCAACGATTCGGGGGCCCTGCTGCTGGAGATCGGCGCCGCCTACCTGCTCGTTTTCGTCAGCTTTGCCTGGAGTGAGCGGCCCAGCTGAAACGCCCTTCGGTCGCCTCTGGGCGATCGACTACCCTTAACGATTCGTGCGGATTGCACTCGTCTCGCCATATTCCTGGAGCTACCAGGGCGGCGTAAACCGGCACGTGGAGGCACTTGCGGAGGAGTTTCTCGGCCGTGGCCACCACGTCCGTGTGCTCGCGCCATTCGATCCTCCCGGCCGCCTCAGCCGGGCGCTGCACCGTGCCGCGCCGGAGTCTCGCGAGACCCCCGACTATCTGATCCGGCTGGGACGCACCGCGGGCTTCCCCTCCAACGGCTCGGTCTCCAATCTGGCGCCGTTCCCGGCCGGCGGTGTGATCGCTCCACGACGGGAGCTGAGCAAGGGCAACTTCGACGTCGTTCACATCCATGAGCCGGTGGTGCCGTTGGTCGGCTGGAACGCCGCACTTGGCACCAAGGCTCCGGCGGTCGGAACCTTCCACGCGTACTCGACCCAGGCGGTGCCAAACCGCATTGCCGGAGCGCTCGGGGCCCGGCGAGTCTTCAACCGCCTCTCGGCGCGGATCGCCGTCTCGCAGGCCGCCGCCTGGACGGGGCGGCGCTGGTTCGGCGGCCACTACGAGGTGATCCCCAACGGGGTCGACGTCGCCGCCGCGCCGAAGGGGCCAAAGCCGCCCGACGAGGAGCTGCGGGTGCTCTTCGTGGGCCGTCCAGAGGAGCGCAAGGGCTTGCCCGTGCTGCTCACCGCCTTCAGCGCGCTGACCGAGCATGTGCCCAGCCGGCTCACCGTGATCGGCGCTGAGCGCGAGGACGTGCTGCGTTACATCGCTGATCCGGAGACGATGAAATCGATCGACGTCCGCGGCCGGGTCTCGGGCGAGGCGCTGCATCGTGCCCTTCACGAGGCCGACGTGCTCTGCGCGCCCTCACTCTCGGGCGAGAGCTTCGGCATGGTTTTGACCGAGGCGTTTGCCGCCGGCACGCCGGCGATCGCATCTGCGATCGCCGGCTACAGCGACGTCGTCGTCGACGGGGTCAACGGCGTGCTCGTCCCGCCCGGTGACCCGCAGCGGTTGGCAGAGGAGCTGCAGCGCGCCCACCACGAGCCGCGGCGGCTGGCGGCGATGGGAGAGGCCGCACGGCAGAGCGCCGAGTACTACGCCTGGCCCAATGTGGCCGACCGGGTCATGGCCGTCTACGAGCGGGCGGTCGAGCTGCCCGCGCCGGCGACCAGGCTCGGGCGCGCGGCCCACTGGACCGGGATACGGCCGGCCGACGGCCTGCCGCCGATCCCGGCGCAGCGACTGGCCTCTCTCGACCCCGAGCCGGCGCTGCCCGGCAAGCGCCGCCGCAAGATCGCCCGCCGCGTCGGCCTCACCGCCGCTGGCGTCATCGGCATCGGCCTGACCGCGCTGGCGGCGCAGAAGATCGGCGTCGACAAGGTGGTCGAAAGCATCGTCCGCTCCGACCTCACCTGGGTCCTGGTCGCCTGCGCCCTAATGGCCCTCTCGCTCTTTTTCCGCGCCGCCTCCTGGTACTGGATCGTGCGCGCCGCGCTGCCACTGCGGCCGGTCCGTCGCCGCGACGTGACCTCGGCGACGATGATCGGCGTGCTGATGTCGGCCACCCTGCCGGCCCGCCTCGGCGAGCCGGCGCGTGCGATGTCGCTGGCACGCCGGATCGGTCGCATGCGCGAGACCTTCCCCGTGCTGCTCGGCACGGTCGTCTCGCAAACCCTGCTCAACCTCGTCGCCCTCGCCCTGCTCGGCGTGATCATCGTCTCCAGCACCGATCTCTTTCACTCCGGCACCCAGAAGCTCTTTGCCTTCAGCTTCCTGCCGCTCCTCCTCCTCGTCCTGGTCTTGCTCGGCCCACCGCTGATGCGACGCAACGGCAATGGGCGCCTGGCGCGGCTCGGCACGGCCCTGCACGGAGCGCTTCTGCAGGTACGCGCAGGGCTCAAGGTCTTCCGCAACCCGCGCCGGGGCTTTGCCGCGGCCGCCGCTCAGCTAACCGCCTGGGCGATCCAGCTCGCCGCTTGCTGGGCGCTGCTCGCCGCCCTCGGTCTGAGCGACCAGGCCGGCATCGGCGCGGCTGCCGCGGTCCTCTTCGCCGTCAACGTGACCGCGGTCGTGCCGGCGACACCATCGAACATCGGGGTCTTCCAGCTCGCCGTGATCAGCGTCCTGCATACCGGCTTCGGGGTCAGCACCGCGGATGCTCTGGCCTATGGCGTCATCCTGCAGGCGGTGGAGATCGCCACAGCGGTCACTCTTGGCCTGCCGGCCCTTGTCCGCGAAGGGCTCACCTGGAGCGACCTGCGGGTGCAGGCCTTGTCGAGCACCCCGGTGCGGTTGAAACCCGAGCCGACCCCCCGCGAGCCGGCGGCACGCGAAGGCATCCGCGCTTAGCGGCAGCTCAGCTGAGCACGTCTTTTGAGACGCTGCCGATTCCGAGCAGCCCCGGGCCGACGTGGGCGCCGAGCACGGCGCCGATCTCCGAAGTAAAGACTGGCTCACAGCCGAAGATCTCGCGGCCATCTTCGATCAAGCCGGTGGCGGTCTCGTTGTCCTGGATGTGTTGAACGACCCAGCCGTCGAGACCCGACTCGTGGCGCTGGCGCGCGTAGTCGCGCAGGCGCTCGATCGAGCGGGCGCGGGTCCGCACGCGCTCGACCGGGGTTATCTCCTCCTCCAAAGTGAGAATCGGCTTGATCTTCAGCGCCGAGCCGATCCAGGCCCGGGCGCCGCCGATCCGTCCGCCCCGGCGCAGGTACTCGAGCGTGTCGACCGCGAACCACATCTTCAGCTCCTCGCGGGCCGTCCTGGCCCGGTCCAGGACGGCGCCGGCCTCATCGCCGGCGGCGGCTGCCCTGGCAGCCGCCAGCACGCTCAGGCCCATGCCGCCCGCCGCCGAACGAGAGTCGAAGAGGTGGAGTCGCTCGCCACCCTTTCCTTCGACGATCAGCCGCTCGCGGGCCTGACCGGCTGCTTCGTAAGTGCCCGAGATACCAGCGGAAATGTGGATCGAGACGATTTCCCTGCCCTCGTCGAGCAACGGCTCGTATACCGAGAGGAAGTCGCCGATCGAAGGCTGGGAGGTCGTCGCGCCACTTTCGGAGGCTCGCAGGCGCTCGTAGAAATCGGCGTAGTCGCCGATCTCGGACTCACGCTCCTGGTGCCCATCGACGGCCACGTAGAGACTGATCGTCTTGACCTCGAGGGATGCGATCAACTCGCTCGGCAGGTAGGCCGTCGTGTCGCAAACGACCGCAGTTGGGAGGGAGGGACTCAAGCAAGCCGATTCTCGCACAGACCTCCCGCTACACTTTGTGAAGTGACTGACGAGACTCAAGCCGCAATCTCACTCACCGACAAGGCTGCCGGCAAGATTGCTGAGCTACTCGGCTCCCAGCCCGACGCTGGCGGACAGGCGCTCCGCGTGGCTGTGCGAGGGGGTGGCTGCTCGGGCTTCCAGTATGCCCTCGCCTTCGACCAAGCCAAGGACGACGATCACGTCTTCGAGGTCGACGGTGTCGCCGTCGTCGTCGACAAGGTCAGCATGCAGTTCGTCTTCGGCTCTGAGGTCGATTACGTCGAAGGCCTGCAGGGTGCCGGCTTCCAGGTCAACAACCCCAATGTGGTTGCTGCCTGCGGTTGCGGCTCCTCCTTCCAGGTGAAGGAAGACGCCGCCGAGACAGCTGCCGTCTAGCCGCTATTCGATCTGCAGAGGCGGCGACTGGGCAGGAGGATCGCCCGCCGGGACGGACACCTCCTCGGGCTGCTCGACCCCAAGCGCCTCAGCCAACTCGCCCGAGTCGAACATCTCCTCGACGATGTCGGCGCCACCGAGCAGTTGACCTTTCACGTAGAGCTGAGGAAAGGTCTGCCAGTCGGAGATCTCGGCGGTGACTTCACGCAGTGGCTGCAAGGCGGGCAAGACATCGATCGAGCCGTACTCGACGTCGAGTGAGTCGAGCGCCTGTACGACCCGCATCGAGAAACCGCAGCGTGGCATCTCCGGGGTGCCCTTCATGAAGAGCAGCACCGGGTTGGCGGCGATCAACTCCTCGACCTTCTGTTTCAGCTCGGCGTCGGCCATTGGCACAGACTAGCTATCCGGGCAGCTCGGTCTTCAGCGAGAGGGCGTGGATCGCGCCGTCGTCGAAGCGCTCCTTGACCGCCGCCTTGACCAGGCGGTGCTGGTCGAGGCGGGAAAGGCCCTCGAACTGGGGGGCCGAGACGGTTGCCCGGAGGTGGTCGCCGGTTCCGGTCTCGTCCGCGACCTCGGCCACGGCGCCAGGCAATGCCCCCTCGATCATCTGCTTGATCTCGGCAAGATCCGCCACGGGACTAGCGGCGCCGGCGCAGCATCATCAGCCCGCCCATCGCAAAGCCCGCCACGGCAGCCCCGACGATCAGCTGTGAGCGATGCTCGGCGACCTGGCGGCGCCAATCTGTGAGCTCGGCGACACGACCGCGGAGCAGCTCTACCGAGCTGCCCAGGTCGCGGCGCTGGAGATCGATGTCGCGGCGGATCTGCGCCGCCGAGCGGCCGGGCATACCGGTGGTCGTCGGCCGGGTTGGTTCGGGATGAGCGCTCATTCCTTGCCTGCCTTTGCTCCAGATTCAAGCGTTGCCTTGGTCAGCTTTGCCTCCTCGATGGCCTGCTCGGGGACTGGCGGCGCGCCGGCCTGGACCGAGCGGTAAGCGAAGAACCCGGCGGCGGCGGCAATCAGCAGGAAGAGCGCCGCCTCGACGAAGAAACCAGGCCAGGCGTTGCCGTCGAAGACCTCTTCAGCGAGCAGCCAGGCGACTCCCTCCATGACAAGGATCAGCGCCAGGAAGGCGAATGTGCCGGCAGCCAGGCCGACAGCCGAGCCGCGCAGGATCTTGCCGACCTTTTCGGTGACCTCCGTCTTGGCGAGCTCGATCTCCTCGCGGACCAGCGATGAGCTCTTCTCAGCGACGTCGAAGACGAGCTCGCTGACCGAGCGGTCGTCGTGGCGCGGCGGGGGTGTGCCGGTGCCGTCGGGCATGCCTACTCCGGCGGCTCCTCGTCGAAGACGCGCTTCCAGATCATCGCCGCGATACGGGCAGCGGCGATACTGGCCAGGGCGCTGCTGGCCGCCAGCACCCCGCTCCAAGCAAGTCGTTTGACGATCTCGTTGTCGATAGCGCCGACCTTACCTATCGGGGCTCGATCCCGTCACAGATCGTTGCCACGAGCAAGGACTTTGCCTGATCAAAGTCGGTATCGGAAGCTGGGATCACCTCGAATATCCAACCTGAGAGAAGCTGCTCGATCGCCCCGTAGAAGGACATCGAGGCGAAGGTGGGATCGATGTCGAGGCGGAACACTCCCGCCTCCTGGCCATCGGCGACGATTTTCGCGATCGAGTCGTAGGCACGGCGGATCTCGGCAAGGTGGGTGCGGCCAAAGGAGTTCGCCGCCCGGGTTACCTCGACGATGATCACCTTCATCAGCTCCGGATCGTGGCGGTAGGAGTCGACGATGAAACCGGCCACCGCTTCGAGCTTTGCACGAGGCGAAATGCCGCTCTGATCGGACTCCTCGATCGCACTGAGCAGCAGTGACCAGCGCTCGCTGAAGAGCTCGTTGAGCACCTCGTCCTTGGACTTGAAGTAGTGGTAGACGAGGCCATAGGCGACCCCGGCCTCATCGGCGATATCGGAGACGCGGGTCGAGTGGAATCCCTGGCGGGCGAAGACCCGGATCGCGGCGTCAAGGATCTGGCGGCGCTTGTCGATCGGGGGCGCTTTCGAGGCCATCTAGGCGTGTGCTTCCGTGAGCTGAGGCCAGGCGTAGGCCTGGGGACGGCGGTTGGCAAGGGCGGGGAGCGACTCTCGAACCCGGTCTTGCGCGGCGAAGTCGAGCTCGGCGGCGACGAAGCACTCCTCATCGGGCGCGGTGGTCAGGACGACCCCCCAGGGGTCGACGATCATCGAGCGCCCACTCGAGCTGAAGTGGGGCGGCGCCTCGCCGACCTGGTTGGGGGCCAGCACAAAGGCCTGGTTCTCGATGGCCCGCGCCCGCAGCAGCACCTCCCAGTGGTCACGCCCGGTCGTGAGGGTGAAGGCGGAAGGAACTGCGAGGATGCGCGCGCCCCGCACGGCGAGGATCCGGAACAACTCGGGAAAACGCAGGTCGTAACAGACACTGAGGCCGACGGCGGTGTCGGCGAGTGGCGCGATGGCGATCTCCTCCCCCGGCTTCTCATGGTCTGACTCGCGGTATGAGACACCGCCGACCTCGACGTCGAACATGTGGATCTTGCGGTAGACGGCGAGGTCGTCACCGTCGGGGCCAACCAGAACCGAGGTGTTGAACGCCTTGCCTTCGGGGCCTTGCTCGGAGATGCTGCCGGCAAGCAGGTGGACGCCGAGCTGCCTGGCCCACGCCCGGGCGGCGCCGAGGCTCGGGCCGTCGAGCCCCTCCGCGCCGGCGACCAGCTCGTCGCCACCGGCCAGGAGGTTCCACTTCTCTGGCAACGCGACCAGCTCGGCGCCGTCGGCCGCGGCAGCGCGGACGAGCCGCTCAGCGGCTTCGAGATTCCGTGCTTTTTCGCCGGTTGAGTTGAGCTGTACGGCGGCTACGCGCAATGACTTCCTTTGGCTCACTCGTTGACTGACCAGTCAATCGGTTTGCCCAGTATAGGTGCAGGCGTAACCTTGAGTTGCATGAGCGAGATCGCGCAACTTGGAGGCGAGCGCAAGCAGGTGACGGTCCTCTTTGCCGATGTCCAGGGCTCGATGGACATGGCCGAGCAGCAGGACCCCGAGCAGTGGCACGCCATCATGCAACGCTTCTTCAGCACGCTTGCCGATGCCGTGCACCGCTTCGAGGGCACCGTCGACAAGTTCACCGGCGACGGGATCATGGCCGTCTTCGGGGCGCCGGTCGCTCACGAGGATCATGCGCGGCGCGCCTGCTACGCGGCGCTGAAGATGCTCGACGACGTCGGCGAGTACGCGGCCGAGCTGAGACGCAGGCACGGGCTCAACTTCTCGACCCGTATCGGGATCAACTCCGGCGAGGTCGTTGCGGCCGAGGTCGGTGAGGGCGGCTACACCGCGATCGGCCACACCGTCGGGCTGGCACAACGGATGGAGGCGCTTGCGGAGCCCGGCAAGGCCTACCTGACCGAGAGCACGGCGAAACTCGCCCATGGCTTCATGGAGCTGGCGGATCTCGGCAACTTCGAGATCAAGGGCTCGAGCCATCCGGTCGGCGTCTTCGAGCTCGCCGGCGTCGGCTCGGCCCGCTCGCGACTCGATCTCTCGCGCGAGCGCGGCTTCTCCCGCTTCGTCGGACGCGATCAGGAGATGGCCGTACTCGAAGACGCGCTCGAGCGCGCCGAGCGCAGCGAGGGAGCCGCCGTCGGCATCGTCGCTGAGCCGGGGATCGGCAAGAGCCGCCTCTGCCACGAGTTCGCCGAACGCTGCCGGGGCCGCGGCATCGAGGTCTTCGAATGCCAGGCCCAGGCACACGCTCGGACGATCCCGTTCATGCCGGTGCTGCAGATGCTGCGCTCCTACTTCGGCATCGTCGACGGCGATCCGGAGCGAATCGTGCGCGAGAAGATCGCCGGCCGGGCCCTGCTGCTCGATCCCGACTTTGCCGAGGACCTGCCGCTGCTTTTCGACTTCCTCGGCGTGCCGGATCCCGACCGACCGCTGCCGCAGCTGAGTGCCGAGGCGCGCCATCGGGCGCTGCGGGCCGCGGTCTGTCGCCTGGTGCGAGCCCCCAACCGGCGAGAGTCGATCGTGGCCCTGGTCGAGGACCTGCACTGGATGGACGAGGGCTCGGCAACCCTGCTCGGCGAGCTGATCTCCTCCGTTGAGGGGACCAAGACGCTGGCGATCGTCAACTTCCGGCCCGAATACAGCGCCGAATGGGCCGGAACCGATACCTACCGGGGCATATCTTTGAAGCCACTTGGTCCCGAAGACACCCGGCTGCTGCTGCGCGACCTGGCCGGGGATGACGCCTCGCTCGACGGCCTTGGAGATTTGATCCACGAGCGCACCGCGGGCAATCCATTTTTCATCGAGGAGATCGTCCGCGGCCTCGCCGAAGCCGGCAACCTCGAGGGCGAGCGCGGGGCCTACAAATTGGCCCGCCCGGTCGACGACACCGGCGTGCCGGCAAGCGTCCAAACGGTGCTGGCAGCTCGGATCGACCGCCTCGGGCCAAGCGCCAAGCAGGTGCTGCAGGCCGCATCCGTGGCGCCGAAGGAAATCAGCGAGCGCGCCCTCGGCATGGTCTCCGGGCGGAGCGAGAGCGAGGGCTTTCGCGCGGCGCTCTGTGAGTTGACCGAGGGCGGCTTCCTCTTCGAGACCGAGATCTACCCCGAACGGCTCTTCTCTTTCCGCCACCCACTCACCCGCGAGGTCGCCTACAGCACGCAGCTGGCCGAGCAGCGCAAAGTGACCCATGCCGCCACCGCACGTGCCCTGATCGAGCTGAATCCCAACCGCCGCGACGAGCTTGCCGCCCTGATCGCGAGGCACATGGAGTCGGGCGGGGAGCCGCTCGAAGCAGCGCGTTGGTCGGCCCGGGCCGCCTACTGGGCCGGGAGCAGCAGACCCGGCGATGCGATGCGCCTTTGGCGCAAGGTGATGGAGCTGGTCGATGGCCTCGAGGAAAACGACGAGACGACGGCAATGGCCGTGATGTCCCGCCTCCTGCAGCTCGACTATGCCTGGCGCCTCGGAATCGATAGCGCCGAGGAAGCCCGCCTGATTGCCGAGGCGGAGGCGATCGCCACCAGAACTGGCGACCTGCGCTCGCTCGCGATGCTGCGCACGGCGACCTCGACCCGTCCGGGCATGCCCCACCACGCCGAGACCTGGCTCGCCTCGGTCGTGGAAACGATCGAGCTCGCGGACGAATCGGGCGATTTGCATCTGCGCATCGCCATCCGAGCGGCCGGTTCCTACGCGTACCTCTGTACCGGTGACTTCGACGGCTTCGATCGCGCGCTCGATGAAGTGCTCGATCTTGCTGGAGACGACCGCCGTGCGGGCGCTGGGATCATCATCGGCAGCCCTGTGGCCTGGGCGACGATGGCCAAGGGGCTGGTAATGCGCGAGCGTGGCCGGCTCGACGATGCCGAAGCCCAATTCAACGCAGCGCTGCGAATCGCGACTGAGGAGGGTGATCCCGAGATCGCCAGTTGGACCCGCAGCAACCAATCGCTGATGCTTGCCATGCGTGGCGAGCTGGGCGCAGCGGTTGCGCTGGCGCGGCGCAACTGCGAGCTGACCGAACGGCTCGGCGACGTCTTCTCGCGCAGTCTCGCCCTCTCCAACCTCGGTGGCGCGCAGATCGCCGCCGCTGATTACGCGGGCGCGCTCGAGTCACTCGAAGAGGCTGAGCGGGTCTACCGTGCCGCGGTAAGCGAAGGCGACGAGATGGAGACCTGGCGGGCCGGCCTGCGGGCCGAGGCTCTGACGGGAGTAGGCCGCGCCGAGGAGGGCCTCGAGCTGGCCGAATGGGCGGTCGAAGTAGCCCGCGAGCGCGGCATGCTCTGGTCATTGCCGCTGGCGCTCCAAGCGGTTGCGATCGCCCGGGCGGCGAGTGGCCGCGATGGCGTCGGCGACGCCCTGGACGAAGCGACGGAGATCGCCGAACGGACCGGGGCGATGGTCAGTTTGGAAGCAGTCGAAACGACACGCGAGATGCTCGGCGCGCCGCGCTAGAGGACGGGCTTGTCACAGCCCCATCGCGCGAGCCACGATCCGGTCCATGGCCCGATCGGGGAGCAACCGCGACAGCAGGGCCTGACCGCGCGCGTCAGCGCCAACCAGGTACCGGGTCCGAGGGCGGCGGGCGCTGAGTGCGTGCTGGACCGCGTCGGCGACTTTCTCGGGCGGGATGCCACGGTCGGCCGTGCGGCGAACGGCGCCGCGGAAGCTCTCGATCTTCTCTCCGTAGAGTTGCTCCTGGGTCGCCGGGGCACGCTCGGCGACCTCGTCGGCGGTTGCCTCTCCCCGTTCCCAGATCGGGGTATCGATCGAACCCGGCTCGATCGCGACCACCTCGATCTTCCACGGTCGCAGCTCCTGGCGCAGGCAGTCGACCACCGCCTCGATCCCGAACTTCGAGGCGTGGTAGGGGGCGCCGAACGGCAGCGCCATGCGGCCGCCGATCGAGCTCAGAAAGACGATCCGACCGCGGGCCGTGCGGATCAGAGGCAGCATCGCCTGCGTCACCGCGACCTGTGAGATCAGATTGACCTCGAGCTGCTGCCGCAGATCGTCCAGCGGGATCGTCTCCAGCGGCGACATCACCGCGATACCGGCGTTGTTGACCAGGCCGTCGAGGCCACCCTTCCCCACCGTACCGCCGATCTGCTCAGTGACGGCGGCGATCTGATCCGCATCGGTGACGTCGAGCATCAGCGGCACGAGGCGCTCCGAGGCGACCTTTCGCAATGCTGCGGCATCCTCCTCCCGGCGCACGCTGGCGAAGACTCGCCAGCCCTCGGCATCCATCCGCAGGGCGCTTGCTCGGCCGATTCCCGTCGAGGCGCCGGTGATCAAAACGGACTTCACCGGAGCCAGGCTAACATCGCCCCCAATGGCCGAGACAGCCTTCGTCACCGGCGGGTCGGGGTTCATCGGCGGCAAGCTGGTGCAGCGGTTGGTTTCAGAAGGCCGCCGGGTCAGGGCACTGGCGCGCTCAGGTGGGGCCGCCGAACGGGTCGCGGCGCTGGGCGCCGAGCCGGTCCGTGGCGAGCTCGGGGACACCGATTCGCTCGCCGCCGGCGCCAAAGGCGCCAGGGTGGCCTTCCACCTCGCCGCTCATCTCGGTGAGTGGGGGCCATGGGTGGACTTCGAGCGCGGCAACGTCGTCGGAACGAAGAACGTGCTGGCCGCCTGCCAGGCGGCCGGTGTCGAGTGCTTCGTCCACTGCGGGACCGAGGCGGCGCTGATGGCTGGCGAGCCGCTGGTGCACGTCGATGAGACGGCGCCGCTGCGCCCGGATTCGCGGGCTCCCTACCCGGCCACGAAGGCAAGGGCGGAGCAGGCGGTGCGCGAGGCCAGTCGCGACAAGTTCGCGACCGTCGTGGTGCGGCCCCGCTTCGTCTGGGGCAAGGGCGACACGACGCTATTGCCCGAGATGGTCGCCACCGTGGAAGCCGGCCGCTTCGCCTGGGTCGGCGGAGGGCGCAACGTCACCGACACCACCCACGTCGACAACGTCGTCGAGGGCCTGATCCTGGCCGCCGAGAAGGGCCGCCCGGGCGAGGCCTACTTCGTCACCGACGGCGAGCCCGTCGTCTTCCGCGAATTCGTCACAAAGCTGTTGCAGACCCAGGGCGTCGAGCCTCCCGATCGCAGCCTGCCCGCCTGGACCGCCGCGCCGATGGCCCGGGTCTGCGAGGCGGCCTGGAAGGTTTTGCCGCTGCGGGGAGAGCCGCCGATGACCTCCTTCCGGGCCTGGCTGCTGACCCAAGAGTGCACGATCGAGATCTCCAAGGCGCGCGAGGAGATCGGCTACTCGCCAATCGTCACGCACGAGCAGGGCCTGGCAGAGCTGAGCAGCTAGGGCGCCGTGGGCCCGCGGCGGGCAAGCTCAACAGCCATTGCCGCGCCTACATGAGGCGCGCGACGGCGAAATCGATGGCACGGTCGGGCATGAAACGCAGTGCGAATGCTTGGCCACGGGCGTCGAGGCCGACCAGGTAGCGGGTCCGAGGCCGCCGTGCGATCAGTGCGTGCTCGATCGCGGCCACGACCTTCTGCGGGGAGATCCTGCGCGACAGCGCTTGATCGGCGAGCTTGCGAAAGGATGCGATTGCGCTCCCGTAGAGAGCATCTGTATCAGCTGAGCTGCGCTCGAGGACCGAGTCGAACTCCTTTTCACCGCGGTCCCACATCGGTGTCTCGATCAGTCCCGGTTCAACTAGGGAAACGTCAACCTGCCAGGAGCGCAGCTCTTGGCGCAATCCATCCGCAATTGCACTGAGCCCTGATTTGGAGGCGCTGTAGGCGGCGAGAAAGGGAACGGCCCTACGGCTGCTTATCGAGCTGACGAAAACGACTCGGCCCCGGCTAGCCCGCAGCTGTGGCAGCAGCGCCTGTGTAACCGCCAGCTGTCCGATCAGGTTCACCTCGAACAGGCGCCTCAGATCGTCAAGGGGAAGCAGCTCGAGCGGACAGGGAATCGTGATGCCGGCGTTGTTGACGAGCCCATCGAGACCGGACTCGCCGGTGACCGCCGCGATCTCTTCGACCGCAACCGTGATCTGCTCCTGATCGGTGATCTCCAACAGCAACGGGACAAGGCGCTCGGACGCCGCGCCTCGCAGTGCCTCGGCATCCTGCTCACGCCGCACGCCGGCAAAGACTCGCCAGCCGGATGCGTCCATTTTCAGCGCGGTTGCCCGGCCAATTCCAGTCGAGGCTCCGGTGATTAGAACCGATCGCATCGGCCCACACTAGCCGATCAGATAGGCAAAGTTCCTAGAAATAGGGAAATGTCTTTAAAAAGGCCCGTAGCGCTGATCTCGGTGACGCTCGAGCTCTGCAACCAGCAGCTTGGTGTGCAGCGCGGCGATCAGGTCTTGGAGGGGCTGGGCGCCGGCTTCGAGCATCTCGACGACGCGCTCCGGTGAGACCTCGCCGGCGAGGCGCTCCATCACCATCCCCACCTCCTCGCGGACGAGATCTTCGATTGCGCTCTTGTAGCGCAGGGTGTCGTAGACGGTGAAGCCGATCTGCTCGTCGTAGCCGCCGGCGCGGAAGCGGCTGATCGCCTCGATGATCTTGATGTCGGAGGGTGAGTAGCCACGGCTGTTGGGGCTGAGGACCTCGAGCTTCTCGAGCCGGTCGAGGACGTCCTTCGGGACGCCATAGAGCTCGCGCACCTCGGCGGCGCTGGTGCGAGTGCGCTCGCCGGCGAGGGCGCGGTCGAGGATGCGGTCCTCGAGCTCGACCAGCGCTCGGGCTCGCTCGGGATCTTCGTCGAGGACCGATTTGATTGCCTTCAGCGGCATGAAACGGTCCTCCTGCAGCTGCTTGATCAACTTGATCCGGTCGACGAACTCGGGCGGGTAGTAGGCCATGTTGCGGCTCGTCTTCACCGGCTCCGGCAGAAGCCCCTCCCGCAAGTAGTGCTTGATGGTCGGCGCCGGCACGCCGGAGGCCTCGGCCAACTCTCCCATCCGCAGCAGGTCACCATTTGGTCGACGGGCCGAAAACCCGTCTATATCAGGGGAAACCGGTCCGTCGGCGGTCATGCGCGGAAGGTCGTGGCGGCGTCTGCGCCGGGCCCGGCGGCTGCGCCGGACTCGAGCATCGCGGCGACCTCGTCCTCCGAGTAACCGGCTTCGCGCAGCACCTCGCTGGTGTGCTCGCCGAAGGCCGGCGCGGGCCGGGTCGGGTCACCAGGCGTGCGGCTCATCTTCACCGGCACGCCCAGCTGGCGGATGGCGCCGAGTCCCGGCTGCTCCATCTCAACCACCATTTGTCGGGCATGGACCAGCTCGGAGTCAAGTGCCTCGTCGACGTCCAGCACCGGCTCAATACAGCAGTCGTGCTCATCGTTGAAGGTCTTCCATTCGTCGCGAGTTCGAGTGCGAAAGACCTTCGCGACATCGCGCCAGGCGTCGCTGGTGGGGGCATCGAACTGTTTCTCGACCAGGTCGGGACGGGCCACCCCGTTGCAGAAGGCAGCCCAGAACTTCGGCTCCAGGGCGCCGCAGGTCACCCAGCCGTCGCTCGCCTCATACGGCATGTAACACAGCAGGCCACCGGCCAGCTGCTGCTCGCCGCGACGCGGCACCTCGCCGTCGCAGAAGTAGCGTCCCGCCACCATCGCCATCCAGGAGAGGGCACCGTCGGCCATTGAGACGTCGACCATCTGGCCCTCGCCGGAGCGCTGGCGCTCGTGCAGGGCGGCGAGCACGCCGAAGGCCGCCATCAGGGCGCCGCCGCCGAGGTCGGCGATCTGCCCTGCCGACTGGACCGGCGGACCGTCCTTGGCGCCGGTCAGGCCGAGCAGGCCGACGAGGCCGAGGTAGTTCATATCGTGGCCGGCACGCTGGGCGTAGGGGCCATCCTGGCCGTAGCCGGTGATCGCGCAGAAGACGACGCCGGGGTTTGCCTCGCGCATGCGCTCGTAGCCGACCCCGAGCCGGTCGAGCACGCCCGGGCGGAAGCCGTCGAGGACGACGTCGTGCCGTTCGACCAGGCGCAGCAGGGCCTCCCTCGCCTTGTCGCTCTTCAGGTCGAGGCGGACCGAGCGCTTGCCGCGGTTGAGCGAGAGGTAGAGCGCCGAGCGCGTGCCCAGCTCCTGCTGCTCCTCGCTGCCGTAGTAGGGCGGCGCCCAGCGGATGTAGTCACCCATGCCGGTGTCCTCGACCTTGAGCACCTCGGCGCCGAGGTCGGCGAGCAGAAGCGAGCAGAAGCCCCCCGGCAGCAGCCGGGTCAGGTCGAGGACCTTGACGTCGCTAAGCGGGAGAGCGCTCACGCTTCGGCACTCCCAGCAGCTCGCGCGCCTCGGCGACGCTGGCGACCTTGCGTCCCACGTCTTCGGCCATCTGTCGCGCCTTGCCAATCAAATCGCCATTGGAGCGGCACATCTCGCCACTCGGCAGGTAGAGGTTGTCCTCGACTCCGGCGCGGACGTTTCCCCCCATGACCAGCGCCGCGCCGAGCAGTTTCCACTGGTCGCGGGAGATGCCGATAACCTGCCACTGGTTCTCGCCCTCGACTCCACCGGGGACCTGGTCGGACATGAAGGTGACGTTGCGGGGCGTCGGTCGGATTCCGCCGTTGACCCCCATCACCAGCGAGATTTGCAGCGGCGTTCGGTCAAGCAGGCCCATATCGATCAGCGGGTCGAGGTTGGCGACGTGGCCCGCGTCGAAGCACTCGTGCTCGGGCTTGATCCCCAACTCCTTCATCGCCGCGAGGAACTCGATGATCGTGTCGAAGCTGTTCTCGAAGACCGTCTTGAAGACGAAGTCCTTACGTCGCGGGGAGTACTTGGCGTAGTTCATCGAGCTCATGTTGAGCGCGGCGACGTCGGGCTTCAGCTCGCGCAGGTACTCGAGTCGCTTCTCGATCGGGATGCCGATCGCGCCGGTCGAGTAGTTGACGATCACGTCGCCGACCTCGGCCAGGATCGCCTCGGTGATCGCGCGGAAGTCCTCGACCTCATAGGAAGGCGTGCCGTCGGGTTTGCGGGCGTGGATGTGGAGCTGCGAGGCCCCCTCGTCGACCGCGCGCCGCGCCTCCGCCGCGTACTCCTCCGGCGTATAGGGGATCGCCGGGCACTGCTCGCGGTTGGCGATCACGCCGCTGATCGAGCAGCTGATCACCACCGGGTCGTCAAACGAGCTCATCCCCCGCCCCCCTTGGCGAGTTATCCGTGTATATCGCGGGAAAGTCGCCAATGCTCGTCATACCGGCATCACCCCGTGGCGCTTCTTCGGCTTCTCGATCTGCTTATTGCAGGCCATCTTCAGCGCCTTGGCAATCGTCGGGCGGGTCTCGCGCGGGTCGATTACGTCGTCGATCACGGCGTTGCCGGCGGCGATGTAGGGGTCGATCTGCTCGCGGACCGCGTTCAGCATCGCCTCTTTGGTCGCCTCGGGGTCGTCGGAGGCCTCGATCATCGAGCGGCCGATGATGTTGACCGCGCCCTCGGCGCCCATCACCGAGATCTCGGCGCCGGGCCAGGCGACGATCAGGTCGGGCTCATACGCCTTGCCGCACATCACGTAGTAGCCGGCGCCGTAGGCCTTGCGGACGATCACCGTCACCTTCGGCACCGTGGCACGGCTGACCGCGTAGAGCATCTTCGCCCCGTGGCGGATGATCCCGGCGTGCTCGACCTTGGCCCCGACCATGAAGCCGGGCACGTCCTGGAGGAAGACGAGCGGGATGTTGAAGGCGTCGCAGAGGTTGATGAAGCGGGCCGCCTTGTCAGCCGAGTCGTTGTCGAGGATGCCCGCTAGCTGCTTGGGCTGGTTGGCGACGATCCCGGCGGGCTGACCGCCGAAGCGGGCGAAGCAGGTGATCAGCGTCTTGGCGAACTTCGGCTTGATGTCGAAGAACTCGCCGTCGTCAACGATCTCCCGGATCACGTCGTACATGTCGTACGGCTGCCGCGGGGAGTCGGGGACGATCTCCATCAGCTTCTCCGACTGGCGATCGATCGGGTCGGATACCTCGCGCCGCGGAGGCTTCTCCTCGCAGTTGGTCGGGAAATAGGAGAGGTACTGCTTGACCTTCTCGATGCATTCCTCGTCGTCTTTAACCTCGAGGTCCCCCACTCCCGACTTGCGGCAGTGCACCTTGGCGCCACCGAGCTCCTCCATCGTGATGTCCTCGCCGGTGACGGCCTTGGTCAGGTGCGGGCCGGCCAGCGCCATCGCGCCCTGGCCGGAGACCATCGGCACGAAGTCGGCGAGCGCCGGGATGTAGGCGGTGCCGGCGGCGCAGGGTCCCATCATCGCCGCGACCATCGGGATCACCCCCGACATCTCGACCTCCTCGCGGAAAAGGTGGCCGGAGCCGGCAAAGAGCGAGCCGGCAGCCTCCTGGATACGGGCGCCGGCCGAGTCAAGCAACCAGATGAATGGCATCCGCTTGGAGAGAGCCATCTCGCGCAGGCGCGTGGCCTTGAGCTCGCCAGTCATCCCCATCGAGCCGGCCATCACGGTGAAGTCGTAGGCGGCGACGCAGCAGGGTCGGCCGTCGACGTCGCCCCAGCCGGTGATCACGCCATCGGCGGGCGCCTCCTTGCCGTCCATCGCCCGCTGGGCGAAGTGGGGCCGGCCGTGGATGCCCATCTCGACGAAGGTGCCCTCGTCGACCAAGAGGTCGATCCGCTCGCGGGCGGTCAGCTTGCCGCGCTCGTGCTGCTTGGCGATCTTCTCCTCGCCGCCGCCCAGCTTGGCCTTCTCGCGCCGCTCGTGCAGCTGCTCCGTGAGGTCGCTGAGCGGCGCCGTCCCAGGCAGCAGGTGGCGCTCCTCCGCGTCATCGCGGGCCGCCGGTCGCTCCTCGGTGCTGGCCATCCCTACCGTCCCTTCCACTGCGGGTCGCGTTTCTCGAAGAATGCGGTGACGCCCTCGACGATGTCCTCGGTGGTGAAGGTGAGCGAGAGCTGCGAGCGCAGGTAGTCGAGCGCGTCGTCGACGGCCATGTCCTGCTGGCGGTACATCGCGTCGTGTCCGAGCCGCATCAGCACTGGGCTCTTCGAGGCCAGCCTGGTCGCCCAGTCGGCGACCGCGGCGTCGAACTCCCCGCCGGGGACGACCTTGTTGGCGAGCCCGTACTCGACCGCCTGCTCGGCGCTGAGCCGCTCGCCCAGCAGCATCATCTCGTTGACCTTCTTGCGCGGGACGTTGCGGTAGATGATCGCCATGATCATGTAGGGGAAGGCGCCGACGTTGATCTCCGGCGTGCTGAAGGTGGCTCCCTCTTTGGCGATCAAGAGGTCGCAGGAGAGGGCGAGGCCCATCCCGCCAGCCAGCACGTGGCCGTTGGCGGCGCAGAGGCTCGGCTTGCCGAGGCGCGGCATCAGCCGGAAGAACTCGAGGAAAAGATCAGTCGCGAAATGTTTCGCCACGAGCGGAATGTCGGTAGCGAAGCCACCCAGGTCGGCCCCGGCGCAGAAGACTTTGTCCCCGGCCGCGGTGAGGACGACCGCCCGCACGTCCTCGGCATCGCGCGCCGTCTTCATCGCGTCGACCAGCTCGCTCAGCATCTGGCCAGAGAGCATGTTGCGCTTCTCCGGGTTGTTGAGGGTGACCGTGGCGACGCCCTCGGCGACCTCGTACTTGACGACCTCGTAGTCCATCGGCGGTGGACCATAGCCGACCTGCGTCGAAAGTAGGAAGTGCTACTGTCCACTCGCGCGCGGCGTGGCTGAGCTAGAGGGTCCACATTGCCCCACAAAGTCAGACACCCCCGCCTGGCGGCTTCGCCGCCGACCCCGAACTTCAAACGAGGAGAGAGACAGTGGCGACCGCGACGACCAACGGCTCCAAAGTGATCAAGCCCGACCACCAGGCCGGACGCAAACACTTCATCTTCAGCCAGGAGCACGAAGACCTGCGCGAGTCGATGCAGTCGTGGGTGAAGAAGGAGCTGTGGCCGCACCGCAACGAGTGGGAGGACACCTACTGGGACTCCGCGGCGATGAAGCGCGCCGGCGAGCTCGGCTTCCTTGGCCTCTGCTTCCCCGAGGAGTACGGCGGACAGGGCGGCGACTACTTCTACTCGCTGGTCCGGGCCGAGTGCATGAGCTACTCCGGATCCGGCGGGACCAACATGGGCTTCGCCGTGCAGAGCGACATGGTTCTGCCACCGATCCACCTGCTCGGCACCGAGGAGCAGAAGCGCCGCTATCTCGAGCCGGGCCTCAAAGGCGAGAAGATCGGCTGCATCGCGATCACCGAGCCGGGCGCCGGCTCCGACGTCGCCGGCATCCGCACCACTGCCATCCTCGACGGCGACGAATACGTGATCAACGGATCCAAGACCTTCATCACCAACGGTCCGCGCGCCGACTTCATCGTCCTCGTCACCAAGACCGATCCCAGCGCCCGCCACGAGGGCATCACCCTCTTCGTCCTGCCGCTGCGCGACGAGGAGGGAAACCACGTGCCCGGCTTCACCGTCTCGGCCGAGCTGGAGAAGATGGGGATGCACGCCTCCGACACCGGCGAGCTCTCCTTCGAAGACGTCCGCGTGCCGGCCGACGCCGTGCTGGGCGAAGTCGGCAAGGGCTTCTACCACATCGCCTGGGAGCTTCAGGGCGAGCGGCTGGTGGCAGCCGCCGGCTGCCACGCGGGGGCAGAGCGGATGATCGAGAAGACGATCGAGTACGCCAAGGAGCGCGAAGCCTTCGGGCGGCCGATCGGCAAATTCCAGGCCCTGCGCCACAAGATCGCCGAGATGGCGACGAAGACCGAGGCGGCGAAGCAGTTCACCTACGCCACCGCCTGGCGCTTCGCCAACGGCGAGTACCCGGTGCGCGAGATCACGATGGCCAAGCTCTACGCCTCCCGCATCTGCTGCGAGGTCGCCGACGACGCCGTGCAGATCCTCGGCGGCTACGGCTACATGAAGGAGTACGAGATCGAGCGCGCCTACCGCGACGTCCGCCTCAACCGGATCGGGGCTGGCACCGACGAGGTGATGCTCGACGTGATCGGTCGGAGCTACGGCCTTTGATCGTTAGCGAGTCGCCAGCACCGTGGCGATAACGATGAGGAGGCCCGCAATGTTCGAGCCCCAGAGCTGGAACACCAATGTCCGCAGGTCGCGGATGTCGCGATCGATCCGATCAAGTGTTCGGTCCAAGCCGTCGAATCTGTCGTCGAGTCGCTCGTCGGTCCACGTCATGCGTTCCATCGTAGCCACGCTAACGGTGCCGTGCGCAGACAACAAGCTTCCGGGGTAACAAAAGTGTCAATCATCAGAGACACAGGTCAGCGAGCCACTCTCCCGCCCTTCGACGAGGAGCACGGGGAGCTGCGCGAGACCGTCCGCCGCTTCGTTGCGAAGGAGATCGCGCCCAACGTTCCCGCGTGGGAGGAGGCACGGGAGTTCCCCCGCGAGCTCTACGGCCGTTGCGCGGAGCTCGGCTTCCTCGGCCTCAAGTTCCCCGAGGAGCTCGGCGGACAGGGCGGCACCCACCTGCATGACGCAATCTGGGTCGAGGAGCTGGCTCGCTCCGGCGGCTCCGGCGGTGTCGCCGCCGGCCTCAACGCCCACACCTCGATCGCGATGCCGCCGATCTTCAACTTCGGCACCGAGGAGCAGAAGCAGCGCTGGCTGGTGCCGGGGATCGCCGGCGAGAAGATCGGCGCGCTGGGGATCACCGAGCCCGGGGCCGGCTCCGACGTCGCCGGCATCTCCACCTTCGCCGAGAAGGTCGACGACGGCTACGTCGTCAACGGCTCCAAGACCTTCATCACAAACGGGGTGCGCGCTGACTTCCTCGTCTGCGCGGTGAAGACGACGAAAGAGGGCGGTCACGGCGGCATCTCCTTCCTCGTGCTCGAGCGTGAGATGCCCGGTTACGAGGTGGCCCAGAAGCTGGAGAAGATGGGCTGGCATTCATCCGACACGGGCGAGCTCTCCTTCACCAACGTCGAGGTGCCCGCGGAGAACCTGCTCGGCGGCGAGAACGAGGGCTTCAAGCTGATCATGGCCAACTTCGCCTGGGAGCGGCTGCTGATGGCGATCGGCGCCGTCGGCGCGATGCAGCGCCTGATCGAGACCACCGTCTCCTACGCCCTCGACCGCGAAGCCTTCGGCCGCCCAATTGGCAAGTTCCAGGCGATCCGCCACCACGTCGCCGAGATGGCGACCAAGGCGGAGGCTTCCCGCGCCATTACCTACAACGCCCTGCGCCTCTTCCACGAGGGCCAGGACTGCATCCAGGACGTGACCATGGCCAAGCTCGTCACGCAGCGCGCCGTCCTCGAGATCGCCGACCAGTCCCTCCAAATCCACGGCGGCTACGGCTACATGCGCGAGTACGGCATCGAGCGAGCCGTCCGCGACGCCCGCCTCGGCCCAATCGGCGGCGGCACCGACGAGGTCATGAAGGAGATCCTCGGCAAGTTGAGGGGGTTGTAGGAATTAGCAGGGGATTCCTGCTCCTCCTTCCCATCGTCCGCGCCAGGCGGACACGGTTCGGACACATCGCGTCGTGCCTGGGCGATCTGATCCTCGGCAGACACCCGCTCCGCGATGTCGAACTCATCGAAGACGTGCGCGTAGACGTCGAGCGTCATCGTCGGCGAGTGTCCGGCCTGGCGCGCGACCTCGACCACGCTGCGCCCTTCGTGGATGAGCAAAGAGATGAAGCTGTGTCGCAGGTCGTACGGGCGCGCGTTCTTGATGCCCGCAGCGGCACAGGCGGGATGCCAAGCGTCCCGATGCCAGGACTGCCAAGCGCCGTCGTTCCAGATGCCGCCTGAGCGGTTCGGGAACAAGAGGTCTTCGTCCTCGGCGTGGTCGCACTGTGAGCGCCACTCGGCCAGGTCGGTCGCAAGCGGTGCGAGCAGCCGCACCGTGCGCGTCTGGCCCGTCTTGGTGGACTTGACGCCGCCCTGACCGTCCGCCGCCTTCTCGATCAACAGCGTCCGCTCGCGCACGTCAGACCAGCGGAGGGCCTGGGCCTCCTGGGGACGGATTCCGGCGTACGCCAGCACCGCGATCAAGGTCGCGTCACGCGGCCCGTGCGTCCGCCGCCGCCCGGCGGCCGCGATCCGCAGACGCTCCACGGAGAGCGGCGGCAACGGCCGAACCTCGCGATAGCGGCGAACCTTCGGCTTCTTCACCGCCTTGACGGGGTTGTTGCCGATTCGCCTCCACTCGACGGCGCACCGCAGGACTCCTTGAAGCTGGACAAGCGCCCGATGCACGGTCGGGCAGCCCCACCCCATCCGCTTCCAGTTCCGCCCGGTAGCGCTCCACGACTTCGGGCGTGATTGCGCTAAGCCGCATTGAGCCAAGCCTCGGCCCAATGTGCCGATCCCACAACTTCGCGTAGCTCTGGAGCGTGCGGCTTGCGAGGTTGGGAACTGCGTAGAGCTTCCACCATTCCTCCGCGAACTCCGCAAGCATTTCGCGGCCTCCGGTGAGCAGGTCGAGATCGCCGGTCCGCTTGCGCCTTATGACCTCCGCCTCGAAGACTTCCGCGTCCCGCTTGCGACCGATGACCTTGGACCGCTCGCGCCCCTGGGCGTCGCGCCACCGCACCCTCCAGACAGCCCCGCCTTTCCGCTCGATCCGCTCAACGCTCATAGCGATGCTCTGCTTTCCTCGGCGAGAAGCGCTCGCAGACCCCGCGCGGTGCTGGCTCTGGGCGTCGTCCTCTCATCCGGCCGAGCAGCCGTTTCAGGTCTTGGCGTTCCCGCTTCGATCCACCTCTCCAACTCCGCTGGGCGGATCCGCAGCCGATTACAGAGCCGCGCAGCAGGCAGCTCACCCCGCGCAATCGCGTGATAGACAGCACGACGTGAGAGGCCGCACGCTCCGGCGACCTCCTCCGGCGACAGGAGGCGCTCGAACTCTTTGTCGGCCTGGCGCTGCATTTCCTCTGCACTGTTGTCCAGCCGGACCCTCCGAGTGCGCCACCAATTGAAGGTCGGACCTCTCGCCGGGCCTCCATACCGGCGGCCTCCGCACGGCGGAGCCGTGCCACAATCGGCCGCCGGAGGCCCGGCCTGAGTCGCCACCGCCAGAGCGCCTGAGCCTTCCTGATCTTTGGGATCACCAAACTGCGGCCCAGGCACGATCGCACACGGTGCATAGTGTGTCGGGCTGTAGATGGCTGGTAGCTGGAGCGGCGGCTGAGGCTGCCGAGAGGTCCGTCTCGTAGCTCTCTGGGCTCTGCGTGTCTCTGGGCTGGCGGACCTGCCTCCTGCTCTCTGGGTCGCTCGGTGTCTCGGCCTCATCCCTATGACTGAGCGAGATCGCCTGTCATGGCCCGGCCTCATTTGAAGACCGGAGCCGGAAGTCGCCCCGCGTGAACTCGCCTGGTTGCCAGTCGATGCCGTCGAGCAGGCTGGACGTGGGCACTCCTAGGGCTCCGGCGAGCTTTGCGAGTGTGTCGATGCGGGGGATGCGGCCGCCGCGCTCAAGCAGGCCGATCTCGGTGCGGTGCAGCGAGGCCCGGAAGCTCATCTCCTCCTGGGTGATGCCGGCACGCTCGCGCAGTCGGGCGAGATTGGCACCAAAGCACTGCGCCACGGCGCTCAACTGACGCCCCCGAGAAGCTCGTCAAAGCGCACAGCGGCCCTGCTGGGCGCAAGGCGGCGGCAGTCGCAGGTGATGTAGTCCGTCGCGGGCCAGTTCTCGGACAGCGCGCTCTACCGCGTCCTGATCGCAGCTTTGCCGGTCGGTCTCAACCCGCAAGGCAAGCTCCAGGATCGTCAGCTGCGCGGGGTGCAAAACCAGGACTTCAGTGAGGACCGAGCGTTCCACGATCTCGTCCTCGCGAGCGGGCGTGAGTGAGCGCCGCCGGATACTTCGTCGTGCATGGGAGCTAATCCCTCCTGTGCCACGCCCCCGGCTGTTCAGGCAGCGCGGGGGCACTTTTTCGGTTGGAAAGAGCCTAGCACCAACCGGGCACATATCGCTACTGTTCTGTGCCCTAGCCTATGTCGCTCGCGTCTGAAAGCGTCCCAACTGGGATGCGCCGCTCCGATCAACCCCAACCCGAGCTAGGCAAAGCGATACGCCAGCTCCGCCAAAAACGCGGCATCACCCAAGAAGACCTCGCCCACGAGGCTGGTATCACGACCGGCACCCTTTCCCTAATTGAGCGTGGTCAGGCTAATCCAACCTGGAACACCGTAAAAGCTCTCGCCGTCGCCCTCGGGACATCAATGGGCGAGCTAGGCAAACTCGCCGACAGATAACCAGGAGAGGTCAATCTCGATCGTTACTCGATCTCCATCTGTTCTGCTGCCGGCTTCGCGCGGTCCCGCGCAGGAGGAATATCAACTGCTGGCTCGGGTTCCGGATCGGGGACTGGCTTCAGCTTCGGGCTCACGCCGTCTTGATCACCCCCAGAGTGCGTGAGGGGGACCGCCTTCAATGCTGCCACGCGCTCCTTCCTTCGCTCCTCTTTCTCGTTGGAGCGCTCTTTCTTTATGGCGCTGACCTTTTTCAGCAGCTCCTTATAGACGTCAAGTCCTTCTTTAAGCTCGTCCGGGCTCGGGGGCGAGGCGCCGTCCGCGAGTGGCTGATCGTGAACCCAGGGTGAGTTCTCATTCATCCCGTGATCTACGAGGTCACAAATATCGCTACTCCAATTAATAGTGCGCAATTGCTTGGTATGAACAGCATCACTTCGACGCGTAACGACCCCCGCAAGCACAGAATCCTCGACCGCGCGCTCAAACGCGGCACGCAGCAGCTTGCAAAAGTGCCCCGCCTGGGGCGCATAGTTCTCCTCATCTTGCTTCTCGTACTCCGCGCGCAGCTTGAGCAACTTCTGATCGAGGTCACCGAGACGCTCCCTGGGACTGAGGCCATCCCAGGGCAGACTGGGCTGTACGTGACCAACGGTCTCGCCTAGGCGCTTTACGTGCTGGGCGAAGACCTCACAAGCTGGCGTGGCGTGACGCTGGAGCTCAAGAACAAGAGACAGCTCGTGCGTGAAAACAATCACTTGCCGTTTTTCTCCGAGCTTAAGCAGGGTGCGGCCGATGCGGCGGCGCCCCTCTTGGTCGATCGAACTGGTCGGATCATCGAAAACAACTGGGCTCGGGTCTGAGCGCACTTCCATCTCGGCTAGAAACATTGCTAGCGCCAGGCGGCGCTGCTCGCCGTGACTGAGAACAGAGGTAAGCGGCACACCCTCGACGGTCTTGAATGCGAGCCCAGCAACCGGCTGACCCCTAACGATCCGGGTCTTCGGCACGACCTCGATGTCCCGAAACTCAAGGGCCTCTAGCTGCCGCTTTAGCGCCTCCTCAAGGCCTCCCTGAATGAGCTCCTGAGAGAGGGTTCCAATCTTGCGGCTAATACCACCTGTCCCAGTCTGTGAGATCGCTTTATCAAGTTGGTCAACCTTCTTTAGGGCCCGAATACGCGCGAGAAACTCCTCTATGCGCTCGCCGAGCAGTTGGCGGCTCTCGAGATCCGCTAGTTCTGCGCGAGCTTTCTCGTTCTCCTCACCCCTCTCGATCTCGGCTTGACGCTTTGCCTCCTCTCTTCGCCCGTTAATCCATGGCTCCAGATTGGGCGGGGCGTCGAGCGCCTTGAAATTTTCCAACTCCGCCTTCCGCAACTGCTCGAAACGAGCCTCAACGAGGTCGAGCCATTTTAAAACCAGCACCCCAAGCTCGCCCTCGCCGTGACCGAGGAGCTCCACTGCTCCCTGATTGCGGTCGCGGATGACACCAACGTCGGGCAGTTGGTCAACCGCCTGTTTTTTCTCCCTCTCAAGCTCCGCCAGGCGCGCATTCACATTGTCGGCAACAAACAAGTCGAACGACCGCAAGCGCTCACGGGCGTTCTCGCTAGCTCTTGCATGCAAAGCGGGCAATGAGCCGGGTCGTGGTCTGGTGGCAGGGCTTGGCCGAGATGCGCAGCGTACTCTCGCGCCGCGTTCCAAAGTAGGCGCCAGGGCTGGCTGCCGATCTCGCCAAGCGGCTGGGACTCGAACTGTTTCGCGGCCAGATCGGCCGCTTCCCGCGCTTCGCAAAGCGACTTCTCGCGCTCTGCCAACTGTTTAATCGCATCCGTACTGAGGAAAGCAGCTACAGCCCGAAGATCATCACCGAGGCGAGTCGCTTCGGTGACTCTCGTTCGGCGACAGCGCGCAGTTGAGGGGCTTGCATCGCCTGGATCTCTCCTATCCTCTTGCGCAAGATGGATTGCGCCTGCTGCTCCTTCTCGCTTAGCTCGGCCAATGCACGGAGGTCGGCCTCTGATGTACTGGCGTCGAGACGAGCTAGGAAAGTCGCGACACGTGTCTCCTCTCCAAAGGGACGAAGGTCAATCTGCAATACCTCCACGGCACCGCGGAGTCGCTGCAGTACCTCTTTAACTGCATTCAGGCCACTTGCAAGGCGACTCAGGCTAGAAAGCGTTGTCGGTATGTAGTCGACTTCAGTCTCTTTGGTTAGGTAGATCTCACCTGCGCGTGAGTCGGCAACACAGATCCGAGAGAGAAATGGCGGGGGATCGGCGTCGAGATCAAGTTCCTCGCTGCGCTCATCGTCACCAACCTTGACCACCAAGGTCGCCTGTGGCCTGCTGCGATCAGTCGTGTAGACGTTAGTCAGCACCTCCTCTCGATAGAGAGTGCGGCCAGCCTTCTTAAGCACCCTTGAATAGCCAGTCTTACCTGTTCCATTTGCGCCCCAAACAACGTTTATGCCGCCGGGTTCGAAGGCCAGCGTCTGTCCGTCCTCAATTGCGTTGACGTTGCGAAGCCCGGTGATCTGCTCGATCACCATCGGCTGACCAATGATGCTGTCGTCAGGTAGGTCTTCACGTTTGATCTCGCGTGGGCGTGCGCCATCGGTGGCCTGCCCCTCAAGCACCATCGAGGCGACCTCCTCGGCGTCTACCTCCGACAATTCTGGGGACGCTGCCGCACGGATGAAAAGCTCCTGCTTCCAGGGCTCAAACTCTTGTACCCACTCGAAGATTTCCTCTTGCACGCTCACAAAGCACGCTCGCTTCCATGACGGTGGTCCAGACGGCACCGAATGCAGTCCGAGGCGATAGCCGTCCACGACACGAGAGGAACACCCTGCCGCCTCGACGACAGGCCGAACTTAGAGAGCTAGAGGGGTATTTTCAAGGCACCTAGGTCGCAATATCCAGGTACGTAGCATTCAAAATCGCCCCAGATTCCGCCAATCCCGCCCGAAGCTGTGGCGGAGGTCGTAGAGCCGGGCTCCAGCCAGACCTTCACGGGTCGGCTTCGATTACCAGGGCCGCTGGCCCTCGATGACCCTCAGCCTGGGCTCCTCGTTCGTGTAGCGCTTGGCGTCGGTGTAAGCCAGGCGGAGGGGGCGAAATCCGCCGGATGCGGGCCCGAGGTCGAATCCGTCGAGGTGGCTGGCACCCGATCCGCCGACAAGGCGCTCGACGATCAGCAGCCGCGCGACTGCGGCGGTCACGTCCTCTGGCAACTGCTGGCCCAGGAGGGGCTGCAGCGGGTCCGAGACATCGAGGAGCCCACCCCAGCCGATCGCCTCAAGCTCTGAGGGCGCGGAGGTCCGAAGCAGGCCGGACTCGAGTCCGATCGCGACGAGGTCATCGGCGCTGTAGCCCTGGGTTCCGGCCGCCATCTGGTTCCCCCGGCCCTCGCTCCAACTGACCTCGAGCTCAATCTCCATCGTGCGGACGCTTCGCGCCCGAGTCTCGCTGGCGACCGACCGAACAGTGGCCGAGCCGCAGCGATCCGAGGTGCTCAGCAACACCCCTTCCCCGCGCTGCCACTGATCCGGGCGCATCCCCTCCAGGTAGCGGGCCAGGGCGGGATCGCGGACCATCGCGTCGAGGACGACCCGGGCGCCCTCGTCGCGAATCCGCTCGACCCTGAAGACCGCCTCGCCGAGCTTCACCCAGGGCGCCTCGTCGTTGGCGGCAATCTCGCCTAGACGGCGCTTCACAGCGGCGAGAAGATCATCGGTCCCGCGGAATCGACCGGTGGTGTTGAAAACCTGGACCTCTGCCAGGAAGTCGCGGGCGTTGCCCTGGCGCTCGGGCGAGGGCTCCCGGCTCCAGACGGAGATACGTCGGCCGAGCTCACGGGCCTTGCGGTACTCCTCGTGGGTCGGCGAGCGCCCCGATGGCAACATCGTTCCGTAGCGCTCGTCGATCAAACCCAGGTAGATCTCGGCCTGAGCAACGCCGGCGAGGTAGGCGGTTTCGGCGTTCTCGTCACGGCCGCCGAGATCCTCGAAGAGGATCGGTCTGAAGCCGAGCTCATCCAAGAAGTCGGCAAGGGCGCGACGCTCTGCGGCGAGCTCGTCCATGACGCTTGAGATGAAGACGCCGCGGCTTTCGGCCCAGGCCCGCAGCTCGGGCTCGCTCAGAGCCCGAGCTGCGGATCCGGTGTCGATCAGGAGAGGAGCCAACTCAGGCCACCGCGCTGCGCCTGCTACGCCCCGCGTAGCCGCGGACGATCTCCAGCGCGTTGTCCAGCGCGGACTCCGGGCTGTCACCCTGGCGCCAGCGCCCACGAATGCGGGCCACCAGGCTGTTGGGATCCGCCCGCCCGCCCGAGGGAAAGGAAACCTCCTCGGGATCGGGCTCGCCGTAGGAGGCGGCCACGTCGGCTACCTCCACCCGCAGGCCCCATCCGGGCCGTCGGTCGACCCTGCGCAGGAGCTCGCCGATCGACTGGCGGGCGATCCGGATCGCCTGGTCGATGTCGCGGACCGAGACCGGGCCCGAGACCGTCTCTACGGTCCAGCTGTAACCGTCGAAGATGGCCTCGACGGAGCGCCGGTTGTCGATGAAGTGGGCGGAGAGCGCAAACCCCCGATCGCCGCCCATTAGAGGGCCACCAACTTTTCTGTCGGCATGGGTGAATACCTTTCTGCACCTGGCGAGGTGGTGGCCCCGTCAGATCCATCGGGTTTTTAGGGAATTGCCGAGCGTCCCAAGGCGATCGGATGGAATCGCGCTGTCAAAATTCCGCAATTTGGGACTTCGGTGCGCTTTTCCCCGGCTGCACGTATTGCACCTGCAATGGCTCTGCGATCGGCGGTGCCGCATCGACGGCCGACTCAGCTAATACATTTCGTCTATGGGAGGGCCTTTCATTCGCCCGCTTACTGCCGACGCTCGGCTGCTTGTCGAGCTTGAGGGTCGCCCGCTGGAGCACTATGCCGTCATGCTCCAGTTGCGGATCGAAGGGCGTTGGCAGACGATCCGCTTGGTCGACAACGCTCATGGAGACCACGACCTGCACCGATACACTGAATCGGAGAAGCAGCCTGCAGAGCGGTTTGCAGAGGGCACGGTCAACGAGGTCGCGCCGATGGCCATCCGCTATCTGATCGATCATTGGGAAGCAATCGCGGAAGCATGGAAGAACTAGAGCCCAGCAAGTTCACCGCAGCCGGCGAGATCGCCAACGAACGGCTGATCGAAGCCGCGACTGACCCTGATCGCTATCCGGAGGGAACCGCCTTCATCGCAGCCGATCAAGAGGGACTCGGCGCGATCCTCGCTGAGGCAGTAGCGGAGCATCGGCCGCTCGCGATCGTCTATCCCGACGGTCGGGAGATAGTTGCCGCGCCGCGAGGCGGCGCCTTGGCCTTCTTCGAGCACCTTCTGACACGGCGACGCGAGCCGCGGGGCGAACGGCCATCCGTTCCCTTGCCGGCGGACTACCAGGTCGAGATCAGGGAGCTCGCAGTCGGCTGACGTCAGCCTGCCGAGCTTCGCGTACCGCCCGCAAACCGAGGGATATCGCCTCGTCTTCAGTGAGCGCGTTGCGCTCTTGCATGGTCTGAAGCGTCGCTCGCCCAAGTGTCGATAGCACCACCGATTCGAGCAGTTCGTGGTCGGTCAGTCCCGGCCGCCGCTGGCGCAGCCGTTCGAGGAGCGCCGTTTCGACCTCGACACTTGTTGTCTGCGACATCTCTAGATCGTAGTCGGCGCGGACACGATCCGGACACATCGGCCGGACCAAGCGTGATCATTCCCGGCCGTTGCTTTCCTTCCCGAACAAACTCATTTGCAGGGACTCCGTGTCCTCCCATGACCCCGCGTGTCCTCCCGCGCCCTGCTCGGAAGTCATGAAGGAGAATCCTCGGCAAGCTGATGGGGCTGTAGACCCACCTAGCGGCGCAGCAGGAGAGGCAGGCCCTCGGTCGCCAGGGCCATGAGCAGGATGAGCTGGACGATGCGAGACTGGCCCGGGTTTCGGGAATCTGCGCCACTGGCTGCCAAGAGGCGCAGCAGTTCGGGTCGCGACAGCCCGAAGCCACTTCGTTCCCCGCGATTGGCGAGCGATTCTGCTCCTGGGGGGCCGTTCGCCTTCGTCATCAGCGCGGCCATGGTGGCCTGCTGATCCAAGGGCGAGATATTGCCGCCGTCGACCGCAGTAGGGAGAAGCAGCGCGGCGGCGATCAGGGCCATGGCAAAGAATTTGCTCTCCGGCATGGTCGCAGCGTACCAAAAGATAAAATTGATTTCAGAGTCAGATTTGAAAGTAGACCATGAACGGCTAGACTTCACTCGATGGCGGTCAAAGGACAGGCACGCGCGGGCAAGAGCGCCCGGGATCGCCTCGTCCACGCCCTACTGCAGGACGCCTTTGACAGCTATGTGGGCGATGGCACGGATCTGCGTCAGCCGGAACCTCGCGGCCTCACGTTGGCCGAGGTCGCGCAGAGCGCTGAGCTGTCTCGGCCCTCCGTCGCCGTGGTCCGTGAGCAGTTGCGACCTGTGCTTGCCGAGCCAGCCGGCCCTCATGGCGCCCAGGGCACCGCCCTCGATCCGTCGCAGGGAGTCGCCTTTGGGGTCGAATTTCGCCAGACCGAGTTGACGGTCTGCATCGCCGACCTGCACGGGCGGCCGCTGGGCGAGCCTTGGCAGGAAGACAAGCGAATCGACGACGATCCCCGGCTGACCCTGGATCGAGCCGCCGCCCTGATCAACGAGTCACTGGCCGCCGCGGGCCGCCGCAGCGATGAAGTGGTCGGGGTGGGGATGAGCCTCGCCCATCCAGTCGACCCACGAACCACCGGTGCGGTCCGGGCGCTGAGCATGAGCGAAGATCGCGGCTGGAGGCCGTGGGAGGGGCTCGGGGATGTCCGCCAGCATCTCCGCCAGCGCCTTCGTTGGGACGAGTCGAGCGCACCGAGCCTGAAGGCGTTCATTGCCGACAACGACGCCAACCTCAGCGCGATCGCGGAGCGGCACTGGGGGGCGCTGCGCGGCAGGCATAACGCGCTCTATGTCTTCTGGGGAGAGGGCGTCGGCGCAGGGGTCATCGCCGGCGGAGGGTTGCAACGGGGGGCAGGTGGGATTGCCGGAGCCATCGGGCACATGCCCCTGCTGGAGGGGCCGGACACTCTGAAATGCCCCCGTTGCGGGTTGAGCGGATGCTTGGAGACCATGGTGTCCGCCGGCGCCATCCTCGCTCGGTCGGGCCTCGCGGAGGAGCCTGGAGCAATCGACCGGCTCGTCGATGAAGCGGCGGCGGACACGAGCTCCGCCGCGTTTCAAGCCCTCGACGAAGCGGCGTTCCACCTCGGTCGAGCCCTGGGCATCTGCCTCCATGTGCTGAACCCGGAAGCAATCGTGCTTGGCGGCTCGATCGGGTTCGCCGCATTCGAGCTGTTTCGCAATGGTGGCCTGGAACGTGGGCTACGCCGGCAAGCTGCCTCCTCAGCCCGTGACGATGTCAATTCCGGCGGCATCCATCGCGGGCGGTTCTATGCCCATACCGCTGTACGAGGAGCAATCGCGAGAACGCTTTGGGAGTTCCTGCCGGAGTACCTGGAGCGCCGCAGGAACCGTCTCGTTCACGCCACGTCGCCATGAAAGCGATCCGGCTCATCGTCCCTGTGGTGGTGCTGGCCGTTGGCTTGGGGGCTGGGCGCGCCATGCCGACCCCGTCCATGGGGGCACCGCGAGTCCCGCGGCAGGCCATGACACAGACTTTCCCCACCCGCCCCGGAATCATCCGCGAGTCGATTCCGTTCGGGACAAAGAGGAAAGACGAGATGGCGCGCTACTCGCAGCGGCACTACGGGGAACGGACCTGGCGGCTGAAGCATCCCAGGGTAATCGTCGAGCACTGGGCCGAAGCCGCAACCGCGGCGTCCGTCTACAACACATTTGCGCCCGATACTCCCGATCCGGAGCTGCACGAGCTGCCGAACGTCTGCTCCCACTTCGTCGTCTCGGGATCGAGGCGCATCTACCAGCTCGTCTCGACCAGGATTCGCTGTCGCCACACGGTCGGGCTCAACTGGACGGCGATCGGGATCGAGCACACCGGGTTCAGCGACGCGGAAGTGCTTGACAACCAGCGCGAGATGCGCGCCTCCCTGGCGTTGACCCGCTACCTGCGCTGCCGTTTCCAGATCAAGCTCCGCAACGTGATCGGGCACGCTGAGAGCCTCTCCTCGCCCTACCACCGTGAGCGAGTCGCGAGTCTGCGGCGCCAAACGCATGGGGACTGGCGACACGCCTCGATGCAGACCTACCGCCGTCGGCTGCATCATCTCGGCCCCTGCTGATTTGGCTGACCTCCGAGCCGGGTAGGGAGCGTTGCCATGGAGGAGATCATCGAGGGCGTCTTCCACTGGAAGGCAGTCCATCCGAATACGGGGTCCGAGGCCGGCTGTCACTTCGTCGTCGCCTCCGGGACGGCAATTGACCCGCTGCTGCCGGACGAGGGAATCGAGTGGTTCGAGCGGCGCGGGGTCGAGCGGATCGTGCTCTCGACCCGGCACCACCTGCGCGATGCCTCGGAGATCGCCGAGCGCTACGGCTGCCCGATCCTCTGTCACGAGTCCGGCCTTGATGAGTTCGAGGACGGCCCAGCGGTCGAGGGGTTCGCCTTTGGAGACCGGCTCGCCGATGACGTCATCGCCCTCGAGATGGACGCGATCTCTCCTGACGACACGGTTCTGCGAATCGAGGCGAACCACACCGCGCTGCTCTTCGCCGACAGCGTCGTCAACCGCGGCTCGCTCGGCTTCGTCTCCGACCGCCTGATCGGCGACGATCCGGAAGCCGTCAAGGCAAAGATCCGCCGCCGTTGCGCGGCGCTTCTCGACGAGGACTTCGAGCATCTGCTCTTCGCTCACGGCGAGCCGTGGATCGATGGCGGCCGCTCTGCCCTGCAGGCGTTCGCCGCCGGCCCGCCTGCCGGCTAATTCCTGCGCACCGTGCCGGGACACGGGCGCCAAGGAAGCCGACGGACCAGGCGAACGGAAGCTTGGAAGCCGTCGACATCCGCCGGATCAGGAATTCCGAGATAGGCCGCGGCGAGGCCAAGCTCGTAGGATCGGGCCGTGATCTACCTGCTCCGGCACGGCGACGCCGAGGAAGGCAACGGCAACGATTCAGCGCGGCGACTGACGCTCAAGGGGGAGCGTCAAGCCAAAGCGGCTGGGCGAGCGCTGGCGGCGCTCTCGGAGAAGCCCGACGCCTGCCTTACCAGTCCAAAGGTGCGGGCCGCCGACACAGCCCGGCTGGCCTGCGAAGCGCTGGGCCTCGAGCCCGAGACCCGCGAGGAGCTGCGGGGCGGCGCCTTCGACTCAGCGATCCTCGTGGCGGGCCGCGGCGACGCCCTGCTCGTCGGTCACGAGCCCGACTTCTCCAACGAGGTGGCCCGCCTCACCGGCGCGAAGGCGAAGCTGCGCAAGGGTGGCCTTGCCGTAATCGAAGGGGGCACTTTGCTTGCGCTTCTGCGCCCCAAGGACTTGGCGGCAATCGCCGCCGCGGCGCCCTCCGCGTGAACAGGCATCGTTCGATGCAGTGCTGATTTCGCCGAGAGCGTCGAGTAGGGTCTTTGCGACCGGACAATGGTGGGGAGAAACGAGGGTTAGATGGCATACGAAATGCAGCTTCGGCAAAGTCAGGATCGCGTCAAGATCCGCAGCCCATGGGCGGCCGCGCTGCTGCCATTCGTCACGTTCGGGATTTATCACCTCGTCTGGTGGTACCGAATCAACCGCGAGCTGCGCGACTACGGACAAGGCAAGGGCTATGACCTTGGCCAGAACCCGACCAACTCGGTGCTGGCGCTCTTTCCGGGTGGGATCATCGTCATTCCTGCGCTGATCACCTACTGGCGCGGGACCAAGCGAGTGATGGGGGCCTCCAAGCTCGCCGGCAAAGAGCCGCTCAACGGCTGGATCGCGATCCTGCTGTACATATTCATCGCCCCCGCTCTTTGGGCCTACCTCCAGGTCGAGCTCAACAAGGTCTGGCAAGCCGAGGCCGATCCGCTGGAGGGACAGCCGGCTCCTCCCGCTCTCTCCAACTCAATGCCTCCACCACTGCCGACCGAGCCGCAGGCGGCGACTGAGCCGCCCGCCGCGGAGCCGCCCCCGACGGAGCCCGCAATCTGATCTGGTCGTGAAGCAGCGCGTCAGCCTGATCACACTCGGTGTGAGCGACCTCGGGCGGGCGCGCCGCTTCTACGAAGCGCTGGGGTGGGAGACGGGCGCCGGCGCCGAAGACGACGTCGTCTTCTTCCAGGCTGGGGAGATGATCGTGGCGCTCTGGGACCGGGCGAAGCTTGCCGAGGACAGCCGGGTCGAGAACGGCGGCGGCTGGGGCGGCGTGACCCTGGCGTTGAACTTCGGCTCGTCAGCCGAGGTGGACGCGGCGATCGAGGAGGCCCGTGCCGCCGGCGCGACAATCGGCCGCGAGCCCGACGAAACGTTTTGGGGCGGCTACAGCGGCATCTTCATCGATCCCGATGGTCATCCCTGGGAGGTCGCCCACAACCCCCACTGGACGATTACCGACGACGGCGGCGTGCGCCTTGCCTGACCACTCGGCCGACCATCGCCTCCACGTAAACCTCGTAGACAGCTCGCGGCAGCTGTTCGAACTCGATCCCGATGCCGCCGTCGTCACCGGCGAGGACCGCCTCTTCGGAGCCGGCAGCCATTCGCACCCGGTGATCTCAAACGCCGCATTCCGCCGCGATGACAGCCTCGGCGCCGGGGAGCTCGTCGCACGGGCACAGGATTTCTTCGGCGATCGTGGGCGGGAGTTCAGCGTCTGGGTCCGCGCTGGAGTGGCCGCCGACCAGGATCTCTCCGACGCCGTCGCCGCGGCCGGTTTCCAGCTCGTCTACGAAATGCCGGAGATGTCCCTAGCGGCTCCGGTCGAGGAGCTGCCACTTCCCTCCGGCGCCGACCTGCGCCAGCTGTCCGTGCCCCGACAGGCCGAGGACTACTGGAAGGTCGCCGCTGCCTCCTACGCGAGCATCGGCTTCCCAGCGGAGATATTCAGCGGATACAGCGACCACGCCGGCCTGCTGGCGGAGAACGTCGCCGCATTCATCGCCTACCTCAACGGCGAGCCGGTCAGCGTCGCGATGACGCTCGTCAGCCATGGCGTCGCCGGCATCTACTGGGTCGGCAGCCTCGAGCCGGCGCGCGGCAGGGGGCTCGGACGGGCGGTCACCGCGGCCGCGATGAACGCCGGGTTCGAGCTCGGCGCAGAGATCGCCTCACTGCAGGCGTCACCGATGGGCAAGCCGATCTACGAGGCGATGGGCTACGAAACCGTCCATGCCTACCAGCTCTTCATGTCGCCGTCAGCCTGACCCACCGCCGACCGGCGAAGCCGCCCCGCGAATCGGGGCTACTATCGAAAGGGATGGAAGAGGTCGCCGCAGACAACGAGGAGGCCCTGGAAGCCTGGGACGGCGTCCTCTTCGACCGCTTCGTCAAGTTCAAAGAGATCGTCACCGAGGGGCTCGGCGCCCACGGCGAGGCAGCCCTTGCCGCTCACCCACCCCGGACCGGTGACCGAGCGCTCGACATCGGCTGCGGCTTCGGCGACACCAGCCTGCGCATCGCGGAGATAGTCGGCGATTCCGGGTCCGTGCTCGGCGTCGACGTTGCGCCCCGCTTCATCGAGACGGCGCAAAAGGGGGCCGAGGGGGCTGGCGCCGACAACGTCAGCTTCGCCGTCCGCGACGTTCAGGTGACCGAGTTCGAGAACGGCTTTGACTACGCCTTCGCTCGCTTCGGGACGATGTTCTTCGCCAATCCCGTTGCGGCGATGCGCAATGTCCGCAAGGCGCTCGTCCCCGACGGGCGCCTCACGATGGTCGTCTGGCGACGCAAGCTCGACAACGATTGGCTGCACCGCGCCGAGACGGTCGTCGAGGAGTTCGTCGAAGAGCCGGAGGAAACCGACGAGCCGACCTGCGGCCCGGGTCCGTTCTCAATGGCCAGCGCCGACACCACCAGCGACATCCTGCTCAACGCCGGCTTCAGCGAGATCGGGCTGCGCCGCTGCGACATCCCAATCCTGATCGGGCGCGACCTCGACCACGCGGTCGAGTTCGTCACCGCGCTCGGCCCGGCCGGTGAGGTGATCCGGCTCGCCGGCGACGAGGCCGAGAAGATCAGGCCGCGGATCGAGGCCGCGCTGCGCGAGGCGCTTGCCGAGTTCGAGGCCCCAAATGGAGTCGTCGCAAGCGCCTCGACCTGGATCGTCAGCGCCAAGGCTCCGGCGAACATTTCCGCATAGTCGACTGGCCAGTCAACCAGGACCAGAGCGTTCCTTGTAGCCTCCCGAGCCGATTTCACGAACGGAAGAGGAGAACGCAGACTGATGGGACTTCTTGATGGGAAAGCCGCGATCGTCACCGGTTCGGCGCGAGGGATCGGCCGGGCGACCGCCGAACTCTTCGCCGCCGAGGGCGCCAAGGTACTGATCAACGACCTCGACGCCGACGTCGCCGAGCAGGCTGCCGGGGAGATCAACGGTGAAACCGCCGTCCACGCCGGCGACCTGACCCAGCCCGAGGCCGCGGACAAGCTCGTCGCTGCCGCGGTCGACGCCTTCGGTGCGGTCGACATCGTCGTCAACAACGCCGGCTACACCTGGGACGGCGTCGCCCACAAGATGACCGACGAGCAATTCCAGGCGATGATCGACATCCACACGGTCGTGCCGTTCCGGGTCGCCCGGGCGCTCGCGCCCCACTGGCGTGAGGCCGCCAAGGCGGAGCGAGGCGAAGACAAAGAGGTCTTCCGCAAGCTGATCAACGTCTCCTCCACCTCAGGCACGATGGGCAACGCCGGCCAGGTCAACTACTCGACCGCGAAGATGGCCGTCGTCGGCCTGACCAAAACCCTCGCCAAGGAGTGGGGCCAGTTCAAGATAAACGTCAACGCCGTAGCCTTCGGCTTCGTCGAAACCCGCCTCACCGCCGCCAAGGAGGAGGGCGAGGAGATGACCGCCCCGGGTGGCGAGAAGATCGAGCTGGGCATCCCGGAGCAGATGCGGGCGATGGCCTCCGCGATCATCCCGCTCGGGCGCCCTGCCACCCCGGAGGAGGCATCGGGCCCGGTGCTCTTCCTCGCCTCGCCGCTGGCCAACTACGTGCAGGGTCAGGTGCTCAACGTCACCGGCGGCATGTTCGGGGGGATGTACACCTGAGTCCCCAGGCGACAGGTGACAGGCGTCCGCCCCGCTATCTCGACATAGCGGACAGGATCTGGCCTGTCACCCGTCGCTTCATGGGCCTTCACACCGCCCTCTACAAGGCAAGCGGCGGCCGCCTCGGCCACGAGGTCCCCGGCGGCCCCGGCAAGATGTTGCTGCTCGACCACGTTGGGGCCAAGAGCGGCACCAAACGCACCTCGCCCCTGCTCTACGTCCGGGACGGAGACGACCTCGTGGTCATCGCCTCCAAGGGCGGCTATCCCAAGAACCCAGCGTGGTTCTACAACCTCAAGGCCAATCCGGATACAACCGTGCAGGTAGGCCGCCGCCACCTCAAAGTCCACGCCCGCGTAGCTAAGCCCGACGAGCGAGACCGCCTCTGGAAGCTGGCAGTAAAGGCATACCGCGGCTACGAGGACTACCAGGCCCGCAGCAAGGGCCGCGAAATACCACTCGTCATCCTGGAGCCGCGCTGACGAGTAGGGACGCGGCCCCCTCTCCCAGAGGCGGGGCGACCACGCCCCGACTCAAGCCC
>DASWQV010000076.1:0-37624 GCA_036403515.1 Solirubrobacterales bacterium
GCAGGCGGCGCAGGCGGTTGCGCAGGCCCGAGGAGTGGCCGCCACCGTGGAAGGTGACGACGAAGGGCACGCCGAGGACGATCGCCCGCAGCATCGCCAGCGGCGCCACCGCGGTGTGGTAGCTCTGGACGTGGATCAGGCCCGGCTGGGCGCGGCGAATCTCGCCCCAGAGGCGCGGCGCGACGCACCAGTCGCGGTTGGCCGGCCAGGAGCGAAGGACGCGGATCTTGACGCCGTCGCGGACCTCCTCGTGCAGCTTCGGACCGCCTGGCTCCGTGCAGAGCACCTCGACCTCGGCGCCGGCGGCGGCGATGCGGCGGCTCACTTCGCTGACGTGGCGCTCGACTCCGCCCTGAACCAGCGGGCTCAGCGGCGTCACCGTGAGGACGCGCAGCGGCCGTGGCTCGCCTGCTGCCTCTGGCTCGCCTTGCTCGTCTCCATCCGGGTCTGACGCGGTGGCGTAGCCGGCCACCGTCGTCGCCAGGCCGGCGACGATCATCGCCGCCCGCCGGGCGCCCGCGAAGTCGCCGCGCAGGACGCCGCCGAGGTTGCGCAGAACCCCGAGCGGCAGCGTGCGCCGCACGTAGGAGCGCTCCGAGGAGAGGCCCGACTGACTTCCGACCAGCCGCGCCAGCGCGGCCTTGGAGCGACCCTCGGCGAAGCAGCGGGTGATGAAGTAGCGCAGCTCGCCGCGCTCCGGGGGCACGCAGTGTTCGACCGCCGGTGCCGGATCGAAGAGGATCATCCGCTCCGGCCAGCGCTCGGTGAGGCGGATGCAGAGGTCGGTCTCCTCGCCGCCCGCGGCGTTCTTCTCGATCCGGCTGAACTCTTTGCGCAGGCCGCCGACCGCGAGCATCTCCTTGCGCCTGATCGCCATGTTGGCGGCGATCGCGTTGCGGACCGGCTCGCGCTGCTTCGGCATGCCCGAGTGCATGCAGCCGACGACCCAGTCGAACTCGGGCGGAAACCAGGCGGGTCGCTCCGCCAGCCAGCGTGGGTTGACGCCGCCGGCGACGCCGATCACGCGGGGATCGGCGAAGTCGTCGCCGAGCCGCTCGATCCATTCGTGGTTTGGAATCGCGTCGTCATCGAGGAAGGCGACGATCTCGCCGCTGCTCTCGGCAACGCCAGTGTTGCGCCCACCGCAGGAGCCCCGTTCGGCGGCGTTGGGGATAACCCGGACGTCGGGCCAGCGGCGCCGGCACTCCTCCTCCAGCTCCGCCGCGTAGTCGATCACGAGCAGCGTCTCGGCCGGGGCGACCGTCTGCCGGCGCAGCGACTCGACGATTTCCTCGATCGAGCCGAGGCGGTCGAACGTGAAGGCGGTGACGATCACCGAGATCGAAGGGGCGGCAGGGGCTCCCTGTTGGTTTGGCTGGCTCTGCACGGGCGCCAGGTTACAGCCGCTCCTCGGCGGCGATGGCCAACTGTACGATCAGCCGCGATGCGGATTTTGATGCTGGCGCAGACCTACTCGCCCGTGGTCGGCGGCGAGGAGCGCCTGGTCGAGGACCTCAGTCTGCAGCTCGCCGCTCGCGGGCACGAGATAACGGTCGCGACCCTGCGCCAGCCGTTGGGAGCGCCGCCCGAGGCCGATGGAGTGCGAGTCGAGCTGCTCGAGAGCTCGGTGCACGGCATCCCCGGGATCTCCGTCCAGGAGGAGCGCCACTACGCGGCCCCACTGCCCGACCCGAAGACGACGGCGGGCCTGCGCCGGCTCCTGCGCGAGCAGCAGCCCGACGTCGTCCACGCCCACAACTGGCTGGTCAACTCCTACCTGCCGCTCGCCCGCCGCGCCGCGCCGCCGCTGGTGCTCTCGCTGCATGACTACGGGATCCTCTGCCCGACCAAGCGGCTCTTCTACAAGGGCGCCGTCTGCAGCGGCCCCGGGCCCCTCAAGTGCACGCGACACGCGTTCCAGCACTACGGCCCCGGCAAGGGGGCGATGATCGCCGCCGGCACGCGCCTCTCCGAGCCCTGGGTGCGCCGCCGCGCCGAGATGTTCCTCTCGGTCAGCTCGGCGGTCGAGCAGCTCTGTCGGGTACGCCAGCAGGACTCCCACCGCGTCGTCCCCAACTTCGTCGGCGAGCTGCCCGCCGCGCCGGCCGACGCCGACGAGCGACTTTCCTTCCTGCCCGACGAGCCCTTCCTCCTCTACTTCGGCGACGTCGCCGAGGACAAGGGCGCCGGCAACCTGATCGGCGCCTACCGGGACCTGGAGGACCCGCCGCCGCTGGTCCTGATCGGGCGGCGCAGCTTGCCGGGCATCGCCGAGGAGCGCGGCGTGATCGCGCCGGGGCCGCTGCCGCATCCCCTCGCGATCGAGGCTCTGCGGCGCTCGATGTTCACGGTCGCGCCGTCGATCTGGGCCGAGCCGTTCGGCATCGTTGCGCTGGAGGCAGCCGCCGCGGGCAAGCCGATCATCGCCTCCGAGATCGGCGGCCTGCGCGACATCGTCGTCGACGGCGCGACGGGATTGATGGTGAAGGCGGGCGGCCGCGCCGATCTGCGCGCCGGCTTGGCGCGGATGATCGGCGACGCGGCGATGCGCGAGCGGATGGGCGAGGCGGCGGCCGAGCGGGCGAAGCTGTTCAGCCCCGACGCGGTGGTGCCGATGTTCGAGGAGGCCTACCGGGACGCCATCGCTGCAGGGCTAAAGCGCGGGGGCGGCGACGGTCGATAGGCCCATGATGCGCCCGCCAGGGCTGGCGCAGGCGACAGCGAACCTATTCTGATGACGATGGAGCAGATGACCGCCAACCCTTCCGAGCAGGCCACCCCCGCCACGGCGGCGCCGATGACCGTGCGCCTCGAACCGACCAGCGGCTTCAGCCGCGTGCTCTCGCCGCGCGAACTCTGGCGCTACCGCGACCTCGCCCTGCAGATCGTCGTCCGCGACATCACCCTGCGCTACCGCCAGACCGCGCTCGGGGCCGCCTGGGCGATCCTGCAGCCGGTCGCCTTCATGATCATCTTCTCGGTCTTCTTCGGCCGCGTCGCCGGGGTTTCCTCGGGAGACGTGCCCTACGCCCTCTTCAGCCTCGCCGCGCTGGTCCCCTGGGCCTTCTTCTCGAGCGCCCTGCTGCTCGGCTCGGAAAGCCTCGTCATGTACAAAGACCTCGTCTCGAAAATCTATTTTCCGCGCATCTTCATGCCGATGGGGGTGATCGGCGCCGGCTTCGTCGACCTCGGCATCTCGATCGCGATCCTGCTCGTCGTCGTCCTCGTCTACGGCATCGTGCCCTCGGCGGCGATCCTCTTCCTGCCCTTCCTCGTCGTCCTCGCCGCCGCGGCGCTGCTCGGCGCCACGGCCCTTCTCTCGGCGATCAACGTGCGCTACCGCGACGTCCGCTACGTCGTCCCGTTCGCCGTGCAGATGTGGCTCTTCGTCACGCCGGTGGTCTACTCGGCCAGCTCGATCAGCCAGCCCTGGCGCACGCTCTCGGCGATCAACCCGATGGCCGGCGTGGTCGAAGGCTTCCGCTGGGCGGTGCTCGACACCGGCAATCCGCCCTGGGACCTGATCGGGATGTCCACGCTCGGCGCGGCGCTGATGCTGCTGATCGGTCTCGCCTACTTCGACCGGGTGGAGCGCAGCTTCGCCGACATCATCTGATGAGCGACGTCGCGATCGAGCTGCACGAGCTTGGCAAGCGCTTCCGGCTGGGGCTCAGCCACCAGGGCTACGGGACGCTGCGCGACAGCCTCGTCAACGGCGTCAAGGCGGTGCCCAAGAAGCTGATCGGCCGCGGCCCCGAGGTCGAGTACGACTATCTGGATGCGCTGCGCGACGTCTCCTTTAAGGTCAATCGCGGCGAAGCGATCGGCCTGATCGGCCATAACGGAGCGGGCAAGAGCACGCTGTTGAAAGTGCTCTCGCGGATCATCGAGCCGAGCAGCGGCTGGGCCGACGTCACCGGCCGGGTCGGCTCGCTGCTCGAGGTCGGCACCGGCTTTCACCCCGAGCTGACCGGGCGCGAGAACGTCTTCCTCAACGGCGCCATCCTCGGCATGCGGCGGGCGGAGATTCGCGCCCGCTTCGACGAAATCGCTGAATTCGCCGACGTCGACCGCTTCCTCGACACGCCTGTGAAGCGCTACTCGAGCGGCATGTCGGTGCGACTCGCCTTCGCCGTCGCCGCCCACCTCGAACCGGAGATCCTGCTCGTCGACGAGGTGCTCGCCGTCGGTGACGCCTCCTTCCAGCGCAAGTCGCTGGCGAAGATGGCCGAGGTCGCGAAGGCCGGCAGCACGGTGATCTTCGTCTCCCACAACCTCGCCACGATCCAGGCGCTCTGCCGGCGCGGCATCCTGCTCGAACGGGGCGCGGTGATCACCGACGCGCCGGTCGACGAGGCGGTCAGCCAGTACCTGCGCGGCCTCGAGCGCGCCGCCTCAGACGACCTGCTGGCCCGCAAGGACCGCCACGGCTGGAAGGAATCGCTGGTTCGCAAGCTCGCCGTCTACGACGTCGCCTCCGGCGAGGCCGACGTCGTGGTCGGCGGCCGCAAGGCGAAGATCGTCATCGATTGCACCGAGGTGCTGCCGATGATGGACGTGCGCCTGACCGTGATCAACAGCCTCGGTCATCCTGTCGCCACGCTCGACAGTGAGCTCTCCAGCCTGAGCGACGTCCGCGACCCGGAGTTGGGCCCGCGGATCGAGTGCGAAGTCGACTCCCTGCCGCTGATCCCCGGTCGCTACCGGATCGACGTCGTCCTGCGCGGCCGCCAGGAGCTCCAGGACAACCTTCAGGCGGCGGCTTATTTCGACGTCGAGCCGGGCGTGCTCGACGGCCGGCCGATGCCGGCGATGGGCGCCGATGGCGACGTCGTCCTAGCTCACCGCTGGCGGCTGCCGCCGGCCTAGGACCTGAGCCGGCTGGGGCTTCCTCTTCGCTCGCGCCAGCTTGCGCAGGTGTTCCCTCAGGCCGATGCCGAAGCCGGTCGGGTGTCCGCTGTAGTCCTTGATCAAGCTCGGGCCGCCGCGGCAGGTCCAGCCGTTGCCGGCGTCCCAGGCCCAGCCGAGGTAGGAGATCCCGTGCCTGTCGGCCCAGGGCATGTAGTGGTCGATGTAGCGGTGGCGGCAGTCGCCCTCGCCGAACTCGCCGGTGACGACGGGGTGGTCGCGGGCGATGCGGAGGAGGATCGAGCGACATTTCGCCAGGCAGAGCGAGAAGTCGTAGGTGTGATTGGAGGCGACCAGCGCATCGGCGGGATCGGCGGGCAGGTGGGCGAGCCAGCCGCCGAGGTTGCGCGCCCAGTCGACCCCCGCCAGCATCAGCGGCTGCCGGGCTCCGGTCGAGCGCACGGCTTCGACCAGCTGCCGCATCCCGGTCGCCTGGTAGAGCCCGACCCAGTTGTCTTCGATTTCACAGCCCTCCGCCCAGCAGGGCCACGGCACGCCGGGGCGCGGCTCGTTGTAGAGGTCGAAGATCACGCTGCGGTCTTCGCGGTATTCGGCGGCGACGCTGCGCCAGAGGTCCGGCGAGTGTTCGGCGTCGGGCATCGGAATGATCCCGGCCGAGGGATAGGTTCGCGGCGAGGCCCAGTGCAGGTCGAGGATCACGTAGAGGCCGGCTCGCTCCAGGCGTTCGACGTAGGCGCGGATGGCGGCGCGGTAATTCGTCCCACCGAAGGCCGCCTTTGTGTAGTTGATCCCCAGCCAGCAGCTCTCGTTGAGCGGCACCCGCACGGCGTTGATGTGCCAGCGCGCCATCGCCGCGATCGAGGCCTCGTCTTCAGGGCCCTCGAAGATGCCGCTGCCCTGCTCGCACTGGTACTCGGTGCCGGAGCGGTTGACCCCCAACAGCCGCACGGGGCTGCCGTCGCGGTCGACCAGCTGGTTGCCGCGCACGCCGATCCACGGCTTGGCGAAGCAGGGCGCCGCCATCAGCCCGATCGCCACGAGGGCGACGAGGACCAGGGTCAGCGGGCGGTGGGGAGCTCCCCTCACGCTTGGGTAACGCGCCGTCGAGGGCGATGCTGCGGTCGGGGCCCGAACATCCATACGGGCTAGGCGCCGCCGATCCAGAGCTTGCGCAGGAAGGTCAGGGTCGAATCGGATCCGCGGATCTCGATCCGCGGGATCGCCATCGGGTCGCTGCCGGGGCCGGCCAGCTGTGGCTCGACCGTGCAGGCGGCGGTGAAGCCGGCGCGCTCGACGGCTGCCGCGGCGCGCTCGTCGTGGTCCCCGTAGGGATAGGCGAAGGCCTCGATCGGCTCGCCGAGCAGGCCCTCGATGTCTTCGCGACAGCCGCTGACCTCGGCGTCGATCCGCTCCTCGGCGGTTTCCGGCAGACGGCTGTGGGTGCGGGTGTGGCCGCCGAAGCGCATCCCCCTGGCTCTCATCTCCATGACCTCTGCCGCCGTCAACAGCGGCCGCCAGGCCGAAGCGCCCCGCTTGCTCCACTCGCTCTCGCCGCCCAGCATCGCGCTGACCAGGAAGACGATCGCGGGGAAGCCGTGGCGCCGCAGGATCGGCTGGGCGATCTCGAGGTTGTCGCGGTAGCCGTCGTCGATCGTGATCACGATCGCCCGGCGCGGCGGCGGAGTGCCGTGCCGCAGGTCATGCCCGAGCTCCTCGAACGGGATGACGCGATAGCGAAGCGCCGCCAACAGCCTCATCTGGCGCGCGAAGGAGCGCTTCGGCATCAGCCAGCGATCCCGCTCGCCGCTGTCGCTGAAGCCGTGGTACATCAGGACTGGGACGCCCCCCGTGGTCGAGCGCCAGCGCCGGCGATCCATGCCGAGGCGCACGCCGCGCCAGAAGGCGTAGCGCGAGACGAAGCCGAACCAGACCTGGCGCCGCCCCGTGCCCGGGATCGTGGCGCCCGCGGCCGCGAGCAGGCGCGGCGGCGTGCGTAGGGCGAGCAGCAGCCGGCGCAGGAGGATTTCGCGTGGGGTGGTCTGCAGGAACCAGCCGAGCAGCTTCGCCCGCGTCGCCGGGCGCCGCTCGGCATAGGCGGCGCAGAAGGTCCCGAAGCGCCCGGTGTCGGCCAGGATCCGGTCGCTCAGCTTCTGGTCGTCGTGAACGCCGTGGGCTCGCGGCAGGTATCGGGGCACGCAGCCGGCCTCGACCAGGCGGAAGCCGAGGTCGAGGTCCTCGACCGCCTCGAGGTCCGTCGCGACGCCACCGATCTCCAGCAGAGCGGCCCGTGGCGCCGAGAGGTTGCCGCCGTAGCAATCGGCCCAATCGGCTTGCCTGCGCTCGAGCTCGGCGTAGCGCTCGCCCCAGCCGATCGCGTATGCGCGGGCAAACCAATCGCGAGCGTTCGGCGGTTGCTGGGTGAGGGCGCCGATGCCGACGGTTCGCGGGTCCTCCCGGTGGGCCGCGAGGTGCTCGGCGACGAGCTGCGGCGAAGCGACCACGTCGTCGTCGAGGAAGAGGCAGACGGCTCCCCTGGCGGCCTCGATGGCGGCGTTGACGGCGGTCGACTTGCCGCCCTGCCGGAGCCGCAGGGCCCGCAGGGGAAAGGGCGACTCGTATTGCTCCAGCATCTCGAGCGTGCCGTCGGTGGAGCCGTCGACGGCGACGATCACCTCGAATTCGCCGGACGCGCCGGCCTGGGCGGCAAGAGAGTCGAGGCAGCGGCGCAGCAACTCACGGCGTTCGTGGCTGGCGATCAGGACGCTGAGTTCACACTGCTGCCCGCTCATCGCGCTCCCGGTCCCTTCAGGGCGGCGGCTTCCTCGTAGATGGCCTCGAGCCTCGACGCCCATGCCCGCGGGCTGTGGTGGCGCTCGGCGAACCGGCGGGCGCGGGCGCCGAGCTCGCGGCGAGCAGCGTCGTCGTCGAGCAGTCGCGCCGTGGCGGACGCGATCGCCTCGCCCGTCTCCGCGACCACGAACGGCGGCTCATCGTCGAATCCTCTGAAGCCTTCGGCGCCGAGCGGTGTCGTCACGACCGCCTTGCCCCTGGCAAGTGGCTCGAGCACCTTCATCCGCATGCCGCCGCCGCTGCGCACCGGCGCGATCACGACGGAGGCGGCGTCGAGGTGCGGCGCGACGCTGGGGGCGTCGGCAATCACCTCGACCCGCGGGCCGGCCAGGTCGAGCACCTCGCGCGGCGGCGAGCTGCCGACGATTCGCAATCGCGCCGTCGGCGCCTCGGTCTCGAGCAGGGGCATGATCTCGCTCGCCAGCCAGCGCGCCGCCTCCCGGTTGGGAAGGTGGCTGAAGGTGCCCGCGAAGAGGATCGTGCCCGGCAGCTCCGCACCGGGATCGGCCGCCGGCGGCAGCACCATGCCGTAGGGGTTGACGCGGATCCGCGAGACCAGGTCCGGAGCCTGCTCGCCAACCGCCAGGGCGTCTCCCTCGCTGAATACCTGAAGGAGGTCGAAGCGCCGCCAGGCCTCTGGCAGGAACGAGTCCCAGCGCCGCCAGTCGCGGGCGCGGAGAGCGGCCAGCGGCCGGTCGGCAAGGCGAGAAGACCGCCAGCCCTCGGCATCGGCGCGAACCGCCTCGTGCTCGGTGAGGACGGTCGGCAACGAGGTGGGGAAGCGCAGCACCGACATCGGGTTGTCCTCGACCGCTACGACGTCGAACTGGCGTCTCGCGACGAGCCGGTCGATCAAGGGCTGGGCTCCGCCGACCCCGCTGACGACGCGCCAGGGCCAATCCTCCGAGACCCAGGTGGTCGCCAGCTCGGCTCGGACTCGCCAGCGCCGCCGGGGCGATCGCGAACGCCGCCGATCGACGAAGTGGGCATCGAGTGCGGAGCCGGCGAGGCGCTCTGCGGCGGCGGCCTGGCCGGGGTCTTCGCCGATGGGGGCCACCAGGGTGACCTGATGCCTTTCCCGTAGCCCGACCAGTTGGGCGTGCAGGAGCTTTGGTATCGCGCCAATCCCCTCGGCGTCGGGAACCATCGAAGTGACGAGGAGAATCCGCATCTCAGCCCTGCGGCGCGGTGGCCTTGCGCCGGCGGCCTTGAAGCCGGCCGAGGAGGTCATTCAGCGAGGCGCGGCTCTGGGGGAAGAGGAAGAGCACGGCGAGCCGCCGCACCAGCGGCCTCGGCGCCAGCGTGACCGTGGCGAACCAGGCGAGGAAGGCGAGCTTCATCGCGGCCGAGACGTTGGACCGCCGCCGCGCCGCGCGCGCCGCGTCGAGCAGCAGGCCGACCGCGCGGTCAGACGGAATCGGATGCCGACGCGGCTCGAGCCGCAGGGAGACGAGCCGGTTGCCGAGGTCGGCCAGCGAGAGGATGCGCTGCGGGCGTGGCAGCTCGAGCTCGTCGGCGAGTCGCAGCAGCTCGTCCGCCGTCACGCGGGCGTAGCCGATCGTCTCACGGACGTGGGCGAGGTCGAGACTTGGCGACGCCGGCTCGTAGCTGTTGGCCCCGTGCACCCGGTAGTAGCCGCTGACCTCCTCCAGCGAGGTGACCGTGCCGAGCAACGTCATCAGGTGGATCAGGTACCAATCGGCGCCGCAGACCGGGTAGGCGCGCTCGGGGATCGGCAGGATCCGGCGCAGGGCGTCGACGCGAAAGGCGTTGGCGCTGGTCGGCAGCCAGGCCAGGTCGAAGGGATAGGCAAGCTCGGCGCGGCGCAGGTCGCCTCGCGGCATCGGCAGGTGCGCCGGCGGCTTCAGCTCCCCGCTCCGTTGGCCGTCGGCGTCGATCGTCTCCATTCGGAACTGCACCTTGGCGAGCCTGTCGTCGGCGGCGAAGGCGGCGGCGACGCGGCCGGCGGCCTGAGGGTGAAGGGTGTCGTCGGCGTCGAGGAAGAGCACGACGTCGCCCTCGCAGCGCTCCATCCCGGCGTTCAGCGCCGAGGCCTGACCGCCGTTCTCCTTGAGGACGACGGTCACCCTGTCCTCGTAGTCATGGAGCAGTCGCCGCGACCCGTCGGTCGAGCCGTCGTCGACGACGATCGTCTTCACCCGGTCGTAGGCCTGCCCCGAGGCGCTCTCGATCGCGTCCGGGAGGAAGCGCGCGTAGTTGTAGTTGTTGATCACGATGTCGACGGCCGGCCCAGGCCCGTTGGCGCCGCTCATCGCGATGGCGCGGGCTCGGCCAGCCAGCCTGAGACGCGGCGATAGACGTTGCCGTCTTTGTTGCGGCGGAAAAGCAGCGCGGTGACCGCGACCGGCCCGGCCGGCGCCGCATCCGACGGCCCCAGCTTCAGCACCCGCGTCTCTCCGGGCTCGAGCCTGAAGTCGCGGGCGAACTCGCCACGACGGTCGGCGATCCGCACCTGCAGGCGGTAGTTGGCGGGCTTCTGCTCCTCGCTGCTGACGCCGATCCGAGCCCCACCTTCCGCCTTGTCCTTTTCGGTCGGTGGCAGCAGCCACAGCGCGGTGTACCCATTGGCGTGCTTCGCCGAGGTGGTGGTGAAGGTGAGGGCGAGCGCCGCCGTCGCGCAGAGCAGGGCCGCGATCAGCAGGCCGGCCGCGGCCGCGGTGGGGCGCAGGGCTGGCCGCTCAGCGGGCCCGGCGTGGCGGACTGGGGGCCGGCGCAGCGCCGCCACCCGGCAGCCGTTGAGCACGACGAGGAGGAGTAGCACCGCCCAGGAGACCGGCCCGATCCCGCCCGGCACGTAGTTGAGCGCCAGGGCGCCGAGCGCCAGCACGCAGAGGCTGAGGCCTAGGCTGAGCAGCAGCAGCTGAGGCCGCTCGATCGGCCGCCGGGCAAAGGTCGCGGCCGTGAGCGCGTAGCCGGGCAGGAAGAAGGCCAGCGGCAGAGCGAAGAGGAGGCTGAGCACCTCGACCGGCAGCAGCGGCGCCAGCAGGGCGCAGACGAGCGCCAGCGCGGTCACGATGCGGAGGTCGCGGTGACCCCTCACGGCCGCCCCTGCAGATCGAAGACGGTGATCGGCCCGTTGCTGTAGATGCGGGCCGCGCCCGGGACCCGGGCGAACTTTGCGGTCACGTCGCGCGGCAGGCGCCCTTCATCGGAGCCGCCGGTCAAGAAGTAGTAGCCGCGGATGACGTCGGAGCTGGCCGGCCGCCGGTCGCTGACCACGTAGCGGAGCTCGTGGCGACGCAGCAGCGGCAGCTGCCAGCTGCCGAGCTTGGGATCTTCGAGGATGTCTTCGACATCGGGGTAGGGCCCGGCGAGCACCGCCTTGTCGCCCGGCACGAGCAGCAGGTTCGCGTCGGCCGTGGGGGCGGCGAAGCGTCCGTTGGCGATGTCGTGATCCGCCCATTCCGCCATCGCCAGCGGCGGCGAGACGATCGTGCCTCCGCTCGCCGAGACCTTCAGTGGACGGGAGAGCTGGGCGTCCCAGGGCCAGCCGGAGATCGCGTCGCCGATCAGGGCAAGCGAGATCACGGCCGCCAGCAGGCCGCGGGTCAAGCGCGGGCGCGAGGGCCACCGGCGCAGCATCGCCAGGCCCGCGTAGGAGAGCACGAAGGCGAGGCCGACGAAGAGAAACTCGCCGGCGCGGTTTCCGGTCTCCCAGGCGGCCGGCGCGAGGCGCAGCGCCAGGGTGGCGAAGAAGGCGATCGCGGCAACCATGAAGACGAGCGCGAATGGCTGCCTACGGTGGCGCAGCCAGACTTCCCTCAGGCCGAAGGGCAGTCCGGCAAGCAGGACCGCGATCGCCAGCACGGCCACGGCCCGAGCTCCGAGCGGCGTGGTCCCGACCGCCGAGCTGCCTTTCTGGAAAAGCTGGCGCGGGGGCGCATCGCCGGAAAGCGTGTTGAAGATCGCCTTGACCGCTCCGCTCAGCACCGGCGAGAGGTAGCCGATCGTCGAGCTGGCGACGACCAGCAGCCAGGCCGCCGCCAGCGCCGCGGCGAAGATCGCGAACCGCCACGGGTTCGGCGACGCCCAGCTGCGCTTGACGTACCAGTAGGCGAGCGAGAGCGCCAGCAGGACGCCGACCGTCACGTAGGAGGTGAGGTGATGCGTGACCAGCACCGCTGCGATTGCGACGACGACCGGCACGGCCCAGGCGCGCAGAGCCTCGCGGCGGACCGCTTCGCGCTCGGCCAGCGCCATCATGATCACGATCAGCAGCGGCAGGGCAAGCGACTCGTAGGAGTACTGGCCCCCCCAGAAGAGGAAGTTGAAGTTGCAGGTGTAGATCGCCGCGGCCAGCCCCGCCACGCGGGCCGAGCCGCCGACCCGGAGGAAGAGCAGGTAGAGGGCGCCGACCAGGGTGAGGCGGGCAACGCCGACGACGATCATCCCGGCCACGTAGCTCGACAGGCCGCTGATCGCCATCAGCGACGAGGTCGCTCCTTCCAGCCCCGGGTAATACGGGGTCGCCTTGAGGATCGAGTTGGCTTCGAAGAGGTGGTGGTGATCGCCGATCTGGTTTGCGTTGAAGGCGTGGACCAGCTCGTCGGAGAAGGTGAACAGAGGTGCGTCGCGGAGCACCTTGACCCCGTAAAGGGAGAGGCCGAGCAGGCAGACGAGCATGAGCCGCTCGGTCGGCGTCGCCTCCGAGGAGGTGAGCCGGTAGAAGATCGGCGCGGCGATCAAAAGGACGCCGAGCCAATAGAGAAGCATCGGGTCGCCCTCCGCCGAGCGTGCGAGCGAGTTGGCGAGCGCGCAGAGCAGCAGGCCGACGCCCGCGGCGAGGGCGATCGCCGGGAGGTGGCCAGGCTCGAAGCGCGAGCGGCTCATACGCGTAGCGGGCTGATCCTGGATCGCAAGCTCACTCACAGGCTGATCCTACGAAGCGTTTCGGAGCCGCTGTTACTCGCGCGGCTGCCGCGGTCAGACCGTGACTGCCGGTTCGGCCTCTCGCGTCTCGGCCGGCGCAGGGCGGTCACGATGGATGCTGCGGTGGCGGCGCCCCTCGCTGAGGATCGTGGCGAGCACCCGGAAGCCGTCGCGAAAGGTGTTGAGGTTGCTCTCTCCCGAGATGCGATCGGCCTCGTAGCTCGGCACCTCTGTGATCTTCATTCCCGCTGAGGCGATTCGCAGGTTGATCAGCGTCTCGACCTCGAAGCCGGGCACGTCGAGCGAGATGAACGGCAGGCAGCGGGCCCAGAAAGCGTTGTAGCCGTAGCAGAGGTCGGTGAAGTGGGTGCCGTGCAGGAGGTTGGCGGTGCCGCTGAGGAAGGCGTTGCCGAGGCGGCGGGTGAAGGTGATGTCGGTGCTGCCGCCGCCCTCGAGGAAGCGCGATCCCTTGGCGAAGTCGGCGCCGGCCTCCAGCGCTTCGACGAAGCGGGGGATCTCGGCCGGGTCGGCAGAGCCGTCGGCGTCGAGCATGACGACCAGGTTGCCGGTGACGGCGGCGAAGCCGGTGCGCAGGGCGTCGCCCTTGCCGCGGCCGTTCTGGACCAGCGTGCGGATGCCGGGATAGGCGCGGCGGGCGGCCTCGACCGTTTCGTCGGTCGAGTTGCCGTCGACGAGGATCACCTCGTGCAGTCCCTCGGGAAGTTCTTTCAGGACGACGCCGATGTTCTTCTCCTCGTTCATCGCCGGGACGACGACGCTGACCAGCGTCCTGCGTTCGCTGCGCCGGTCGGGGCCGACATATGGAGTCGCGTCGCGGGTGGCCAGCGCCTCGACCTCGATCAAGGGCACGCCACCGACCCGGTTGGGAGTGGCCGACGGCGCCTCGAGCAGGTCGAGCGGCCGGGGCAGCAGGCTGACCGGCACACCAATCGACTTGAACGACCTGACCAGGTCGAGCAGGCTTTCGTCGTCGGCATGCTGGGAACCGATTACGACGCGGTCGGCGTGGTAGCGGTCGACGATCTCCAGCGCGGCGACGCGATCGGCAGGGTTTGAGCGGTCCTCGAAGGGGGCCACGGTGCAAACGACGGTGGCGTACTTGCGCAGCGGTTCATAGGCTTTGAGGCGATCGGCGGTGGCCTCGTCACCGACCAGGACCCAACGCTCGATCCGGTCGAGGCGGCCGAGCAGCGGCGCGCTGAGCGCTCTGCCTGCCGTATCGAGCACGGCGAAGGTGAGCCAGAGGGCGAGCTGCGCCCCCCCGCCAAGCGGGGTGAGCAGCGAGACGGACCAGGCGAAGACCGCGGCGAGCAGCAGCCGGATCACTGGCCAGGCCATCCCGTCCTCGCTGCCCAGGCCGGTCTTGGAGGCGTTGGCGCCGTAGACCCCGAGGACGCCGTTGACCACGACAAGCAGCAGGGGCGCGACCGGCAGCGCCGGGAAGACGGCAACGCCGGCGGCGAGCGCAACGACGACCAGCGCAACCGAGGAGGAGACCAGGTCGACGACGGGCGGCAGCCACCAGCCGAGGCTGCGACGGGCACGCGGCAGGCTGCCCAATGTGGGTCGGTCCTGCACCAGTGCGCCGCGCTGCGGTACGCCAGTCGAAAAGGTTCGGTCGAGGGGAAGGTCGGGCGAGCTGTGCATGGGAGGGAGGAGTGCCTTTTTTGGGGGTTTAATGAACGAATTCCATAACGAAAAGTGCCGATTCCAATTCCTCCCCCCTATCGGCAAGCGCTCGGGATCACGTTAGCGACTTGCGGAAGCTGCATGGGGATTTGCTGTACGCCTCTAGAGCCACAACGGTTCAAAGGCCTGACTGTCAGGCCTTTACCCGTAAAGACGTAAAAAACCGCTCAGAAACCGTATGTTTCGGCCAGCTCGGGATCCTTCGCCGCCAGCATCTCCGCCAGCTCGACCATCACCTTGCACTGCTTCCAGGTGGCGTCGTCCTGCATCTTGCCGTCGATCATGTGCACGCCGCGCCCATCGGGGATCGCCTCCAGCACTTTCTTGGCGAACCTGACCTCCTCCGGCGGTGGGCTGAAGACTTTCTTGGCGATCCCTATCTGCACCGGGTGCAGCGACCAGGCGCCGACGCAGCCCATCAGGAAGGCGGCGCGGAACTGGGTCTCGCAGCCGGCCGTGTCCTTGATGTCGCCGAAGGGCCCGTAGAAGGGCAGGATCCCGGTCGCTGCGCAGGCGTCGACCATGCGTGCGATCGAGTAATGCCAGAGATCCTGCTGGGCGCTGACCCGATCGGCCTCTGGGTTCTCGGGATCGCTCGGGTCCTCCATGACGCGGTAGCCGGGGTGACCGCCGCCGACGCGGGTCGTCTTCATCCGCCGTGAGGCGGCGAGGTCGGCGGGCCCGAAGCTCATTCCCTGCATGCGCGGGCTGGCGGCGGCGATCTCCTCCAGGTTGACCACGCCCTGCGCTGTCTCGAGGATCGCGTGGATCAGGATCGGTCGCTCGAGCCCGGCCTTGGCCTCGAGCTGGGCGAGTAGCCGGTCCACATAGTGGATATCCCAGGCGCCCTCAACCTTGGGCACCATCACGACCTCGAGCTGGTCGCCGATCTCGGTGACGAGCGTGGTGAGGTCGTCGAGGACCCAGGGGCTCTCCAATGAGTTGACCCGGGTCCAGAGCGCCGTCTGACCGAAATCCGATTCCGTGGCGGCGCGGATCAGGCCGGCGCGGGCCGCCTCCTTGCGGTCGACCGGGATCGCGTCCTCCAGATTGCCGAGCAGGATGTCGGTCTTCTCGGCGATGCCGGCCGCCTTTTCGACCATCTTCTCGTTGGAGAAGTCGAGGAAGTGGATCATCCGCGAGGGCTTGACAGGGATCTCGCGCAGTGGCTCAGGCGCGCCGATCGCCTGCGGTTGGAAGAAGTCTCTGGGGTTTCTCACACTGCTCCTCGGGTCGTTCGGTTGTCTGGCGGCAATCTAGCCGAACGCCCGTTCGTGGCGAAGCGAAGGAGTTTGGCGCCGGTCGCCGTACTTGCAGGTATGGAGGCTGCGACACCCGACGGCACGGCTGAGTGGTTGCTCCCCGAGCAGGCGAGGCCGCCGCTGATCGGCGAGCTCGCGCAGCGCGTCGATCTGGCTCTTGCCACCGCGCGGTCCTCGGAGGCGGCGGTCGCAACCGTGGGCGCTGCGGCGCTTGACGCTGCTGAGCAGGCCCGGCGTGCCGCCGAGCTCGCCGAACGGGCCAGCGTGGTGGCGCTGGAGGCGCAGGCGAAGACGGCCTCGGTCGCCGCCGGCGCGGAGCCGCCGGCGCGGACTCGGTCGCGGCCAGTCGACGACAGTCTCAGCAGCTTCAGCGAGAGGGCCGACCGCCTCGTCGCCCGCCTGCGAGGACTGCAGCGGATTCCCCTTGCGCCACGGGCAGCCAGCGGCGTCGCAGGTCAGCCGCAATCCGCCGGCTGAGCGCTCCGGCCGGCGACAAGGCCTTGCGATCGAGCGCCAGCACGTGCTCGATGCCACGCACGGATCCCGCCAGGAAGACCTCATGACCGCGAAGGCTCGCCAGGGGCAGTGGCTTCTCGTCCACGTCGATTCCCGCATCCCGGGCGGTCTCGATCGTCCGCCGGCGGGCGATGCCGGGGAGGATGCGGCCGTCGGCCGGGGGGGTGGCCAGTAACCCGTCAACGACGACAAAGAGGCTGGCGCGGGAGGCCTCGAGGGCGTTGCCATCGCCATCGACGAGCAGCGGCAGCTCTCCAGGCGACAGCTTCGACTCCGTACGCTCCAGCAGCCGCCGGTCGGCCCACTTGTGTTCTCCCAGGCCGCCCGGCACGCGGAAGCTGCGCAGCGCAACTCCCCGTTCTGGGCCTGGAAACACTGCGGCTGGATCGACGGCGGCCGTGGTGACTTGCATTTCAAATTCCGCCTCGTTCGCCCTGGTCGACTTGGTCGCCCCATGAGCGACCAAGTCGACCAGGCACGCAGTAATCGTGATGCGTAGTTTGCCGTGCTCCAGGTCGCCGGCTTCCTCGCGCACCTGGTCCGCCGCGTCGCTAGGGAGCTCACCGCCGTAGAGGGTCCTGAGGCTTGCGGCGAGCCGCTCCAGGTGAGCATCGAGCTCGACGGGCACACCGTCGACGACGAGCATGGTCTCGAAGACGCCGCGCCGCGGATCGGGGGTGAGGCTGACTCTCACGCCGGGATATCTTGACGCGATGCCGCTCGCGAGTCATACAGAGGCCCCCGCGGCGGCCGTCGAGTTAGGGCTCCTCTCCCGCCGGCTGGACTTCTGCCCGGACCCCGAGCGCGCCTTCGTCCATATGTATGGGAGGAGCCAAAACGCCTTCTGGCTGGACAGCAGCGGCGGGGGAGAGCGCGGCCGCTTCTCGTTCATGGGGGATAGCGAGGGCCCGCTGGGTGCCATTGTGACCTACGACGTCACGGCTGGGCAGGTGCGGGTCGAGTGCCAGGCCGGGGTGGAGGTCCACGACGAATCGATCTTCGAGTACCTCGGACGCGAGTCGCAGAGCCTGCGGCGCCTCTCGGCCGATCTACCGTTCGATTTTGCTTGTGGATTCGCCGGGTTCTTCGGCTACGAGCTCAAGGCTGACTGCGGCGCCGAAGCCGCCCACCAAGCGGCGACGCCTGATGCCGCCCTCGTCTTCGCCGATCGCATGGTGGCCTTCGATCACCGTGAGGGTCATGCCTACCTCCTGGCCCTTATCACCCCCGGAGCGGAAGACTGGATCAACGAGACCGGCCGGCGCCTCGAGGCGCTGCCATCTCTGCCTGAGCCCAAGCTCCAACCGGAGCCGCTCGACCTTCACATGCGCTGCTCGTCCGGGCGCTACCGCGATCAGATCGAGGCCTGCAAGCGCTACTTACACGCGGGCCACAGCTATGAGATCTGCCTCACCAACAAGCTCGTCGCCGAAGCGAGCCCGGACCCGCTCGAGCTGTACCGCTCGCTGCGCCGGGTCAACCCCGCGCCCTTTGCCGCCTACCTGCGCTTCGGCAAGCTCGCGGTCTTGAGCTCTTCGCCTGAGCGCTTTCTCGCGCTCGATCGCGAGGGCGGGGCCGAAGCGCGGCCGATCAAGGGGACCAGCCGCCGTAGCGTGACCCCGGAGGAGGACGTGCGCCTCGCGACGGCGCTCCGCGCCGATGAGAAGAACCGCGCCGAGAACGTGACCATCGTCGACCTGCTGCGCAATGACCTCGGCCGCGTCTGCGAGATCGGCAGCGTCGAGGTTCCCGAGCTCATGCGGGTCGAGAGCTATGAGACCGTCCATCAGCTGGTCTCCAGCGTGCGTGGCCGATTGCGCGAGGACGTTGGACCGGTCGAGTGCATTCGGGCCTGCTTCCCGCCGGGCTCAATGACCGGGGCGCCGAAACTGCGCACGATGGAAATCCTCGACGAGCTCGAGGGGGAAGCTCGTGGCCCCTATTCGGGGGCGATCGGTTATCTGGGGTTGGGGGGCGGCTGCGATCTCAGCGTCGCGATCAGGGCGATCGTTCTCGATGGTGAGGAGGCCGTGATCGGGGCCGGCGGCGCAGTCGTCGTCGACTCCAGTCCGGAGGAGGAGTTCGAGGAGATGCTGCTCAAGGCTGACGCCACAGTTTCAGCCTTCGAGGCCTCGACCCAGTTTTTTTGCCGAACTTGAGCGATTGAGCCTTGGTTGGACAAAAGTTGGACAAAAGTTGGAATGAAGAACTAGAGCGCGCAGCCCGTTGTCTTCGGTGACTGGCCCTGACGCCCTTTCGAGAGGGCACTTCCCCTGAGGGGTCCTACCGAAGGAGATTCACCGGAATGACTGCTCAATCAACCGCACCGTCTCGCTTTCGCTACCTGGCTCTCGCCCTAGCGGCGTGCCTGGTCTTCGCCGGCCTGTCGGTGGCATCCGCGTCGGCTCAAACGACTTCTTTCAGCGCACTCAATCTCTGCATCAAGCGCAGCGGTGAGGGCCAGGGCACGGTTCGCCTGATTTCGGCGAAAGCCCGCTGCGACAAAAGCGAGCACGGTGTCCTGTTCCTGACCAGCTCAGGCAAACAGGGCGTGCTCGGTGCCGAAGCCGAAAGCGGTGCCACCGGCGCAGCCGGTCCAGTCGGTCCCACGGGCGCGGCCGGCCCACAAGGTCCCATAGGGCCACAGGGCGAGAAAGGGCCGGTAGGTGACAAGGGCCCGATCGGCGACAAGGGCCCGGCCGGCGACAAGGGTCCGGCGGGCGAGAAGGGTCAGATCGGCGACAAGGGCCCGGCCGGCGATCCCGGCGCGAAGGGACCCGACGGCGACAGGGGTCCGCAGGGCGAGCCGGGCGAGAAGGGAGCCACGGGCGACAAGGGTCCGCAGGGCGAGAAGGGCCCAGTAGGCGAGCAAGGCCCGATCGGCGACAAGGGCGCCACAGGCGAGAAAGGTCCCCAAGGCGAGCAAGGCCCCACGGGCGACAAAGGAATCCAGGGAGAGCCTGGCGACAAGGGCGCCCCGGGCGAGCAAGGCCCCGTAGGCGACAAAGGCCCCCAGGGAGCCACGGGCGAGCAAGGCCCTGTGGGCGAGAAAGGCCCGCAAGGCGCCCCGGGTGAGAAAGGCGCCCCAGGCGAGCAGGGCCCCGTCGGCGAGCAAGGCCCTCGAGGTGAGCAGGGCCCAGTCGGCGATCCCGGCGCGAAGGGACCCGACGGCGACAAGGGCCCGCAGGGAGAGCCGGGCGAGAAGGGAGCCACGGGCGAGAAAGGTCCGCAGGGCGAGCAGGGTCCGGTCGGTGAGAAAGGTCCGCAGGGCGAGCAAGGCCCGGTTGGCGAGAAGGGCCTGACCGGTGATACCGGCGTCAAGGGCGCCGACGGCGACAAGGGTCCTCAGGGCGATCCTGGGGATAAAGGTCCTCAGGGGCAACAGGGTCCCGCGGGACCGCAGGGCCCGATCGGACCGCAGGGCCCAGTCGGCGAAAAAGGCCCAATCGGCGACAAGGGTCCGACCGGGGACAAAGGTCCCACGGGCGACAAGGGCTTGACCGGCGACAAGGGCTTGACCGGCGACAAAGGGCCGACGGGTGACAAAGGCCCAACCGGCGACAAGGGTCCGACCGGGGACAAGGGTCCCACGGGTGACAAGGGCCCCATCGGCGATCAAGGCCCCGCAGGATCGGCCGCTTCGCGTGAGATTCGCGGCGGGGGTGGAAGTGCCGCCGTGGCCAACGGGATGGGCAGCCGGTTCTTTGGGCCTTCCATAGACGTCGGCGCGAGCTCCGAGTCCTCGATTCAGGAAGTGCTGCCGTCCGGTGGAAAAGTCAGCAACCTGCGGGTCTTCTTGACCAGCACTCCTGGCAGTACGGACAGCTATGTGTTCACCGTTCGCAGGGATCCAGCGGGTGCCGCTGCCCCCGTGAACACAGGCATCACCTGCACGATCGTCGGAAATGCCTCCTCTTGCGAAGACAAAGCGAATTCGCAGACGTTCTCGGCAGGGGATGCGATCTCGGTTCTGGCAACCGAGAGCTCCGGCCCCAGTTCCAGCACGATGTTCTTCCGCCTCGACTACCAGCCGTAGCCGAGTCGGACGTCATTGCTGCGCCGCCGCCCGCCCTCCCAAGGGCGGGCGGCGGCATCTAACGAATGCTTCAGCCGATCGCGACTATCTGACCCGAGTTGACGATCTGCAGCGCGCGTTTGAAGTTCGGGTCGTAGACCTCGATCTCGACGGGAACGCCGGGGTAGGCGAGGTAAACGCTCTGGGGATCCGTCCGCTCGTAATAGACGGTGGCGTTGCCTGGGGCGAGGCTGATGGCGCCTCCCGCCCGCTTGCCCTGGCGCCGCAGCGCGGCCACCGCTTTCGATTGCACATAGGTGCTGACCGTGAGGAAACTGGCCCGCCGGTCTCCCGCCTTGGCGTCGCCGGTCAGGTACCGCACGTAGGTGCGGCCTTTGCTCGGCCGGCTCAGCTCCAGCCTCGTCCCCGTTTGCTCCCCGGCCCAGTAGACAGGCGTCGATTCCTCGCCCGCGGCTTCCCTCAGCGAGGCAGCGCTGAGGACTTCGGCGCCGTTTGCGGCCACTTCGCCGTTTGCCTGGCTGTCCGAGTCGTCCTTCGACCCGCAGCCCGACAGAAGGACGAGAGCCAGCACGCCGGCGATGAGCCCCGTTCTGACAGATATCTCCATCTTCGCCTCCGGTCCTAGTTTCCGGCCGTCGCCGCTCCGCAGTGGGAGCCGAAATGCGCGGCCCACACGGCGGTCTCGGAATGGCCTTCGAGCTCACCCACCTCGAGGCGTAGCCCGAGATCCTCGTAGTTGCCGAGGATGTTCTGGCGATGGCCCGGTGATCGCATCCAGGCCTGGAAGATCGAGCGTACGGTTCCGTAGGCCCCCGTGCCCCAGGCGAGGTTCTCGCCGACGTGCCAGCAGGATTCGGAGATGTAGCCGGCCTGGCCCATCCAGTAGGTGAATTCCCGGCCGCAGGCAGTGTGGCTGAAGCTGTCGCAGTCCAGAACGTCAGCCGCCTTTTCCTGTGCCGAAAGGTCGAGCTGCGGGTCGTCGTCCAGCGGTCCAAGCCCGGCGCGGGCGCGGGCGAAGTCCGTCATGCAACGCATTGACTGCTGCTGTGTCTCTGGGGAGGCAGAGGGGTCGGCTTGGCTCGGACAGGCCGTCGCCGGCGCGATCAGGGAGCTCGAAGACCGGGTGGCCAGGTTGCTGCGCTCGGCGGCTCGCTGCGGCTGGACTCCGAGCGCAAGCGCGCTGGAGGCCTCCAGCAAGAGCATGGCCAGAGCCATCGCAACCGGGAAAGCCAGCTTGGATCCCATCGTGTCCTTGTCGTCAGATCCGCTGCGATCCATGAGGGCGCCTGGATCAGTCGTCGCGCGGTTTCTACCGCTCGCTCCAGTCGGACTCTTGCGAAGTGCTGGTGGGCCGCCAGGGCGCTCGTTGGCTGCGCGTCGATATCCTTCCCCCTGCCGCCGCGCCGGACGATTCCCGGCGCCGCCCTATGTCCCCGACACTGACGAGCTAGGAGCCATGGCCGTAGATACCGCCGCCTTCCGTGAGCAGACCGACGAGCAGCAGGCGATCACCGAAATGGTGCGCCAGTTCGCCGACGAGAAAATCATCCCCAACGCCGAGCACTACGACCACGAGGACTCCTACCCGGAGCCGATCGTCGAGGAAATGAAGGAGCTCGGCCTCTTCGGGGTGACGATTCCCGAAGAGTACGGCGGCATGGGCCTCGATCTGACCACCTACGCGATGATCGTCGAAGAGCTCTCGCGCGGCTGGATCTCGATCTCCGGCGTCGTCAACACCCACTTCATCGGCTCCTACCTCTTGATGAAGTTCGGCACCGACGAGCAGAAGGAGTACTTCCTGCCGAAGATGGCGACGGGGGAGATCCGCGCCGCCTTCTCGCTCTCGGAGCCCGAGGTCGGCTCCGACGTGCAGGGCATCAAGGCCACCGCCAAGAAGGGCGAGGACGGCAAGTGGGAGCTCAACGGCCAGAAGATGTGGGTCACCAACGGCCTCGGCTCCAGCGTCGTCTTCGTGCTGATGAAGTCCGACCCGAAGGCCGAGCCGGCCTACAAGGGGATGACCTGCTTCATCACCGAGAAGAAGCCCTGGGAGGAAACCGGCGAGGGCGACTTCAAGGGCCTCAACGTGCCGCCCAAGATCAAGAAGATGGGCTACAAGGGCGTCGAGTCAACCGAGCTCGTCTACGACGGCTACCGCTGCCCGCCCGAGCGCGTGCTCGGCGGCGAGGAGGCGGGCGTCGGCCAGGGCTTCGTGCAGATGATGGACGCGCTGGAGGTCGGTCGGGTCAACGTCGCCGCCCGCGGCGTCGGCATCGCCCAGCGTGCCCTGGAGCTGGCGCTGCGCTACAGCCAGGAGCGCAAGACGTTCGGCAAGCCAATCGCCCAGCACCAGGCGATTCAGTTCAAGCTCGCCGACATGGCGACCAAGATCGAGGCCGCCCGCCTCGTCACCCGCAAGGCGGCGCGGATGAAGGACGCCGGCGAGCGCTCCGACCTCGAGGCCGGGATGGCGAAGCTGCTCGCTTCGGAGACCGGCAAGGAGTGCGTCGAGGAGTGCTTTCGCATCCACGGCGGCTACGGCTACTCGAAGGAGTACGAGATCGAGCGGCTCTACCGCGACGCGCCGCTGCTGCTGATCGGCGAGGGCACCTCGGAGATCCAGCGCATGGTCATCGGCAAGAAGCTCCTGCAGAGGCACAAGATCTGATGAGGACGCTGCAAACCGGCGCATCGCGGCGTCCTCGCTCGGTCATGTGCAGAGCACACTCCCTCCCTCGTCCTTGCGCTGCTTGGTTTTCACGCCCTCATGGCATCGACTCCTGACCTGATCAAAACGGCTGTCGAGCGGTTTCAAGCCGAGATTCCGGCGCTGCAGAAACTGAAACTGGTCTTCGGCCTGGAATTGAAGGCCAGGCACGACATCCAGCTCTATCGGGTCGAGGTGCCAGGGCCGATCATCAAGAAGGATCTCTCCCAGGATGAGCGGGTGCTGGTCCAGATCGATAGGCCCCAGTTCAACGAGTTGGCCGAGAACGGCACCGCGAAGAGCTACCGCAAGGCCTATGAGACGGGCCACATCAAGGCGACCGGCGACTCCAACGTGAAGAAGCTGATTGCCCAGGTCGTCGAACGCCACGAGGAACGCGCCCGGCTCAAAAAGGCCCACTGAGCGCCGCCCCTGAACCTGCGGACGCGGATAGCATCCCGCGCCGTAAACCCCCAGAGGAGATTCCCGAAAGATGAGCGAGCAGTCCTACGAGTTGACCACCGACCAGGCCGAGCGCGAGGCGTCAGGCGCGCACGCCTACGGCCGCTACCTCGAGGAGTTCGAGGTCGGCGCGATCTACAAGCACTGGCCGGCGAAGACCGTGACCGAGTCCGATGATCACCTCTTCTGCCTGATCACGATGAACCACCACCCGCTGCATCTCAACGACGTCTACGCGGCGGGCTCCCAGCAGGGCCGCAACGTCGTCGTCGGGCCGCTCGTCTACTCGCTCGCCCTCGGAATGTCGGTCTCCGACGTCTCCGGCAAGGCGATTGCCAACCTGGCCACCGAAGACCTCAGCCATCCCAACCCGGTCTTCCACGGCGACACCCTCTTCTGCGAGACGGAGGTCCTCGAAGTCAAGCCTTCGAAGTCGAAGCCGGACCGGGGCGTGGTCAAAGTTCACACCCGCGTGCTCAACCAGGACGGCGTCCTGGTTGCCGAGTTCAAGCGCCTGGTGCTCGTCCCGCGTAAGAACCCTGGTGAGGCTCCGAAGGCCGAGGGCGACGTCGAGTAGCCGCGGCTAGACGCGGTGCCAGCCCTCTGAGGCGTCCAGCTCGCGGATCGGCTTGGCCGGGTTGCCGGCGACCAGCGTGCGGGCCGGGACGTCGCCGGTGACGATCGATCCCGCGGCGATCACGGCGTGGTCGCCGATCGTCGTGCCGGCGAGGATCGTCGCGCCGCGCCCGATCCAGACGTTGGCGCCAATCTCGACCGGCCTGACCTTGACCTCGCGGCCCTCCTCGAGCGGGTGGAAGCTGGTGTCGTAGATCGTCACCAGCCCGCCGACGATGGTGTCATGGCCGAGCTTCACCGACTGCTCGGAGTAGAACTCGACGCCGTAGCCGATTCCCGTGCGGTCGCCGAGCTCGATCCTCCCCGACGGCCCGGTGACCATGCGCGGGCGAACCGGCCCGCCACGAATCCGGCAGTCGTCGCCGAAGACGATCGGCCCCCCGGCGCGGAAGATCGGCATCCCCTCGAAGAAGAGCGGCTTGCGTCCCCACTCCAGCTTGTGGCCGACGAGGCGCAGGAAGCGAAGTTTGTACTCGGCGCGGGCGCGAGCGGCGAGGCCGGCGCGGTGCTGTGGCGATAGGAGCATGGGGGTCTATCGGCTCGACCGAGGAAAAAAACAAGTCGCAGTCAACGCGGCGGTTCCTCAGTGCGCCTCGCCGGAGGCGTGGGCCGGCGGCCGCGACTCCTCGGCGAGCGAGGTGATCTCGAGCGGTCCATGGGCAGCCGCTTCGAGCACGTCTGTGGCCTCTTCGGCCGAGCGGGCGTAGAGCTCGACCAGCATGTGGATCACGATCTGCTCCTCGTCGTGCTTGTGGAAGCGGACGTGGGTGAAGAACTCGCGCACGCCGGCGTCGCCGAAGGCGCCGTAGGTGAGGAACTCGGTTGCTTCGGGCCCCGAGCAGGTCTCGACCCGATCCTGGTCGACGCGGACCGTGCAGGAGGCAACCCAAGGGGTGCCGGCGACCATCCGTTCCCAGCGATCCTCGATCGGGACGACCTGGTTGTCCTGGAAGGTCAGGTGCGGCTGGTCGTGCATGCAGTCGACGCACTGGACCAGCGCCTCTTGGATCTCGTCGATCCCCTCGGCAAGGACGCCGCTTTCGGGGTCGACGCGGCGGATCGCGTCGTAGTGCAGCTGGATCTCGAGGTTCTGGGACCAGCATCGGTAGCAGCGCAGCCAGGCCGATCGATCTCCGTTGAGCGAGCTCATCGCTCCATTGTCGCGCGGTCGCGCCCTCGGCGCTACGCGGCGGCGCTCAGGCGGTCGCGGGGGTGCCGGCGCGGCGGCCGACGAGATCGACGATCTCGCCCATGATCTTGTTGATGTCGAAGTCCTTCGGCGTGTAGACGCCGTCCACGCCCGCCTCCCGCAAGCGCTTGGCGTCGGCGAGGGGAATGATCCCTCCGACCACGACGGGCACGTCGACCTCCTCCGCCCTGAGCAGCCTGACGACCTCCGGGATCAGCTCGAGGTGGGAGCCGGAGAGGATCGAGAGGCCGACCACGTCGACGTCCTCCTGCAGGGCGGACTCGGCGATCTCCCCGGGAGTGAGGCGGATGCCCTGGTAGATCACCTCCATGCCCGCGTCGCGGGCGCGCAGGGCAATCTGCTCAGAGCCGTTGGAGTGCCCGTCGAGGCCGGGCTTGCCGACCAGGATCTTGATCCGGTGGCCGATCTGATCGGAAACCTCGTCGACCCTGGCGCGGACCGCCTCGAGCTGCTCGCGGTCGGCGGCGGGGGCGGCGCCGCTGACGCCGGTCGGACCGCGGTAGGCGCCAAAGGCCTCGCGCAGGACGGCGGCCCACTCGCCGGTCGTGGCGCCGGCCTTGGCCGCCGCGATTGTCGCCGGCATGATGTTCTGGTCGTCGTCGGCGGCGACGCGGCCGAGCTCGTCGAGCGCCGCCCGCGCCTCGCTCTCGTCGCGCTCGGCCTTCCAGGCCTCCAGCGCCTCGATACGCTCGCGCTCGACCTCCGGGTCGGGTGTGAGGATGCCGCCGTCGGCCCCCGCGGTCAGCGGCGAGTCCTCGCTCTCGGTGAAGCTGTTCTGGCCGACCACCTTCAGCTCCCCGCTCTCGATGCGGGCGACCCTTTCGCGGTGGGACTCGACCAGGCGTGACTTCATGTAGGGAACGGCCTTGACCGCACCGCCGTGCTCCTCGACCACCGCCATCTCTGCGCGAGCGCCCTCGCTGAGCTCCTCGACCAGGCCGTCCATCACCACCGAACCCTCGAAGATGTCGGGGTACTCGAGCAGGTCGGTCTCGTTGGCCAGCACCTGCTGGATGCGCAGGCTCCACTGCTGGTCCCAGGGCCGGGGAAGGCCCATCGCCTCGTTCCAGGCCGGCAGCTGCAGGGCGCGGGCACGGGCGTCTCGGCTGAGCGTCACCGCCAGCGCCTCCAGCACGATCCGCTGGATGTTGTTCTCGGGCTGGGCCTCGGTCAGGCCGAGTGAGTTGACCTGCACCCCGTAGCGGAAGCGCAGCATTTTCTCGTCGGTGACGCCGTAGCGCTCGCGGCCGATCTGGTTCCAGAGCCGGCCCATCGCGCGCAGCTTGGCGATCTCCTCGATCAGCCGGATCCCGGCGTTGACGAAGAAGGAGATGCGGCCGAAGACCTTGGCGAAGTCGGCCTCTGCGACCTGGCCGCGGGCTTTGACCTCATCGAGCACGGCGATCCCGGTGGAGAGCGCGTAGGCGATCTCCTGGACCGGCGTCGCGCCGGCCTCCTGCAGGTGGTAGCTGCAGATGTTGGTCGGGTTCCAGCTCGGCACCTCGTTGACGCTGAAGGCGACCATGTCGGCGATCAGCCGCATCGAGGGCTCCGGGGGGAAGGCGTAGGTCCCACGCGAGAGGTACTCCTTGATGATGTCGTTCTGGGTGGTGCCCTTCAAGGCGGAGCGCTCGACGCCGTTGTCCTCCGCCACCGCTATGTAGAGACCCAGCAGCCAGGCGGCGGTCGCGTTGATCGTCATCGAGGTGTTCATCTCATCGAGGGGGATCCCGTCGAGCAGCTGATGCATGTCGCCCTCGTGGGCTATCGAGACGCCGACCTTGCCGACCTCGCCACGAGCGAGGACGTGGTCGGGGTCATAGCCGGTCTGGGTCGGCAGGTCGAAGGCGATCGAGAGCCCGGTCTGGCCCTTGGCGAGGTTGCCCCGATAGAGCTCGTTGGACCGCCTGGCGTCGGAGTGCCCAGCGTAGGTGCGCATAACCCAGGGGCGGTCGCGCTCGGGGAGGCGGTGCTCGCTCATCTCGCCAATGATATTTGGCTTGGCCCGAAATCCGCCGTTCATGCGGGTCTGGGCCGCAGCTTTCCCCCTGGGCTGTGTTTAGGCTGCCAGATCGTGAGGCCGTTGCGCACAGCTGTATTCGTCCTGCTGCTCGCCGGCGCGCTGGCCTTGGCCTCGACCGCGAGCGGCGCGCTGATCGGCATTTACCGCAACAGCATGGAGTCGAAGAGCCAGCTGGCCCAGGTTCTCAAGCTCTCCGGCAAGCGATGCGGACGCAGCGGCTCTGGCGGCGCCCTCCAGATCGTCGTCGGCAAGGAAACCAAGGAGTGCTCATACCGCACGCCGGTGATCGGCCGCGACCTCGAGATCGCGGCCACCGAGCGCCTGCTCAGCAAGACGCCGAAGGCGGTGCAGCGATCGGCCTACCTCGCAGTGGACCTGCGGGCCGGCGGCGGCGCTCGCTACCAACTCGCCGTCTTCCCGCTGCAGCGCAAGGCGCAGGTTCGCAAGGTCCTCGCCGATGGCACGATCGAATACCTCGACATCGAGAAGAACGTCGCCGGGATCAGCGGGGCCGACAAAGCCAACCAGCTGCGACTGCGTGCCTTCAACGTGACCTCCGGCGATGCGCGGGGCGACTGCCAGCTGCTCGCTTTCGTCGGCGGCAAACTCGTCGCCGAAGTCAGCGACGAAGGGGCGGGGGATCTCAGCGGCCGAGCATCGGGCTTCTCGGTCGGCGCGACCAAGAACGCAAAAGGGGCTCAGGCGAGCGTCGATGACGTTGTCGTGCTCGTTCCAAGCCCTTTCTAGCCCTTCTCCACGGCTCGCTCAGCGACCCGGTAGATGTGTTCGATCGCGCCGCGGCGCTGCTGCGTGTCGACCAGCTCGATACAGCCAAGCTCGCGCAGTACCCGGACGTGGTAGGCGACACCGCGAACGTCGAGGCCGAGCTCGTCGGCGATCGCCTTCGGGCTGGCGACACCCTCGGCGATCAGGGCCAGGGCGCGTGCTCGAAGTGGGCTGGACAGGGCCTTGGCGACGCGCTGGTCGATCGAAATTGGCCGCGGTGCCATTGCGATCCGGTTCTCCAGAGTGGTTTGCAGGGTTCTCGCCAAAGTTTACGGCACATAACTAATCCGAGTATTTAAGTGGACTATCGACTGAAGGCGGGGCTGCAAGCGAAAGACCTGACGGCGGCAGGGAACTCCCGCATAATGCGAAGCGATGTCGACGACAACGGTGGAGAAGCCACGCACAGGTGGCCCTGGGTCCGGACTGGGCGGAGAGTGGCGCGTGATCGTCCGCAACGACAACCACAACACCTTCGACCACGTCGCCGAGACCCTGGCGCGCGTGCTTCCCGGCGTGACCGTGGAGCAGGGACACAGGTTCGCCGAGAGCATCGACAGCCAAGGGCAGGCGATCGTCTGGTCGGGACCGCGCGAGACCGCCGAGCACTACTGGGAGCAACTCGAGGTAGCGGGACTTACGATGGCGCCATTGGAGCGTGGATGACGCTGATCCGGTCACGATCGACTCTTGCGGTGTTCCTAGTCGCCTGCGCGGTCGCGGCTCTTTTCATCGCCGCGCAGCCGGCCCTCGCGGAGCCGGCACTTCCCGAAGGCTTTCAGGACACCGTCGTGATCGACGGCCTGAACGAACCGACCACGTTCCGGTTCGCGCCTGACGGCCGTGTCTTCGTCGCCGAAAAGTCCGGCAGGATCCTCGTCTACGACGACCTCCAAGATCAAAATCCAGAAGTCTTTGCGGACCTGCGAACAGAGATCTACGACCGCGGTGACCGAGGATTGCTTGGCCTGGCCCTGGACCCGGAATTCCCAGCCAAACCCTATGTCTATGCCCTCTACACCTATGACCACGTCCTCGGTGACCCCAACCCGGCGCCACGCTGGGGCCAACCGGACCAGAGCGGGGACCCCTGTCCGGAACCGGCCGGCGCCGACGACTGCCTGGTCAGCGGCCGGCTGGTCCGCCTCACCGCCGAAAACGGTGGCAACCATGCGCAGGAGTCAGGGGGGGAAATACTGCAACAGGTGCTGGCGGAAGGCTGGTGCCAGCAGTTCTCGTCGCATTCCGTGGGCGACCTGCAGTTCGGCCCAGAAGGGGCCCTCTACGTTAGCGGAGGCGAGGGGGCCAACTTCATTGGCGCTGATTTTGGCCAGCTCGGCACACCGGCCAATCCCTGCGGCGACCCGCCGTCACCGAAAGGGACCGCCTTGCAGCCACCGACCGCCGAAGGCGGCTCGCTGCGCTCGCAGAACCTCCACAACCTGAGCGGCAAGCTGCTTCGGATCGATCCCGAAACCGGCGCTGCGATGCCGGGCAATCCGCTCGGCGCCGACCCAGATCCCACCACCAGGAAGATCGTCGCCTACGGGTTTCGCAACCCCTTCCGCTTCACGATCGATCCCGTCAGCGGCGAAATCTACGTCGCCAACGTCGGTTCCTCGGTCTTCGAGGAGATCGACCGCTTTCCCGGCCTTCCGTCCTCCGCCTACAACTCCGGCTGGCCCTGCTACGAGGGCGAACCCCACCAGTTCCTCTTCGAAGGCCTGGGGCTCGACGTCTGTGAAGCCCTGTACGCCTCGGAGCCGGGCTCCACCAACCAGCCGTTCTACGACTACGGCCACTCCCAGCCGGTCATCCCCGAAGACGAATGCCCATTCGAATACGGCTCGGCAATCTCGGGGATCACCTTCTACGAGGGCGCCGGGCTGCCGCCGGCCTATCCGCCGGAATACAAAGGGGCGCTCTTCTTCGCCGATCCAGTCAGGGGCTGCGTTTGGGTGATGTTCCCGGGCGCTGACGGACGACCGGATCCAGCGACGACGACGCGGTTCCTGAGCGAGGCGAGGATCTATCCCGGCGTGGACATCGAGGAAGGGCCCGGCGGCGACCTGTACTACGCCGACCTCTTCGGCGACGAAACGTTTGCGCCCGGCGCCATCCACCGGATCTCCTACAGCCCGGGCACTCCGACCGCCCGGCTCGACGCAAATCCGCCCTACGGGACGACGTTTCCGCTCCACGTCACCTTCGACGCCGGCGCATCGAGCGATCCCGATGGCGAAGCGCTCACGTACGACTGGGACCTGAATGGCGACGGCGCCTTCGAGACGTTGGATGCCGGCGAAACACAGGAACTGACCTTCACCAAAAAAGAGCTGGAAGAAAAGGAAGCAAACGAAGAAAGCCTCAACGACGTGGTCGCCGTCCGGGTCACCGACGAACACGGCAACAGCAGCGTCGCCAGGGTTACCGTCTACCCGGGAGACAAACCGCCGACTGCGTTGATCGAAGCGCCCTCGGCGAGCCTCGAATGGGCGGTCGGCGACAGCATCTATTTCGCGGCCGACGGGCGCAACTACAAAGGCGAACAGCTGCCCACGGTCAACTTCTACTGGAACGTGCTGATTGCCCACTGCCCGAATCCGAGCGAACCGGAAAACTGCCACAAGCACCCGCTGCAGACCTTCGCCCAGGGCGAAGAAGGCGAATTCATCGCCCCCGAACACGACTATCCGTCCTACCTCGAAATCAACGTTCGGGTCACCGACGAACGTGGCCTGACGACCGGGGCAACGCGCAAAATCAAACCCCGGACAGTCCAGTTCGAGATCGAATCCGAACCACCGGGGCTTCCGCTGACGGCAGGTGTGACATCGGGCCCGACGCCATTCGCCTTCTCCGCGATCGAAGGCTCCCAGCAGGTCCTCCAGGCTCCTTCGACGGCGCATCTGGGCGGCGTCTCCTATGCATGGACGGGCTGGTCGGATGGCGGCTCGCGCGTCCATACCGTCACCGCCAACGAATCCGGGTCCTACGTTGCCACCTACCGGGCGACCGGCTCAGGCGGTGGCGGTGGCGAAAGCGGCGGGGGTGGGGGACCCTCCTCCGGTGGGGGACCCGGCGAAGGATCGTCCACCGCGGCACGCCCAAGGCTGACGGGCCATCCGCCCAAGCGGACCAGCAGCCGGACGGCGCGCTTCGTCTTCGGCGCAACTGACGACAGCACGAAGTTCCGCTGCAAGCTGGACAAGGGCACATACCGCAGCTGCCGCTCGCCGAAGGTCTACAAGCACCTCAAGGTGGGCGGCCACGGGTTCGCCGTCCTGGCAATCGAGGGCAAGGCCGAAAGCAAGCCGGCGAAGTTCACCTGGAAGGTGCTTCGTTAGGCCTGGCGGCGGGCTTGGGTCCGCCGCGAGTCCGCTGTTATTCGGCCAGCACCAGCGTGTGCCAGCTGGGCAGCAGCGGGATGTCATAGAGATCGATGATCGCTGTGCGAGCCGTCTCGATCTCCTCCGAGAACCAGTAGCGCTCGAAGTCCGAGCGGCTCTCCCAGACCGAGGTCTGGCGGAATGCCAGGGGGTCGTCGGTCGAGCGGGTCAGCGACCAGCTCTTGGCGCCGAAGGCAGGCATTCGCGCCGCCGAGGCCTCCCAGATGTCAAGCCAGCGGTCGGCCCGGAAGGGGGCGATGTGCCAATCCAGTACGCATACCTCGCTCATCAGGCTCCCACCTCCGCCCGGATCGCGCCGGGACCACTCTCGTTCTTGCCATCGTCCTCGGACTCGGCGCCGACCAGGATCGCGATCTTGCCGAGGTGCTTGTTTTCGTGCAGCAGCTGGTGCGCCTCGGCGACCCCCTCGAAGCCCATCGTCTGCCAGATCACCGGCCGCACCTTGCCCTCGGCCATCAGCTGGTTGGCCTTCATGCACTCATAGGCGTTGGCGAAGTGCGAGCCGATGATCTGCTTCTGGCGCATCCACAGGTAGCGCACGTCGAAGTCGAGCTGAAAGCCCGAGGTCGCCCCGCAGATCACTACTTTGCCGAAGGGCTTGCAGACGAAGACCGAGGTCGGGAAGGTCGCCTGGCCGACGTGCTCGAAAACGATGTCGGGGGCGTCGCCGAGAATCTCCTTGACCCGCTTGGCGAAGCCGCGTGAGGCCTTGAAGCGCTCCTTGTCGGCCGCCTTGTCGGCGAGGTTCTCCGGCGTGCGCATCATCTCGCCGAACTCCTTGCGGTTGATGTAGTCGACCGCGCCGAGCTGCTTGATCAGCTCGCCCTTCTCATCGGAGGAGACGACGCCGACGGCGTTGGCCCCGGCCGCCTTGCAGAGCTGCACGGCGAACACGCCGAGGCCGCCGGCCGCGCCCCAGATCAGCACGTTGTGTCCGGGCTGCAGCTTGCACTGGTCGATCAGCATCCGGTAGGCGGTGAAGTAGGTGAGTCCGTAGGAGGAGGAGTCGGCCCAGGAGAGGTTCTGGGGGCGGGGGAGGAGCTGCTGCGCCTGCACCTTGGTGAACTGGGCGAAAGAGCCCCAGGTTGTCTCATAGCCCCAGATCTGTTGGCTCGGCGCGGCAAGCGGGTCGAGCCCGTGCACCTCGACGTCCTCGTAGGAGGCCTGGTTGCAGTGGACGACGACCTCGTCGCCGGGCTTCCAACGGGTGACGCCCTCGCCGACCTTCCAGACGATCCCGGAAGCATCGGAGCCGCCGATGTGGTGGCCGTACTCGGGGTGATCGCCGTAGGGGAAGACCGAGACCGGCTTACCCAGCGCCGCCCAGACGTTGTTGAAGTTGACGCCGGCGGCCATCACCCGCACGATCACCTCGAAGGCGCCCGGCTCCGGCACCTCGATCTGCTCGAGCTGGAAGGCGTCATTGGGCTCGCCCTCGCGCTCCTGGCGGATCACCCAGGCCGCCATCGTCTCCGGCAGCTCGCCGGGCTCGACGTCCAACTTCGCGATTGCGCTCGTGTCAACGGCCAACTGTGATCCTCCGCGGGTTCGGGAACAGGAACGGGCGGCGAATCCTAGTCAAGCACCGGGGTCTCGGCCTCGCGCAGCTCCGGCGCCGTGATCTCGCGAACCGTGATCTCGACCGGCTCGGGCGGTTCGATCGCTTTGCTCGGGGTGACGCCGAGTGACTCGACCTTGCGCAGCTGCGGCAGCAGGCGGCGCTCCATCGAGCCGACCGCGGAGTCGTAGGCGTTGGCCGCCGAGGTCAGGCCCCGGCCGACTTTGTCGAAGTCGTTGAGGAACTTGGCGAAGCGGGCGTGCATGGTCCCGGCGGCGTCGGCGATCTCGGCCGCCTCGGCGACCATCCGCTCCTGCCGCCAGCCGAGCTCCATCGTGCGCAGCAGGCCGATCAACGAGGTCGGGCTGACCAGCAGGACGTTGAGCTTCAGGGCGTAGTCGAAGAGCTCGGGGTCGGCGGTGAAGGCGGCGTGCAGCGCCGGCTCATTGGGGATGAAGCAGATCACCAGATCCGGTGTTTCGCCGGCCTTGAACTGTCCCTGGTAGTCCTTCGAGCTGAGCGCCCGGACGTGCTCGCGCGCTTGCCGCGCGTGCCGCTCCAGGTGAACCCGCCGCTCGGCTTCGACCTCCGCCTCCTGGGCGTCGAGAAAGGCGTCGAGCGGGACCTTCGAGTCGGCGACGAAGCTGCGCCCCTCGGGCAGCATGAAGCGAGCGTCGGGACGCAGGCGACCGTCTTCGGTATGGATCGTCGCCTGCAGCTCGAAATCGACGTGCTCGGTCATGCCGGCGATCTCGATGCAGCGGCGCAGCTGCAGCTCGCCCCACTGGCCGCGGGTTTGCGGCTGGCGCAGCGCCTTCTTCAGGCCGGCCGTCTCGGCGTTGAGATTGCCGACCGTCTGCCCCATCTGTTCGAGCAGGGTGCGCGTCTGCAGGTCGCCTTCGCCGCGTTTGCGCACCTCGGCTTCGATCTTTTCCTGACCCTTGGCGATCCGCTCGGTCAGCGCCTTGATCTCGGCCTGGCGCTTGTCGAGCGTCGCCTCGGCGGCCTGAGTGTCGACCTTGCGCGCCTCCTCGTTGACGCGCAGCAGGTCGGCGACGGCCTGCGATGCGGCCTCCTGCATCGCCGGCCCAGGATCCACCGGCGCCTGCTGCTCAGGGCGGGTGGCGATGACGTAGACCAGCGCGGCGACGAGCCCGAGCACGGCTATGGCGAGAACGACGGTCACTCGACGATGGTGACGCGCCGGGCAGACGGACCGCCGCGGCGAGAAAGCCGCTCTTAGGGCAGAAGCACGTCGTTCTGAGAGGAGCTGCGGTACGGCCCGATTGTGAAGTGAACCGGCTTGGCGCCTGCGATTCCGGCGGCCCGCACGGTGTAGGCGCCAGTCGGAAGCGATGCCTGAAACGAGCCGTTGCCGTTGGCGACGAGTGGTCCGGAAGTTGCATTTTTGGGCCCGTGCAGTTCCAGCTTCGAGTCGGAGTTGGTCAGATTGGCGGCGACGAAGACGACGTCGAGCGGCGCCTTGGAGCGGTCCTCCGGCTGTCCGGCGTGCTGGTTTTGGGGAATCTGCTGGCTCGGTTCCGGACCGACAGCGATCCGCGGCGGCTGCACGGTGATCGCCCGCGGCGTGAGCGTGACGCTGACCCGGGTCGGCGGCTGTCGCCGCGCTTCGTTGGGATGCTCCTGGGCGCCGCAGCCGGCCGCACTCAGCGCCAATGCGCCGAGCGCGCAGCCCATCGCGACAACTCTGCCTCTCCCACGACCCATCGCGGCGGAATCTAACCGAAGGGCAAGTCGACTACCTGAGCCGTAACGCCATCTTCACCTACGGCGAGCTCGCTGCCGAGCTCGGCCTCGCGACGCAGAATCGCCAGCCCGATCGGTCCGTGGACGGGGGAGACGCAGCTGCCACCCAGCCTGCCCACCTCCCTTTCGCCCGCCAGCAGCGCCGTGCCCGACTGTGCCGGAGCGCTCAGTCGCAGGCCGCGCAGGTGCCGGTTGGGCTTGCCCCTGTAGTGAAGTCGGGCGACCGTCTCCTGGCCGATGTAGCAGCCCTTCTCAAAGTTGACCGCGGCCTCGACGATGCCGGCCTCGGCGGGCATCGTCGAGGAATCCATCTCGGCGCCGAAGCGGGGGCTGCCCGCCTCGATGCGAAGAATCTCGACCGCCTCGGGGCTGACCTCGACGGCGCCCACATCGGCCAGAAAAGCGCGCAGGTCGTCTGCGCTCTGGGCGGCGACGATCAGGTCGATGCCGAGCGCGGAGCCAACCGCGAGGCAGTCGACTCCGTTGACAGCCACCTCCTCGCAGGAGTGCTCAGGAAGCGGCGGCGAGCCGGAGAGCTCGGCACTGCGCGGGCCGATCAGCGAGAGCAGCGCCCGGTCCTCGGTCACGTCCTCGACCTCGACCTCGCGGCCGACCTTGTACATCCCGAGGTGACGGCGAGCCGCGGGAAGAGCCTCGGCCTCCGTATCGACCCAGATCGCCGCGCTGTGCTCGTCCGCCGGCGCCTCAGCCAGGGCAGTCGCGGAGATATTGAGCACCCGCATGTCCGCCTGCATGTGCCCCTTGCGATCGAGCAGCGCCGCGTAGCAGCCCTCGCCTGGGCCCAGCGCCTCGATGTCGTTGGTCAACTGCCCCTGCAGGTACTCGGCCGCTTCCGGCCCACTCAGCAAGAGCTTGCCCCGGCGCGAGCGATCGAGCAGCCCACACTCTTCGCGCAGCTGCCGATATTGGGCGTCCAGCTCAACTGTCACGGCCTCAGCCATATCCCAATTCTAGGAAGCGATCGCCATGGGCGGCGGAGATGACCTCACCCGAGCCTCCCCGCTTTTGCTCGGGCGAGGTCATCTCCGCCGCCCGACACGTCTGTCTTTTAGACCTGTCAAACTCTTTTAGACATGCCAAAACCTTCCGAGGCCATAGAGGACTACGCAAAGGCGATCTACGCGCTTTCTCAGCAGCGGCCGGGCCCGGTGCTGAACGGCGAGGTGGCGGCCCGGTTGGAAGTGACGCCGGCGACCGCGACCTCGATGTTGAAGCGACTCGGCGATCTCGGCCTGGCCGATTACCTGCCTTACAAGGGGGCCACGCTGACCCCGGCGGGGGAGAAGGTCGCGCTCGAGGTGATTCGCCATCACCGCCTGATCGAGGCTTACCTCTCCGAGGCGCTGGGAATGCCCGAGGACCGCGTGCACGAGGAGGCCGAGGTGCTCGAGCATTACATCTCCGAGGATCTGGAGCTGCTGATCGCCGCGAAGCTCGGCGAGCCGAGCCACGACCCGCACGGGACGCCGATTCCGGGGCCGGACCTGACTCTTCCGGCCGGGGAGGACGGGCGCCGGTGAAGCCACCGCCCGTGATCGAGGCCCCGACTGAGGACGTCCGTCCCCACGAGGCCGACGTCGAGGCGGTCCTTCCGGGTGAGGCGGCCGTGGCCCGAGCCGCCCGGCGCTCCCTCGACGGCCACGCCCGCGGTCTCTCGCGGATCTGGCCATTCCTCGGCCCGTCCTTCGTCGCCGCCGTCGCCTACATAGATCCCGGCAACTTCGCCACCAACATCGCCGGTGGCGCCAAGTTCGGCTATCTGCTGCTCTGGGTGATCCTCGCGGCCAACCTCATCGCGATGGTCGTGCAGACCCAGTCGGCCAAGCTCGGGATCGCGACCGGCAAGAACCTCGCCGAGCTCTGTCGCGAGACCTTCTCCCGCCGCACCTCGATCGGCCTCTGGCTGCAGGCCGAGGTGGTGGCGATGGCAACCGACATCGCCGAGGTGGTCGGCGCCGCCCTCGGCCTCAACCTGCTCTTCGGCATTCCGCTCTTCCCCGCCGGCGTAATCGCCGGCGCAGGCGCCTTCGCGATCCTCGCCCTGCAGCAGATGGGCTTTCGGCGGTTGGAGGCGGCGATCACCGCCCTGGTAGGCGTGGTCGTCGCCTCCTTCGTCTTCGAGCTGATCCACGCCAGCCCAGACGGGGGGGAAGTGGCCAAGCACCTCTTCGTGCCGGGCTTCGCCGGGACAGAGAGCATCCTGCTCGCCACGGGGATCATCGGCGCGACGGTGATGCCGCACGTGATCTACCTGCACTCCGCCCTGACCCAGCGCCGGATCGTCGGCCGCGACGCTGACGAGAAGCGACGGATCCTGCGTTTCGAGAAGATCGATGTCGTCATCGCGATGTCGCTTGCCGGCGTGATCAACCTCTCGATGATGATCGTCGCCGCCGCGCTCTTTCACGAAGGCGGCCTCGCCGGGATCAATTCGATCGACGGCGCCTACGACGGGCTGAAGTCGCTGGTCTCGGTCAACGCGGCGACCGTCTTCGGCATCGCCCTGCTTGCCTCCGGCTTCGCCTCCTCATCGGTCGGGACGATGGCCGGACAGGTGGTGATGCAGGGCTTCATCCGTCGCCGCATCCCGATCTTCCTGCGCCGGGCGATCACCCTGGCGCCGGCCCTGGTGGTCCTCGGCCTCGGGCTCGATCCGACCGATGCGCTGGTCGGCAGCCAGGTGGTGCTCTCGTTCGGGATTCCATTCGCCCTGGTGCCGCTGCTGCTGATCGCGGCGAAGCGGGAGGTGATGGGCGAGCTGGTCAATCCGCGCTGGGTGACTGCGATCGCCGGGGTGCTTGCGGCGATGATCATTGGGCTCAACGTCTTTCTCCTGCAGCAGGTCTTCTTCGGCTGAAGGTTGGGGGGTCGAGCGGGACCCCTGCGGCGGGGCTCCCCTCCGGTAGTG
>DASWQV010000077.1:0-8875 GCA_036403515.1 Solirubrobacterales bacterium
GAGCAGACGACGGCGATGATCGCGCCGAACAGCGTGCACTTGATCACCGACCCCCAGAGGTCCGTGATCGAGGAATTGGAGAAGAGCGTGGCGAAGAAACCGCCGAGCGGTTGCTTGTAGAGGAGCTCGGTGATGATGCCGCCGCTGATCCCGAAGACGAGCGCGTAGATGTCGAGCAGGCCGGTGATCAACATCAGAGCCAGGAAGCGCGGCACGACCAGGTTCTTGATCGGGTCGACGCCGAGCACCTGCAGGGCGTCGAGCTCCTCGCGGATCTTGCGGGCGCCGAGGTCGGCCGTGATCGCGGTGCCGGCGACGCCGGCGACGACCACGGCGGTGACGAAGGGGGCAAACTCGCGGATCGAAGCGAGCACGAAGAAGCCGCCGAGGCGATCGAGGGCGCCGAAGAGCGAGAGGAAGTTCGCCGCTTGAAGGCCCGGGGCGCCGAAACCGAACGCCACGGTGGAGACCAGCAACGGAAACCAGCAGAGCTGCAGGGCGAAAAGAAACTGGCCGATGAACTCCTCCCCATAGGGATAAGGAGGCCTGACAGCCGAGACGAGCGTGCGAGCAGTGAGGATCATCATGTCCCCGACTTGTTCGAACAGCGACTTGGCGGGCAGAAACGCCCTGTCTACCGCGGATCTCACGTTCATCTCCTCCGGAGAGCGGCCCCGCATCCAACGGAGCCCTACTCGCTGGCCGAGTTTATGCGATGCGCCAGAGGCCGACCGTTACACGACTGTTGAGATCGGGCTAACCCGCCCGACGGCCGCCCCAGAGGGCCGCAGGCCCCGTGCTATGTTGCGGCCGCTTTGGGGGGGTATGACATACACGCACCGCAGCGTCGCATCCGCGCTGCGATCGCGGGTGCGCTGAGCGTCGCCCTTGCCCTCACGGTCGTCGCCTGCGGCGGTGAATCGTCTTCCGACGCAAACGAGCCAAGTGGCACCTTTCGGATCAAGGTCGCCGCTGCCAGCTTCCCGACCAGCCAGCGCCTCGGAGAGACCTCGCTGATGCGGCTCGGAATCCGCAACACGGGCAAGAAGACGGTGCCAGCCTTGACCGTGAGCGTCTCGCTCGCCGGCAAAGAGGGCGAAACCTCGACTCTGCCGTTCGCGATCCACGATCCCCAGCCGGAACTCGCTCAGCCGGACCGGCCGGTGTGGGTGGTTGCGGCGCACTACCCGAAGTTCGACGGCTCCTCGGCGCCCGGTGGGGCGGAAACGTCGAACCAGAAGACCTATGACTTCGGCCCGCTGAAGCCGGGCGAGACCACCAACGTGGTTTGGAAGCTGAGCGCAGTGAAGAGCGGCAACTACGACGTGCTCTACACAGTCGGCGCCGGTCTTGGTAATCAGGCCAAGGCGGAGACCGGCGGCGGGACCAAGCCTGGTGGCTCCTTCTCGGTTCAGATCAGCCCGGCGCGACTAGACAAGGAAGTCAACGCCCGCGGCGAAGTCGTCGACAAGAAGCCGGCGCAAAGCGCCAAGTAGCTTTTCCGGGGTGCGACGCCGAGCCGCCTCGATCGTCCTTTGTGCAGCCCTGGCGCTTGTCGCCCTGCCCGCTTGCGGCACCGCGCAGCAGCATCGCCAAGTCGAACCCTCGCAGCGCCGCGCTGGCGGGGTGGCGCTTAAGCGGATCGGCAGCTTCGAAAGCCCGACCTACGCGACCGGCGCGCCTGGCTTTCCCAAGCTCCTCTTCGTGGTCGAGCAGCCGGGGACCGTGCGGGTCATCCGCGGCGGCCACGAGCTCGGTCACCCTTTCCTCGACATCAGGGATCTGGTCGGCAGCGACGGCGGCGAGCGCGGCCTGCTCTCGATCGCCTTCCCGTCCGACTATCGGGAGAGCCGGCGCTTTTACGTCTATTACACGGACAACGACGGCAACATCCGGATTGAGGAATTCCATCGGCGCAGCGCGACACGGGCGGCCGCCAGCTCGGGCCGCCCGGTGATCGAGATCCCCCACCCGGTCAACGCCAATCACAACGGCGGCCAGCTGCAGTTCCTTGGCAACCTGCTCTATCTCGGCACCGGCGATGGTGGCTCGGGCGGCGATCCACCCAACAACGCCCAGAACAAGGAGAGCTTGCTGGGCAAGCTGCTCCGCATCGATCCGCGTCCCAGCGCAGGACGCCCCTATTCGATCCCCGCCGACAACCCGTTCGTCGGCAAGGCGGGGCGCGACGAGATCTACAGCTACGGCCTACGCAACCCGTTCCGCTTCTCCTTCGAGAGCGCGAAGGGGCAGCCGCGACTTGCGATCGCCGACGTCGGCCAGAACCACTTCGAGGAGCTCGACTACACGACCGTAGCCGCCGCCCGCGGCGCCAATTTCGGCTGGGACGCGTTCGAGGGCTTCACGCCCTACAGCGAAGAAAACGGTGGAACTCCCGATCCCGGCGGCACGACCAAGCCGATCATGGCCTACAGCCACAGCCGTGACGGCGGCAGCTGCTCGATCATCGGCGGCTACGCAGTCGAAAACGGTGGCCCACCTTCACTGCGCGGCCGCTACGTCTACACGGACTTCTGCTCCGGCCAGCTGTACAGCCTTATCCCCCATGCTCACCGGGCCAGCCGCGACCGCCGCCTCGGCCTCAGAGTGGCCTCCCCCACCTCCTTCGGCGAGGACAGCGGCGGTCGCATCTATGTCTGCTCACAGGAAGGGCCGGTCTACAGGCTCGTCTCGCGCTAGTGGCGGGCGAAAGGGTCGACGTAGAGGTCGTCGAGCTGCCACTGCCCCTTTGCGTCGAGTGGCGTGACCCGCACTTCGATCGAGCTCGGCAGCACGGTGCCGACGATGGTCGAGAGACCGAGCACCACCGACATCGGCTGGGTCGGCTGCCAAGCCTGCCCGGCGCTGACGGTGTTGACCACGTTGGTCCGAACCAAGCCGAGAAGCCGGTAGACGGCTTCGATCCTCAGGCGAGACGATGGGTCCCCTCCGTTTCGCGCAAGCAGGCGGACGATCGGCGTATCGATCGACATGCAGATCGGCGGACTGCTCGCGGAGCTGCCAGCCGGCAACGCGAGCGAGCGGGAGTCGGCCCGGTCGTTCAGGTAGTAGCTCTCATTACCGGCCACCACCTCGGCGCCGCCCCGCAGCGACCAGCCGGCGCCCCCCGCCTCGAAGCCGCCGTCGGGAGCGAGGGCGTAGGAGTGCTGATCGCCCCAGGGGGCGAAAACGGTCTCGGCTCCAGTGTAGGAGCAAGCCGGTGCGCCCGAAGCAGACGCGGCCAGGATGAGCAACGCGGCCACCGAGGTGGCGGCGAGCTTGGCGCGGAACGAACGTGCAGGGTGAGTCTGGATGAGCTTCATTGGCAAACCTCCCTTCACGGCAGGACAAAAAGCCTGGTCGTGAAACCAAGCTGGCGGTTGAGCCATCTCGCGCCGAACGCGAGACCTCTGACTTTGCGTCCCTGCCTCGCGACAGGTTTGCCTTGTGCAGCTGACTTATGTGAGCGGGGAGGATCGGCCGGCGCCTTGCGGATCTGAAGCCAGTCCATACGAACGTCTACCCAGTTTTATTTCTTCGAGAAGTTGGTGAGCCTTGACATTCGTCCCTATTCCAGGGACGCGCAGGAGCCGATAAGGACACGCGGTCGCACGAGATGCGGTCGCCGCCAGACCCATGCCCCCGGCCTCCGAGACACTCGATGTAGAGCAGCTTTTCGCCCGTGGCCGTGCCCGCGCGGTGGCCTCCCCGAGCTCGCGTGAGCTGAGCGTCGAGGCGATCGCCGGGCTGGCCTTTCTGAGCGTCGCCGTAACCATGGCGCTCGCTCAAGCGTCGCCGCGCTCACTGCACGCTGCCACCCTCGCGGTCCTCGTCGGCGCATATGTCGTCGCCTGCCGCGCCAAGTTCGACTTCGCCGACGGCTACACGGTGCCCACCGAGCTGGTCCTGGTGCCGATGCTCTTCCTGCTTCCGACTCCGGTGGTGCCCCTGGTCGTCAGCCTCAGCTGGGCGCTCGGCCGGCTGATCGACTATGCCAGCGGAGCAACCAGCGTCCGTCGCGCCCTGCAGGTGTTTGGCGACAGCTGGCACGCCGTCGGCCCAGCGCTCGTCCTCATCGTCGCTGGCGCCCAAACCTTCTCGTGGGAGAAGTGGCCGGTGTACATGCTGGCCCTTCTCGCCCAATTCGCCTTCGACCTTGTCGCGACCGGGCTGCGCCTCTGGCTGATCGAGGGGCGCGCGCCGCGGGTCGAGCTGCGCCAGATCGCGCCGGTCTACGCCCTCGACGCGGCCCTGGCCCCGATCGGCCTGCTGGCGACCTTTGCCGCAATCGAGCTCGGCCCGGCCGTCTGCCTGCTCGTGCTTCCCCTCGCCGCGGTGCTGGCCATCCTCTCGAGGGAGCGGCAGCGACGGATAGACCAGGCGCTTGAGTTGAGTCACGCCTACCAGGGCACGGCGATGTTGCTCGGCGACGTGGTCGAGGCGGATGACGCCTACACCGGCAGCCACAGCCGCGGAGTGGTGGAGCTCTCGCTGGCCGTGGCCGACCGCCTCGGGCTCGATTCTCGCCAGCGGCGCAACGTCGAGTTCGCGGCCCTGCTGCACGACGTTGGCAAGATCGCGGTGCCAAAGGAGATCGTCAACAAACCTGGCCCCCTCGACGACGAGGAGTGGGCGATCATGCACCGGCATACGATCGAGGGCGAGAGCATGCTCAACCGGGTCGGCGGCGCCCTCGCGGAGGTAGGTCGCATCGTCCGCTCCTCACACGAGCACTACGACGGGAGCGGCTACCCGGATGGGCTGGCGGGTGAGGAGATCCCGATCGAGGCCCGCATAGTCACCTGCTGCGACGCCTTCAGCGCGATGACGACGACCCGCTCCTACCGCAAGGCGATGCCTCTCGCTGAGGCGTTGGCCGAGCTCGGAGCCTGTGCCGGCACTCAGTTCGACCCGCAGGTGGCAAAGACCCTTGGCTCAATCACGGAAACCTGACTTGGGGCAGCTTTGCGGTTCAGAGAGGCTAGTCTTGGCTGACCAGCCAAAGGGTCGAGGGAAGGAGTTCCAGTGGAGAGCGGCACCGTGGAGACGAGTACCGAGGCAAACGGCTCGAGTGGCGCCAACGGCGCGGCCACGGTCGAGCGAATCGAAGTCCTCAACCCCGCAAACGGAAGCCTGGTCGACTCGATCCAGGTCGATACCCCTGAGACGATCGCCGCCACCGTCGCCCGCGTCCGCGCCAACCAGGCCGAGTGGGAGGCGATCGGAATCCAGGGCCGCTACCACTGGCTCGGCAAGCTGCGCGACTGGCTCCTCGACAACATCGAGGAGATCTCCGACACGGTGCAGGCGGAAACCGGCAAGGTTCGGGGCGACATCGCGGCCGAACTGTTCTACGTCACCGACCTGATCAACTTCTATGGGACTAACGCGGCCAAATTCATCGGCGACGAAGCCGTACGCCCCCACTCGCCGCTGATCGCCTCTAAGAAGTTGACGATCCGGTACCGGCCCCACCCCGTGGTCGGTGTGATCAGCCCGTGGAACTTCCCCCTGGCGATGGGCTTGGGGGACTCGATCCCCGCCCTACAGGCAGGCGCGGCGGTTGTCGTCAAGCCCTCCGAGTTCACTCCTCTGAGCCTGATCCAGATAATCGGCGCCTGGAAGAAGGAGATCGGCGCTCCGGACGTGTTCGATTGCGCGCTCGGCACCGGCGAGGCCGGCAGCACCTTGGTCGACCATGTCGACTGCGTTCAGTTCACCGGCTCCGACCGCACTGGCCGCAAGGTGATGGCCCGGGCAGCTGAGACTCTGACTCCCGTCAGCCTGGAGCTCGGCGGTAAGGACCCGATGATCGTCCTCGCCGACGCCGACATCGACCGCGCCGCCAACGCCGCCGCCTGGGGCGGGATGTACAACGCCGGGCAAGTCTGCCTCTCAGTGGAGCGAATCTACGTCGAGGAGCCCGTCTACGACGAGTTCGTTTCCAAGCTGATCAAGAGGGTCGGCGGCTTGCGCCAGGGCACCGACGGTCGCAAGCCCGAAAAGGACGTTGGCGCGATGACCTCGCCTAACCAGTCGACGATCGTGGAGGAGCAGGTAAACGACGCCCTGGCCAACGGAGCTCGGGCTCTCACCGGAGGTAAAAAAGCTGAGGGCGAGGGCGACTACTTCGAACCGACCGTGCTGGTTGATGTCGATCATTCGATGAAAATCATGCGCGACGAGACCTTTGGCCCGGTGGTGGGCGTCATGAAGGTGCGCGACTCCGAGGAGGCCGTGCGCCTCGCGAACGACAGCCGCTACGGGCTCGCCGCCTCGATCTTCGGTGACAAGGACCGAGCCGAGAAGCTCGCCCGCCGCATCGAGGCCGGCTCAGTCAACGTCAACGACGTGATCACCAACATGCTTGCGATGGGCGTCCCTATGGGGGGCTGGAAGCAGTCCGGAATCGGCTTCCGCCACGGCGACTACGGAATCAAGAAGTACTGCCGTCCGGAGTCGATCGTGGTCACACGCTTCGGCGGCAAGAACGAACCTGCCTGGTATCCCTACACAAAGGGGCGTCGCAGGCTGGTGAACCGAGTCGCTACCGCGTTCAACGCCCGTGACCTGAAGCGGCGGTTCGGCCTGCGCGGCTGACCTGAACCTCAGCGGGGAGGGGTCCGGGGCACCCTCCTCCAGAGGCCGTTGCGCAGCAGATCGTCCTGGGAGTTGCGTGGCGTGGTCCCTGAGCCTCTGGAGGAGGGTGCCCCGGACCCCTTACTCTCTCTGGTTCATGCCTGAGCGGGACTACATAAGAGCAACCCAGGAGCGCGTTGTCGTCTTCGACGGCGGCATGGGCGCGACGCTGGAGCAATTTGAGCTGACCCAGGAGGATTACGGCGGGCTGGCTGGCAAGTGCCACGAGGCGCTGGTGCTCAATCGCCCCGACGTGATCGAGGGCGTCCATGCCTCCATGTTGGAAGCCGGCGCCGAGGTGGTTGAGACGGACAGCTTCCAGGGCTCGCGGCTGAAGCTTGAGGAGTGGGGGCTCGGGGAGCACACGCTTGAGATCAACGTCAAGGCCGCTGAAATCGCTCGTAAGGCAGCGGGGCCGGATCGCTTTGTAGCCGGATCGATCGGCCCAACTGGCTTCCTGCCGGCCTCGACCGACCCGACCCTGGGCAACATCTCCTTCGGCAAGCTGGTTGAGGTCTTCGCCGAGCAGGCTCGCGGCCTGGTCGAAGGCGGCGCCGACCTGATCATCATCGAGACCGCGCAGGACATCCTCGAGGTGAAGGCGGCGATCTTTGGCGCCCGCGAGGCGTTTGCGGCGACCGGCCGCGCGCTGCCGATCCAGACCAGTGTCTCGCTGCTCCCCAATGGCGGCAAGATGCTGCTCGGCACCGACATCCAGGCGGTGCTGACGACGCTGGTCGCGCTCGACGTCGACGTGATTGGGCTCAACTGCTCGACCGGCCCGGAGGACATGCGGGACGCGATCCGATTCCTCGGTGAGAACTGCCCGCTGCCGGTGCACTGCATCCCCAACGCCGGACTGCCGCTGCAGGGGCCCGACGGCGAGACGATCTTCCCCGAAGAGCCGGAGCCGCTTGCGGCGAGCTTGGGCGAGTTCGTCGAGCGCTACGGCGTCGGCATCGTCGGCGGCTGCTGCGGCACCACCCCCGAGCACATCCGCGCGATCCACAAGCGGGTCGACGGTCGTGTGCCCGGCGAGCGCCCGGGGCCGGGCCCGATCGAGGTCTCCTCAATGATGACCTCCACCCCGCTGGTCCAGGAACCGCGGCCGACCCTGGTCGGCGAGCGGGTCAACTCGCAGGGCTCGCGCAAGGCGAAGGAGCTGCTACTCGCCGACGACTACGACGGCCTGGTTCAGGTCGCCGAAGACCAGGTCGAAGGCGGCGCCCACGTGCTCGACCTCTGCGTGGCGCTGACCGAGCGCCAGGACGAGGACGAGCAGATGGCGGCGGTAGCGAAGCGGGTCTCGCTGACCCAGCCAACGCCGATCCAGGTCGACTCGACCGAACCGGAGGTGCTGAAGGCAGCGCTCGAGCAGATCCCCGGCCGGGCGATTGTCAACTCGATCAACCTCGAGGCCGGCCGCGAGAAGGCCGACGTCGTCGTGCCGCTGGCCAAGGCCCACGGCGCGGCGCTGATTGCGCTGACGATCGACGAGGTCGGGATGGCGAAGACAGCTGAGCGCAAGCTCGAGATCGCCCAGAGAATTCGCGAGATCGCCTGCGACGAGCACGGTCTCGACCCCGAGGCGCTGATCTTCGATGCGCTCACCTTCACGCTGACCACCGGAGACGACGAGTGGAAGCCCTCGGCGGTGGAGACGATCGAGGGGATCCGCCGGATCAAGGCCGAGATCCCCGGGGTGAAGACCTCGCTCGGCGTCTCAAACGTCTCCTTCGGCGTCTCGCCAAGGCCGCGCGCCGTGCTCAACTCGGTCTTCCTGCACCACTGCGTCGAGGCCGGCCTCGACCTGGCGATGGTCAATCCCAATCACATCACGCCCTACTCGGAGATCTCCGCGGAGGAGCGCGAGCTGACCGACGACCTCGTCTTCAACCGGCGCGAGGACGCGCTGGAGCGCTTCATCGGCCACTTCGAGTCAAAGGGCGAGGAGGCCGCCGAAGAGGCCGCCGACCCGACCGAGGGGATGGAGCCCGAGGAGGCCCTGCACTGGCACATCCTGCGCCGCAAGAAGGACGGGGTCGAGGACTGGATCGACCGCTCGGTCGAGAAGATCGGCGCCGTCCCGACGCTCAACCAGGTGCTGCTGCCCGCCATGAAGGAGGTCGGCGACAAGTTCGGCGCCGGCGAGCTGATCCTGCCGTTCGTGCTGCAGTCGGCGACCGTCATGAAGCGCGCCGTGGCGCAGCTCGAGAACTACCTCGAGCGGATCGAG
>DASWQV010000078.1:0-2066 GCA_036403515.1 Solirubrobacterales bacterium
GAACGTGTCAAGCGAATGGATGCCGCGATCGAGAGCCGCCCACGCCTCGACGTCACGCTCGTCTGACCGCCCTCGGGGACGGCTCCAGCACGGCGGGTGACGGCCATGAACACTCCGGTCGCCTATCGAGCTGGGTCCGCCGACACCGCCCACAGGGGCGGGGCATAGTGGGCCGGTCGCCGCCGGACCAGCTCGGCGCGAAGTCGCCCCCAATCCGCTCCACGCACGCCGAGCGCCTCCGCCAGACGACGGAACGTCACGAAGTCCACGCCTCGCTCCTGCGCCTCCCGTTCGAAGCGGAGGGCTCGTTCGTCTAAGCCCCCGCACTCTCGCGACGGGTCATCCTTGGCTGCCTTGCCCGCTTTCGCCCGCTCGTAATCGAGTTCCGAGAACCCGCACGCTTCCCGAACGCGGAATTCGGCCTCTTCCAGGCTTTGCGTCCCCACCAGGGCAGTGACGATCGGGCTCGCCGCCTGCACCGCCTGGTGCGGCGCCCGATACACGTCCGCGCTGTGTTCGGTCAGTCTCACCGGAAGCCCAGCGCCCCGAATCTCCACCGTGCCACGGAGGCCGCTGGCTGCGGCCACCAGCAGAGCCGTGGCCTCGGAGGGGTGCCATTCCAGGATGGGCAGGAACCCCTCGATGGCTTCCCCTTGAAGATGCGCCATCAGCTCACCGCCGAGCTGTCGGACACGCTCACGCACATAGGCCTCAGGCAGCTCTCCGTCCAGGCCCGGCCCGGCGACGAGGACGTCCACGTCCACGGGGAGGTTCGTGGCCGCCGCCGCCACAAGTCCGTCGGCCAGGGGGCTGCGCAGCTCGGCCTCGTTCCCCTCGGCGAGGACATCACCGCCGACGTCCACGACCTGGAGCGCTTCCGGTCGGTAGATCTCGACCAGTTCCCGGAGCTGCTCGCGCATCCCTACGGCTCCTCCCCCCGGGTCGAGGACGACCAGACGGATGCCGCTGAGCTCCCCGGCGAGCCGGGGCAGCGTCGAGCCAGCGGGCGGGATCGCCGAGGTAGTCCCCGATACCGCGAAATTGTGATGCCCAACCGGTTCCAGACCGGTGAACGAACTCGGTCTCCGTGGCCCAGGCAACGGGTCGATCAACAGGCGATCCCATGCATAGGTGGCGATGACCGCGTCGTCGCTTCGCCCGGTCATCGCACAGTGCAGCATGGCGGCCGCTAAGGCGTCGCCCCCACCGCCGGCCGCCACAAAGACCATCGCCACGCGCAGCCTAGCTAGTGGTCGGCGAGCCCACGTAGGCGCGAGCAATCCGTGCCAACCACGCGGCCTCACCGGTCAGATCGCTGCGACCACGGAACTCGAGAATCTCGCCATCGTCGGCGCCACCACTTGAGTCCGAAGGAACCATCCGCCCCATGGCTTTGGCAGTCAACGCTGCCTTAAGTTGAGCCGCCGCAACGGCGGCGCGTAGCTCATCACCGGTAAACCCGGCTTCCCGGCCGCACTGTAGTGCGCGCCTTCGGACCTCGGGATCTTTATACGAGCGCAGAGCCAATAACCCGTCATAGATCTCGATGACGCGCCGGTGGAGGCGGTAGCGCAGGTGCATAAGAGACCGAGACGGTGGATCAATTGCGATTCGAGGCACAACCTGATAAAGGTCGCGCCATAGAGGATAGAGTCGGCGGTAAGTGCGATAATTATCGCACCAACGAGAGAGGGCAGACAGATGAGGGCCCCAGGCGGGGATCGTAAGACCCGCAATGAGGAGCGGTATACCAATGCCTTCAGCGATCGGGACCAGTACCTCCCATTTCAAAGGATTTAGGCCGAGCTGGACAGCGACGATCGAGAAGGCGCGATTCAATGGCATGATGGAGTAGATCAGGGCGCCAAACGCAGTTGTCCGCAGACCACGGCGTAGCCAGCTATAGCGAGCAGAGCTCGCGTATTGGAAGCACAAACGGGCAGTTTCACAGAGCGCCACCAACTGGGTCGCGACATAGAAGAACAGATAGATAGCGACCAAAGGGCGGTGGACGTTCTGCAACAGATAGATTGAGGACCGCTGCTTGACACCGACGTTCGCTGCGA
>DASWQV010000079.1:0-11181 GCA_036403515.1 Solirubrobacterales bacterium
GTCATCGGCGAGCCCGGCGGACGCGACGATCGTCCGCGCCGCGGCGGCGTCGAAGGGCTTGGTCGGATCGATGTGGACCTTGGTGAGGTCGTCGGGGTTGGCGGCGGCGACCGCCTCGATGTCCATGCCGCCCTTGGCGGAGACCATCGCCAGCAACTTCTTCTCGCCGCGGTCGAGGATCACCGAGGCGTAGTACTCGGAGGCGATGTCGGAGCCGCCCTCGATCCAGACCTGGCCGACCCGGAAGGGGCCCTCGCCATGCGGCCCGACGATGTCCATGCCGAGGATCGCGTCGGCGTAGGCGCGCGTCTCCTCGGCGTCCTTGGCGATCTTGATCCCGCCCGCCTTGCCGCGCCCGCCGATCAAGACCTGTGCCTTGATCGCGCAGGGGTAGCCGATCCGCTCCGCCGCGGCGACCGCGTCGTCGACCGTGGCGGCGACCTCGCCGCTCGGCACGGCGACGCCGTGCTTGGCGAAAAGCTGCTTGCCCTGATACTCGAGGAGGTCCATGGTGGGGTGCGCCCCTGCGGCGCGGGCGGCAGCCTATCCGACCTTTGAATCGGAGCGACTTCCAGTGCCGCTAAGCCGCCCTTCCGGGCGATTGGCATAATGCGCCGCCGCTATGCCTCTGCCAAGCCTCAAATCGATCAAATGGGTCACCACCGACTGTTACGGCACCCTGATCGACTGGGAGAAAGGCATCATCGACGCCTGTAAGAAAGAGGCGGAGAAAGACGGCTTCAGCTTCGAAGAGGAGCCCTTCCTCGCCCGCTTCATGGAGGTCCAGGCCGAAATCATGGCCGGCTCCTATGAGCTCTACGCCGAGGTGCTGCGCCGCACGATCGTCAAGGTCGCCGGTGAGCTGGGCTGGGAGATCGAGCCCTCGCGGGCCCAGTTCCTGCCCAACAGCGTCGCCTACTGGCTGCCCTTCCGCGAGTCCAACGCGGCGATGGACCGGCTCGGCAAACGCTACGAGATCGGCATCGTCTCCAACATCGACGACAAACTGCTCGGCATCTCACGGCGCCACCTGCGCACCGAACTCGACCTCGTCGTCACCGCCCAGCAGGTGCGCAGCTACAAGCCCGATCCGGTCCACTTCAAAGAGGCGGCACGGCGAATCGGCGGCAAGAAAGGCTGGCTGCACATCGGCTGCAACTACACCAACGATGTGGCGCCACTGCTGAAAATGAACGTGCCGGTGATCTGGGTCAACCGCCACGGGGAGAAACTCGAAGGCCGCAAGGCGCCTGGCGCCACCGTTAAAACGTTCCGCGACGCCGCCAAAAAGCTCGGCGCGTCCTGAGCGTTCTCTAGCGTTTCGCAACTTCGGCGCAGGTGGTTGTTTCGACGTTAGTCGGCCGCTGCGCCGTCACTCAACCATGTATCGACTCGAACAAAGCAAGGCGCTTCGCGCCATGAGTCTGTGCTTGGGCGTGGGCCTCCTCGCGGCCCTCTGCCTGCTCGCGGCCGGCGAGCGCTCGGGAGGCGCCGCGGCAGCGACGATCGAACGGCCCAGCTTCCTGGTCATCCAGACAGATGACCAGACGCTCGATCAGCTCTACGCCAGCTTCGGCCAGCCGAAGCTCCAGGCGATGCCCAACACGCTCAACATGATCGCCAAGCGAGGCGAGACCTTCAATCGCTACTACGTCTCCTACCCGCTCTGCTGCCCCTCCCGCGTCAGCCTGCTGACCGGCCGCTACGCCCACAACAATGGGGTCAAAGGCAACGTCCAGCCCAACGGCGGCTATTTCGGCTTCTCCTTCCGCGGCGCATACACCCACAACCTCGCCACCTGGCTTTCTGGCGCTGGCTACCGCACGATCCACGTCGGCAAGTTCCTCAACGGCTACGGCGACGAACCGTACGACAACGGCGCCACCGTGCCGCCGGGTTGGAGCGCCTGGCACACGGTCCTCAAAGCGGACACCAACCACTACTACTACGGCTACACGCTCAACAACAACGGCGTGATCGAGGGGCCTTACGGCGACTCCGGCACCTGGGAACCGCGCGAGTACGGCGTTCGCGACGACATCGGTTGCCCCTACGCCCCGCTCAACGGCCTGCCCTGCTACTACGAGACCGACCAGCTGACCAACTACGCGATCGGCGAGCTGCAGGGGACGCCGCCCGAACAGCCCTTCTACTTGCAGGTGGACTACACGGCCCCCCACGGCGACTTCCGCCACCCGGCCGGTCCCGAGCCGGCCCCACGCCACTACGACTGGTTCAAGGGCGCGCCGCTGCCCCACAAGCGTGACCAGGGCTTCGCCGAGGGCAACGTCAGCGACAAGCCCAGCTTCATCCGCGACGCGCCCTACCTGTCGCTCGCCGACATCCATACCTACCGCGTCTATTACGACAAGGCGCTGGAGTCGCTGCGCTCGATCGACGACGGGGTCAAATTGCTGCTCGACACGCTGGGGTCCCAGCATCGCCTGCGCAATACCTACGTCATCTTCACCTCCGACAACGGCTTCTTCTATGGCGAGCACCGGCTGATCGGCGGCAAGTTCCTGGCCTACGAGCCCTCCACCCACCTGCCGTTCCTGATCCGCGGGCCGCACATCCGCGCCGGCACTGAATCCGACGAGCTGGCGGCCAACATAGACGTCGCCCCGACGGTCCTCGAACTGGCCGGCGTCGAACCCGACAAGAGCGTCGACGGCCGCTCGCTGACGCCGTTCCTCCACGATCCAGACCTGACCACGCTGCGCCCGATCCTCTTCGAGTCCTTCGTCGAGAGCAATGACGTGACCGACAACGGAGCGATTGCCAAACCTGGAGACCAGAGCGGCACCACGGCGACGTCCCGGCCGAGCAATGTGCCAGCCCTGCATCGCTTGGGCGCGGCCGCATCCGGCGCCAAGGAGCCGGGCGCCAGCGCCTCGATCCTGGCGCCGCCGAAGGACTACGAGGGAATCCGCCTCGGCCCCTACAAGTACATCGCCTGGCCGGACGGGGAGAAGGAGCTGTACGACATCGAAAAAGACCCCTACGAGCTCAACAACATCGTCCGGGTCCCCAACTACTTCCCGATCCGCAACTACCTGCACCGCGAACTGCGTGAACTGGAGGATTGCGTCGGCCGCAGCTGCCGCGAAGAAGCCTCGGAAATCCCGCTGACCCGCCGCGAACGGCAGCACGAGGTGCTCAAGAAGCTACGCGAACGGCGCGAAAAAAAGAAGGAAAAACAGCATCGGAGGTAGGGGGCCGGGGGTCACTCCCCGCTCAACTTTTTCGGTGGGTCGTTGAAGGCCTTCCGAGATTGGATCGCCGAAAAAGTACAAGCCGCGGGGAGCGCCCCCAGGACCCCTACTCTCTAGAGCAGCTTGCTTACTCGATGACAGCTAGGGTGTCGCCGCTGGAGACTGCGGCGCCCTCGGCGACGCTCAGGGAGGTGACCTTGCCGGCGCGGTGGGCGACTATCTCGTTCTCCATCTTCATTGCCTCGATCACGCAGATCAGGTCGCCCTCGGCGACCTCGGCGCCCTCCTCGACCGCGACTTTCAGCACCGTCCCCTGCAGCGGTGAGGGCAGCGAGGCGCTCGATGCGCCGCCGCCGGCGCCCGCCTTGCGCTCGCGTTTGGGTGGCCGCTTGCCACCCGCAGCGGGCGCAGCGCCGGCGCCGATCGCCTCACCGATGACCTTGACGTCGAAGAGCTTGCCGGAGACCTCGACCTTGTAGTCGCGGGCGACGACCTCGGCGCCCTCCTCGACCTCAGCTGGAACCGCTGCATCCGCCGGCGCCGTCGTCTTCAACCACTCGCGGTCTTCCATCAGGTCGCGACAGGTCTCCCCGCCAATCCATTGCTCGGTGGCGAGCAGTGCCTTGTGGAAGGGGATCAGCGTGGTCAGCCCGCCGATCTCATACTCGTCCAGCGCTCGCAGCATGCGTCGGGTGGCGTGCTCACGGTCGACGTCCCAAACGATCAGCTTGGCGACCATCGGGTCGTACATCGGCGTCACTTCGGAGCCCGCTTCGACTCCCGAATCGACCCGGACGCCAGGGCCAGCTGGCTCGCGGTAGCTCGTGATCCCGCCGGGAGCGGGAGCGAAGTTCTTGTGCGCGGCCTCGGCGTTGATCCGGCACTCGATCGCGTGGCCACTGAGCCGCACGTCGGGCTGAGCGATCGAAAGCGGCTCGCCGGCTGCGACCAAAACCTGCTCGCGAACGATGTCGATGCCGCTGACCATCTCGGTCACGCAGTGCTCGACTTGGACGCGGGTGTTCATCTCGAGGAAGAAGTACTCCTCGCCGACCTGCATGCCCTCGACCGTGCCGGCGCCCCGGTAGCCGACCGCGGCGGCTGCGTCGGTGGCGATCTTGCCGATCCGCTCACGCATCTCGGCATCGACGCGCGGCCCGGGCGCCTCCTCGATCACCTTCTGGTGGCGGCGCTGCACCGAGCAATCACGCTCGCCGAGGTGGATCACGTTGCCCTGGCCGTCAGCTAGAACCTGGACCTCGACGTGGCGCGGATCCTCCAGATAACGCTCGATGTAGACACGAGCGTCGGAGAAGAACTTCTCACCTTCGCGCGCCGAGCCCTCGAAGGCCTCCTCGAGGTCGTCAGGCGTCATCGCCACTCGAAACCCCTTGCCGCCGCCACCGCCCGCGGCCTTGCAGGCGACCGGGTAACCGGCTTCGTCGGCCTGCTTGCGGGCAGCCTCGATGTCCGGCGCGGTTTCGGTGGCGCCGGGCACGATCGGCACCCCGGCTTCGGCCATGATCTCGCGCGCACGCGTCTTCGAGCCCATCGCGTCGATCGCCTCGGGCGGCGGCCCGATGAAGACGATCTCCGCCTCGGCGCAGGCGCGGGCGAAGTCAGCGTTCTCGGCGAGGAAGCCGTAGCCGGGATGGATCGCCTCGGCCCCCGCCTCCTTGGCGGTCGCGATGATCTTCTCGATGTTCAGATAGCTCTCGGCGGGGACCGCGGGGCCGATCAGGAAGGCCTCGTCGGCCTCGCGCACATGCGGCGCGTCGCGGTCAATCTCCGAATAGACGGCGACCGAGCTGATGCCCATCTCCTTCAGGGTCCGCGCGACCCGGATCGCGATCTCGCCGCGGTTGGCAATGAGAACCTTCTGGAACACGGCGGCGCAGTCTATTCAGAGAAGGGGCGGGGCGCCGGGGTGCCCGTGGTCCATGGGGCGGAGCTGCCTGTGGACGCCTCTGGTCTGACAAATCGCGCGCTAATTAGCGCGCGATTTTGAGTATCCGCCAGCCCAGAGGCGTCCACAGGCAGCTCGACGGAAGGACATGGCTGCCCGTCCCACCCCCCGTCGCGGAGGTGGATTGCACCGCGGTCATGGCCAATCCGGCGTAAAAGCTGTTGAACTGCGCCGCCGCCATGGCCACCTGGGAGCTTGGCTGCGGCGCCCGCGTCGGTGCAATAGCTTCCCCGCTTCCGTGCTGATCGAGCTTCAATCGCATTCGACGGTCTCCGACGGGCAGCTTGCGCCCGGCGAAGTCGTCGCGCAGGCTTGGGAAGCCGGAGTTACGACGCTGGCGCTTACGGATCACGATGCGATTGCGGGTGTAACCGAGGCGGACGAGGCAGCGCAGGGGCTCGGTGTCGAGCTGGTGCCGGCGATCGAGATGTCCTGCGTCCACGAGTACGCCGAAGACCTCCATATCTGCGGCTACTGGGTCGACCTGGAGAAAATCGCGGCGGCCTGCGAGCGGGCGCAGAAAGAGCGGATCGACCGGGCCGAGGCGATCATCAAGCGGCTGCAGGGCTGGGGCTTCGAAGTGAAGTTGCAGGACGCGATCAAGGAGGCAGGAGATGCGCTCTCGATCGGCCGGCCCCACATCGCCCGCGCCGCCGGCGCCACCGGCGACCTCGGTCCCTTCTTCGAGGAGTACCTGGTACCGGGCGCCAAGGCCTTCGTCCCGAGGGAGTGGCCGACGGCAGAGCAGGCGATAACCCTGATCCGCGAGGCAGGCGGCGCGGCCGTGATTGCCCACCCCTACTGGGACATCAAAGACCCAACAGAGGTGGAGGACCTGATCCGCTCCCTTGGAGCCGACGGTGTAGAGACCTTCTATCCATCCCACACCAAGGAGCAGACCGAACATCTGCTGAAACTCTGCAACGAGCTGAACCTCGTCCCCACAGCTTCATCCGACTACCACGGCCCAACTCACAAGACCTTCGCCAAGTTCGGCGCCTACGACACCTACGGCCTAGCCGAGCCCCAGGTCCCACCAAGGCCATAGAGCCTTCTGGTGCGCCTTTCCCCCGCATGGCGGGGGATAAAGCGCACCGGAACCCACAAGCTGCGCGGGTAGACCGGCGGCGAGCCTTCCAAAAGCTGCGCGGGTAGACCGGCGCCCGCGGTTACCGCCGGAACAAACATGGAAAGGGAGGGCCGGTGACCCCTCCCAAAACACTCAAGCGCGGCTCCTGCCGCGCGTTTTGGGAGGGGTCACCGGCCCTCCCCACCGGCTGATCCTAAGCGGTAACCGCAGCCGCCGGGATCAAATCCCGCGACTCGAGGTAGTCGAGCAGCTTCTGCGCCGACTCCTCTGGCGTCTCGTTTTCGGTGTCGCAGACCCAGTCCGGGTTCTCGGGAATCTCGTATGGATCGGAGACGCCGGTGAATTCCTTGATCTCGCCGGAGAAGGCCTTCGCGTAGAGGCCCTTGACGTCGCGCTCGGCGCAGGTGTCGACCGATGCCTTGACGTAGACCTCGATGAAGCGATCGCCCATCAGCGCGTGCGCCTCGTCGCGGATCTCGGCGTAAGGGGAGATCGCCGCCGTGATCACCGGCACGCCGTTGCGGCTGAGCAGGTCAGCGACGAAGGCGATGCGACGGATGTTGATGTCGCGGTCCTCCTTCGAGAAGCCGAGCCCCTTTGAGAGGTTTTCGCGGACGATGTCGCCATCGAGGATCTCCAGCTTCGAGCCGCGCTCGCGCAGTTGGGTCTCCAGCAATCCGGAGATGGTCGTCTTGCCGGCACCGGAAAGTCCGGTGAACCAGAGGGTGAAGCCCTTCTCGCCAGCCATGCTCGTTCAGTCCTCCTTGTAAGCGTCGATAAGGATGTCGGCGACCTCGTCGCGTGAAAACTCGTGCGGCGGCCTTTCGCCGTTGCCGAGCATTTCGCGGACCTTGGTTCCAGAGAGGAAGAGGCGCGCGTCTTGGTCATGCGGACAGGTCTTGTTCGAAGCAAGCCCCTCGCACTCGTTGCACCAGAAGGTGTGCTCGAACATCAGCGGCTCGATGCCGAGCTCGTCGATGTCGATCGTGTCGAAGATCTTCTGCGCGTCGTAGGTGCCGTAGTAGTCACCGGCCCCGGCGTGGTCGCGACCGACGATGAAGTGCGTGGCCCCATAGTTGCGGCGGACTATCGCGTGCAGAACCGCCTCGCGGGGGCCAGCGTAGTGCATCTTCGCCGGCTTCACGCCCAGCACCACCCGGTCGTTCGGGTAGTAATTCTCCATCAGCACCTCGTAGCAGCGCATCCGCACGTCGGCGGGGATGTCACCGGCCTTGGTCTTGCCGATCAGGGGGTGGATGAAGAGGCCGTCGCAGGTCTCCAGCGCCGCCTTGGTCAGGTACTCGTGGGCGCGGTGGATCGGGTTGCGGGTCTGGAAGGCGACGATCTTCTTCCAGCCGCGCGCCTCGAAGTCGGCCCTGTGCTCCGCCGGAGTCTTGTAGCGGCGCATGAACGCCTCCTCGTGGTCCGGCAGCGCGTCGACCTCGATCGAGCCGGCGAGCATCCGGTTGCCCTCGGCGTAGATTGCGGCTACACCCGGGTGATCCTCGTCGGTGGTGCCGTAGACCTGCTCGGCCTCGCGCTTGACGTCGCGCTCCCAGATCTCCTCGACCTTGAGCCGGCCCAGCGGCTTGCCTTCGTCGCTGGAGAGCGCGACAACGTCGCCGACCTCGCACTCGAGGTCGCTCGCCAGGGTGATCGGAATCGGCCAGTAATCGCCGCCGGTCGTGCGCATCTCCGAACAGACCCGCTCCCAGTCGGCCGACCCCTGGAAGCCGGTCAGCGGCGCGAAGCCACCGTTGCCGATCATCTCGAAGTCAGCGGTATGGCGCTCGTCAAGGGTCAGGGAAAGCTCAGTCATCGTCTCGCTCATGCGTTGGATCTCACCAATCGGTTGGGGAAGGTTACGAAGGGTTATCTCAGGCGCTGGGCGCCGCTAGTTGATCCCGCACTCGGACTTTTCGAGTCCCGCCCAGCGGCCATCGCGAGGCGAACCGCCCGCTCCGACCGGCTTAGTGCAATGGGTGCAGCCGATCGACGGATAGCCGCGATCGTGGAGTGGGTTGTACGGGAGGTCGTGCTCATGGATGTAGTTCCAGACGTCGCGCTCGGTCCAGTCCGCGAGCGGGTTGAGCTTCCATAGCTCGAAGCGCTTGTCCCAGCCGAACTTCGGGGTCTTGGCGCGGCTGGCTGAGTCCTCACGGCGGACACCGGCGAGCCAGCAGTCTACGGAAGAAAGCGCCCGCCGCATCGGCTCGACCTTGCGCAAACCGCAGCAGGCGTCGGGATCGCGGTTCCACAGCTCGTCGCCGTGCTGGGCGGCCTGTTCCTCCAAAGTGAGGTTGTGGAAGCGGTCGAACTCGATCCCCAGCGACTCGGCGAGGCGATCGCGCGTCTCGTAGGTCTCGGGGAAGAGCACGTCGGTATCGAGGTAGAAGAAGCGCGCGTCGGGATTGACCTTGCTCGCCAGGTGAGCGGTCACCGAGCTCGTTTTCTGAAACGAGCAGGCGATGTAGTGGCTCTCGCCAAAGGTCTCGAACATCCACTCGACCACCTGCTCGGCCGTGCGGTCCTCGAGCGCGTCGGCGATCGCCGCCGGGTCCTCGATTTTCGGCGGGGCGGCAACTGGGTTCATATCGCGCACTCGCCCTCGCCCCTCTCAACCTTGTAGGGGCTGGAGCGGCTCCAATCGATGAACTCCTGCATCGTCTCGAGGCTGAACTCAGCCGGCAGCGTCAGGTCCTTGACCTCTTCTTCGAAGCGAGCGGCGCCGATTCGCTCCGCAAAAGCGTTAAACTCCTCAGCGTCGCCCGAGCGCTCTGCCTCGTAGAGGCGCACCCAGCGCTCAACCGCGGCGGGGACTCGCTTGGCGGGCAGGCGCGACTTCAGCCGCGTGCCGAAGATCACCTCACCGCCCTCGTAGTTGCCGCCGATGTGCGGGATGTAGGCGGGGATCTGCCGCTCGCCGACCTTCAGCGAGGCGCCGTAGAAGCCGATGTTGGCGATGTGGTGCTGGCTGCAGCCGTTCGGGCAGCCGCTCATCTTGATGTGGATCTTGCGGGTCAGCTCGTCGGAGATCTTCATCGCCGCCAGCCGCTCCCTGATCGCCTTGTTGAGGCCCATCGAGCTGGTGATTCCCATCTTGCAGCTGTCGGTGCCGGGGCAGCTGACCACGTCGGTGATCTCGTCGGCGCCGGCCTCGCCGAGGCCGAGCTCGCTGAGCCGCTGCCAGACGTCGTAGAGCGCCTCGTCGCGGACCCAGCGCAGGACCAGGTTCTGCTGGACGGTGCTGCGGGCGTAGCCACCGGTGAAGTCGCGCATGATCGCGGCCAGGCCGCGGAACTGCTCCGGGGTGAGGTCGCCGCGGTAGATCTTCACCTCGACCGCGGAGAAGCCCTCCTGGGCCTGGGCCTGGACGTTGCCTTCGACGAAACGCTCGAACTCGGAGTGATCGCCGTTGGGAGAGGCCGGTGCAGGCGGAACTCCGGGAGCGTTGGCCTCCTCGTCGTCCTCGAAGCGCAGCCGCTCGACGTCGAAATCGCGCTCCGCCACCCAGTCGCCCTCGAGCTCCTCGTCGACCTGCTCGCGGAAGGCGTCGATGCCGATTTTGTCGATCAGGACCTTGATCCGGGCGCGGGCGCGATTGGCGCGCAGCCACTCCTGGCGATCGAAGATGCGCAGCACGGCCTCGGAGACCTTGAGGTAGTCGCCGTTGTCAGCCTCGACGAAGTCATAGAGGGTTGGCGCGACCCGAGCCATGATCGAAGTGCCGCCACCGACGCGAACCTCAAAGCCCTTGACCCCGTCCCGCTCCCGAGAAAGGAAGGCGATGTCGTGGATGCCGGTAATCGCCCGATCCTCGTCGGAGCCGCTGAATGCCGTCTTGATCTTGCGCGGCATCAACTGTGTCGTCGGGTGGCGGACGAAATAGCGGGCGTAGGCGCCGGCGTAGGGAGTCGGATCGAAGACCTCGTCGGGGGCGACGCCGGCCCAGGGATCGCCGGTGACGTTGCGCACCGTGTTGCCGCAACCCTCGCGGGACGAGAGATCGGCCTCGGAGATCTCGCGCAGCAATGACTCCATGTCGCGCAGCGGGATGTGGTGGATCTGAATGTTCTGCCGAGTGGTGATGTGGCCCTTGTTCAGCGGGGCGTACTTCTCGACCACGCTGGCGAAGGCCTCCATCTGCTGCGGCGTGACCCCACCGAAGGGAAGCTTGACCCGAACCATCTGCACATCGGGCTGGCGCTGCCCGTAGATCCCCTGCTTGAGGCGGAAGCCGATGAACTCGTCTTCGGGACGGTTACCGGCGAGGAACTCCTCCGCTTCGTTGTCGAAATCATCGAACTCCCGCTCGATGATGGGAATGATGTGGCCGGGGACGTTCCGGTAGGTCTCCGGGTTCTCCAGAGTGCCGGTGCGCCCCTTGCCGCGCTGCTCTTTCGACTGATCGACTACGACCTCCACGCCAGGGAAAATAGCAAAACCTGACAGGGATTAGGGTATTTAGCTCGGGGGCAGCCTTTTTTGAGCGTGGAGGATGGCCGCTGCCTCCCCGGACTCGGCAACCTGGCCGCTCTCCGGCTCGAGCGGCAATCCGGCCCCGGCCCAGCCAACGATGCCCTCGCTCAACTTCTTGGCGTCATAGCCCTCGGCAGCCAAAGCTTCGGCCGCCATCGTGGACCGGTTGCCGCCGCGGCAATAGAGAACGACCGGCCGGTCCTTGTCGATCTCGTCAGTCCGATCGGCAAGCTGGGCAAGCGGAAGATGCCTCGCCCCCTCGATCCGCCCCATCTCCCACTCGTGCTCAGCCCGCACGTCAACAAGCTGCGCCCCACCGGCAACGAGCTCCTGAGCTTCCTCACGTGAAATCTCGGGTGGCCCCTCGCTCATGGCCGGAAATCTAGCCAACGAGTCGAGGAGGGGCGAGAGTCGCCCTCACCAAACACTCA
>DASWQV010000080.1:0-9799 GCA_036403515.1 Solirubrobacterales bacterium
GCGCCCCGGTAGATTTGGCTGGTCAGCCAACCGTGGGAGGAGTGGAGAGTTGAGCAAGCGCACGTTCGTGATCGGGGTCGGGATGACCAAGTTCGAGAAGCCCGGCACCAAGGAGGGCGACTACCCGGACTGGGCCAAAGAGGCGGGGGACAAGGCGCTCGCCGATGCCGGCATCCCGTATGAGGACGTCGAGCAGGCCTACGCCGGCTACTGCTACGGCGACTCCACCTACGGCCAGCGGGCGCTCTACCAGCTCGGCCTGACCGGGATCCCCGTCGTCAACGTCAACAACAACTGCTCGACCGGCTCCTCGGCGCTGTTCCTCGCCCGCCAGGCGGTCAAGGGCGGCCTGGTCGACTGCGCCCTGGCGCTGGGCTTCGAGAAGATGGAGCCCGGCTCGCTCGGCGTTAAGTACACCGACCGCACCAACGCCCTTGACAAGCACGCGATGCGGATGTTCGAGCTGCGCGATCCCGAGCAGTCGCCGCCGGCGCCGCAGATGTTCGGCAACGCCGGCCGCGACCACATGCAGAAGTACGGCTCCGAACCCGACCACTACGCCTGGATCGGCTGGAAGAACCACAAGCACTCGGTCAACAACCCCTACGCCCAGTTCCAGGACGAGTACTCGCTGGAGGACATCAAGGGCGCGCGGATGATCCACGACCCGCTGACCAAGCTGCAGTGCTCGCCAACCTCCGACGGCTCGGCCTGCGCGATCGTCGCCTCCGAGCGCTACGTCGACCAGCACGACCTCTGGGACCGGGCGATCGAGATCGCCGGCCAGTCGATGGTCACCGACCTCTCCTCGACCTTTGCCGAGGACACCGACTGCATGAAGATCGTCGGCTCCGACATGTCGAAGCAGGCGGCCGACGAGGCCTACGCCGAGGCCGGCGTCGCCGCCGAGGAAGTCGACGTCTGCGAGCTGCACGACTGCTTCAGTGCCAACGAGCTGATCACCTACGAAGCGCTCGGTTTCGCCGCCGAGGGCGAGGCGCACAAGCTGGTCGAGGAAGAGGCGACGACATACGGCGGCCAGGTCGTCGTCAACCCCTCCGGCGGGCTGATCTCCAAGGGCCATCCGCTCGGCGCGACCGGACTGGCGCAATGCTCGGAACTGACCTGGCAGCTGCGCGGCACGGCCGACAAGCGCCAGGTCGAGGGCGCCAAGCTGGCCCTGCAGCACAACATCGGCCTCGGTGGCGCAGCCGTGGTCACCGTCTACAAGCCGGCGGCCTAGGAGCCGCCGGAGAAGGAGGAGCGGCATGGCGAAGCAGCGGCAGGACCTCAGCGGCAAGGTCGTGGCGATCACGGGCGGCGCCCGTGGGATCGGCAAGGCGACCGCGACGGCGCTGGTCCACAAGGGCTGCCGTGTCGCCATCGGCGATCTCGACCTAGCCCTCGCGGAAGAGACCGCCGCGGCCCTGGGCGGTGGCACGATCGCGCTGCCGCTCGACGTCACCGACCGCGGCTCCTTCACAGCCTTCCTCGATGGCGCCGAACGCGAGCTCGGCCCGCTCGACGTCGTCGTCAACAACGCCGGGATCATGCCGGTGACGCCGTTCGCCGGGGAGTCCGACGACTCGCTCAAGCGCCAGCTGGACATCAATGTCTACGGCGTGATCGTCGGCATGCAGCTCGCGATTGAGCGCTTCGAGCCGCGCGGCCGCGGACACATCGTCAACCTCGCCTCGCAGGCCGGCAAGGGCGGCTTTCCCGGCATCGCCACCTACTCGGGGACCAAGCACGCGGTGGTTGGAATCAGCGAGGCGGTCCGTGCCGAGCTGCGCGGCAGTGGAGTTGAGATCGCCTGCGTGATGCCGACCGTGGTCAACACCGAGCTGACCGCCGGTGTAGGCCAGCGACTGATTAGGCCGGTCGAGGCCGAGGACGTCGCCGGCGAGATCGTCGACGCGCTGGAAGTGCCGCGTTTCGACGTCTGGGTGCCGCGCATCAACGGCGCCTTCTTCAAGCTCGTCTCGAACCTGCCGCGTGGCATGCGCGAGGGCCTGGGACGCCTGATGAAAGTCGACAAGCTGATGACCGAAGTCGACCACGGCGCCCGCAGCCGCTATGAGGAGCGGGCCGCGCACAGCCGCGCCGAGGGCGACGCCGACCCAGCCAAGCCGAGCCCTGAACGCGAGGCCGCGTAGCCCCGTACCTCCTTGTATGGGGCGAATCTACGACGCAACCTGGGGGAGGGGCTTCGCCGCGCTCTACGACCGCGGGCTGAAGGCGACCGAGGAGGCCGGACTGCGGCAGATGCGGCGCGAGGCTCTCGCACAAGCAAGTGGGCTGACTCTTGACATCGGCGCCGGCACCGGGGCAAACGCCGGCTTGTTCCCGTCGTCGGTGAGCGAGCTGGTGATGGTCGAGCCGGATCCGCACATGTTCAAGAAGCTTCAGGCGAAGCTCGGGGGAACGGGGGAGCGGGTCTCTTCGGTCCGGGCCCCCGCCGAACGCCTGCCGTTTGCCGACGACAGCGCTGACACGGTCGTCTTCACCCTGGTTCTCTGCACGGTGCCCAATCTGCAGGCGGCTCTGGCCGAGGCGGCGAGGGTGCTGCGACCGGGCGGCAAGCTGCTCTTCGTCGAGCACGTCCGCTCCCGGCACCCGGATCTGGCCCGCTGGCAGGACCGCCTCGAGGGGCCCTGGCGCTTCCTCGCCGACGGCTGCCATTGCAATCGCGACACGGTGGCGGCGATCGAAGCTTCACCCTTCGAGTTGGAATTTGTCGAGCACGACCGTCTTCCCAAGGCGATCCCGGTCATCAGACCCCTGGCGAGGGGCTGCGCCACGCATCCGTGAATTCCAAAGACCTATAGCGTTTATGGCAATGGGGAGGGTCTACAACGCTACCTGCGGAAGGTTTTTCACCGCTTGGTATGGCGCCGCGATGCGCCGGGTCGACGAGATGGGCCTTAGAGAGACTCGCCGTGAGGTGCTGGCTGGGGCCCGCGGGCGAACGCTGGACGTTGGAACCGGCACCGGCTCGAACCTGCCCTTATTTCCGCGCGAGGTGGACGAACTGGTCCTCGCCGAGCCGGATCGCCACATGCACAGGGTTCTGCGGGGCAAGCTGGACGAAGCCGCCAGACCGGGCGTCGAGCTGATTCAGGCTCCCGCCGAGAGCCTGCCCTTTCCAGACTCCAGCTTCGACTGCGTCACATGCACGATGGTTCTCTGCACCGTGCCTGAGCCGGCTGACGCCCTGGCCGAGGTGGCACGAGTCCTCAAGCCCGGCGGCAAGTTTCTCTTCCTCGAGCACGTCCGCTCCGAGGACCCCGGCTTCGCTCGCCGGCAGGATCGGCTCGAAAAGCCCTGGCGCTTCATCGCCGACGGCTGCCACTGCAACCGCGACAGCCTGGCGACGATCCAAGCTTCGTCACTGACCGTGGAGAGCTTCAAGCGGGGCCACATGCCACTGGCACCGATGATCATGAAGCCGTTGGTATACGGCAGCGCGGTGCTGCCTGCCTGACGGACGGTCAGCTGGCGTCGTGGCCGGCGAAGCGCTGGGCCAGCAGTGGCTGCGCGACCAGGCAGCCAGCGAGGATCACGAGTGAGACGACGACGAAGGAGAGACCGAGGTCGTCGAGCGAGTTGGAGTGGCCGGCGAGGCGATGCTCGACCATGAGCAGCGCCACCACGATCGCAAAAAGAGCGGCGATTGCGGCACCGACCAGGAAGCCGAGCCATTCTTCGAATTCTTCGCCGCGGCCGATGCGCGGCAACATCCAGACGAGCTCGACCACGTAGGCGGCCTCGAAGATCGCTCCGATCGTGGCCAGGCTCTGCAGCAGGTTCGGTGAGGGCGGCGGAATTGCGCCGAGAAAGAAAGACGCGCCGACGCTGGCGGCGGCGACCGAGAAGAGCGCCAGCAGCACTCCCTTGGTGATCGGCTCGAAGACGGGCAAAGCGGGGCGGCGCATCCGCGCAAGTCTATGACCGCCGGCTTCGCTCTGTCGCTTCGATCGAACGCACGATAATGGAGGTTTCCGTCACCTTGGCCGTGATATATAGCCTTCGCATTGTTCGAAGCCACCGAATCACCTAGAGCAGGGAGCAGCGCTGGTCGTCAGCACGTCCAGCCATCTGATCGGTCTATTTCGCCGGTCCTTTGCCATCTGCTCCCTGCTCTAGGTGATTCCTGACCCCTTGGGGGTAAGAGATGATTGCGAAGGCCGTTGTGACCGCGTTGTCGTTCCAGACGACTGACTTTCCGAAGGCCGCTGCTGGGCAGCCTTCGAACGAAACGTTTACCTACTTCGATCAGGACACCGAGCGCGATCCGCGCGCCGTCACCGTTGCGGTTGAGCGCGGCATTCCCGCAGATCAACGACCGGCTCAGTTCACGCCTTGTCTAGCCGTTTTTCAGGTGGAAGAGGTTGACCGCACGGTCAAGCGCCAGGACCGCGAGGACGCGGGTCGCACCTACGACGCCACGACCAAGCAGCACAAGCTGAAGGTTCTCGCGTTCGAGCCGCCGCCGAAGGGCGCTGAGAAGTCGCAGCAGTCCAAGGTGCCTATTCCGGACCAGTCTGCCAAGGCCGCGGCTTAGTGCGGCGTGGGCTTTCATCATGGTCCGCGCGCAAGCGGCTTCTCGCCGCAGGCTTTTGCCTGGCTGGCTTCGTTTCTTTGTCTGCTCTTGGGCCTGCCTCAACTTCCTTGCCCTGTCTGCACCCCTAGTGGCCTCGGCGGAAGCTGAACCTTACGCGCCTCCTGCTGAACGATTGACTGAGCCGGAACTGCCCGAATTGGCGGCTTGCCCGTCGGCGGCCGTTCCGGTGTTGGGCGAAGAAGAAGCTGGGGAAGTCCCGGCCGAAATCCGTGAACTCGGGCATTTGCGTATCGAGCAGCAGGAAGCCTGCAAGGCCGAGGTGGACCGGCTCGATGAGGTGATTGAACGGCTTTGGTGGCTCACCGTCGAGCAGGCTGAAACCCGTGATGCGGCCGGCCGCTACGCCGAAGAATCCAATGAAGTTACGCAGCATGTCGTTGACAAGCTCGAAGCGCCCCTTCAGGTGCTTAACGTCGGTGGCGAAGGTGGTCCGCAGCCGGTCAAAGTCGAAGGCGGTGCCGTCGAAGTCAGCAACCCGCCTGATATGGAGGCCCAGCTCGCGGCGGTCCAGGAAGGCACCGAAACGATCAACCAGAACGATTGGGCCTTCCTCGGTATCGCCATTGGTTGCGTCGGCCTGTTCATGGTTTGGCGTCTGGTGCGGCCGTGAGTCTCGTGCGCCGGGTCCCTCTCGAAGCTGTCTGCACTCGCTGTCGGTATCGCATGCGCACCCGCATCGGCCGTCCCCGCTGCACTCGGTGCGGCTGGCGCGGTGTCGTCGTCGTGCAGCCCGAACTTACGCCTGGTGGGTCGGCTCAGTTTCACCTAGTGAGTGGCCGGTGAATCCCCTAGCGCTCGGGCTGGTCCTCGGTACCTTCTTCGCGCTCCTGGTGCTCGCCGCGTGGGAGTGGTCGCGCTGGGTTGTTTCGGTTTACCAGTGGTTGTTGAAGCAGCCCGCATTTAGCGGGCTGTGCCTCTTTCCGACTGGCAGCCTCCCCGGCGAGGGGGGCCATGAAATCTCTGACCGTGAGCAGCCGCGTCTTTGGCCTTCCTCTCGGACCACCTCTCTCTCATCACCTGCACCTGCCAGCAGTTCGGCCGACCTTGAGTCGGCCGTTCACCGTTGCGATCGCTCGCCTACGGTGGATAACGCCACTTTCAACGTCTTCGTAATCGGCCTGTTGGCTGCGGTGCCGCTAGGCACCGCCATGCAGCCCGATTTTGAATCCTTCTGGGGCGGCTTCGAAGCCGTTATCGAGCCTGGGGGCGTCGTCATTGTCGCCCTCGGAATGATCCTCATCGCTCGCAGGTACCTGCGGCCGTGAGGTGGTCAACGAAACAAACGAAAGGGGGTGTTGTTGATGTTCGGACTGTTCGGAGCCATCGAATGGGACAAACTGACCGAAGGCGTAAAAACCGCCTTCGAATCGGGGGTCTCAGACGTTCTCCCGATTGCGGCCGTGATGCTCACCGCGACGATTCTGTTCGCGCTGTATCGCCGCTTCATCAAGAAGGCGGCCACCTAGGCCGTCGGCTTGCGCTGCTGGTGCTGAGCGTCCTCCTGGTTTTCGCCTGGGGAGGTTCGCTCGGCACCGAACGCGCTCACGCCTTCGTGTACGAAGCCGACGTCATTAACGGCTCGAAATTGTCGGCAGAAGCTGAAAAATTCCTCCGAGATCAAACTGAGATCCCGAAGATCTTCAGCGGTGGGCCTGGCGAGCCGCCGGCTCCACCCAACGATGCGCTCGCGTGGACCGACTGGCTCGACGGGGGAGGGGCGATGCCGGTCATGGCCTCGGTTCTCGCGTTCGGTGTCGGCACGGTTATCGGCTCGGAGATTTGCAACTCCATCCTCGAACTCGAAGGTTGCTGGTATTTCTCCAGCAACGAAGCTGATCCGGCCCTCGCTGAAGGCAAATGGGTCTTGAAGAAGGAAGTGATCAAAGGCTTCTCGGTCAACGTCCTCCCTTATAACTACTGCTGGGCTTCCTCCGGTACCAGTTGCACGTCCATTTACGCGAAACCCGACTCGGAACCCTGTGGTGTGACCGCCAAGGCCGGCACGGACTACCAGTTGCAGATGGAAGCGGACGTGTTCGCCTGTGAAAAATCGGGGGTCAAATACAACCGCCACCACACCCTCCAGATTCGATACGGCAACATCAACCGTCATATCGCCGTTCACGCGAAAGACGAACCCGGCGTTGAAAACTTCAAAGGCGAACCGTATTGCCCTCTAGCGGCGCCGACGACTTGTACGGCAGGCCCGTCGAGCAACTGGTCTGAACGGTTGCGCAACGGTCTTGTCAAACCATCCGAATACGGGATCTCCGAAGCCCTGCGCGATGGCATTGCCGAACACATCGCGGCCAACACGCCGAAAGGCGAAGCCGAAGGCATCAAAGACCCGCTGGCTCACTACGTGAAAGTGCCGTCTTGCACGTCCACCTGGTCGTCGTGCAAAACCGCGATCGAGGAACTCGAACTGGTCCCCGAACGCCACTCGCTCGACTGGAAAACGGCGGTCATTGAAAAAGGTGCGGGGGCGGTGCTGACGCTTTCGCCTTCGACCGGTGCCGAAGTCAAAGTCGCCTCGAAAGTCGTGGTCGAAACCAACCCCGACAGCGAAGGGATGCCAGCCGTCGTCCCGGAGCCCGAAGCTCACGAGACCTACGCCCATTACATCGCGCGGTTGAGCCCCGCTCTAGACCCGACGCGCGAAATCGTCAGCGATGCCAACGAGGACGCCAGTGCGGGTCCAGACGCCGTTTTGCAGGTCACCCCGGAGCCGGGGACGCGGGCTGACCCGGCCAGCACCACGGCCGTCGAGGTCCAGACCAACCCGCACGACGCGCCACCGGTGCCGGTCGAATCCGGGGGCTGCGATGCCAGTGTCGGCAGCATCGACTTCTCTCCGCTCAACCGTGGCCTTGGCAATCGGTTTCCGTTTGGCCTTTTCACCTGGGCGGCGTCCTGGCTCAGCGAATGGCCCGATGGCGAAGAAGCTCCGAGTTGGACACTCCCGATCGTCCCCGGTGGCGTCTTCGGGGGCGAAGGTGTGCATCTGCACCTCGCCTTCGGCTGGCTCGAACCGTACATAGAACCGATCCGAATCGTGATGCTGTTGGCGACTTTCGTAGGCATTATCTGGTTCCTCGCGACGGCCGCCTTGAAGCTCCAGGGTGATACCTCGTGATCGGTCTCCTCGAAGACATTCTTTGCTTCCTGGAGCAGATGGCTGCCTCCATCGTTGGCCTCCTGGTGATCGTCGTCAACGCCGCGATCGTCGGTATCGGTGCCTTCATCGGCGTCCTTATCGAACTCCTCCCGGTGATCCCTGACGCCCCGGAAATCCCGGAAAACGGTGCTCTCGGGATGGTCAACTTCTTGATCCCGATCGGCCCTGATCTGATCCTTGCGGGGTCGCTGTTCGGCATGTTCGCCGTCTTCATGGGCCTGCGCCTTGCCCTCAATTGGATGCGTGCCCTGTGACCCCCTACAGGCAAATGACGCTCATCTGCTGGGGCTTCTTCGGCTTCCTCTCACTCCTGTACATCGCGATCAAGTTCGGAGGTTTCTGATGCGTAAGTGGATCGGTGCCGCGTTTCTCGCTATTGCGCTCCTGCGGCTTCTCACGATTTGGGGGGTCCACCCGTGATCTACATGGTCTCCGGCCCGCCCGGCAACGGCAAGAGCTTCTACGGCGTCCGTGCCGCGACGCTCGCCCTCGAAGAGGGCAAGTACGTCGCTGGCAACCTGGAGCTCGTGCCGGACTGGCCGGCCAGGTGCGCCAGGCGCAGTCCGGTCTACTGGGTGCGCCCGTTCCTTCGCCGTCGTTTCCTCAAGCGCGGCCGCCACCGCTACCACTTCTCCGAGGATCTGAGTGAGCTTTGCTCGATCCGTCTGAAAGGCAAGAAGGAGGGGAGGGGCCTGATGATTCTCGACGAGGCCCACAACTGGATGAACGCTCGCAGCTGGTCCGAGAGCGATCGCCAGGAAATCGTCCGCTTCTTCTCGCAGCACCGAAAGCTTGGTTGGGACGTGCTGCTGATCGCTCAGCACCCCGAGATGATCGACAAGCAGGTCCGCAACCTGGTCGAGTACAACGTGGGCATTCGCAACCTGCGCAAGGCGCGGGTCGCTGGCATTCCCATCTCGCCGGTCAACCTGTTCTTCGCTGTTTGGACCTGGCACGGCACCGCCAAGCGGGTCGTGGTCAAACGCGAGTTCATGCGGCTCACCTGGCGCCGCAAGCTCTATGACACCAACGCCACCTCTCACGGCCTGGTGGCCGGGGCGGAGGCCGAGAAAGCCATCTGGCTGCCGTCGCCGCCCGAGGAGCGCTCTCAGCTTGAGCCGGGACGGACGGATGCGGCGGACGCGCCTGCGCGCCCGCCGCGCCCGCCCGCCGCGACTCCTGGCGGGCCGCACCTCGCGCCGTCGACGCCTCAGCCTGGTGGCGAACACGCCTCTGAGTCAGGCGAGCCGGAGGCCTGGCCGGTGCAGGTTGACTACAGCCCAGAGGCCCCCTGACCGTGCCTGAGCAGGGGGCCTCCCTTGTTCTACATGAGGAAAGTTGGGACCCTAGCGCTGACGGTCCTCAGAAGTGGGTAGGGGACGAGGCGTCCGAAGGGGGCTGTGATCGCTGGCCAGAAACGATGCGGTTGGTCTCCTCGGACGGCGTTGCGAGGCGGGGCCGTTGCCGTTCGGTCAACCTCTGTAGCTATTGCGCCAAGCTCGCCGCCATCGAGAATGCGGAGATGCTTTCGCTCGATGCGCTCGAAAACGGAGCGCCTGAGGTTTGGGCCTGTCTGACGACGCGATCATCCGATCCGCGACCGTCGAGTTTCTATGGTGCCCGCAAGCAGGTCCGTAAGGCCCTTCGGCGCCAGTGGCCTGACTGTCAGGACTCGACCCTGGTCGAGTTCACCACCGGCTATGGCACTCGCTCAGAAGGCCGCAGGCGGCCTCATTGGAACGCTCTCCTTAAAGGCATTCCGGTCGCGGATGTGGAGAAGGCGCACGAGGTGGTTGCAAGGGTCTGGTGCGGCCAGGTCGATGCGGAACCTTCTCGGCAGCACGTCGCGCCGATTTCCGATGCTGGGGGCCTCATGCGGTATCTCGCCCTTCACTTTCAGAAGGAGTCTCAGACGCCGCCCAAGGGCTGGCGCGGGCATCGCTTTGTCTCGTCGCGGGGGTACTTTCCAGAAGGTGCGCCCGTGGCCAGAGAGAAGG
>DASWQV010000081.1:0-49246 GCA_036403515.1 Solirubrobacterales bacterium
CGAGGACCCGGCGGCTCGGAATCCCGGTGACGACGCCGGCGCGGACAGTTGCGGACCTGCGCAGCGTTGTGCCGCCCCATCTGTGGCGCCGCGCCGTGCGACAGGCGGAGATCGCTGGGTTCGCGCTCGGGCCCAAGGTCGAGATGGACGGCACGCGCAGCGATCTCGAGTTGGACTTCCTTCGCATCTGTCGCCGCGCCCGGCTGCCGCGGCCGGAGCTCAACGTGAAGATCGGGCGTTGGACCGTCGACTTCCTCTGGCGAGCCGCGCGGCTCGTGGTAGAGACCGACAGCTACCGCTATCACCGCGGCCGCATCGCCTTCCAAGACGACCACGCGCGCGAGCTCGATCTGCGCGCTCGCGGCTTCAAGGTGCGGCGCTTCGACGAACGGCAGATCGACGAGGAACCGGCGGAGGTGGCGGCGGATATCGCCGCGGCGCTAGCCATAGAGTTGCCGGGATGGCCGACGCACCAGAGCTCTTCCTGATCGACGGCAACTCGCTCGCCTACCGCGCCTTCTATGCCCTGCCGGAGTCGATCGGGACCAGCGACGGCCGGCCGACCAACGCGATCTACGGGCTCGCCTCGATGCTGGTCAAAGTGATCGACGAGCACCGGCCGGGCGGGGTGGTGGTCGCCTGGGACGCGGGGATGTCGGGTCGCGAGGTCACTTACGACCTCTACAAGGCGCAGCGCAAATCCCGCCCCGATCTGCTGCGCGAGCAGTGGCCACACTTCATCCCGCTGGTCGAAGCCTTCGGCTATACCAACGTCAGGGTCGAGGGCTACGAGGCCGACGACGTGATCGCCACCCTGGCCCGTCGCGCCCAAGAGCAAGGCATCCCGGTGATGGTCGTGACCGGCGATCGCGACGCCTACCAGATGGTCGGCGACGGGATTCGCGTGATGAGCACCTCGCGCGGCATCACCGAGACCAAGATCTACGACCGCGACGCTGTTGTCGAGCGCTACGGGGTCGCGCCGGAGCTGATCACCGACCTGATGGGCCTGCGCGGCGACACCTCGGACAACATCCCCGGCGTGCCGGGGATCGGCGAGAAGACCGCGACCCAGCTGCTGCAACAGTTCGGCTCGCTAGAGCGGGTGCTGGAGAGCGTCGAAGAGATCTCCGGCGCCAAGCGCAAGCAGAACCTGGTCGAGCACGCCGACGACGCGCGGATGTCGAAGCAGCTGGCGACGTTGCAGTACGACATCGATACTGGCCTCGACCTGGCCTCGGTGATGGGGTCGGCGCCCGACCGCGGCGTGCTGCGCGACTTCATGCGCGAGTTCGAGCTGCGGGCGGTAATGGAGCGGCTCGAAGACGCTCTGCCGGAGGGCGACGCGGTGCCCGGTCGCAGTGTGGAGACCGAGCTCGAGGTCGAGGCGGTGGAGGGCACGGCCGAGGACCTCGGCAACGGCAAGGGCGCGGTCGCTCTGGCGATCGACGGCGATCGCTGGGCCGCCGCGGACGGCGAGCGCGTCCTCGCCGGCTCTTCGAGCCTCGACGAGCTGGCAGTCGGCCTCGGCTCCCGGCCACTCGTCGCCCACGACGCCAAGTCGCTCGGCGGCGGTCGCCACGGCCTGCTTGCCGCCGCCGCCCGCGAGGGAGTCGAGCTGCGGCTCGATCACGACACGATGCTCGCCGCCTACCTGCTCGAGCCGCAGCGCCGCACCTACGAGCTGACCGAGCTGGCGGCCGACGCGGGCATCGGCATCGCCGCCGGGGCCGCCCCGGCCGACGATGCCGACGACGGGCAGCTATCGCTCGACGGCGAGGAGACCGAGGCGGGTCTAGAGCCGGCCGAGGAGGCGCGTCTCGTCGCCGCCCTGGCCGAGGTCCAGCGCCCCCGCATCGAGGAGCTGGGCCTCGAGCGCCTGCTGACCGAGGTCGAGCTGCCGCTGGTCCATGTCCTCGCCGCGATGGAGCGCGAGGGGCTGAAGCTCGACGCCAAGCGCCTGGCCGAGGTCGGCGCCGGCTTCGCCGAGCGGATTGCGATCCTGGAAAAGGAGATTTACGAGCTGGCGGGGGAGGAGTTCACGATCGGCTCCCCTCAGCAGGTCGGCCGAATCCTCTTCGAGGAGCTCGGCCTGACCCGTAAGCGCCGCGGCAAAACCGGCTACTCGACCGATGCCCGTGTCCTCGCTCAGATCAGCGACGAGCATCCGATCGTCAGCAAGATCGAGTCCTGGCGGGAGCTGACCAAGCTGAAGAACACCTACCTCGACTCGCTGCCCGACCTGATCGATCCCCACAGCGGGCGCGTCCACACCACCTTCAACCAGGCCTCGACGACCACCGGCCGGCTCTCCAGCACCAACCCCAACCTGCAGAACATCCCGATCCGCACCGAGATCGGCCGCCCCGTCCGCGCCTGCTTCGTCGCCGAAGAGGGCGCCCAGTTGCTCTCGGCGGACTACAGTCAGGTCGAGCTGCGGGTGCTCGCCCACGTCGCCGAGGAGGAGGTGCTGAAGGAGATCTTCCGCGCCAAAGAAGACGTCCACGCGGCGACCGCGGCCGAGGTCTTCGACATCGCCCGCGAGGACGTCGACGTCGGCCAGCGCTCGAAGGCGAAGATGGTCAACTTCGGCATCGTCTACGGACTCACCGGCTTTGGCCTCGCCGACCGGCTCAACATCCCTCGCAAAGAGGGCGAGGAATTCGTCTCTCGCTATCTGGAGCGCTTCCCCGCCGTGCGCGCCTTCCGCGAGCAGGTGGTCGAGCGGGCGCAGGAGGAGGGCTACGTGATGACCCTGATGGGGCGGCGGCGGTCGATCCCGGAGCTGCGCTCGGGCAATCCCAACACCCGCCGCCTCGGCGAGCGGCTGGCCGTCAACACCGTGATCCAGGGCACCGCGGCCGACATCATCAAGGTCGCGATGGTGCGCTGCCGGCAGGCGCTGGCCGAGACCGGGGGTGAGACGCGCCTCGTCCTACAGATTCACGACGAGCTCCTCTTCGAGGGCCCGCCGGAGGAGATGGACGGCGCGGTCGAGCTGGTGCGGCGCGAGATGTGCGCCGCCTACCAGCTCGACCCACCGCTCGAGGTGGACATCGGCGTCGGCCCGGACTGGCTCGACGCCAAGTAGCCGATCGCCGCTGAGTTCGCATTTCGTCGCGCCGGGGGCGCGACTAGGCGAACTCAGCAGGGGGAGCGGGTCAGCCGGCCAACTCGACCTCGTCGAAGGTGGCGGCGCCGTGCTCGAGCTCCAGCTCCGCCTCCTCGACCGCCGCGCCGGCGATCAGGTCGGAGGTCGTGCAGTTGGCGCCCGTCCCGTTGTCGTCATGGCCACTGGGCCCGCGGCCGGAGTGCGATGAGCCGGGCCCGGAGTTGTCATCGCCGCGGTCCTCACCAGGCTCTCCACGGTCGTCGCCCGGCTCTTCGCCGCGTCCCCCGTTGTCGTCGCCGGGCTCTTCGCCCTGTCCGCCGCGATCGTCGCCGGGCTCTTCCTCGCCGTGGCGAGCGCGCGTCGCCACATCGGGCGAGTGCTCGTCCTCGCACTTGATCCGGGTTTGGTCGGTGACCAGGCCGCTGACCGAGTCGCCGTTGAAGAGGTTGATCGTCAGCCGGCCGGTCGCCGCGTCGAACGAAGTGATCGTCCCTGCGTTCTCATCGCCGTCGACAATTCCGTCGTCGTCGCTGTCGCGGTCGCGCGGGTTGTCGCCGGCGAGGAACTCGGCGTGGTTGCGCAGGTGGTCCCGATCCTGATCCCGGCTCGCTTGATTGACATTGAGCGAAAGGTGATGTCGTTTCTCCCAGCGATCCGGGATGCGGTCATGGTTGCCGTCCTTGGCGGCGGCGACGCCCGGCAGCGCCAGCATCGCGAGCGCAGCCGCTGCCACCAGCGCCAGGCCGGCACGGGCTCGTCTTGGTTGGGGGCGGATCATTGTTTCCTCCTTGGTTGATGAGGGCTACGTTCACCAGCACAACCCGGAGGCGCCGCGAAGATCACGGAAAGGTTCGGCTTAGTCGCCGCCGCTGAGGTCGTCGCCGGATCCCGACGATCCGCCAGAACCGGAGCCCCCGCTCCCGCCGCTCGTTTCAGCTGATTGGAAAGCGTCGCTTGGTCCGGAGCCGCCTGATCCTCCGCCGGCAGAGGTCGCAAGGTCGTCGCCGGCGCCGCTGCCGGAGTGATCGCCGCCGCCCGAGCCACTGGTCTGCCCGGATGGCCCGCTGTCGCCGGAGCCCGATGACTCGCCACCACCGCCGCTCGGTCCCGGGCCTCCGCCGCTGCTGCTGCCCGAGTGGCTGTCATCTCTGTCCCATCCGCTGCCGGGACCACTGTGACTGCCGTGATGATTGCTGGTCCCTGAGTCGCCTCCGTCGGCCCCGGAGCCCGAACCACTGCCGCTGTGGACGGCCCCCGAGCCCGAATCGCTGCCGCCGTGGTCGTCCCCTGAGGCGCCTCGATGCCCGCCGTGATCGCCGCCGCTCTCGTTCTTCCCACGGCCACGGTCATCGCCGGGCTCGCCGCTTCCACGGTCGCGGCGATCATCCCCTTGCCCATGTGCGGAGCGCCCGCCGCCTGCGCTCGCCACCGGGTCGACAAAAGCTGCCGGCAGCGCGGCCTCGCTTCGCGAGGCGGTCTCCGATGCCGCGGGCTGTTGCGGGAGGCCACTGGAGTGGCTGCCGCTCTGCACCGCGACGCCGGCGCCGACCGCGCCGGCGACCAGCACCGTTGCGGTCACCGCCTTCAGCGCTGCTGCCGCCCCGACGGTCCCACCGGCGCCAGCCGTCGCGACCTCCCCGGCGCCCATCGCCCCGGTGGCCAACAGCGCCTTCAGCAGTGGCAGCGGGACCAGCATTCCGGTCGCGCTGCGCAGTGCTTGCCGGGCGCGGTGGATCGCCTGCCGCGCTGCTCCACCGCTGACTCCCAGCGCGGCCGCGATCTCCTCGTGGCTGAGGCCTTCCATCTCTCGCATCACGATCGCGGCGCGCTGTGGCTCGGGCAGGGCTTGCAGGCGGTGCATCAGGTCGGCCAGCTCTTCGCGCCGCTCCAGCGCCTCGGCCGGGCTGTCACCGCCGGCGATCGCCTCGGCCAGCAGCTCCGGCGTCGGCGGGCTGTCGCGCAGGTCGTTGAGCGCCGTGTTGCGGACGATGCGGAAGAGCCAGGGGCGCAGCTCGATCTCGGCGCCGTCGCGGCGCAGTGCCAGCAGCGCCTTGGAGAAGGCGTCCTGGGTGACGTCCTCGCTGCGCCAGCCGACAATCGCGGCCGCGTAGCGGGCCAGTGCCTTGCCGTAGCGGCGCACGATCTCCTCGAAGGCGAGCTCATAGCCGTCGCGCACGAGCGCCACCAGGCGCCGGTCCGGCTGCGTGCGCAGCGCCGGCCCAAGCATCAGGTGTGCGGCAAATCCTTCGGCTGGAGGTGGCATCTGCGTCTCGATAGTCCTTGGGTTACTGATATGACAGCCCGGTGGTTCACCGCTGACTTCGCCTTTAGCCGTACATATGGACCGGTAAAGGCGAAGTCAGTGTCTTGTCGCTAGTACCAACACATGATCGAGACGAAAATCACGAAGCGGACGGGGCGGCGCCTTGGATAGGGGACTCGCGGTCCTGCTCACCGCCGCTGCCGGCGGGCTGATCGCCCTGCAAGCGCCGATCAACGCTGGCCTGGGCAAATCGACCGGCAGCCTGCCGGCGGCGCTCGTCTCCTTTGGTATCGGCACGATTGCCCTGGCCGCGATCGTCGTCCTGAGCGGCAAGGCGGGCGGGATCAGCTCGACCTTCGACGTCAGCTGGTACTACCTGCTCGGCGGCCTGCTCGGCGCCGTCTATGTGACCAACGCGCTGGTCGCCGTCAGCGCGATCGGGGCCGGGGGAGTGGCGGCGGCGACGATCACCGGCCAGCTGATCTTCTCGGTCGTGATAGACCGGCTCGGTCTCTTCGGCCTAGATCAGGTTGCGCTCAGCCCGGAGCGCGTTGCCGGCGTCGTCCTGCTGCTCGCCGGCACCGTTTTGATCGTGCGCTGAGCCGGCGGCAAACGCGGGCGGGGCGATCTGCAGGTAGTGGCCGAAGGACCAGTCGATGAAGCGGTTGGCTCCGAGCAGCTTGATCATCGGCCCGAGCACGCGCGGCGGGATCCGCGGCACGAGGCGCTGCACGCGCAGCATCCAGCGGAACTTCCACTCGTGGGAGTCGTTGAACTCGGCGTAACGGGCGGTGGCCTGCTCGCGGTCCTGCCGGCCCTCGATCACGCCGCGCAGCTCACGCCCCAGGGCGATGCCGAAGTAGAGCGCTGTGCGGATGCCCTCGGCGCTGAGCGGCAGGCAGTGGCCGGCCGAGTCGCCGGCGAAGAAGACGCCGCCCTCAGTGCCGGGACGGATCTTGTGGGGGATCCAGTTGCCCTGGTAGCGAACGCGGTCGGCGTCGAGGTCTTCAGCCAGCAGCTCGGTCGTCTCGCGGACGTGGAAGCGTGGGTCGAAGGAGCCGACGCCGATGCGCAGCTCGTCCTTGGCCGGGAAGGACCACCCGTAGCCGGCCGGCACGTAGCGGCGGTCGATCCAGACCTCGAGGTCCTCGCCCTGGCCCTCGGGATGGACCTCGAGCCCGCGCGAGAGCGGCGCATCGGGCGGCTGGAAGCCGTCGCCGCTGGCCAGCATCCGCCGCCAGCCGAGCGCGTCGACGACCAGCGGGGCGGAGATCACGCCCCGGTCGGTCTCCACCGCGATCGCGCCGTCGCCGTTGGCCGGGTGCGCCCGGCCGTTGACCTTCGCGGTCTCGAAGCGCGCGTCGCAGTCGCGCCAGAGCAACTCGCAGAGCTCGCGGTAGTCGAAGGTGGAGAAGGTGAAGGGGAGGCGGAAGCGCGAGTCGCCGTGGGGCGTGTGCATCAGCAGCGAGTCGAAGCGCTGGCGCTCGGACTCCATCAGGCCCATCGCCCGCAGCCAATCGGTCGGGATCCCGCAGGCCGAGGTCTGCCGCTCGCCGATCTCGTAGCGGTCGATCATCAGTACGTCGGCGCCCGAGCCCGCCAGCTCCCGGGCAACCGCGAGCCCGGCAAAGCTGGCGCCGCAGATCAGCACGTCGTGGCTGCCGTCGAGGGGAGTCCGCTCATCCCCCCGTTTGGTGGCTCTAACTGGCACGCGCTCGATTCTGCCATTATTCGCCGCCGTGTCCCCGACCGACACATTGATTGCGCCTGCGCCAACCGGCACGCCCATCGAGGGATCCAACGGGCTGCTGCTGGAAATCGACGGCAAGATCGTCCCCAACTACGCCGCGACGATGGTCTCCTTCGAGGAGGGCGACGTCGTCAAGGGCAAGGTCGTGCGGATCGACAAGGACGAGGTCCTGCTCGACATCGGCTACAAGTCCGAGGGCGTCATCCCCTCGCACGAGCTCTCGATCCGCAAGTCGGTCAACCCGGCCGACGAGGTCGAGCCAGGCGAAGAGGTAGATGCCCTCGTCCTCACCAAGGAAGACTCCGACGGCCGCCTCGTCCTCTCCAAGAAGCGCGCCCGCTTCGAGAAGGCATGGCGCCGCATCGAGGCCGCTGCCGAGTCCGGTGAACCGGTTGAAGGCAACGTGATCGAGGTCGTCAAGGGTGGGCTGATCCTCGACCTCGGCGTGCGCGGCTTCCTGCCCGCCTCGCTGGTCGACATCCGCCGCGTCCACAACCTCGACGAGTTCATGGGCCAGACGCTCGAGTGCAAAGTGATCGAGCTCAACCGCAGCCGCAACAACGTCGTGCTCTCGCGGCGCGCCGTGCTCGAGGAAGAGCGCAAGGAGGTGCGTGAGCAGATCCTCGGCCGCCTCGAGCCCGGCCAGGTCGTCGAGGGCAAGATCTCCAACATCGTCGACTTCGGCGCCTTCGTCGACCTCGACGGCATCGACGGCCTGATCCACATTTCCGAGCTTTCCTGGAGCCACGTCAACCATCCCTCCGAGGTGGTGGCGATCGGCGACACGGTGCGGATCAAGGTGCTCGACATCGACCGCGATCGCCAGCGCATCTCACTGGGTCTGAAGCAGACGCAGGAGGACCCCTGGCAGCGCGTGATCAGCGCCCATCGCCCGGGAGACGTGCTCGGCGGCACGGTCACCAAGGTGGTTGCCTTCGGCGCCTTCGTCGAGATCCTGCCTGGGGTCGAGGGCCTCGTCCATATCTCCGAGCTTGCCGACCATCACGTCGAGAGCCCCAGCGAGGTCGTCGAGCCCGGCGCCTCGCTGGACGTGAAGATCCTCGAGATCGACGAGGAGCGCAGGCGGCTCTCGCTCAGCATCAAGCAGGTCGAGGAGCAGCGGATGCCCATGGGCGACCTCGGCGCGCAGATTCAGGAGGCTTCTGAGGCTTCGGGGGCTCCTGCTGAGGGTTCAGAGGAATCGGCCGCGGGTCCTGTCGCGGCAGAGGACTCCTCGTCCTCGCAAGCTGCGGGCGAGGAGCCCACCGCCACGCCACCCGCGGACGAGGCGCCTGAGCAAACCGCCGAGGAGCCCGCTGCCGAGGCTGAGCTCGCCGAGGAGGCCCCGGCTCCTGAGGTTGAGGAGGCTCCGGTCGCTGAGGAGGCACCCGAGGTTGAGGCTGAGGCTCCGGCGGCTGAGGAGACTCCTGCCGAGGTCGCTGAAGAGCCGGTTGCTGAGGCTCCTGAGCAGGGCGATGAGGCCGAGCAGGAGGGGGAATCGGTCCAGGAGCGGCCAGATTCTCCCGATGACACCGATGAGGCTGCCAGCGAGTCCGCTGACGCTCCTGCCGAGCAACCCTCCGAGTCCTGAGGGTCTATCCCGGTAGGGGTGGAACGTCTTGTACTTTTTCGGCACGAGAGGCTCGGACGGCCTCGGCCGATCCACCGAAAAAGTTAAGTGGAACCCCTACCGGGATAGACCCGCACCCGCGCCATGCCGGTGACCATCGGCCTGACCGGTGGTATTGCGGCTGGGAAGTCGACTGCGCTTGCTGCATTTGAGCGGCTTGGGGCCGCGACTGTCTCCAGCGATGCCGTGGTGCACGAGCTGCTTGATTCCGAGCCCCTGATTGGGCGGCTGACCGAGAGGTGGGGGGAGGAGGTTGCGCCTGAGGGGCGGGTGGACCGGAACAAGATCGGTGAGATCGTGTTTGCCGATCCAGATGAGCTCAGTTGGCTCGAGTCGCAGATTCATCCCCTCGTGGGCGAGCGGATCGGCGCCTGGCTCGGCTCGCTCCCCGGCGACGCAAAGGTCGCCGTGGTCGAGGTGCCGCTGCTTTTCGAGGGCGAGATGGCGCCGGTCTTCGACACCACCGTCGCCGTGGTCACCGCCGATGAGGTGCGCCGCGCTCGCGCCGAGGCGCGTGGACACACGTTGGTGGGCGAGCGCGAGGCGCGCCAGCTGTCTCAGGATGAGAAGGCCGAGCGTGCCGAGCACGTGGTCGAGAACGACGGCACGGTCGAGGAGCTCGAGCGGCGGCTGTCCGCCTTGGTCGCGAAGCTGAGGGGATGAGCACGGGGCGAAACCGCCTGATTAGGAAACGGAGAAGGCGGCGCCTCGCCGTTGGCGCCACGGTGGTCGCCGTCGGTATCGTCGCCGGCGTGGCTCTGGGACTGGTGGGGACGGTGGATCGGGCGATTCAGGAGCTCACCTTGCCCCTGCGCCACGAGGACGTCATCCGTCAGCAGTCCCGTGAAAAGGGGATCGACGCGGCGCTGATCGCCGCCGTGATCTACGCGGAGTCGAAGTTCAGCGACCGCACCTCGAGCGCGGGCGCGCGTGGCCTGATGCAGATCACTCCCGAAACGGCGCAGGACGTCGAGCGCCACAGCGGCGGCACGACCTTCAAGCTCGGCGACCTCTCCAACGCTGAAATCAACATCCGCTACGGGACCTACCGCCTGCGCGAACTGCTCGATCGCTATGACGGTGACGTGGTCGCGGCCCTTGCCGCCTACAACGCCGGCCCGGGCAACGTCGACAGCTGGGGCGGTAGCGAGCTGACCGTCGAAGCGATCCGCTTTCCCGAAACGCGCGCCTACGTCGAAGAGGTGCTCGAGAAGCAGCGTGCCTACCGGGAGAAGTACGGCAAGGAGCTCGGCTACTGATGTCCGAGGCCCCCCGACCGCGCGTCGCCGCGCTCGCTCTCGCCGTCGGCCTGGTGCTGGCCGACTCCTCGATCGTCGTCCTGGCGCTGCCCGACATCTACCGCGAACTGGACACCAGCGTCGCCGGGGTGACCTGGATCCTCGTCTCCTTCAATCTGGTGATGGCGCTGGCGGCCGTGCCGGCCGCCCACCTCGCCCGCCGGGTCGGGCCGGGGAGGACCGCCGCGGTCGGCCTCGCCGTCTTCGCCGGTGCCGGCCTCGCCTGCGCCGCCTCGGAGACGCTCTCCACGCTGATCGCGGCACGCTGCGTGCAGGCGCTCGGCGGCGCCGCGGCGGTCACCGCCGTGCTCGAGCTGCTGCCGGCGACGGTCGGCTCGGAGCGCCGCGCCACGGCGCTGTGGGCCTCCGCCGGGGCGACCGGCGCGGCGTTGGGCCCAGCCGTCGGCGGCCTGCTCACCGAGCTCGTCTCCTGGCAGTCGATCTTCCTGGTCCAGGTTCCGATCGCGCTCGCCGCGGCGGTGCCGATTTTCGCCGTCGCCAAGCACGAGGCCGCAACCGGCGTGCTTTCCACGGAGCTGCGCCGAACCGGCCGCCCTCACCTGCTCGCCAATCTGGCCCTGGCGATGGTCTCGGCGGCGATCGCCGCGGCCCTCTTCCTGCTCGTGCTGCTCTTGATCGAGGGCTGGAACCTGAGCCCGATCGGAGCCGCGATCGTGGTCAGCGTGATGCCGCTCTCGGCCTTTGTCGCCTCCCGCTTCGATCACCTCGTGCCCAGCGCAAAGGCCCGTGCCGCGGGCGGGGCGATTCTCGTCTCCGGCGGTCTCGGCGCGCTGGCTCTGCTGCCCAAGGCCGAGATCGCGTTGACCGTGCCGCCGCAGGTGATGGTTGGGATCGGGCTCGCTCTGGTGCTCTCCGCGCTGACCGAGACAGCGCTGGCCGGCCGGGCCCCGCAGGCGATCCATGGCGGCTGGACGATCTCCGCCCGCCATGCCGGCGTCGTCATCGGCCTGCTGGCGCTGACGCCGATCTTCACCCACGACATCGCCCAACAGCGCGACGACGCGATCGACGCCGGCACCGCGGTGATCCTCGACTCGCGCGTGCCGCCCCTGGTGAAGATCGACCTGGCGGGACGGATCGAGTCGCACCTGGAAGCGGAGAACGGCAAGGTGCCGACGATCGGCGCCGCCTTCGAGCCGCTGCCCGAAGATCCCGGGGAACGGTCCGAGGTGGTCCAGCTCCGCGAAGAACTCCAGGACCAGCTCGACCGTGGCGCCACCCACGCCTTCAGCCCGTCCTTCGGCCTCGCCGCCATTCTGGGGCTGCTGGCCCTGATCCCGATCGGCCTCTCGCGGAGGATTGAGCTGTGAGCGAGGGGACGCGGTCGCGGCTGCTGGTCGGGGGAGCACTGGTCTCGGCCATCGTTTTGGTCGGGATCTACCTGGCGGCGGGCGGTTCCTCATATGCGCCGGCGAAGACGCAGGATCCCTGCAAGCACCGCCCCTGGCGCAACCCCGAAGGGCTCGACCAGATCGCCGAGCAGTTCTCGCTCTCGGCGCTCGACGGCGCCGCCTGCCAGCTCGGGGTCAGCAGGGAGACGCTCGCCCAGGCGCTGGCGACGCCGGAAGCGCGGGAACGCTTCAGCAAGCGCTACGGCATCGGCGACGCGGAGCTGGCCAGGGCGATCCGGGCGGGCCTGCTCCGCGCAATCGACGACGCGGAAAACGCAGGAGCCCTCAACCCCCTCCTCGCCGCACCGCTCCGCGACACGGTCCGGAGCATCCCCCTAGACCAGGCAATCGAACTAATACAAAACGCCCGCTCACTTCTCGACAGCGCCCAAGGCTTCCTCGGCCCGGCCCAAAGCTTCCTAGAACAGTTCCTACCTTAGGACCGATCCCCGCCCGGCACATAGCGTCCTGGAACAGCCCCTGCCTAAGGAACGATCCTCGTCCAGCCCAAGGCTTCCTAGAAAAGATCGTGCCTCAGGACTGATCCGCCAGCCCAGGCTTCCTAGAACAGCTCCTGCCCTAAGGGTCCATCCCGGTAGGGGTGGAACGTCTTGTACTTTTTCGGCGCAACCTTGCGGCGCCAGCAGGCGACTCTCCACCGAAAAAGTTAAGTGGAACCCCTACCGGGATGGACCCGTCGGCCCACCTACTTCTTGATCTGAAACTTGCTCTTGTCGGGCAGCCACCGCACGCCCTCGCAAAGCTGTTCCGGCGTCGTATCGAGCGACCCGGCCAGCTTGACGATTGTGCCGAGCCGCGGCTCCCGGCCGCCCCGCTCGAGCAGTGAGATCTCGGTGCGATGCAGATCGCAGCGAAAGCCCAGCTCCTCCTGTGAGACGCCCGTCTTTTTGCGCGCTTTGCGCAGATTGATTGCAAATCGCTCGCGTGGTTTCATTTGGCAATTCTCTGTCTGCGAAGACAGAAGCGCTACAGCCAAAACACCTACAGACAAAACGCCTACAGACAGAACCGTGCGTTTATACTACGTCTCAGTCGCGAGTTGCGCGCCAAACCCACAGCATCGCCAGCGGCTGCAGCGGCAGGCGCGCCCAGAGCGCCCAGCGCGGAATTCGCTTCGGGTCCCAACCTTTGACCTGCTCAGGACGGAGCGCCATGTGCACGTTGGCGGGGAAGACCGCGAGCAGCAGGGCCAGCAGCCACCAGCGGCTGAAGCGCCTCGTCGCCGGCGCCAGCACCGCGGCGCCACCGGCTATCTCAGCGATTCCACTGACGATCACAGCCTCGCGGTGGCGCGGCAGCGAGGGCGGCATGATCGCCTCGTAGCTGCGCGGGATGACGAAGTGCATCGTCCCGGCGAAGGCGAAGAAGCCAGCGAGCGCTTTCTGAGACCGGCTCATCGGTGCGCAGTCTTCCAGGAACCCCGCTCCGGTGCGCCTTTGCCCCGATATACGGGGATAAGGCGCACCGGAGCCGTGTCGCGTGGTCGCTATGGTCGTCCGCGTGCCCGAGTTCGAGCTCAACCCGGCCTACACGCCGACTGCCGATCAGCCAAAGGCGATCGCCGGCCTGGCCGAGGGCCTCGAGCAGGGGGAGCGCTTCCAGACCCTGCTCGGCGCCACCGGGACCGGCAAGACCTTCACGATGGCGGCGACGATCGCCGCGGTGCAGCGGCCCTCGCTGGTGATCGCCCACAACAAGACGCTGGCCGCTCAGCTCTGCAACGAGTTCCGCGAGTTCTTCCCCGACAACGTGGTCGAGTACTTCGTCTCCTATTACGACTACTACCAACCCGAGGCCTACGTCCCGGCCCAGGACCTCTACATCGAGAAGGATTCCTCGATCAACGACGAGATCGACCGCCTGCGCCACGCGGCGACGGCGGCGCTCTTCGCCCGCCGCGACGTGATCATCGTCGCTTCGGTCTCCTGCATTTACGGGATCGGCTCGCCCCAGGTCTACAACGAAAAAATGCAGCTCTTCAAAGTCGGCGAGGAGATCAACCGCGACGAGGTGCTGCGCAAGCTGGTCAAGATGCAGTACCAGCGCAACGACTCGACCCTCGGCCGCGGCACCTTCCGCGTGCGCGGCGAGGTGCTCGAGATCATGCCCTCCTACGCCGAGTCGGCTTACCGGATCGCGCTTTTCGGCGACGAGATCGAGGGGGTGCAGCACTTCGATCCCCTCACCGGCGAGATCCTCGACACGATCGACCACGTCTCCGTCTGGCCGGCCTCGCACTACGTCACCCGAGACGACACGCTGGACCGCGCGGTCGAGGAAATCCGCGCCGAACTTCACTCGCGGACCGAGGAGCTCGAGGCCGAGGGCAAGCAGCTCGAGGCGCACCGCCTGCGCCAGCGCACCGCCTACGACATCGAGATGCTCAAGGAGGTCGGCTTCACCTCGGGGATCGAGAACTACTCGCGCATTCTCGACGGGCGCCCAGAGGGCAGCCCGCCGCACACCCTGATCGACTACTTCCCGGACGATTTCGCCGTCTTCGTCGACGAGTCCCACCAGACGATCCCGCAGATTGGCGGCATGTATGAGGGCGATCGCTCGCGCAAGCAGACCCTGATCGACTACGGCTTCCGCCTGCCCTCGGCGATCGACAACCGCCCGCTCAAGTTCGACGAGTTCCTCGAACGCGTGCCGCAGCTGGTCATGGTCTCGGCGACGCCAGGGCCTTTCGAGAAAGCCGAATCGACCCGGATCGTCGAGCAGATCGTTCGCCCCACCGGGATCATCGATCCCGAGATCGAGGTGCGCGAGACGCGCAACCAGATCGACGACCTGATGAATGAGATCAAGGGGATCGCAGACCGTGGCGACCGGGTCCTGGTCACCACGCTGACCAAGAAGATGGCCGAGGACCTGACCAACTACCTGCTCGAGTACGGCGTCAAGGTCCGCTACCTGCACTCAGAGATCGACACCCTGGAGCGGATCCAGATCATCCGCGACCTGCGGCTCGGCGAGTACGACGTGCTGGTCGGGGTCAACCTCCTGCGCGAGGGGCTCGACCTGCCAGAGGTCTCGCTGGTGGCGATTCTCGACGCTGACAAGGAGGGCTTCCTGCGCGGCGAGACCAGCCTCGTGCAGACGATCGGCCGCGCCGCCCGCAACGTCAATGGGCGGGTTCTGATGTACGCCGACAAGGAGACCGACGCGATGCGGGCGGCGATGCGAGAGACCGATCGCCGCCGCGCGATCCAGCTCGCTTACAACGAGGAGCATGGGATCACCGCGACGACCGTGCGCAAGGGAATCTCCGAGATGAGCGAGTTCCTGGCGATGGAGGACCGGGCGCCGCGCAAGCGTCGCAGCAAGCACGCCGCCGACTTCGCTGGCCCGGAGGAGATGGAGCGGGCGATCGTCGCCCTCGAGGAGGAGATGTTGGCGGCGGCCGACGAGCTCCGCTTCGAGGAGGCCGGCCGCCTCCGCGACGAGCTCAAGGAGCTGCGCCGTGATCTCGACGGGATGCGCGCGGGCGCTTAGGTAGTCCTCCGACGGAGTCGCGGTGGCTGCTCCGACGGAGGTCGCGGTCGCCGCGCGACCCCTCGCCGGTGTTCGCCTTCTTTAGGCGAGGACCTTGGCCGCCTTGGCGCTGTCCGCATAGAACTCGCCGCGCGCGATCTTGCCGTCGGCGAACTTCAAGAGGTGGGCAAACGGCGCCTCGAAGCTGCCGCTGTCGTTGCCCGCTCGTTGGGTTCCGCGGACGACCACCCACTCGCCGGCGTCGATGAACTCCTCTGGCTCGACGCTGAAGGACGACCAGTAGTTGGGGATCTGCGTGAAATTCTCGATGATCGCGTCGCGGCCCTGGGTCTCGCCACCAAGCGGCAGCTCCTCGGACGTGTACCAGGCGCCGTCCTCGGACAACATCTCTTTCAGGGCTTCCAGATCGCCGCGGCCAAAGGCCTCGTAGGCGGACCGGGCGGTGTCGACGTTCGACATGTCTCCTCCTTCTTCGGGCTGGCCCTGCCTGCAGCCCAAGCTACTCGCGGGCGATCCCGGGCGCAAGACTCCTTAACCGGATCTCGGCGACCGGCATGCGCGGCGGCGCGGGCCTATGCCTATCCTGCCTCGGTGGCCGTAGACGTCAGCGAGGCGGAGTTCGACCGCGACGTGATTGAGCGCTCGCGCCAAATCCCCGTCGTGGTCGATTTCTGGGCCGAGTGGTGTGGCCCGTGCCGCACGCTCACGCCAGCCCTCGAGGCGGCCGAGGCGGCCCGGGACGGCCAGGTCCTGCTCGCCAAGGTCGACGTCGATGCCAACCAGGCGCTGGCTGCTCGCTACGGAGTGCAGGGCATCCCGGCGGTGAAGGCCTTCCGCGATGGCGCCGTCGTCAATGAGTTCGTCGGCGCAGTGCCGAAGACGAGGGTCGAAGAGCTCTTCGATTCGCTGGTTCCCTCGCGCGCCGAGGAGCTTCTCGCCGCGGGCGACGAGCTGTCGCTGCGCGAGGCCGCTGAACTGGAGCCACGCCGAGCCGACATCGCGGTGGCGCTCGCCCGCAAGCGACTGGAACGCGGGGCAGAGGACGATGCGCTGGAGGCGGTCAAGGGCCACCAAGGCGACTTCGCCGCCGAAGGGATCACTGCTCGAATCAGGCTGGCCGGGGCCGGCATCGCCAAAGAGGCGTTCGAATCCCTCGACCAAGGCAACCGCGACGCGGCCGTGGACGGACTGCTAGACGCGATGCCCAAGGCCGACGAGCAGACCCGAGAGCAACTGCGCCAAGCCGTGGTGGGAATCCTCACCGAGCTACCGCCGGGCGATCCAATGGCGGCGAGCTACCGCCGCCGCCTAGCCGCAGCCCTCTATTGAGGGACAAATCCTTCGTGCGCGTGCGGTCGTACTTGTTGCCGCTGTCCGGAAAGAAATACGACCGCATGGCGCATGACTATCTGGACGGTCGCCCCTGAGCCTGAGCGCGGAGGACTTGGCGACGCTGTATGAGGAGGGAGCGAAGTCGAGCCGCAACCTGATCCGGTTCCCGTTCAATGCGTCTGGCGGTGAAGCGAATCGCGTCTATTCCCGCCAGCTTCAGCTCCTCGATTCGGACTGGATCGCGCTCGAAAGCAGCTCTGGTGCGATGGGTCTCGTAGCCGTCGAGTTCGACAGCGAATCGCTCCCGCTCCCAGTAGGCGTCGATCTCGTGCCCTGCGATGAAGTAGTTGATCGCAGGCCTTGGCAGGCCCGCGCGCCGCACGAGGTCAATGAAGAGACGTTCGGTTCGAGCTCGCGTCATGGCCGGGTCTCGATAAATCGCCGTGGCAACGCGCAGCCGCTTGCGGCCGGGATGACGACCGCTGCGTACGATGACGGCGTCGATCGCGTCGACGTCAAGCAATCTCAGTCGCTCTGCTTTCTCAAGCACGCTTTCAACCTGTCTTTGTGACGAGGAAATGGCAAGGTCCAGAAACGTGCGGGCCACAGCCGTCGTCGGCACTCCTTCGAGGATCGTGCGATCTTCCTCCTCGAAGATCGTCGAGTGATGAAGGCGGATAGTCCTTCTGCGATGGCCCCGGATCGGCGTCGTTACATGGGGAGGCTCGGGCCACCGCGCAGACAGCCCCCAGAGCCAAGCCGCGGAGGCGTGGCTGACGACGGCGCCGTCTCCACATGAGAGCGCCGCGGCCAGGCATTGACCGTGTCGCGAGACATTCAAGTGGCCAAGCGCATAGGCGCCACGGTGAAGGCGATGCAGGCGGCTGGCTTCCAGGGCGCGAGCAATTGCGCCGGTGGAGTAGCCCAGACCGATCAACTGGGCGTGCGAGACAACCCCGTGCTGGTCAGCAGCCAAGTCCCCCAACTCCCCGTGGTGTCGTACTTCTTTCCGCATACCGGAGATAAGTGCGACAGCGACCAAGTTCTCCCCCCGTAGGGCCTTTGCGGTCGTAGTTTTTCTCGGATAACGGAAAGAAGTACGACCGCACGGGGGGGGATCGTGGGGGAACATCTGTTCGTGTGCGTAGAATCGACCTAGTGGCCGCTTCTGAGCGAATCGTCATCTCCGGAGCGCGGGAGCACAACCTCAAGGACATCGATGTTGAGCTGCCGCGCGACGCGCTGATCGTGATCACCGGGCTTTCGGGCTCCGGTAAGTCGAGCCTTGCCTTCGACACGATCTACGCGGAGGGGCAGCGGCGCTACGTCGAGTCGCTCTCCGCCTACGCGCGCCAGTTCCTCGGGCTGATGGAGAAGCCCGACGTCGACTCGATCGAGGGGCTCTCGCCGGCGATCTCGATCGACCAGAAGACGACCTCGCGCAATCCCCGCTCGACGGTCGGCACCGTGACCGAGATCCACGACTACCTGCGGCTGCTCTGGGCGCGGATCGGGGTGCCGCATTGTCCCGAGTGCGGGGCGGAGATCACCGGGCAGACCCAGGAGCAGATCGTCGATCGGCTGATGACTCTCGCGGAGGGGACCAAGTTCATGGTCATGGCGCCGGTCGTGCGGGGGCGCAAGGGCGAGTACGGCAAGCTCTTCGAGCAGCTGCGCCTCGAGGGCTACTCTCGGGTCGAGGTCGACGGCGAGCTGCGCCGGCTCGACGAGGAGATCGTCCTCGACAAGAAATTCAAACACGACGTCTCGGTGGTCGTCGATCGGCTGGTGATGAAAGCGGAGCTGCGCCGCCGCCTCTCGGAGTCGGTCGAGGCGGCCGCCGGCCTCGCCGCCGGGCTGGTCGAAGTCGAGCTGGTCGATGATCCGAAGGCCGAGCCGCTGCTCTTCTCCGAGCAGTTCGCCTGCCTCGAGTGCGGCACCTCGATTCCTGAGCTGGAGCCGCGGATCTTCTCCTTCAACTCGCCGCACGGGGCGTGCGAGCGCTGCCACGGCCTCGGCTTCCAGCGCGTGATCGACCCCGAGTTGGTCGTGCCGGACCCGACGCTTTCGCTCTCAGAGGGCGCCCTGCAGCCCTGGAACCGCGGCATCACCGCCTACTGGAAGCGCCTGATCGCCGCGGTCGCCGAGGAGTACGGGGTGGACGCCGACAAGCCCTGGGCGAAGCTGAAAAAACCGGAGAAAGAGATCTTTCTCTACGGCACCGGCAACGATCGTCATCAGGTCAGCTACACCAACCGCTTCGGCCGCAAGCGCTCCTACAAGGTCCGCTTCGAGGGGATCGTCAACAACCTCGAGCGCCGCTATGAAGAGACTGACTCGGAGACCAACCGCGAGCGCATCGAGAGCTACATGGCCGAGCAGCCCTGCCCGGACTGCAAAGGCGCCCGCCTGCGCCCGGAGAGCCTCGCGGTCAAGATCGGCGGGATCAGCATCGCCGAGTACAGCGCGATGTCGGCGCGCGCGGCCGCCGAGTGGATCGACACGCTCGACCTGACCGAGACCGAGCGGGCGATCGCCCGCCTGATCGTGCGCGAGATCTCCGAACGGCTCGCCTTCCTCGAGAACGTCGGCATCGGTTACCTCTCGTTGGGCCGCTCGGCCCGCTCGCTCTCCGGCGGCGAGGCGCAGCGGATTCGCCTCGCGACCCAGATCGGCTCCAGCCTGGTCGGCGTCATGTACGTGCTCGACGAGCCCTCGATCGGCCTGCACCAGCGCGACAACGAGAAGCTGATTGGCACCCTCGACCGGCTGCGCGACCTCGGCAACACGGTGATCGTGGTCGAGCACGACGAGGGCACGATGATGGCCGCCGACCACCTCGTCGACCTCGGCCCCGGCGCGGGTGAACACGGCGGCCACGTCATCGCCGCCGGCACGCCTGCCCAGGTCGCCAAGAATCCCGCCTCGCTGACCGGCCAGTACCTCTCCGGCAAGCGCAAAATCGAGCTGCCGGAGGAGCGCCGCCAGCCCAGTGGCGCGCTGCTCGTCCGCGGCGCCCGCGAACACAACCTGAAGGGGATCGACGTCGCCGTGCCGCTCGGCGTCTTCTGCTGCGTCACCGGCGTCTCCGGCTCGGGCAAGTCGACCCTGATCAACGAGACCCTGCACCACTCGGTCGCCAACCGACTGCACCACGCGAAGCTGCGACCGGGCGCCCATGACGGCGTCGACGGGCTCAGCCAGATCGACAAGATCATCAACATCGACCAGTCGCCGATCGGTCGCACGCCGCGCTCCAACCCGGCCACCTATACGGGCGTCTTCGACCACATTCGCCAGCTCTTCACCCAGACGCAGGAGGCCCGCACGCGCGGCTACAAGCCGGGCCGCTTCAGCTTCAACGTCAAGGGCGGGCGTTGCGAGGTCTGCCGTGGCGATGGCCAGATCAAGATCGAGATGCACTTCCTGCCCGACGTCTACGTGCCCTGTGAGCAGTGCCACGGCAAGCGCTACAACCGCGAGACGCTCGAGGTCCGCTTCAAGGGCAAGAACATCGGCGACGTGCTCGAGATGTCGGTCGAGGAGGCGGTCAAGTTCTTCGAGAACGTGCCGAAGATCGCCCGCCGCCTGCGCACCCTGCACGACGTCGGCCTCGACTACATTCGCCTCGGCCAGGCGGCGACGACGCGCTCCGGCGGCGAGGCGCAGCGGATCAAGCTGGCGACCGAGCTGTCCAAGGTCGCCACCGGCAACACCCTCTACATCCTCGACGAGCCGACCACGGGCCTGCACTTCGCCGACGTGCAGCGCCTGCTCGACGTGCTCGGCCGCCTCGTCGACGCCGGTAACACCGTGGTCGTGATCGAGCACAACCTCGACGTGATCAAGACGGCGGATCACCTGATCGACCTCGGACCCGAGGGGGGCGAAGAGGGGGGAGAGGTGGTCGCCACCGGCACCCCTGAGGAGGTCGCGGCCGTCGCCGGCTCCTACACGGGCCGCTTCCTCACCGGGCTGGTCGAGCCGGCGAAGCCGAAGCGGGGCGCGCGCAAGCGCCGCGAGCCGATCGCCGCCTGACGGAGGCGCCGCCGCCGCAAGCCGATGTGCCGCCGCAAGCCGATGTGCCGGCGGCAAGCCGATGCGCCACGGCGGCAAACCGATGGTTTACCGGGTCGCGCCCCGACCCCTGAATCGGAATGAAGATCGCGCACAGCGGGTAAGGGCAAGGGCGAAAGGAGAGCTCTATGTCCAAATCGGTTCTGATGCGATCGGGAGTTGCGGTTGGTGTCCTCTTCGCGGTGGTTGTCGTGGCGGTCGGCTGTGGCGGAGGTGGAGGAGGCGGTCCGAAGGTGGCGCTGCTCCTGCCCGAGTCGAAGACGAGCCGCTACGAAGCGCACGATCGGCCTGAATTCGAAGAAAAGGTCGAAGAAATATGCGAAGACTGCGAAATCATCTACAGCAACGCCAATCAGAGCACGAGCGAACAGCAGTCGCAGGGTGAAGCGGCAGTCACCCAGGGCGCAAACGTCATCGTCCTCGATGCAGTCGACGCGACCGCCGTCGGCTCGGTGGTGAAGAAGGCCAACGAAGAAAACATCCCGGTGATCAGCTACGACCGGCTGATCCTCGGCGCCCCCGTCGACTACTACGTCTCCTTCGACAACGAAAAGGTCGGCGAACTGCAGGCCGAAACGCTGCTAGAAAAGCTCAAAGAAGAAGGCAGCCCGAGCGGCCCGATCGTGATGATCAACGGCTCTCCCACCGATCCCAACGCGGCTCAGTTCAAGGCCGGCGCGAAGAAGGTCTTCGAAAAAGAAGGCACCAACATCGCCAAGGAATACGACACCCCCGAATGGAGCCCTGACCAGGCTCAGAACGAGATGGAACAGGCGATCACCGCCCTGAGCAAAAACGGCTTTGCCGCGGTCTACGCCGCCAACGACGGCACCGCGGGTGGCGCGATCGCGGCGATGAAGTCGTCGGGCATCGAACCGAAAAGCAAGCCGACCACCGGTCAGGACGCCGAATTGGAAGCGATTCAGCGGATCCTCGTCGACGAACAGTTCATGACCGTCTACAAGGCGATCACGCCGGAGGCCCATGACGCCGCCGAAATGGCCGTCGCGCTCGCCGAAGGCAAAAAAATCCCGTCTGGCCTGGTCAACGCCAAAGAAGACAACGAAGCGGAAGAAGTGCCGTCGGTTCTGCTCGAACCGGTGGCGGTGAAGAAAGAAAACATCAACGACACGATCGTCAAAGACGAATTCTGGCCGACGTCGGAAATCTGCACCGGCCCCTACAAGGCGGCCTGCAAAGAAGCAGGCATCGAATAGGCCTCCGGTGCTCGGGGCGGGCCACATAGGCGGTTCGCCCCGACATCGTCCCCAACGAGACCAAGGCCGATGAACGGGAACGGCGAGGTCCTCTCGATCAAGGGGATCAGCAAGCGCTTCGGCGCGGTGCAGGCCCTCGATGGCGTCGACCTCGAGGTTCGGCCTGGCGAGGTGCTCGCCCTGGTCGGCGACAACGGCGCCGGCAAGTCGACACTGGTCAAGTCGATCTCCGGGATCCATTCCGTCGACTCCGGGGAGTTCGTCTTCGAAGGCCAGCCCGTGACGATCAACGGCCCGGCCTCGGCAGCCGAACTGGGAATCGCCACCGTCTACCAGGACCTCGCGCTCTGCGACAACCTCGACGTCGTCGCCAACCTCTTCCTCGGCCAGGAGGAGCTCGTCAGCGGCGCGGCCACCATGGTCCGCGCCCTCGACGAGATCGAGATGGAGCAGCGCTCGCACCAGCTGCTCGAGCAGCTCTCGGTGACGATTCCCAGCGTGCGCTCGGAGGTGGGAACGCTCTCCGGCGGCCAGCGGCAGCAGGTTGCGGTGGCCCGCTCGCTGCTCGGCGAACCGAAGGTCGTGATGCTGGACGAGCCGACCGCGGCGCTCGGCGTGGTCCAGACCAAACAGGTCCTCGACCTGATCCGGCGGCTGCGCGAGCGCAACCTGGGCGTGGTCGTGATCAGCCACAACCTCGCCGACGTCTTCGCGGTCGCCGATCGCATCTTCGTGCTGCGACTGGGACGAAGGGCGGGCGTCTTCGAGGCCGGCGACGCGACCGAGGAGCAGGTGGTCGGTGCGATCACCGGGGCGATGACGGACACCGGCGAACAGGAGAGGCAGCCGTGAGGGTGAGCGATCCCGACGTCGCCGCCCCGGAGGCGGCGGGGGCCGAGTCAGCTTCAGCGCGCGACCTGCTGCGGCGCTTCCTGCAGGGCGACCTTGCCTCGCTGAGGGTGATCCTCGCGATCGCGGTGATCTGGATCATCTTCGACCTCCAGAACGAACGCTTCCTCTCCGCCGCCAACCTCACCAACCTCTTCCTCCAGATCACCGCCGTCGGCCTGATCGCGGTCGGCGTCGTGCTCGTCCTGCTGATCGGCGAGATCGACCTCTCGGTCGGCGCGGTCAGCGGCCTCGCCGCGGCGGTGATGTCGGTCCTCGCCGTCAAAAACGGATGGGGGACCGTGCCGGCGATTCTCGCGGGGGTGCTCACCGGGGCCGCCATCGGCTTCCTCCAGGGCCTTCTCTTCACCCGCTTCCGCATCCCCTCCTTCGTGGTCACGCTGGCTGGGCTGCTCACCTGGCAGGGCGCCCTGCTGCTCGTGCTCGGCAAAACCGGCACCGTCAACCTCAGCAACTCCGGCATCACCGACCTCGCCAACACCTTCTACAGCTCCACCGTCGGCTGGATCTTCGCCGCGGTCGCGATCGCCGCCTTCGCCCTGGTCACGCTGGGCGGTCACCGCCGAAGGGTCGCCGCCGGGGTGACGACGGAGCCGACGCCGCTGCTGCTGATCCGCGTGGCAGTCATCGCCGTCGTCGTGATCGTCGCCGTCGCGATTCTCAACTCCGACCGCGGCCTGCCCCTGGCGCTGCTGATCCTGCTCGCCTTCGTGATCGGCTTCCAGGCCCTCACCACGAGGACCGTCTTCGGCCGCCACCTCTATGCGGTCGGCGGCAACGCCGAGGCTGCCCGGCGGGCCGGGATCAAGGTCGATGGCATCCGCGTGGTCGCCTTCACCCTCTGCTCCTCGATGGCGGCGGTTGGCGGCATCCTCGCCGCTTCCCGCCTGCTCGCAGTCAACCAGAGCTCCGGCGGCAGCAACCTGCTGCTGGAAGCGATCGCCGCCCCGGTGATTGCGGGGACGAGCCTCTTCGGCGGTCGCGGCAGCGTCTGGTCGGCGCTACTCGGCGCCACCGTGATCGGCTCAATCTCCAACGGGATGAACCTGCTGGCGCTCGAATCCTCGGTCAAGTTCATGATCACCGGCGGGGTCCTGCTCGCCGCCGTGATCATCGACGCGGTGGCGCGCTCGCGCCGCCAGGCCGAGGGCCGCGTTTAGTCGCGGCTCATTCCGAGGCGACGAAGACCCTCAGATCCGGCTGGCCAGGTGTCGGGTTGGGGCGGCCGATTTTGACGGTCGTGGTCTGGAAGAATCCAAATGGGCAGGCAGGTTCGCGTGGCCTATTGAGCCAGGTCCCAGTGATTTCGAGCAAGCCGAAAGCATTGGTAATTTTCCCCACAAAATCGGCCCGCACATAATCACATGTTGCCATTCCGACTTGAATACGGAGCTCCACGGAGCTCCCCACTTGCCCGCCAATGCCGAGGACTCCCTCGGGCGCTTTCCTCGAGCTATACCCGATAGCAGAGGAGGTGTAATTGAGATTCATCATTGTGGCGGCGGCGGCTGGAGTGCCCCCAAAGAGAGTTGAGGTGCAAGGTCCAGCTTCGCTCTTGTAGCTGAAGAACGTGATGCCATTGCCTGGGGTTGGCGCGCCATCTTCTTCGAAGCTGCCAACGATTTCGGTTTCGTTGCAGTTGATTACTTCCGTAGGGAAGGCCATTTCTTTGAATTCGGTTGAGCTGGTGCCGTTGGTTCGTATTTCACCGGAGTATTCTTGCCCGGCTGGGCACTCCAGCCTATTGGTCGTCATATTGAGGCCGGGCGGTTCCTTGCACAGTTTCGTCGGAAGGGCGCCCACGACAGCCACAAATGCAGGGACGGACGGCGCCGTAAGTTCATAGGCCGCGGTCAGAGCGGCTGCTTCTTTTGGGCAGAGTGAGCCACTCGTCACCGATAGCGACTCTTCCGAGGCGAGTATCACGGCGGGTTCTCCCCCTTCGAGATCCAGTTTGGAGGCGCCACCGAAGGTGCAGTTGACGATCCCTTCGCAAACGATGTTGATGATGGATGCAGCTTTGAGTGCCGCGAAGTCGACCGTTCCATCGCCATCTTCGGCGTAGGTTAGTTCTCCTGTATAGGGCAGTTTTTCGCTCGTGACGGTGCAGGCTTTGGCGCCCGATTTGCACGATTCGAATGTGAGCGAGGACACTTCGCCTCGCAGCACTTCCGATTCTTTGCCAAGCGCATTGCCTTTGATCGAAGATTTGGTGCAGCCGACCGCGCCGAGTCCTGTTTCGATCACCGCTTCGGCGCCGGTTGAGAGAGAGCCTTTGAGTTCCGTCGTGGGGGAGAATGTGGTCACTGTGCTGCAGTGTTCGAGTTCCGCTTTGCACAGAGCCGTACCGGCGTCCAGCGAAGCGCCCCAGGCTTCTCCTTTGTTTCCGCCGCTCAACGATGCCACGAGCGAGGCGCTGAGCGTGGCGGGGTTCGTACCGAATTTCAGTTCCGGCGCGCCGATTAATTTCAGCGTCGATTCGCTCGTGATGGTCGTTAGGGGCTGTTCGACTAAAGCTTGGCTGCCTATCGGGGCGGCGATGGAGCCGGTCAGGAGTGCTTTGGGGCTTACGGTGCATTCTTTTCCTAAAGAGAGGATTTCGGCGAGGCTGGCCCCTTCTTTGAGAGCTTCGAAGACCTCGTAGACGGTTTCCGCATGCAATACCAGGCGACCTTTTGCGCTCACCGTGAAGTTGTCGACGGTGCAGGATTCGACTTTTTCCCAAGAACATTTGGAGAACGGCAGCGTCACGGCGCTTGCGCCTTCCCGTTCAAGTTTGCTTTCGCTGATCGTTACGGTTTTGCAGATGAGCGTGAGGCTAAGTTTTGGCACGGAAATTTTCGCGGTCGTTTCCGATTTGAGGTTCCCGGTCACGGTTTCAGACGTGAGTTTGAGCTCCTTCAGGGTGTTGCCTTCGATCGCCCAGTGCGGCGATTCGGCCGCCGAGGCGATCGTGACCCCAATGGTTGCCAGACCGAGGATGGCGAGGACGAGGGTGCGGAAGCAGAGCCGTCTACAGGGCATGACTGGGTCCTTTGCTCGGGTCTCCGATCACGTCGGTGGGCGATCGGCGATCAGCAAACCCTTACCACACCTTTACTGTTTAGTCAAGATATTTGATGTAACTAAGCATGACGTCGCGGGCCGTTTTATCCACTCAGCGGGCGAAGAGGAGGGAGGCGCCGATCGCACCGCCCAGGTCGCCCAGCGAGGCGACGCGGACCGCGGGTGGGCGCTCGTCGACGAAGAGGTGCTTGGACATCTCGCTCATCAGCGGCTCCATGTAGCGCTCGGCGAAGCGGATCCCGAGGCCGCCGCCGATGACCACCGCTTCGGGGTCGAGCAGGTTGACGGCCGAGGCGACCCCGGTCCCCAGCGCCTCGATCGCGCGGTCGATCAGCTTTTCGGCGAGGCCGTCGCCGTGCTGGATGGCGCGATCCCAGATCCCGCTAGTCAGCCTGTCTTTGCCGTGCTTCTCCATCAGCTTGAAGAGATCGGTCTCGGCGCCCTCCTTGTGCTCGCGCCGGGCCTCGGCCTCCATCGCCGCGCGTCCGGCGTAGGCCTCCATGCAGCCCATGCGACCACAGGGGCACTTGGCGCCGCCGCGCTTGACGACCATGTGGCCGATCTCACCGGCGGCTCCGCGGCCGAGCCACGGCTTGCCGTCGAGGACGAGGCCGCCGCCCACCCCGGTTCCCCAGAAGACCCCGATCAGGCTGGAGAACTCGTGCCCCGCCCCGAGGTGGAACTCGGCTTCGGTGGCCACCTGAACGTCGTTGCCCACCCGCACCTGGGCGCCGAGCGCGTTCGCCAGCGTCTCGCCGAGCGGGAAGCTTCCCTCCCAGCCCGGCAGGTTGCGCGCGGCCGAGACGACGCCCGTCCTGCCGTCGGCGTCGCCCGGCGAGCCAACCCCAATCCCCTGCAACTCCCCCGGCCTGACACCAGCGGCCGAGGCTGCCTCGCGCAGCGCGTCCTCCATCGCCCGGGTCACATCGGCCGGACCGCCCGAGGTCGGGGTGGGATGCCGTGCCTCGCCGAGGACCTCTCCGCCGGCATCGACGATCGCCGTCTGGATCTTCGTCCCGCCAAGGTCGATGCCGCCACGCAGTTCAGCCATGCGCCGCAGTCTATGCCCGCCGATGGGCCTCGAAGCGGATGCGCAGGCTGCCTGAGGGACCCGTTGACCCGGTTTTGACCCGGGCGGCCCAGGTCGTAGGGTTGCGCAGGCAGATGAGCGGAGCGGGACAGAAAGGTTGGCGAACCTGGTGGGCGAAGCGGCGCTGGTATGAGCGCAACCGCCGGCCGTTGCGGCGCTGGCGCCTGGCCCGCCACGCGGCCCGGGGCGGCTTCTTCATCCGCCAGCCGCTCGAGGGCGAGGCCGTCGAGGCGCTCGACGAGGGCCGGTTGCGGATCGGCGAGGGGACGCTGCTCGAGCCCGGCTGCTGGTTGACCCTGGCGCCCGAGGCGCGGATCGAGATCGGCTCCGGCTGCTTCCTCAACTGCAACACGATGCTGGCGGCGCTGGAGCTGATCGAGATCGGCGACCACACGATGTTCGCCAATGGCTGCTTCGTAGGCGACTCCGCTCACCGCTTCGACGACCCCGACACGCCGATCACCGAGCAGGGATTCACCACCAAGGGACCGGTGAGGATTGGCTCCAACTGCTGGTTCGGCGTCAACTGCGTCGTCACCACCGGCGTCACGGTCGGCGACCGCTGCGTGATCGGCGCCAACTCGGTGGTCACACATGACCTGCCCAGCGGCGCGATTGCCGCCGGCGCCCCAGCCAAGGTGATCGGCAATGTGTGAGAGCTGGCTGTGTTCGGAGGGCGTATCCGCATAACGGTGTGTTTACTTAATATTTCTTGACATATTCGAATTGAGTGGAATAGGTTCGCCATCGTCATGGTGACTCCGCTCAGATCTCCGGTCCTCACGACGCCCCGCGTCCGTCATCGCAAGAGCATCGAGAAGTTGCGGCCGGATCAGCTCGAGGCTCTGCGCGACGCCTTCGCCGCGATCAAGAAGCTCCAGGACACAAACGGCTTCTGGTTCTGGGCCGAACTGCATGGTGCGCCCAAGAACAAATGCGAGCACTCGCCGCGCACCGGTTACGACAATCTCTTCCTGCCCTGGCACCGTGCCTACCTCTACCGACTCGAGCTCGCCCTGCAAACCAAAGTCCCGGCCGCCACCCTTCCCTGGTGGGACTGGCCCGCATCGCGGACCAGCGGCGGCGTTCCCACCGCGTACGAGGACATCGGCGGCGAGCAGAACCCGCTTGCCGGCGCCGACTTCCCGCCACGAATCGCCGAATTCGCCGCGGCGGAAAACATGCGCACCAGTACCTGGCGGGAACCCGGAGACCCAAGGCAGCTGCCCAGCAAAGCCGAAGTGGACTCGATTCTCGAACTGAAGAACTTCGACGACTTCTCAAAAACCCTGGAGGTGCAGCTCCACAACCGGGTTCACGGGTGGGTGCAGGGTTCGATGGGGATCGTCGCGCTTGCCGCATATGACCCACTCTTCTGGGCGCATCACACCATGGTCGACCGGCTCTGGGCGCTCTGGCAGACCTTACATTCGAGCCGTGGGCCGCGGCCGGGCATCTGGGGGAGGATCCTGCGCGGCGGCCTCGACCTGACGGTCGGTGATGTCCTCGACACCCACGCGCTCGGCTACGACTACGCGGCGAGCACGGCGCACCGGGAGGTAACTGCCTGATGGAGCGCTACTCGACTCCGCCCAATGAACCGTTCGCCGTACCGGTGTGGGAGGGGCAGCCCGACTTCTACCGCGCCGACCTGGAGTTCCACGGCGTCGGCCACCGAGGCGATTCCTACGAGGGGCGGATCTTCTTCGACGCCCCCGACGCCACCCCCGCCACACCGCGGGAGCCGGATGCCGGCTACGCCGGTTCCTTCTACGTCTTCGGGCACGGGCCATGCTTCGGCGACGAGGGACACTGCGAGGTGCCGCCCGGCCCGATTCACCCCTTCGACTACCGCACCGTTCACCATCTGGCGCCGCAGTCGATGGTCGTCACCGTAACCGCTGCAATTAAGCAGCTGATCGCCGCCGGCAGGCAGGAGTTCACCGTTACCGTCGTGCCCACCAACGTGCGCGATGCGGACCTTGGCGATATTCTCCACTTCGAGCGCCTCTCCCTCGTCACCTACGACTGAGATCGCGATGCCGGCAGCCCACATAGCCGGCATCCCGATCGAGGAGACGCTGCTCTTCTTCGGCGGCCCAGCGGCGACCTACCTGGCGGCGATCGGGCTCCTCGCGGCGCTGCGACGGACTCGCTCCCGCCTCGGCTCGCTCGCCCGGCGCGCCACGGGGGTGAGTCGATGACAGAGAGGATCTCGATCGTCGCCCACGCCAACTGCGACGACGCCTACGTCGCCTGGCGCTATCCGAAGGCCATTCCGGACTGCCGCGGTTTCGCCCTCTACCGCAAGCCCAAGGGCGGGGAGGAGGAGCCGGTGCACACCTTCATCCCCTTCGCCGGAGAAGAGCACGAGCCCGGCGAGCACCGGCCGAGCACCGAGTGGCCGATCCAGAAATTTGCCTGGGCGGACGTGCTCGCCCGTTCGGGCGAAACGGTCAGCTACAGGGTGGTGCCGATGGTGGGCAAACCGGGCTCGCTCGAAGAGGCCACTGACCAGGCCAGTCCCTGGAGCGACCCGGTCGCGGTGAGCGCCGACGGCGGCGAGGGCTTCTTCGCCTACTTCAACCGCGGCGTCTTGGCTACCCAGTCGGTCGCCCGCCGCCTCAAGGGCGACGAACCGTGGGGCAAACAGCTGCGGACGATGATCGCGACGCCGGGCAACATCACCCGCGAATACCTCTCCGGAGAACTGCGGCTGGCTCTGCGCAAGGTCCTTGCCGACGCCAGGTCGAGCCCGAAAGCGGAGGTCTACGCCGCCCTTTTCGAGCTCGACGACCCCGAGCTCGTCGCCGACCTCTGTGCCCTCGGCCCGCGCGCCCACGTGATCCTCGCCAACGGCGCCGATCACAAAGAGGACGAGAACAAAGAGGCCCGGGCGACGCTTGCGGCGGCCAAGGTCGACGTCCACAAGCGGTTCACCGGCAGCCGCCTCGCCCACAACAAGTTCCTCGTCGTCTGCGAGCCCGCGACGTCGCCGCAGCTGGCCTGGACCGGCTCGACCAACTGGACGATGACCGGCCTCTGCACCCAGGTCAACAACGGCCTGCGGATCGAGAACCCCGAGGTCGCGGCCTACTACAAAGCCGAGTGGGACTCACTGCTGGAAGCGGGCGACGAGTTCCCGCCGAAACTGGTCGACGGCAACGGCACGATTCGCTTAGCGCCGCTGGACGAGGGCAGTATCGGCACGTGGTTCGTGCCGGTGCACAGGGAAGTCGACCTGGCCGACGCCCGCGAGCTGATCGCCTCCGCGCAGCGGGGCATCCTCTTCGAGTTCTTCAACCCCGGCCGTGAGGGCACCCTGTTCAACGCGATCATGGACCGGCTCGCCGCCGACGAAGCCGACAGCGGCGATTCGCTCTACGTCCACGGAATCCTCAACCAGGACCCCGAGGCGGGCTCGAAAGACCCAGCGCTCGTCAACCTGATCCACCGCGGCCAGCTCGATGAGGCAGACCCCGACATCGTCCTGCCGAGCAAGATCGACGCGCGTTTCGCATCCTGGGAGAAAGAGATCGACCGGCTCAGCCTGGTGATGATCCACTCCAAGGTCGTCGTCCTCGATCCGTTCGGGCCGAAGCCGGTCGTGATGACCGGCTCGCACAACCTCGGCCCGCGGGCCAGCGGCAAGAACGACGACAACCTCAACCTGATCGCCGGGGCGCCGAAGCTCGCCGCCGCCTACGCCACCCACATCATCTCCGTCTACAACGCCTACCGCTGGCGCTACGTGCGCTCCCACGCGGCAAAAAAGGCCGGCAGGGAGTGGGAGGGGCCCGAAGACGGCAAAGCCTGGCAGGACAGCTATTACAAAGGCGCCGATGCCGCGGCAAAGCAGGGCGAGCTTGCCTTCTGGCTCGGCGAGTGAAGGCGCTCGTCCGCCGTCTACCGACCGCCATCCGCCGTCCGCTGTCCGAACCCTGCCTTCTGTGATCAAACCGTCGTAAGCGCGCCGGCCTATCCCTATAATCCGTCGCCACGGCCGTGACCCCGAAGGGCATGGACCAAATGGACCTCGTCGAACTCGTCGATTCCTCACACGCAACTAGCGACGTGAAGCTCTTCCGCGCGAAGGACGAGCTTCGAGCCGCGCTTGCTCCGGTGCGGCGGGAGGGCTGCTCGATCGGCCTCGTGCCGACGATGGGCTACCTCCACGAGGGACACCTCTCGCTGCTGCGCGCCGCGCGCGCCGAGTGCGACCTCGTCGTGATGAGCCTCTTCGTCAACCCGACCCAGTTCGGGCCGGGCGAGGACCTCGATCGCTACCCGCGCGATCAGGAGAGGGACCTGCGCCTCGCCGCCGAGGCCGGCGTCGACATCGTCTACGCGCCGCCGGTCGAGGCGGTCTATCCCGAGGGCTTCGCAACTCGGGTCGAGGTCGGGGGCGGACTGACCGACGTCCTCGATGGCGACCCCACCCGGCGCGGCCCCGCTCACTTCCACGGCGTCACCACAGTCGTCGCCAAGCTCTTCAATACGGTCGGCCCCGACGTCGCCTACTTCGGCCAGAAGGACGCGCAGCAGGTGGCCGTTATCCGTCGCATGGTCCGTGATCTCGACATCCCGGTGCGGATCGAGGTGCTGCCGACGGTGCGCGAGGCCGACGGCCTGGCGATGAGCTCGCGCAACGCCTACCTCGATCCAGGTGGGCGCGAGCGGGCGACGGCGCTTTCCCGGGCCCTGCGCGCCGCCGAGGCGGCCGCGCGCGGCGAAGGCCTCGCTGCCGGCCTCGAGGCGGCCCGGGCCGAGCTGTGCGCCGCCGGCATCGAGCCCGAGTACCTCGAGGCGCGCGACGCGGAGAACTTGAACCCCGTGGCCGAGTCGAACGGCCGCCCCGTCCTAGTTGCCGTTGCTGCCCAGGTGGGCGGCGCGCGGCTGATCGACAACGTCCTGATCCAACCTTGACGCTCCATCCCAAGCGAGCTGACACGGAGGCAAAGATGGCTGACCCCCAATCCCCGCACACCCGGATGACGCACGCGGCACTGCGCATCTCTACGTCCTCGGGTTTGCCTTTGGCACCGCCAAAGGCTGCACCCTGCGTCCTTGATCTGCTTGGCCGCGCGCGTCCCCGCGCGCACGCGGACTGGAGGCCAGCCATCTAATGCAAAGGCAGATGCTCAAGTCCAAGATCCACCGGGCGACGGTGACCGACTGCGACGTCGACTACATCGGCAGCATCACGATCGACACCGAGCTGATGGCAAGCGCCGACCTGATCACCAACGAGCAGGTCCACGTCTGGGACATCGACAACGGGGCCCGCTTCGTCACCTACGTGATCGACGGCGAGGCAGGCTCTCGCACGATGCAGGTAAACGGCGCGGCCGCACATCTGACCCGCCCCGGCCACAAGATCATCGTCGCCTCCTTCGGCGCATACGACGAGAGCGACCTCGAGGCCTACTCGCCGGTCGTCGTCCACGTCGGTGAGGACAACTCGATCACCGCCGTCGACAGCCACCCCGAGGTGCTGCTCGCCGAGCCGGAGGCGCTGCGATGAGCTCCGGTGCCCGCTCGCACACCGCGCCGCCGCCGACGGACCGTGCGCCGGTCAGCCTGCCGCGCCTGGCCGAGATGAAGGCGAAGGGCGAACCGATCGCGATGATCACCGCCTACGACTACCCCTCGGCCAAGGTCGCCGAGGAGGCGGGCGCGGACATCGTCCTCGTCGGCGATTCGGCCGCGAACGTCGTGCTCGGCTACAGCGGCACCGAGGCGGTGACCCTGGAGGAGATGATCGTGCTCGGCAAGGCCGTGCGCCGCGGCCTGCGGACGCCGCTGATGGTCGGCGACATGCCGATGGGCAGCTACGAGTCGAGCAACGAGCTGGCGATCCAGAATGCCCAGCGCCTGGTCAAGGAGACCGGCTGCCAGACGGTCAAGCTGGAGGCCGGGGGGGTCTCGGTTGAGCGCGCCCGCGCGATCGTCCGGTCCGGCATCCCGGTGATGGGCCACGTCGGCCTCACCCCGCAGACGGCGACGGCCCTTGGCGGCTACAAAGCCCAGGGCAAGACCGCGCAGAGCGCGATCCAGCTCTGCGAGGACGCCCTGGCCCTGCAGGCAGTCGGCTGCTTCGCAATCGTCTTCGAGGCCGTGCCGGCGGCGATCACAGAGGCGATCGTCGAGAAGCTGGAGGTGCCGGTGATCGGCATCGGCGCCGGGCCAGCGCCAGCCGGCCAGGTCCTCGTCTTCCACGACCTGCTCGGCATCACCACCGGCCGCATGGCCAAATTCGTCAAGCGCTATGCGGACATCCACGAGCAGATGGTCGGCGGCGCGCGCAGCTACGTCGACGAGGTCCGCTCGCGCCACTTCCCCGAGCCCGACCACGTCTACAGCGTCGAGCCGGCCGAGCTGGCCGAGTTCCGGCGCTACCTCGACCAGGAGAGCCTGACCTCGGCGAAGGCCTGGGACTGGGAGCCACTTCCTTAGGCCAGCCGTGCGGTGCGGATCGCGGGCAGAGGCGCCGCCGAATTTAAAAACTTGGGCATAAGAGCAACCCCGACTACGGGGAGGTACCCCGAGAATCGGCGATAGCGGTGAACAAAGTCTGCTAACAGGTTGTCTCGCCTAAGGAAATAGACAGGTAGTGCCCCGGGGCGTTCGTTGCGAACGCCCGTGTAGTACTGGGTTGCCGTTTCCTGTGATCTCCTGCCGCGAGCAGCTGGCAGGCGCAGTTGCGCCAGGAGATGCCGTGAGCGACCCCAGTCTGCCCAAAAGACCCCAGCAGCGCCCGCCTGTGCAAACGGGAGCTCCGGGCCCCGAAAAGGAGGCCGATATCTCGAGTCTTGGCGACGAGGGAATCGATCGTGAGGCCAAACGAGAGGCAGTGCGTTGGAGGCGAGAAGAGCGCAGGGCTGCGCAAAGCGCGATCAAGCAGCAGGAGACCAAGCGGTCGGTCGAAAACGGGGAGCGCCTGGTGCTGCTGGCGCTACTTGTCTTTGCCGCCCTGCTGGCCGGCGCGGTGATCGTGGTCGGTCTGCTCGGTAATTCTGACCTTGTCCGGCTTGGAATCGGAGCGCTGTGCGCGGTCTGCGGCGGCATTTTTTATCGACTCGGTCTCCGCGGGAAATGACGCCTGCATCGACGAGGGCCCCGGGACCGGATCCGCTGCCCTAGCTAGAAGACCCAGGTGTGGCTCCGCCCGCCGCTCGCGCTCCAGCCAAGCGATGGAACCCAGCTCAGACCGCCGAAGCTCCAGCCCAGGCTGTAGGTATCGCCCTCGACGCCGTTGTCGCAAAGGAAGGTCTCCCAGCCCACGGTGATTCCCCAGCCGGCTGTTCCGGAGACCGTGGAGGACCATCCTGAGAGGTCGTCGACCCGCCGGGCATTGCTCGTCTGACGGGCGCCGGCGACGTCGACTGAGATCAGTTTCCGCAGCGCAGTCCAGCCGCGGTGCGCGCCCCACTCCCAGACGGCCCTGATCCCCTCCCGGCTTATGCCGACGCTTCCACCGGCTGTCAGTGTAAAAGCCCTCCGTTGACCATCGCTCACCGTGCATACGGTGACGTTTCCGGAAAGAATTGGAACCGCGCCGGTGACCGATCCGCACCAGCCGGTTGTGCGCAGGCCGCTCGGATCGGCAGCGTTGATCGGATCGCCGTCGGCGTAGCCGTATGGCGCGCCGGTGCTCGAAACCGCCGGATCCACGCTCAAGAATTGGGCGGTTACGGGATCGTAGGCCCTTGCGCGAAGGTAGATGAGCCCGGTGTCTGAACTCGTATATTGGCCGTCATAGCCCATCGGCGTGCTCACCGTGCCCGTATGTTCTTGGGTGTTGCCATACGGACCGTATGTGTAGGCGCCTTCTTTTTTGCCAGTGGCGCCGGTGAGCAGGCGGGTCGAGCCCTGCTGATCGTGGTGGAGGTAGACGGCTTTTTCTGCGCCGTCGACCTGCTCGATCGGCACGCCGCCCGGGCCGTAGATGTAGCTGTTGGCGCCGTCGCTCAACAGCATCGGGAGCTGGTCCATCACGTCCCAGGCCATATGGGTCGTGACCCCGGAGATGGTCTGCGAAACCCGTAGCCCGCCGCCGTCATAGCCGTAGGTATCTTCGATTTTCGGCGTCGCTCCTTCTTCGGGGCGTTTGACCGAGATCAGGTTGCCTGCCTGGTCGTAGCCGTAGGTCGTCGCGGGGCCGCTGCTCGGAGTCGCTTTGGTCCGGTCGCCGAGGCTATCGAAGGCGAAGGTGACGCCGCCGCCTTTTTCGAGCTGGCTCGCTTTATCGTAGGTGTAGGTGCTGGCGCCGATCGTCGTCGGGCTGTTTCCGGGGTTATACGCATATGCGATTCCCGCCCCTTCGAGGAGGCGATGGTTTTCGTCATAGGAATACGTCGGTTTTTCGGCGCCGGGAAGGTTTTTCTGCGTTGTCGATTCGAGCAGCGCGTCTTTGTTGTAGGCATAGGTGAGCGATGCCAGCGTTTCGGCCCCCTTGAGCATCGTGGTTTTGCTCAGCTGGCCGACCACGTTGTATTCGTATTCGTCTTTGTTTTCGGATGCTGCTGGGAAGCTGGTTGTTTTGAGCAGCGAATCGCGGTTGTAAACGAATTTGGTTTCGCCGCCGAGCCAGTCGGTCACCTTTTCCAGCCGGCCCGCTTTGTCGTAAGTTTGGGTAACCGATTTGGTATTGGGATAAGTAATTTTCGTGGGCTCTTCGTCGAGGTTGTATTCATATTTGACAACTTCTTTATTGCCATTGGTCACTTCGGTAAGACGGTCCAGTTCGTCATAGGTCTTTTTTGTCGTGCCCGTGACATCGGTCATTTCCGTCGTGTTGCCGTCTTTGTCGTATTCGTAAGTGACGGTATGCGTGGCTTCCGCCGAGTAGCTGACTTTTGTCAGCCGGTCCCCTGAATCGTAGGTGTAGGTCGTGGTGCGGCCTTCGGGGTCTTTGACTTTTTCGAGGTTTCCTACGAGATCGTATTCCTTGACCGTTTTGCGCCCGAGCGGATCGATTTCTTCCGTTATTTCTCCGCGAAGATTGCGTTCGTATTTCGTCGTGTGAGCGTTGCCGTCGGTGCGGCTGATGATCTCTCCCATGCTGTCGTAGGCCGTTTCCGTCGTTGCGCCACTGGGTCTTTTGACTTTGATCGGCCGGTTGTCGGCGTCGTAGGTATAGACCGTCGTATGGCCGTTGGAATCGGTCTGCAATTCCAGGTTCCCGTTAGCGTCGTAGGCGGATTTCGTCGTGTGGCCGAGCGGGTCGGTCACGGTCAGCGGCCTCCCCTGGGCGTCGCGTTCGGTTTTCGTTTCGAATTTGCTCGCTTCCGCGCCTTCTTCATTGCCGCGGGGGCTGACTTCGGTTATCGGCTGCGAATCTTCGTTGTAGGTCCACGTACGCTTGTCGCCTTCGGCGTCGGTGACGCTTTTACGGTCGCCGTAGGTGTCGTATTCGTAGGTCGTGGTGCGGCTCAACGGGTCGGTTTCGCTTTCCAGATCTCCGTTTGCCGCGTATTTGTAGGTCGTTTTCTGCGTCGTCGCCCCGGGCGCGGGGCGTTCGATCGTTTCCGGATCGCCTGCGGTATTGCGAATGACCGTCGTCGTCTCCCCTTTAGGGGTGGTGGTCGTTTTGATGTCGTGCGTCGTGTTGAAGGTCCATTTTGTTTCGTTGCTGTTGGCGTCCGTTTCGCTCGTCCGGTTGCCTTCGCCGTCATAGCCGTATTTGGTCGTATGTTTGTTCGGGTCGGTGATGGCGCTCACTTCGAACGATTTGCCGTATTCGCTGGTCGTGGTCGCCGTCAGGGCCGTCCCCGAAGCTTTGGTGACGCTGGTCGGCTCACCCGCTTCGTTAAATTTCTCCACCGTTTTCGACGTGTTGGGCTCGGTGACCGTCGCTTCCTTGATGCCGCCGGTTTCGGTGTATTCGACCGAGAGTTTGTGTTCCAAGGGGTCTTTCTGCGACGTTGCCCGATGGGAGGCGTCGTATTCCATCGACGCCGTGTGGCTGAGGCCGTCGGTTAGGCCGGTCATCTGGTGGGAGGCGTCGTAGCCGAATTTCCAGCGCAGTTTTTCTTCCGGCAGGCTGACGCTGGCAAGGTTGCTCGATTCGTAGGTGTATTTGGCCAGGTGCCCCATCGGGTCTTTGACGCTTTCGACCTGGCCGCCGGCGTTGTAGGCGAAGGTCAGTTTGCGCCCCGCGCCGTCGGTGGCTGTTTCGAGCTGGCTTTTGCCGTTGTAGGCGAGCGTGATCGCGTTGCCGTGACGGTCGGTCTCTTTGGTCAGCTGGCCGGCGCTGTTGAAGGTCATTTTGAGCTGATTCGGCAGGGTGTAGACGTAGTTGGTGCTTTCCTTGACGAGTTTGGCTTGGACCCACGATGCGGCCTGATATTTGCCTTCGACCAAGTAGAAGACGACCGTGCTGCCGTTGTCGTTGCGCACGGTCACGGTGTCGGCTTTTTCGTCGACCACGAGGTTGGCGCTGTAGGAGCTGGTCCAGCCATAGCCGAAGGGGCCCGGGGTTTTGGCCCCGACTGCCAGCTGCGAGTTGTAATAGCGGCTCAACCCGAGCGCCGGCTTACGCCCGCCGGTGGTGAGATCCGTCTGCGTCTCGACGAGGTTGCCGGTGGCGAGGTTGATCTGGGCGCCCTCGAACGACCTGATCACGTTCGGCTCAGCCGGATTGCCACTGCCGTAGCCCTCTTCGGCGGCGAAAACGAGCAGGCCGCAGAGTGCGCAGACACCCCATTTCGCGGCTTTGTGGGTCCCTGAGAGTTCGCGATTGGAGGTGCCGGCGAAGTAGGCGGGCGAGGCTCCGGCGAGCATCGAGGTCGCGGCGGCTTCGGCGATCGCTTTCGAGAATTTGAGCGGCTGTTTGGCGATTTCTTCGAGCCCCAGCTGCCCGGCCGTGCTGCCGGTCAATTTCAGTTCTTTTGGCAGCGCGCAGGTTTCGTTTTTCAGGATCAGCGTGCCGAAGACTTCACCCATCAGCGGTTTCAGCACGTCGTAGACGATGCCCGCCTTCTTCAGCAGTTCCGTTTTTGCTTTGATCACGATCGGTTCGCTGACCGCGCAGGTTTTCGGTTCGACGACTTTGCATTTCGACAGTTCCATCGTTGCTTCGTCGCTGCTGGGCGAGATGATTTTCCCGCTGCCTTTTTCGACTTCGCATTCGACTTTGAGCAGGAGTTTGGGAACTTCGATCGTGAACGGCGCCGCGGTGCTGGCAACCGATTCTTCTTTGAGGCCGAGTTCCGTCAGCGTTTTGCCTTCAATGGTCCAGACGGCGGCCGGAGCGGGGGCGGCGTACAGCGCAGCGATCCCGAGCGCCACCGTAAGGGTGGCAATCAGGGCTGGGGTCTTGAGCTTGCGGTCCACGCAGGGCTCCCGGGAAGAGCATCTCGTATTATTAGGGGTTTTTCAAGCCATAGTTTCCGATCCGATCAGGCTTCGGATTCTCATTGGCGGCTCCGTGGCGGCATCCGGCTCTTCGACTTACGATTGCTGTCCGATGCCTCTCTACGAGTTCGAGTGCGAGTCCTGCGGTTGCCGCTTCGAGGAGCTGGCGCCTGGCGATACGCAGAGCCTGGCCTGTCCGGAGTGCGGCTCGGAGCGGACCCGCCGCTTGATGTCGCCGGTGTCCCCGGCGGGCCGCCAGCCGCGCGGAGCGAAGGTCCGCTCCGATGAATCACGGCGCGGGGACCGCGAAGCGGCTCGCGGGGAGCGAATCGCCGAGTCGAAACGCAAGCGGGCGGCGGGCGAGACGGTGCGGCCGCGTCGCGGCGGGGACGGGACTTGAGCACGGCACACGCCGAGCGGCGGAGGGAGCAACTGGTCGATCTCTTCGAGGAGGTCAAGACCTGCACGAAGTGCCCGCTGCATGAGACGCGCACCAAGGCGGTCTTTGGCGCCGGCAATGCCGATGCCGACCTGATGTTCGTCGGCGAGGCGCCGGGGGCCGAAGAGGACCGCCAGGGGCTGCCGTTCGTCGGCCGCGCCGGGCAGCTGCTCAACCAGATGCTCGAGGGAATCGAGCTCTCTCGCGAGGACGTCTTCATCGCCAACGTGCTGAAGAGCCGGCCGCCCGGCAACCGGGATCCGCAGCCACTGGAGATCGAGGCCTGCCGCCCTTACCTCTTCGAGCAGATCCGGCTGATCGAGCCGACGGTCATCTGCACGCTGGGCAACTTCGCCACCAAGCTGCTGACCGGCAACCCGGCCGGGATAACGCGGGTGCGGGGGACGCCCCAGGTGCACGAGCTTGGCGGCCGCACGGTCTTCCTCCTGCCGCTCTTTCACCCGGCGGCGGCGCTGCGCACACCGGCGGTCAAGCAGACGCTGCGCGAGGACTTCGGCACGCTGCCGGGCCTGCTCGCGATGGGGCCTCCCCTCGGCGCCGACGAGCCGGAGGAGGAGTCACCAGAGGAAGGGCCACTGAGCATCGAGGCCGAGCCGGCGCCCGAGCCCTCCGTCGACCAGCTCGACTTCTTTGGCTGAGACCAGGACCAGCTCAGCCGCCGAGACCGAAGCGCTCGGCGCCCAGCTTGCCGCGGAGCTGCAGCCAGGCGACGTGGTCGTCGTCAGCGGCGAGGTCGGCGCCGGCAAGACGACGCTGATCCGTGGCGCCTGCCGGGCGCTCGGAATCGAGCGGCCGATCACCTCACCGACCTTCACGATCGGCCATCGCTACGAGGGCGGCCGCCTGCCCGTCTCGCACCTCGACCTCTACCGCCTCGAAGGCCTCGAAAGCGAGGAACCTGCGCTGCTCGACGACTACCTCGTCCCCAGCGCGATTGCCTTCATCGAGTGGCCGGCGGTGGCCGAGCCGCAACTTGCAGGGCGCCGGGTCATCGCCGTGCGCCTTGCTCACGCCGGCGGCGACAGCCGCTCGGTCGAGCTTCCCGCCGCATCCAGCCGCAAATAGGCGTGTTCGATAGGCATCGGTGCATGTAGCATCGAGGCGAACTTGTTCTGCGAATGGAGGGACGCTTGATGAAGGGTCTGAAGACGCTGAGCGCGGTGCTGCTGGGGTCGGGGCTGCTGGTCTGCGCGGCACCGGTGACCGCGGGCGCCGCCGCCTATAGGCACTACGTCGCCTGCGGCGTCTCCCAGAAAGCGAAGCCTGCGCACAGGTGCCCGAAGAAGGCCAAAAAGGGCGCCTTCTTCAAAAGCGTCAAAGGCGACGTCAACTACAGCGTCTGCGTCAAGTTCCCAACCGGCAAAAACATCTGCGCCAAAGCGCAGCCGGCGACGCAGGGAACGCTCTACGTCAACAAGATCACCTCGAACATCCCCGGCAAACACCGCGTGACCTGGTTCGTCGAAGGCAAGCGCGTCGGCTCCTTCGCCTTCGTGGTCCTCGGCTGACGCGGGCGCGCACGCAGATGGCGGTCGTCGGCTTCGACACGGCGACCGCCGACACGGCCGTCTGCGGGATGCGCGGCGGCGAGGTCGTGCACGAGGAGCTGCTCGGCCTGGCGCCCGACGGCAGCCCGCGTCACTCGACTGCGCTGCTGGCCGAGGTCGAGCGCGCTGCGGCGGCGGCGGGCGGCTGGGAGGCGGTCGAGCGGCTCGCCGTCGGGCTCGGCCCCGGCTCCTTCGTCGGCATCCGCATCGGCATCGCGACGGCCCGCGGGCTGGCGGCGAGCACCGGCCTGCCGCTGACGGGCGTCTGCACTCTCGACGCCCTCGGCCGGGCTCTCGGCGAGCTGGCCAGTGCCGAGGGCAGTCGGCTTGCGGTGCTAGACGCCCGCCGCGGTGAGGCCTTCGCGGCGCTCTATTCTCCCGCGGGCGAGCGCCTCTGGGAGCCATTCGTCGCCAGCCCAGCCGAGCTGGGGGAGCGGCTCGCCGAGCTGCCCGCGCCGCCGCTGGCGGCGGGATCGGGGGCGGTACGATTCCGTGATGAGCTGGCCAGGCACGGCGTGGAGGTTCCCGAGGACGCCGATCCCCTGCACAGAGTCGCCGCGCGGCATATCTGCGCTCTCGCGGAAACCGCGGCGGAGCGGGGCGAGAAGCGCCTCGAGCCGATCTACCTGAGAGCGCCCGACGCGGAGCGATGGCGTGAGCGAGACACTTCCAAGAGAGCAGAGTGAGATGAGTGGGGCGGCCTCGATCAGGCGCCTCACCTACAGCGACCTGCCAGCGGTGATCTCGATCGAGCGCCGCTCCTTCCCGACGCCATGGTCGCTGGCGATGTTCGTGCTCGAGCTCTCCAAGCCATCGGGGATCTGCCTGGCGGCGAGCGACGGCGATGAGCTGTTCGGCTATCTCGTCTGCTCGCGCTACGACCAGGTCTGGCACTTGATGAACGTCGCCGTCGCGCCGGAGCGCCGCCGCGGCGGCGTCGCGCGGCGGCTGATCGCCAGGCTGGTCGAGGAGGGCGGCGGCAAGCTGCCCTTCACGCTCGAGGTCCGGGTCTCCAACCGGCCGGCGATCGCGATGTACGAGCGGCTCGGCTTCCGCTCGGCGGGAGTGCGCCCCCGCTATTACCAGGACAATGGCGAGGACGCCCTGATCATGTGGCTCGACTGACCAGGTGCAACGCGTTGTGGCGCCGGGGGAGCCGGAAGACGTTGCACCTGGGTTGATTCTCGCGATCGAGACGTCCTGCGACGACACCTGCGCCGCGGTGCTGGACGGGCCGCGCGTGCTCGCCAACACGATCTCCTCGCAGGCGGCCGCGCACGCGCAGTTCGGCGGCGTCGTGCCGGAGGTGGCCTCGCGGCACCACCTCGATCTGACCGCGCCGGTCGTCGAGGCGGCGCTGGCGGAGGCGGGCGTGACGCTGGACGAGATCGAGGCGATTGCGGTGACCGCCGGGCCAGGCCTGATCGGCGCGCTCCTGGTCGGGGTCAGCACCGCCAAGGCGATCGCCGCGCCGCGCCGCCTGCCGCTGGTCCCGGTCGATCACCTGCAAGGTCACGTCGCCGCCAACTTCCTCGAGCCCGAACCACTCGAGCCGCCCTTCCTCTGCCTGGTCGCCAGCGGCGGCCACACCCTGCTGGCGGGGGTTCGCGAGCACGCCGGCTACGAGCTGCTCGGCCAGACGCTCGATGACGCAGCCGGCGAGGCCTTCGACAAGGTCGCACGCATGCTCGGGCTTGGCTACCCGGGGGGGCCGGCGCTGGAGAAGCTGGCCCGCGACGGCGACCCGGATGCCTTCGAGATGCCGGTGGCGATGAGCCGCAACCCGGGCCTTGACTTCAGCTTCAGCGGTCTCAAGACGGCGCTCGTCTATCTCTGCCGGGACCTCGGGCACGAGGCCGTCGAGGAGCGCCGCGCCGACCTCGCCGCCAGCTTCCAGGCCGCCGCGGTCAGCCAGCTGGTCGCAAAGCTCAAGCGGGCGCTCAAGGCGGGGGAGTGGAGGGCGGTCGCGCTGGGCGGCGGCGTCGCCGCCAACGGCGCCCTGCGCGAGGCCGTCCAGGCCCTTTGCGAGCGCCGCGGCGTCCGACTCAAGCTGGTCCCCCGCGAGCTCTGCACTGACAACGCAGCGATGATCGGCTCGGCAGCCCGCTACGCCGAGCCCCTGGAGTACCCGGCCTATCTGGACTACGACGCCTTCCCAACGGGCAAAAAACCGGCCGACGGGCCTATGCTTATATATGGAGCCACGGTTGACATTTCGGCCCGTCGGCCGGCGGTTTGACTCGCGTCACCGTCTACTCGCGGCCCGGCTGCCACCTTTGCGCCGAGGCGATCTCGGCGCTCGTGGCTCTCCACGACTCCGGCTATCGCTTCGAGCTCCACGAGGTCGACATCGAGAGCTCGGACCTGCTGCTGCGGCGGATGCTGGAGAAGATCCCGGTGGTGGAGATCGACGGCATCGTCGCCTCCGAGCTGGTCCTCGACGAGGCCGCCGTTCGGGCGAGGCTCGATACTGTGGGGGCGTGGACACGGTGATCGAAGAGCAGGAGCCGGCCAACGGGTTGATCGTCGACGGCGAGCGGCTCTCGCTTGGCGTCGCGGCCCGCCTCTCGCGTTACCTGCAGGTGTTGACCCAGGCGCGCAAGATGGGCCGCCAGACAATCTCCTCCCAGGAACTTTCCGAGTACACGCACATCAACCCGACCCAGATCCGCCGCGACCTCTCCGGCTTCGGCAAGTTCGGCAAGCGCGGCGTCGGCTACAACGTCGAGTCGCTGGTCGCCGAGATCCGCAAGATCCTGCGCACCTCGGGCCAGCACAACATCGCCCTCTTTGGCGCCGGCAACCTCGGCCAGGCGATCGCCAGCTCCGACATCTTCGCCGACCACGGCTTCCAGATCGTCGCCATGTTCGAGGTCGACAGCAGCGTCGTCGGCACCGAGGTGGGCGGCCTGCGGGTGCGCGACTTCGCCGAGCTGGAGGCGGTCGTCACCGAGCAGGAAATCGTCGTCGGCGTTCTCGCCGTGCCCGCCGCGGCCGCCCAGGCCGTCGCCGACCGCCTGGTCAAGGCCGGCGTCAAGATCATCTTCAACTACTCCGAGCAGTTGCTTCAGGTGCCGCCGGAGGTGACCGTCCATACCTCCAGCCCGGCGGTCGACCTGCTCTACGCGCTCTACTTCTACCTGGCCTAAGAGCTGACCTTGTCCCTGGACCTCGACCGCGCGCGGGAGACGTTCGAGTCATCGACCGACTTCACGATCGGCCTCGAGGAGGAGTTCGCGATCCTCGACCCGGCGACGCTGGAGCTCGAGCATCGCTTCGAGGACGTCCATGCGGCCTGCCAGCGCGACGACGTCCTGGCCGACTCGGCCGCCGGCGAGCTGATCGCATCCGAGATCGAGATCCGCTCGGGGCGGGCGGAGAGCTTCGCCGAGGCGATGGCACTGCAGCGCGAGCGCCGTCGCCGCCTCTTCGAGCTCGTCGATGGCATGGGCCTGGCCCTGGGCGCGATGGGCACCCACCCCTGGGCCAACTACCTCGACCAGCGGATCATCGACACGCCCCACTACAACCGCCTGCGCCACGAACTCGGCTACGTCGCCCAGCGCAACAACACCTGGAGCATGCACGTGCACATGGGCGTGCGCGGTGCAGACCGCGCGATAGCGGTATGCGACTGGATGCGCGAGCTGCTGCCGCTGCTGCTCGCGGTCTCGGCCAACTCGCCCTTCCTCGATCGCCGCGACAGCGGCCTGCACACGGTCCGCACCGAGATCTTCACCCGCACCTTCCCCCGCTGCGGCGTGCCCAGTCCCTTCCTCGACTGGGCCGGCTACGCCGAGTTCGTCAACATGCTGCAGCGGGCCGGCTCGATCGTCGAGTCGACCCAGTTGTGGTGGAGCGTGCGCCCGCACCACGCCTTCGGCACGGTCGAGGTGCGGATTTGCGACGCCCAATCCCGCGGCGAGGAGTCCTTCGCGCTCGCCGGCCTGATCGCCGCCTGCATCGCCCAGACGGCGCTCGACTACGACGAGCACGGCTACGACGGAGCCGGGGCGCCGCTGCGCGACCGCGAGATCGAGGAGAACCTCTGGCGGGCGATTCGCTACGGGATGAGCGGCCGGATGATCGACTTTCGCCGCGGCGAGGAGGTCGAGGCGGCGGCCGCGCTCGAGGGACTGATCGCCTGGACGGAGCCGGCTCGCGCCCAGCTTGGCATTGAGCCGGCCCTGCCATCCCGCAACGGCGCCCAGCGCGCCCGCGAGGCGATCGACGCCGGCCTCTCCATAGAGGACGTCTACCGGGACGCCGTGGCGGAGACAAAACGCACCTATACGGCTGCGCCCAAGGCGGCCGAGCAGACGTAGCGCGGCTCTGGGAAGCGCTTTCGCCGCCGGCGCATATAGACTCCCGCGCCGCTCAAACCATTCCCGGAGGGACCTGACTTGACCAGCTTCTTGACCGAATACGGAGTCGTCGTCGCGCTCGTCTGCGCGGGCGCTGCTGTGCTGTACGGAATCATCATCACTCAGCGCCTGCTCGCGAAGTCGCCGGGCAACGAGCTGATGCAGGAGATCTCAGGGGCGGTGCAGGAAGGCGCCAAGGCCTACCTCAACCGCCAGTACACGATCATCGCCGCGGTCGCGGTGCCGATTGCGATCGTGCTCTGGCTCCTGCAGGACTACAAGACCGCGCTTGGCTTCGTGCTCGGCGGCATCCTCTCCGGTTCGGCCGGCTTCATCGGCATGAACCTCTCGGTGCGGGCCAACGCGCGCGTCGCCGAGGCCGCGCGCGGGGGAGTGCCGCCGGCGCTCGACGTCGCCTTCAAGGGCGGCTCGGTCACGGGGATGCTCGTCGTCGGCCTGGCGCTGTTCGGCGTCGCCGGCTACTTCGGCCTGCTCGTGATCACCGGCAGCTCCGACAAGGAGGCCGTCGACGCGCTGGTCGGCCTCGGCTTCGGCGGCTCGCTGATCTCCGTATTCGCCCGGCTCGGCGGCGGCATCTTCACCAAGGCCGCCGACGTCGGCGCCGACCTGGTCGGCAAGGTCGAGGCGGGGATCCCCGAGGACGATCCGCGCAACCCGGCCGTGATCGCCGACAACGTCGGTGACAACGTCGGTGACTGCGCCGGCATGGCCGCCGACCTCTTCGAGACCTACGCGGTCACCTCGGTCGCCGTGATGCTGCTCGGCGTCCTCACCTTCACCGGCTCGGGTGGAGAATTCGCCCGCGCCGTCGCGATCTACCCGCTGGTGATCGGCGCCGTCGCGATCGTCGCCTCGATCATCGGGGCGCTCCTGGTGCGGACCAAAACCGACCGGGTCGAGGGGGCCCTGTACACGGGCGTGATCGCCGCCGGGATCCTCTCGATCGCCGCCTTCTACCCGATCACGGACTGGCTGATGAGCGACCCGGTGCGGCTGGGACTCAGCGCCGGCGCCGATGCGGTCACCACCACCGACCTCTGGCTCTGCGCCGTGATCGGCGTGGCGGTGACCGCGCTGCTCTTCGTGATCACCGAATTTTATACGTCGACCCGCTTCCGACCGGTCAAGACGATCGCCAAGGCGTCGGAGACCGGGCACGCGACCAACATCATCCAGGGCCTTGCCCAGGGGTACCAGTCAACTGCCGCCCCGGCGCTGGTGATCGCGCTGGCGATCCTCGCCGCCAATGAGCTGGCAGGGATCTACGGCATCGGCATCGCCGTGATGGGGCAGCTCTCGCTCTGCGGCCTGATCGTCGCCCTCGACGCCTTCGGGCCGATCACCGACAACGCCGGCGGCATCGCCGAGATGGCGGACCTGCCGGAGGAGGTTCGTGCGGTCACCGACCCGCTCGACGCGGTCGGCAACACGACCAAGGCGGTCACCAAGGGCTACGCGATCGGCTCGGCGGCCCTCGCCGCGCTGGTCCTCTTCGCGGCCTTCAAGAGCGAATTGGCTGGTGAGGCGCCGGCCAACTTCGACCTCAACGGCCTCTTCAACCTGAGCAGCCCCGACGTGCTGATCGGGCTGATCATCGGCGGCATGATGGTCTACCTCTTCGCGGCCTTCGCGATCGAGGCAGTCGGCCGCGCCGGCGGCGAGGTCGTCGAACAGGTCCGCGAGCAGTTCCGCGAGCACCCGGGGATCATGGAGGGCACCGAAAAGCCCGACTACGCCAAGACGGTCAGCATCGTCACCCTGGCGGCGCAGAAGGAGATGATCCTTCCCTCGCTGATCCCGATCGTCGTCCCCGTCATCGTCGGCGTGCTCAGCGTCGATGCCCTCGGCGGTCTGCTGATCGGCGTCATCGTCGTCGGCCTTTTCGCCGCAATCTCAATGACCGCGGGTGGTGGTGCCTGGGACAACGCCAAGAAGCTGATCGAGGACGGCGCCCACGGCGGCAAGGGCTCCGAGGCCCACGCCGCCTCGGTGACCGGCGACACCGTGGGCGATCCCTACAAGGACACGGCCGGCCCCGCGATCAACCCGATGATCAAGGTCGCCAACATCGTCGCGATCCTGATCATCCCGATCGTCCACTTCTAAGAGCCAAACCTTTCGTGTTCTGAGCCGCTTTGAGACCCTTCGCTCAGGAAAGTTGAAAGCTTGAGCACGATCTGGTACCAATTGAGTACTTCAAGGTACTAGGCAACGACTTCGCTATACGGGCCGGGAGCTTCGGAGGGAGACGGACTTGCACCGAGCGCAGGGATGGGTGGCGTGCCGATGGCGGTGACGCGCGAGGCACCGCGAGGCCAACCCCGAGCCGCTGGAGTGCTCGAGCGCCCCTATGGAAAGCTGGCTCCAGGACCTGGAAAGGTAGCCTCAGAGGTCGCTGCCCACCAATGCGTGCGAATTCAGAGTGCGCTGGTCGACCTCGTCGCCGAGCATGGCTACGCTGCCGTCAAGGTTCGGGATCTCGTCGAGCTGGCGGGAGTCTCCACCCGTGCCTTCTACGAACATTTCGAGGGAAAGGAGGACTGCCTTCTCCGCACCTACGAACGGGTCACGCGGCACGCCATGCGACACCTAATCGCCTCCCAAACGGGTGAGCGCGATTGGCGGGAGCGGCTGCGCTCGGTTTTCGGTGAGTTTCTGCGCGGCCTGGCGAGCAAGCCAAACGTCGCGCGCCTGACACTGATCGAGATATACCGAGCGAGTCCCGCGGCGCTCGAGCAGGCGCGCCGTGCCGAGAGCACCTTTTCGGGAATGCTGAGCGAGAGCCTTGCTCGTGCCCCTGGCGGGATCGTGGTTCCGCCGTTGATTGTCGAGGCAATGGTGACCGGATTGGCGTGCATAGCGCGCGATCGACTGCTTGCCGGTCGCGTGGCGGAGCTGACCGATCTCATCGATGAGCTGGTCGAGTGGGCGCTCCGTTACCCCGGCAAATCTGCCGTCGCGCTAGCGGAGCTCGACCTTCAAACCGTATGGCGGAACACCGCCTTCGAGCCCTCGATCGAAGCACCGAACGGGAGGAAGCGGGAAAGGCCATTCCATGGCGACCGGTCGATCATCCTCGCCGCGGTCGCTGACCGTGCCGTCAAAAAGGGCTACAACAGCCTGACGGTGACCAGCGTCCGTGCTGGCACCGGTGTCTCTCGCAACACTTTTTACACCCACTTCAGGGATCTCGAAGATTGCTTTCTAGCCGCCTTGGAGGAGCGCGCGAGCGACGCCCTCGCTCAGGCTGTTCGGGCCCAGACGGCGGGTCGAACCTGGGCCGGCGGCCTGTATCGGGCAATCGCTGCCCTCTGCGACCAAGTAGCGGAAGATCCGCTTCTCGCAAGGGCATGTCTCACCGACGACTTCCCACCCGGGTCGAGGGGGATGCGAGCCCGCCAGCGCCTGGCATCTGCCGTTATCGAGCAGCTCGCGGATAGCGTTCCGTCCGAGTTGCAAGTCAGCGCTTTTGCTGCGGAAGCATCCGTTGGTGCTGTCTGGGCGCTTTTCCGCCGGTATGTGGCGAGAGACTGGGTTCAGCAGCGTCGCGATATCGCCGCGACACTCTCCTTCTTGGCGCTGGCCCCTGCGATAGGCGCGCCCGCCGCGATAGCCGCAATTCGTCGCGAGCAAACCGCCACTTAGGGCGCGGCTTCCTGATGGATGTGGTGGATGTGCTCATGAGGGGCAAGAGCTTGGCGTGGACGGGGCCATCACGAAGGCCCGCTCGCGCACGGCCACTTCCTAAGCGACGGTTTTCCTATTTTTCGCTCTTTGCCTTGCTTCTTTGCCCATTATCAAGGGCTTTACCAGGCATCCCGCAGGCAATGGAAAACCCAGGGGCTTTTTTGCTTGACCCCTCCCTAGGGGCTGGCATGCTCGTCTAGTGCAGGGAGCCTCGCTCTCTGCAAGTGATCGCAGTTGAGTTGCGATCGAGCCGTAACCAACAAATGAACAAGTGAGAGGAATACAGAGATGAAGCAGAAAAGTAGAGGGCTTCAGGTCTTGAGCCTTGCCCTCGTTGCCGTCGCCGGTCTGATGGCCTTCATGGCCACTGGCGCAAGCGCTAACTGGTTTGAGAATGGGGCTGAAGTCAAAGCCAACAAACTCGTGGAAGTCAAAACGCACGTTGAAGGAAATCTCGAGGTCAAAGAAGAAACCCAACTCGAAATCTTATGTGCGGTCCAAGAAGGAGAAGACCTTTTACTCGTGGCTAGCAGCAACGAAGCAACGGGGAAAATTAAATTTAAAACTTGTAAAACATGGCAAGGAGGAAAAGAACTTCCGAACTGTAAACCGGCCGAACCGATTGTTGCGTCCGGTAAAGTACATGCGCTATTAGATAGCGCTAAAACGTTCGCGTTACTCGAACCTGCAGTGGTTGGGGGGAATTTCGCTCAAATTAAATTCTCGCCTCCCTGTGCGTTGCCTGAAACTAATAACGTCAAGGGAAGTCTTGTTGCCGAATGCCTGACATCGGCGTTAGTGGCAGCCGATTGCGCTACCGAAGAAGCAGTACATCTCCTACGGGCGAACCAGACCTCATTATTCGAAGGAGACAAACTCACCTACGGAACTAAGGCAGCACTGCTCTTAGGTATTGCGAAGACAAACCTTGCAAGCGGTCTTAGTTGGAGTGGCCACGTCTAAGCCAAAGCACGAAGCAGTAAGCAAGCACTAAATCGCAACAAAGCGATGCAGTAAACGCAGCACCCCGCAGCATGGGCCGCGCCAGGTGCGCGGCCCATGCCAGGCGGGGAGCCAGGGAAACAGGGTCAACAAGCAAGGGGAGAGCGGCACGAGATGAGGCAAAACGGGGGA
>DASWQV010000082.1:0-18934 GCA_036403515.1 Solirubrobacterales bacterium
TCTACAGGGACTCCGCCCAACGCACCGCAGCCCTATCCGGCTGGCTGGACTTCTATAACTGGCGCAGACCACATGGCTCTCTCAGCCACAGGCCGCCCGGGGCTCGCCTTGCCGAGCTGAACAACGTTGCTGGGTCCTACATCTAGGCGCTCGACGGACACGCTTTCGACACGTCCAGGCGTTGTTGCGCGCGTCGGCGCCCCGTAGCGTGGTGGCAATGGCGAAAGAGAGACTGAAGAGCCCGCGGGCGCGGTTGTTCGTGGCGCTCGACCTGCCCGAGGCCGTGCGGGATGGAATAGCGGCCTGGGGCGGCGTGGAGCTAAGCGACGCGGCGCTGCGGCCCGTGCCGCGAGGGTCGCTGCACATCACGCTCGCCTTCCTCGGCTACGTAGCGGAGCAGGAGATCGAGCGCCTGGGCGAGATCGTCGCCGAGGCCAGGGCGCCGGCGCCCCTGGTGCGGCTCGGTGATCCGGTGGCCAAGCCAACGCCAAAACGTCCTCGGCTTTTCGCTCTTCCAGCCGACTCTCCGGGTACCGTGGCCCTGCAGAGTGATTTGGAGAAGAGGCTGATTGCCGCGCGCCTCTACAAACCCGAGAAGCGCCCGTTTTGGCCCCATGTGACGGTCGCCAGGGTGAAGTCGGGGGGCCGTGGGTCGAAGCGGCCGCGCCCGGGCGAGCGGCAGCCGGGGAAGCTGCCGTCGGGGCTCTTATCGCCCGTTCTAGGCGTCCGATTGACGCTCTACCGTTCCGAACTCCAGCCGCGTGGTGCGCATTACACCCCGCTGGCGCAAGTCGAGCTGTCCGCAGACGGACGGCAGTGAGGTGAGACAACAGATGGCAGACCAAAAGGCGGCTTTGAATGAGGTCTCGGCGAAGGAAGCCAAGGCCAAGGACGCGGCGCTAGAGGCCGCGGTAACCCAGATTGAGCGTGACTTCGGCCAGGGCTCGCTGATGCGACTTGGCGCCGACAGCGCCCTGCCGGTGGAAGCGATTCCGACCGGCGCCCTCGCGCTCGATCTCGCGCTCGGAATCGGTGGCGTGCCCCGCGGCCGGATCGTTGAGATCTTCGGCCCCGAGTCCTCGGGAAAGACGACGCTGGTCTACCACGTCATCGCCGAGGCCCAGGCGCGGGGGGGAGTCTGCGTCTTCATCGACACCGAGCACGCGATGGATCCGATCTACGCGCGGGCGATCGGCGTCGACACCGATGAGCTGCTGGTCTCCCAGCCCGACTACGGCGAGCAGGCGCTGCAGATCGCCGACCGCCTGATCGCCTCCGCGGCGATCGACGTGATCGCGATCGACTCGGTCGCGGCGCTGACCCCGAAGGCCGAGCTGGACGGCCAGATCGGCGATACGACCGTCGGCCTGCAGGCGCGACTGATGTCGCAGGCGATGCGCAAGCTTGCCGGCAACCTCAACCGCACCAACACGGTCTGCGTCTTCACCAACCAGATCCGCGAAAAGGTCGGCGTCCAGTTCGGCTCGCCGGAGACGCAGCCAGGAGGCCGGGCGCTGAAGTTCTATGCCTCGCAACGGCTCGACATTCGTCGCATCGAGACCCTCAAGGACGGCACCGAGGCAGTCGGCAACCGGGTCCGGGTGAAAGTCGTCAAGAACAAGGTGGCGGCGCCGTTCCGCCAAGCGGAGTTCGAGATCGAGTACGGGCAGGGCATCTCGCGCGAAGGCGAGCTGCTCGACTTCGGCATTGAGCACGACATCGTCCGCAAGTCGGGCGCCTTCTTCTCCTACGGCGAGACCCGGCTTGGACAGGGGCGCAACAACGCCAAGCAGTTCCTGGTCGAGAACCCCGAGATCGCCGATGAGATCGAGGCCAAGATCAGGGCTGCCCTTGGCATCGGCGCCGAGGTCCCGGCGGCGGCTGAGGCGGCGCCGGTTGTCGAAGCGCAGGCTGCCTGACGGCGCCTGCGCCTCAGCGGATAGGATGCCCGCCGCATGAGCAATGGTGATCTCTTCTACGTCTGCGGCGGGGCGCTCGCGGTCTCGGCAGTCCTGGTCAGCTTCGCCGGCCTGCGCATCAAGAGCTTTCCAGGCAGAGCCGCGCCGCTCGTCGCGCTCGGTTTCATCGCCCTGATCGGCGCCACGGCCGCCTTCGCGGTGCTTCACGCCCAGGACGAGGAGGAGGCAAAGGCGGCGGAGTTCTCGAAGGCGAACGAAGAGATCACCAAAGAGGAGTCCTCGCCGATCGAACCAGAAAGCAAGGAAGCGACTGCCCCGAAACCGAAGCCGGCGGCCAAGGGGCCCGGCGGCACCCTGCAGCTCGCCGCCTCGCCGAGCGCCCTCGCTTTCGACACGACGAGCTTGACCAGCAAGGCGGGCAAGGTGACGATCGACTTCGACAACCCGGCCGCGCTCGAACACAACGTCGCGATCGAGCAGAACGGCAAACAGATTGCAGTCTCCGAAACGCTTGCCGAAGGCAAAACATCGGTCAGCGCCGATCTCGCCCCGGGAACCTATTCCTTTCTCTGCACGGTTCCCGGTCATGCCGAAGCAGGCATGGAAGGCGTCCTGACGGTGCGATAGGCGGCGCATTTCTGCGTCCTCGGTTGCTTGCGTGCAGAGCACGCCGCGCTCCCTGCGTCCTTGAACTGCTTGCCTCTCGCACCGTCAGTACCCTCTTAGGGCATGGGGAAGCGCTATCACGTCACCACGTTCGGTTGTCAGATGAACGTGCATGACTCCGAGCGGATGCAGGGGATGCTCGAGTCACTTGGCTACGAGGAGGCTGAGAGCCGCGAGGGCGCTGATCTGATCCTCTTCAACACCTGCTCGATCCGGGAGTCGGCCGACAATCGCTTCACCGCGCACCTTGGCGAGGCCAAGCGGCTCAAGTCCGAAGACCCCGAGCGCGTGGTCGGCGTCGGTGGCTGCTGGGCGCAGTCGGTCAAGGATGAGGTCTTCCAGCGCTTTCCGTTCGTCGATGTCGCCTTCGGCCCGGGGCAGATCCACAAGCTGGCCGAGTTCCTCAACTCCGACTCGCTCAGCGCCCAGGGGTACTTCGAGTTCGAGGACTTCTCCGGCCACCTGCCGACCCGCAGGGTGCGCGAGTTCCAGGGGTGGCTGCAGGTTTCGCAGGGCTGCAACTGCAACTGCGCCTACTGCATCGTGCCGTCGACCCGGGGGCGTGAGGTCAGCCGCGATCCGGCAGAGCTGCTCACCGAGGCTGAAGCGCTCGCAGCCGACGGAGTGCGTGAGATCACGCTGCTCGGCCAGAACGTCAACAGCTACGGGCGCGACCTGCCGAGGGAGGGCCGGATCGGCTTCGCCGAGCTGCTGGCGCGGATCGACGGGGTGGACGGCATCGACCGGCTCCGCTACACGAGCCCGCACCCGAAGGACATGAAGGAGGATGTGATCCGCGCGCACGCTGAGCTGCCGTCCGTCTGCGAGCACATCCACCTGCCCCTGCAGTCGGGTTCGAGCGCCGTGCTGAAACGGATGCGCCGCACCTATGACCGTCAGCGCTACATGGATCGCGTCGCGCTGATCCGCGAGCACGTCCCCGACTGTTCGATCACGACCGACATCATCGTCGGCTTTCCGGGCGAGACCGAGGCCGACTTCGAGCAGACCTTGGAAGTCGTCGACGAGGTCGGCTACGACGGCGCTTTCACCTTCATCTTCTCGCCGCGGCGCGAAACCGAGGCGGCTGAGATGGACGCGATGGTGCCCCATCCGGTCAAGGTCGAGCGGATGGAGCGCCTGGTGGCGCTGGTCCAGCGGCGGGCGACCGAGCGGGCCCAGAGGTTCGTCGGGCGTGAGATGGAGGTCCTGGTCGAAGGGACCAGCCGGACCGATGAGACTCGGCTCAGGGGGCGGACTCGGCACAACAAGGCGGTCAACTTCGAAGGGGACGCCGGCCCCGGCGAGTTCGTCGGCGTCGAGATAAGCGAGGCTACTTCGCAGTCGCTTCGAGGGGTTACGGCACAGCCCCTTTCTCGACTGCAGGCTCGGTAGGAGACGGAGTTGGGGCAACCCCTCACTCAACTTTTTCGGTGAGACGGCCGATGCCGTCCGAGATCGGATTGCCGAAAAAGTACAAGCCGTTCGGGGCAGCCCCAACTCCGTCTCCACTGGCCGATTTAGCTATTCGCAGATGGACGTAATCGCGATTTTTGGGCCGACCGGGGTCGGCAAGACTGGCGTCGCCGTTGAGCTTGGGGAGAAGCTTCGGGAGCGGGGGGAGGATCCAGTGGCTATTTCGTGCGATGCGCTCCAGGTTTACGAGGGGCTCTCGGTGCTTACGGGGGTCGCTACGGCTGCCGAGCAGGAGCGGCTTGAGCACAAGCTCGTTGGGTTCGTACCGGTCACCGAGGCATTCAACGTCGGCAACTACATGCCCCTGGCGCATGCTGAGATAGATGCGGCCCTGGAGGCGGGCCGGCGGCCGATCGTCGTGGGGGGGACCGGCCTCTATCTGCGGGCTGCCCTCGCCGAGCTGTCGCTGGACAAGGCGCCGCCGGAAGCCGAGGACTCGGAGCTGTGGTCGCCTGAGACCAGGCATCCGACGACGATCTTTGGGCTCGACATGGACCGGGAGAGGCTCTACGAGCGGATCGACGCGCGGACCGAGGCGATCATCGCCGCCGGAGCCAGGGACGAGGTCCAGCGGGCCGAGGAGGCCGGACCGTCGCGAACCGCCCGCAAGGCTCTCGGCTTCGACGAAGTGCTTAACGGCGACCTCGAGCGGATGCAGCAGCGCTCACGCAACTACGCCCGGCGCCAGCTCACCTGGATGCGCAAGATCCCCAACCTCCACCGAATCGACCGCACCGGCCGTTCCGACACCGCGGTAGCCACCGAAATCGCCAGCCAGCTCCGCTGATGGCGCACTTCCCACCGCTATGCGGGGGAAAGTGCGACCGCATTGTTGGCATAGGGTTCGTGCGTGAGATTCGAGAAGTGGCAGGCGCTTGGGAACGACTATGTGATCCTCGAGGCGGACGGGCTGCCTTGGCAGCTGACGACTGGCCGCGTGCGGCGGCTCTGCGATCCACACTTCGGCGTCGGGTCAGATGGGCTGTTGCTGCTCGCCCGCAGCGAGGATCCCGCCTACGTCGCCAGGCTGCGGATCTTCAATCCCGACGGCTCCGAGGCTGAGCTCTCGGGAAACGGGGCACGGGAGGCGATCCTCTATCTGCGCCGGCATGGCTGGACCGAGGCCGACACCTTCTCGATCAGCACCGTGGCGGGTGCGATCACGCCGACGATCACCTCGGAGCGGACCTGCTCGGTCGAGATGGGACGCGCCGCGCCGACATCCAAGGACTTCCCGTCGGGCGGGCCGGATGGCGCCGGCAGGCTCGACGCGGCAGGTCGCGAGTGGCCCTTCCAGCACATATCGATCGGCAACCCCCAGTGCGCGATCGAGGTCCCCGAGGGCCTGGACGAGCTGGATCTCGGCAAGATCGGGCCGCCGATCGAAGGCCACGGGCTCTTCCCGAACAGGACCAACGTCTCGTTCTTCTCAGTCGACGGCAGTCGCGTTCGCGCGCGGATCTTCGAGCGTGGCGTGGGGGAGACGCTCTCCTCTGGAACGGGCGCCAGCGGAGCGGCGGTCGCGGCCTTCCTGCGCGGCGCCCCGAGCCCGATCACGGTCGAGCTCGATGGCGGCGAGCTCGAAGTCGGGATCTCCGCGGACCTCGATGTGACGCTCAGCGGCTGGGCCGAACCGATCTGCTCGGGCGAGCTCTCCGCCGAGATGCTCGCCGCGCTCGCCGCGCTGGACGGCTAGATTCCGCGCCCATGGCGATCTCCGATCCATCCAAGCGGCTGGAGGCGATGCCTCCCTACATGTTCCAGGAACTGGAGCGGCGCATCGCCGACAAGCGCGCTGCCGGTATCGACGTGATCAGCCTCGGCATCGGCGATCCCGACGAACCGACCTATCCGCACATTGTCGCGGCGATGCAGGAAGCCGTCGGCGAGAACGACAACCAGAAGTACCCGAGCAACCGCGGCCGAGAGGAGTTCCGCCGGGCCTTCGCCGAGTTCTACGGGCGCCGCTTCGGCGTTGAGATCGATCCCGCAAGCGAGGTGATACCGGCGATCGGCGCCAAGGAGTGCATCTACAACCTCTGCTTCGCCTTCCTCGACCCGGGCGGCGTCGCGCTTGCGGCCGACCCCGGCTACCCCGTCTATACCGGCGGCCCGGTCCTCGCCGGAGCGACGCCGGAGCTGCTGCCGCTGGTCCCTGAGCTCGGCTTTGCCCCCGACCTCAGCGCCGTCCCCGCCGACGTCGCCGCCAGGGCGCGGCTGATGTTCCTCAACTATCCCAACAACCCGACCGGCGCCGTCGTCCCCGAGGGGTTCTTCGAGATGGTCGTCTCGTTCGCCCGCGAGCACGAAATCCTCGTCGTCCACGACAACGCCTACTCGGAGACGACCTACGACGGCTACGTGGCGCCGAGCTTTCTCGCCACACCAGGCGCGAAGGAGGTCGGCGTCGAGGTCTTCTCGCTCTCCAAGGGTTTCAACATGACCGGTTGGCGTTGCGCCGCGATCCTCGGCAACGCCGAGGCCGTGCAGACCTACTGGCGACTGAAGACCAACGTCGACTCGGGGCTCTTCGAGGCGGTGCAGATGGCCGTCGTCGCCGCTCTGCAGGGCCCCGCCGGCCCGCTGGAGCGGATGAACGAAACCTACGTGCGCCGCCGCGACCTGGTGGTCGACGCCCTGCGCGAGATCGGTGTCGAGGTCAGCACGCCGAAGGGCACGATCTATGTCTGGGCTCCGGTGCCGGAGGGACACACCTCCACGTCCTTCTCCGAGCTCGTGCTCGAAGAGGCAGCCGTCGTCGTCTCGCCCGGCTCGATGTACGGGCCCAGCGGCGAGGGCTTCTTCCGCATCTCGCTCACGACGCCCGATGATCGCATTACTGAGGCGGTTGAGCGGATGCGCGAGCACCTCAGCTGAGGCCTGCCCCGGTAGGGGTTCCGCTTAACTTTTTGGGTGGAGCGGATCCCTGCTGGCGCCGCAAGGTGGGCGCCCAAAAAGTACAAGACGCTCCACCCCTACCGGGGCAGGCCCTTTTCCTCTCGCTTGTTCCAGTACCGATTCAGGCCGCGCCATTGGTATTGGGGCGGGACTGCTTGGAGGAGCTCTTCTGCGGTTCTAGGGCTTAGATTCTCGGCGACCATGGCTCGGTGGTGTCGCTCATAGTCCTGCTCGGAGAATTCTCGCGCCAGGTCGGCCTCTTCTCGTAGGCGCTTGCGGACCGTCTCGAGGTGTTCGATTGGGTTCTCGATGGCGCCGAAGTGGGTTAGGGCGAGGCGCTCGGGGCGCCAGGACTCGACGATCGCCAACGAGTCGAGCCATGTCTCGATATCGATGTCGGGCGGTGGGGTGGGTGGGACGATCAGTTCCGACGGTGGGATGCGGACCGCGGCGACGTCGCCGACGAAGGCCGTGCCGCTCTCCTCGTGGAAATAGCAGACGTGGTGGGAGGCATGGCCCGGGGTGTAGGCGACGCGCATGCCGAGCACGTCCTCGCCGCCGGCAAGCGGCTTCACGTTTCCCTCGGGGACCGGCACGATTTCCCCCCAGAGACGCTCCATCTGATCGCCGTAGAGCCGCTCGGCACTTGCCAGCAGCTTCGAGGGGTCGATCAGGTGCCGGGCGCCGCGCTCGTGAACGTAGACGTCGAGCTCGGGCCAGCGCCTCACCAAAGCCCCGGTCGCCGCGGCGTGGTCGAGGTGGATATGGGTGAGCAGCAGCGCCCGTGGCTGCTCGTCGCCGAGTGCCTCCAGCAGCGTGTCCATCGAGGACTGCGGGCCGGGATCGACCAGCAGGCCGTCGACCTCCCAGCAGCCGATCACGTGCTCGCGGCCGAGGTGCTTGACGTCGATGACGCGCATCGTCATTGGCGCCGAAGGCTCAGGCGACCGGGTCCGGCAAACGCTCGTCGGCTTCCAGGGTCTGCCGGAAGCCCTCCTCGATGCCACGCGGCGAGTAGCCGAGCTCTCGGCCAGCCTTCTCGTAGCTGGCCCAGAAGGTGACTCCGGCGGCGGAGCTGATCAGCTCGCGCAGGTTCGGCGGCTGGCCCATCATCTTGCCCACCAGCGGCCCGATCGGGACCATCGCCTTCATCAACGGGGTGGGCAGGGCGCGCCTCGGCGCCTTGCGGCCAGATATCTGCGCAAGGGTGTCGACCGCCGTGCGCATCGTCGCCTCGGGCCCGCTGATCACGTAGGTCTCCCCGGCCTCTCCCTTGTCGAGAGCAAGGATGATCCCGCCGGCGATGTCTTCGACGTGGGTGAGGCAGATCCCCAGGTCGGGAAAGGGCAGCAGCGGCAGCTTGCCGGAGAGGAACTGGTCCAAGAGGTCGAATAGCTGCGAGGTATCGCCGGGGCCGTAGACGCCGCCGGGCTGAACGATTGTGGCCGGCAGCCCCTGCTCAGACATCATCCGCTTGGCGATTTTGTGCGCCTCGAGCTTTGTCTCCTCGTAATAGGAGGTGAATTCCTTGCCGGGGTGCTCATAGGCCTCGTCGACGGTCTTGCCGTGCGTGTTGCCGAAGATGCCGCAAGTGGAGACGTAGACGACCCTGGCGATTTTGGCATCAAGGGCAGCCTTCAGGACCCGCTCGGTGCCTCGGACGTTTGCCTCGTACATCGCCGGATGCTGCCTGGCCGGGATCCCCACCTCATACATCGCCGCGGCATGGATCACGGCGTCGCAACCTTCCATGCCGCCGCCGATCGCCTCGGTGTCGCCGAGATCGCCGCTGACCAGCTCGCAACCGAGCTCGCTGAGCTTCGTGGCTTTGGCGGGTGTCCGGACCAGGCAAGCCACGGCATCGCCACGCTCGCGCAGCTGGCGCACGACCTCGCCGCCGATGAAGCCCGTCCCTCCGGTGATGAAGACCTTCACGGTGCGAAGCCTATCTGGACAATGGCCACCCCTACAATCGGACGACGTGGAACGATCGAGAAACGGACGCAAGGCGGAAAGCGGCCATCGGGCCAACGGGGCCGGCGTCTCCAATCCCCGTGCCCGTCAGCGCGCCCTTGCGATCGGCATCACGAGCGGCCAGGAGGAGGGGGATCCACTCGCCGAGTTGAAGGAGCTGCTTCGCACCGCCGGCGTCGCGACAGCCGGCGAGGCGGTGCAGCAACGGGAGAAACCCGATCCCGACCGCTACGTCGGTCGCGGCAAGCTGACCGAGATAAAGGAGCAGATCGCAGCTTGCGATGCCAACCTGATCGCCTGCGACGACGAGCTGGCGCCGCGCCAGGAGCGCAACCTGGAGGAGGCGCTGGGCGTGCCGGTGATCGACCGCACGGCGGTGATCCTCGACATCTTCGCCGACCACGCCCATTCCGCAGAGGGCAAGCTGCAGGTCGAGCTGGCTCAGCTGGAATACAACATGGCCCGCATGCGGGGTCTCTGGACCCACCTCGAGCGCCTCGGCGCCGGCCGCATGGACGGCGGCATCGGCACCAGGGGGCCCGGCGAGAGCCAGATCGAGACCGACCGCCGCCTGGCTCGCAATCGGATCGCGGCGCTGCGGCGCCGCCTGGTCCGGCTCGAGCGCAACCGCGGGGTGATGCGGGCACGGCGGGAAGGCTCCTCGCTGCCCCGGATCGCGCTTGCCGGCTACACCAACGCCGGCAAGTCGACCCTGCTCAACGCGCTGACGGGCAGCGAGAACGGGGTTGGAGTGGGGGACCAGCTTTTCCACACCCTCGACCCGACCACCCGCAACATCGAGCTCTCCGCCCGCGACTACCTGTTGACCGACACCGTCGGCTTCATCGAGAAGCTGCCGCACCAACTGGTCGAGGCCTTCAAGGCGACGCTGGAGGAGACCGTGCTTGCCGACCTGATCCTCCACGTGGTCGACGCCTCCTCGTCGGAGCAGCGCCAGCTGGCTGACATGCGGGCGGTCGACGAAGTTCTGGAGGAGATCGGCGCCGGCGAGGGACCGCGGCTGCTCGCCCTCAACAAGGCGGACCTGTTGAGCGAGGAGGAGCACAAAGAGGTGCAACTGCGCCATCCGGACGCGGCGCTGGTCTCCGCCCTCGATGGCTCCGGGCTCGATCGGCTGCGCGAGAAGGTCGAGGCGGCCTTCGAGGACACGCTGGCAGAGGTCGAGCTGCTGATTCCCTACGCCGAAGGCGGCCGCCTGCACGAGCTGCACGAGGTCGCCGGCGATCTCGTGCGCACCGAGCGCGACGACGGCGTGCTAGTCCGGGCCAAAGTTCCAGTCTCCGACCTGCACCGCTTCGACGATCTCGCGGTCGTCTAGGGTTCGGGCCGTGGAGCTCCCGGTCTTCAGGCTGAACGACGACGCCGTGCTGCCGACGCGCGCGCACGAGGGCGACGCGGGCTTGGACCTCTACGCCTGTGAGACCGCGCACATCGGGCCGGGCGAGCGTTGGAGCGTCGGAACGGGGGTCGCGGTCGAGATTCCCGGCGGACACGCGGGGCTGGTCCTACCTCGCTCGGGCCTGGCCAAGAAGCACGGCATCACCCTGGTCAACGCGCCCGGGCTGATCGACGCCGGATACCGCGGCGAGCTGCGAATACTGCTGCTCAACACCGACCCGGCTGACATCTTCAGAGTCGAGCCTGGCGACCGCATCGCCCAACTGGTGGTCTCGCCGATCCTGCTTGCCGAGCCGGTCGAGGCCACGGTACTGGCCGAGTCGGCCCGCGGCGACAGCGGCTTCGGCTCCAGCGGCCGCTAGGACGCGAGGGCGGCCCGCCGGGCCGACTCGTGGGCCGCCCGCTCGAGGCTGTCGTCGATCGGATCGAGCCGTGGTCGGCTGCCGTAGCGGCGCTCCAGCGCCTCCGAGATGAGGTGATCGGCGAGCCAGGCGTTCTTGGGCAGCAGCGGGCCGTGCAGGTAGGTGCCGATCAGGCTGTCGCGCCGGACTCCCTCGAGTCCGTCCTCGCCGTTGTTGCCAAAGCCCTCGAGCACGCGACCGAGCGGCCGGGCATCGGGGCCCAGAAGGGTGCGCCCGCCGTGGTTCTCGAAGCCGGCCACAGTCCGCGGCCCATCGCCGAGATCGACCTCGATCGCGACGTTGCCGATCAGGCGCGGCCCCGGCTTGCGGGTCGTCTCCAGGTCAACCAGGCCGAGGCCGGGCAGGCGCTCTTCGCCGAGCTCGTAGCTGTGGCCGAGCAGCTGGTAGCCGCCGCAGACCGCCAGCACGACGGCGCCGTCTCCGGCCGCGGCCGCGAGCGCCTCGCGCTTGCTCTCGACCATGTCGGCGGCGACGGCCCGCTGGTCTCGGTCCTGGCCGCCACCGATGTAGATCAGGTCGTGGGCGCCGGGATCGAAGCGAGCGCCTGGCCCGGCCGCCGCGTATTCGAAGCCGATCCCCCGCCACTCACAGCGTCGCTGCAGGAAGATGATGTTGCCGCGGTCGGCGTAGATGTTCATCTGCTCGGGGTAGAGGGCGAGCAATCGCAGCTCCATCAGATCTCCCTTTCGAAAAGGACGACCGTTGAGCCGACATGGGCCTCCGTGGCCGGGATCTGGCGACGGCCGGCCGGCCGCAGGCCAACCTCCAGCGCCTCCTCTTCAAGCATCTCGGCGGAGAGAACCCGCAACTCGACCTGATTCAGCTCATCGCTCATGTTGCCGTCCGGATCGACCGTCTGTCGCAGGCGCCGCAGGACGATCGAGTCGCCATCGACAGCCGGCTCCAAGGGCAGGCTCGAGTAGATCCACCCTTCTACCTGGCGCACGTCGGGCAGCGGCGGCAGGGCGCCCTCGGGAAAATCGACGGGCATCTCCTCGACGATCGCAAAGGCGGCGCGCGCGCCGGGCCTCATGTTGTGAAGCGCACAGGCGAGGCAGGCGATCCGCGCCTCGCGGTCGTCCAGCAGCTGGATCAACTGCATCGGCGCCAGCACGAGGCCGAAGCGGGTGGTGAAGAGGTCGAACTCACGCACGTCGCTGTGCTCCGCGTCGGCACTGTTTCCCAAGCCCCGTTCCCAGACCGCTTCGACCAGCTCGAGGTCGCGGTCGAGGCCGATCACGAGGTGGGCGCCGCGCTGGGCCAGGTGCAGAGTCACCCGCCCGGCGCCGCAGCCGAGCTCCATGATCGCCTCTTCCTCGCCAAGCGAGTCGGCGAGCTCCTCCCAGAGGGGGAGGTCGGCGGCGTAGCCGCCGCACTCGACTTCGTGCCAGATCAGCTCGCTCAACGCCAGAACTCCTCGGCGAGACCGCGGTCGGAGAGCAGCTTGCGCAGCTCGAGCAGGGCCGTATAGGTGGGCAGGGCAAAGAGGCGCTCCGAGGCGGAGGAGACAGCCCGGTCGAGCGAGGCGCCGATCTCCGGCACGACCTCGATCGCCTCGGCCGGCCAGCCGGCGTATTTCAGCCGCAGCGCCATCTCCGGCGCTCGCGTGCCGGTACAGGTGACGCGCCGTACGGCGCCCTCCAGCAGCTCGAAATCCGCGTCCCAGATCCAGGAGACATCGCGCCCGTCGGCGATCCGATCGTTGAGCCCGATCCAGAGGTCGAGTCCACACTCGCCGCTCTCGAGCGACAGCGTGCGCAGAACCTCGTTGGCCCCGGCGGGGTTCTTGATCAGCAGGATCGAAAGCCGCCTGTCGGCGATCTCGATCGTCTCGACCCGGCCGAATGCCGCTCTCATGCCGGTCAGGGCGTGACAGATCCGCGCCGGCGCGATACCGAGCTCGATCGCGGCGGCCACGGCCGCGAGTGCGTTGTAGACGTTGTACAGGCCGGGCAGCGGCAGCTCCAGGCTGAGCTCGCCGCGAGGGGTGCGCAGGGTCACCAGCGAGCCGTCCATGCCGCGCAACTCGATCGCCGTCGCCGCGACTGCCGGCGCCGGGCGCTCGCTGCCGCAATTGGCACAGGAGTAATGGCCGAGATGGCCGACGAAGGCCCGCTCATAAACATAAGGATGCCCACAGCGCCGGCAGTGCTTGGCGTCGAATGCGTGCTGGAGCTCCGGCAGCGCCTGCGAGGCATCCTCGATGCCGAAGTAGGCGACACCCTCGCGCGGCTCTCCCGCCTGATCACGCCCGAGATCGGCAATCGCGGGGTCGTCGGCGTTGAGGACGAAACGGCTGCGTCCTGTCCTCGCCGCGACGATCCGCGCCCAATCCTCCGCCAGGACCTCGATCTCGCCATAGCGGTCGAGCTGGTCGCGGAAGAGGTTGCCGAGCACGATCAGCGAGGGATCGAGCTGGTCTGAGACCCGCGAAAGCCAGGCCTCGTCGACCTCAAAGAGCCCCTCGTTCCCACGCTGCTCGAGCAGCGCCGTGGCGACGCCCCAGGTCATGTTCGATCCCGCCCGGTTGTGGACCGGATGACGGTCGCCGGCCTCGAGCGCGGCGGCGATCATCCCCGCCGTCGTCGTCTTGCCGTTGGTTGCGCTGATCACGGTCGTGCCACCGTCCAGCCGCCTGCCGAGCCGACGCAGGGCCTCGGGCTCCAGCCGCAGCAGGACCCGGCCCGGCAGGGTCGTTCCGCCGCCGCGGCCGCTGGCCCGGCTGGCGGCGCCGATCGCGCGAGACACCGCCAGCTTCGCCGTAAACAGCCCGCCATTCGAGCGCCCGCCGCGCTCCTCGCCGAGTGCCAAGGCCCTCAGGCTCCCGCCGCGGGCGGTACCAGGATGCTCAGCGCCCGGGGGAGTATCCGCAGGGCGACCGGAAGGTCGGTGAGGTGCTCGCCATCGGCGTAGACGGGAAACGGCCGGCTGGCGGTCAGCTCCAAACGGGGCGCTCGAAATACGCGCACCTCCTCGCCCTCCACGTGGGTGCCCTTGAAGACCTTGGCCAGGTTGGCCACGAAGCGCAGCTTGCCGACCTCGCCGATTGCGACGACGTCAAAAAGGCCGTCGTCCAGCTCGGCATCCGGCGCTATTCGCATGCCGCCTCCGTAGGTGCTGTTGTTGGCCACCGAGATCGAGTAGCCGCTGATCCGGGTTCGCTCGTTGCCGGCTGCGATCGTGAAACGCGCCGGTTTCCACCCCACCAGGGTGTGAAGGAGCGAGTAGACATAGACGAGGTTGCTGCGCAGGAAGCGGACTTCGTTGGCGAGCCGGTTGCACTCCGAGTCGAAGCCGACGCTGACGATGCCGAGGAAGCGCTTGCCGTTGGCCTCGCCGACGTCGATGCGCCGGCTCTCGCCGGCGGCGAGGACCGCGACGGCTTCGGCGGGATCGGCGGGGATTCCGAGCACCCGGGCGAGGTCGTTGCCGCGGCCCCCGGGAACGATGCCGAGCGGCGTCTCGGAACCGGCCATCGCCCCACCAACCGCGCCGAGCAGCCCATCGCCGCTGATCACCACCGGCACCTCGGCCGCCTCGACCGCCCGCAGCGCCCGTTCGGCGCCGTCCTCGAGACCACGCGTGCGCTCGACCCGGAAGGGGATCCGCCGCGCGTCCAACTCCTGCTCAACGCGGGGAAGCAGCTTCAGGGTGCGGCCGTGAGCCGAGTGCGGGTTGACCAGCAGCGTCAGTGGCATGCCCTCGATCTCCATTCCGCTGGCAGCCTAATCGGAGGCCGCGAAAGGCCCGTCCTCGCCGAGGCGCGCGACGAGGAAGTTGCCGTTGCCCGCCTCGGCCTCCTCAACCGCGACGAACCCACGCCGCGCCAAGCGCCGCCGCGACAGCTTTTCCTGGGCCCTGGCGAGAGCTCGCGGCGGGCGCGAATTGGCGAGGACGAGATGCCCGCCCAGGCGCAGCACCCGCGCGACCTCCGCCGGCGCCGGCTGGCCGCGGAGCTGGGCGACGAGGTCGAAGAAGTCATCCGGATAGGGCAAGCTGCCCGGCGCGCCCTGCTTGAAGGCGACGCGGCCTTCCGGGTCGAGCCCGACCCGGGCGCTCGCGGCCCGGACCAGAGCCGCCGAGGAATCGACGCCGCGAATCCGGGCCGCCGGGAACTCGCGGGCCAGGAAAAGAACCCCGTCGCCGTCCCCGGATTCGACCACCAGGGCGCGCTCGGGAGCCGGTACGTGCAGCACCGCGGCAGCGAGGGGAGTGAGCGGCGGCGCACGCACGGCGCCGATCATCGCAAGCCTGGCGCCGCTGCCCGATGTTCTAGGCTTCCCGACCATGCAGCAGGGGACCGACCGCCGCCCGATCGTCTTTGGCGTCTTCGCCCTGCTTGCAATCGCGGCTCTCCTCGCCGGCTGCGGGGGCGGCGACAGCAGCAGCGACTCGACCACGACCACGGCAAGCGCCGGGGCCTGCAAGAACGTCGAAGCTCCGAAGCCGAAGCAGGTCAGCCTCAAAGCGCCGCCGCAGACCGTTCAGCGGGGCGAAAAGCTGACCGCGGTCGTGCAGACGAGCTGTGGCAGCTTCGAGATCGCCCTCGATTCAAGCCGGGCGCCGAAGACCGTCAACTCCTTCGCCTACCTGGCCGAACAGGGTTTCTACGACGATCTCACCTTCCATCGGATCGCGCCCGGCTTCGTGATCCAGGGCGGTGATCCGCTCGGCACCGGGGTCGGCGGTCCCGGCTACTCGGTCGACGAGAAGCCTCCCGCCAACCTCGCCTACACCAAGGGGACCGTGGCGATGGCGAAGAGCTCGACTGACCCACCCGGCCGCTCAGGAAGCCAGTTCTACGTGGTCACAGCGGCCGACGCTGGCCTGCCACCCGAATACGCGCTGGTTGGCAAGGTCGACAAGGGCTACGACGTCGTCACCAAGATCGAAAAGCTCGGCACGGCAGCGGAAACGCCGAAACAGACGGTGCTGATCGAAAAGATGACGATCGAAAAAGGCTAGCTGCACTAGTCTGACGCCCATGGCCAAGGTCGATGTTGGAGATGCGGCGCCGGACTTCGAGCTGCGCGGCACGGGCGGCAAGACGTACAAGCTCTCCGATTACCGTGGCCGCAAGCTCGTTCTGGCCTTCTACCCGGGCGACTTCACCGCTGTGTGCACCAAGCAGTTCTGCTCCTACCGCGACCAGGGCGACCGCCTCGATCAGCTGGGCGCCGAGGTGCTCGGCGTCTCGCCGCAATCGGTCGAGTCGCACGAGCGCTTCACCGAGGAGAAGCGCCTCAACGTGCCGCTGCTCGCCGACGAGGACAAGCAGGTCGCCAAGGCCTACGGCGTCCTTGCCGGGCCGATGGTACGCCGCGCGATCTTCGTCATCGACGAGGAGGGGATCGTCCGCCACCGCAAGGTGACACTGGTCGGGCTCAGCTTCGAGTCCGTCGACGATCTCGAGCAGGCCGTGGCTTCCGTCGGCTGATGCCGGCTGAGCCGGTGGCGTTTGACAGCGGCGCCCGGCCGACGATCCGCGGCGAGAAGGCGGGGGAGGGGCCGGCGATCGTCCTCTGCCACGGAATCACCGCCACCCGGCGCTCGGTCGTCCACGGATCGCGCCGGCTGGAGCGCGACGGCCACACCGTGATCCGCTACGACGCCCGCGGGCACGGAGAGTCCGATCCGGCCCCCGAGGGGGAGGGTTATGACTACTCGGAGCTGGTCGCCGACCTGGAATCCGTTGTCGCCACAGAGGTTGGCCCGGAACCGTTCGTTCTCGCCGGTCACTCGATGGGCGCTCACACCGCCGTTTCCTATGCCCTGCGCCACCCTGAGCGGCTCACCGGGCTGGTCGTCATCGGGCCCGTGTACACCGGTCTGATCGAAGCCGAGGCGCTGGCTTACTGGGACGGCCTCGCCGAAGCCCTGGATACCGGTGGCATCGAGGGTTTCGTCTCCTACCTCGACCGCCACCAGACGATCGACCCGGCCTGGCGCGGGCCGGTGCAGCGCTTCTCCCGCGAACGAATGGAGCGCCAGCGCCATCTCGGCGCTCTGGTCGACGCCCTGCGACAGGTGCCTCGCTCGCGACCCTTCGCGACGCTCGCCGACTTGGAGCGCTTGGAGGTGCCCGTGCTGGTCGTCGCCAGCCACGATGGCGCCGATCCCGGCCATCCATACGACGTCGCGGTCGCCTATGCCGAGCACCTGCCGCAGTCCCGGCTGGTGAGCGAGACCGAGGGACAGTCGCCGCTCGCCTGGCAGGGCGGTCGGCTCTCGCGCGAGATCGCCGCCTTCTGCGAGGAGCCGGCCGTCGCCGAGCGCATGCGGTGATGGCCGATCCTTAGCCTCTCCCTAAGGTCGTTCGACTAGCGTGCCCGCCATGAGGGCGCCGGCTGAGGGGACATTGCGAGGCATCGCTACCTTCCTGGCGACCTTTGGCGTCGGCGTCGCCACCTACATCGCGATCGCCGATTCCGGTGGCGGCTCCCCGGTCTGCATCGCCGGCGGGCACGGCTGCCAGACGGTCGCCGAAAGCTCCTACTCACACCTGCTTGGCGTCAACGTCGCGATCTTCGGCATCGCCGGCTACCTGGTCCTGCTCGCCTGCGCGCTGCTGCGCGGCGACGGCCCTCGCATGGTTGGTTTCGTATTCGCCCTGGCTGGCTTCGGCTACAGCCTCTACCTGACCTACCTCGAGCTGTTCACGATCGACGCGATCTGCCAATGGTGCGTCGCCAGCGCCGTGCTGATGACCCTGCTCTTCGCCGCCAACTCGACGCGGATGCTCGCTTACGTCGGCAGGGAGCCGTGAGCGGGCGGCGCGGCAGGGAAGCGCGTCGCGAAGAGCACCTGGGCGAAGACGTTCAAGCGGGCGCGGCAGAGCGCCGGCAACGCCTGATCAAGCTTGGCAGTGCCGCCGGATTCCTAGCGCTCGTCGCCGTCGCCGTCGCCGTCGTCCTCAGCGGCACCCAGAGCAGCGGCGGAGATGCAGGCGACATCGGCGAGGCCAAGACAGTCAACGCTCTGCTGGCTGGGATTCCGCAGAAAGGACTGATCCTCGGCAGGCCAAGCGCCGAGGTGACTCTGCTCGAGTTCGGCGACCTTCAATGTCCGTTCTGCAAGGGCTTTTCCGAAGACGTGCTGCCGCAGGTGATCGAAGGGCAGGTCCGCCGGGGCGAAGCCCAGCTCGCCTTCAACAACTACACGATCATCGGCGCCCAATCGACGCCGGCCGGCGCCGCCGCAATCGCCGCCGGCGAGCAGGGACGCGGCTGGAACTTCGTCGAGCTCTTTTACAGAAACCAGGGCGCCGAGAACTCGGGTTACGTGACAGACGCCTTCCTCGAGGCGATTGCCAAGGCCGCCGGCGTGCCCAACATCGCCAACTGGAACGTGGATCGCAAGAGCAAACGCGTCCTCGACGAGGTCACGGCGACGACGGCCGAGGCCGAACGGCTCGGCTTCACCGGCACGCCGTCGTTCGCGGTCGAGGGGCCGGGAACGGCTGGAATCGAGACCCTCGGCACGCCTGACTCGGCAAGCGACCTCGAATCGGCCATCGAAAACGCCTCCTGAGGGGCAGGCGCCATAAGTAGACATAACCTCCATTATCGTGCGTTGTGGCCAAAGTTTCTACTTTTAAGTAGGAAATGGCAAGGAAATTGCCCAGTTACCGAACGAAGCGTGCGACAATGATGACCGACCGGCGCTCCGGCCAACGGCTTCGAACACTACAGGTTGGGGCGCCGGTCGCATCAGCTTCGAGCCGCGACTACGGCCTCAAGGACGAGCGAGAGAAACGTCTCGGCCTCCTGAAGAGTGAAGCGCATCCTGTGAACATGCTGACCCTGATCATCCGTATGCGTCGGCACATCGATAATGACTTCGCGCCGGACCCGAGTCGCCGTGAACCGAAAACGACCCTCATCAGCGGTCCCTTCGTTGACGATCCAGTCACTACGCATGAGCACCTACATCGGCAGACCGCCGCGCCCGCTTGAACGGCTCGCGCACCGCCTCCACTCGCTGTCGATCGACATCAGCCGACTGGGACCGAACATGTTTGAGCGACCAGGACCGAGCCGCCTCCTCAAGGAGCCGGTCTTCGATCAAGGCCTCCAACTCATCGGAGTCCATCACCAGATCCTCATCAAGCCAGCGACCCTCAGCGACCGCGTTGGCCCAGAAGACGGCTCGGCCGAGGCG
>DASWQV010000083.1:0-3814 GCA_036403515.1 Solirubrobacterales bacterium
GCATCAGGTGGATGATCCTACTCAGGAGAATCCCAGGGCAGCCGCAGACCCCTGCTACCCTCGCCGCCCCATGCGACTGATCGTCACCGAGAAGAACAACAGCGCCAAAAAGATCGCCGAGGCCCTGAGCAACGGCAGCAACGGCGCCGACGCGACCTTCAAAGTCCCGTTCTACACCTGGACGGACGCCGAGGGCGGCGAGCACATGACGATCGGCCTCAAGGGCCACGTGCTCGGCCCCGCCTTCCCCGAGGGCTACTCGAACTGGCAGAAGACGGACCTGCACGACCTGATCGACGCCGAGCTGATCAAGGAGCCGACCGACAAGAACGTCGTCAAGGCGATCCGCAAAGTCGCCCAAGAGGCCGACGAGCTGGTGATCGCAACCGACTTCGACCGCGAGGGCGAGCTGATCGGGCTCGAGGCCTTGGAGGAGATGCTCGACTCCAACCCCGATCTCGGCTCCCGCGAGGGCACCGCCGACGGCAGCCTGGTGATCCAGCGCGCCCGCTACTCGGCCCTGACCAAGGAGGAGATCGAGCGCGCCTTCACCAACCTCGACGAGCTCTCCTACCCGCTCGCCAACGCCGGCGCCGCGCGCCAGGACATCGACCTGCTCTGGGGCGCGACGCTGACCCGCGCCGTCTCCCTCAGCACCCGCCGCTTCGGCTCCAACTTCCTCTCGGTCGGCCGCGTGCAGAGCCCGACCCTGGGCCTGATCGTCGAGCGCGAGATGGAGCGCCGCGCCCACGTCGCCAAACCCTTCTGGGAACTCTTCGCCAAGTTCGAGCACCCCGACGGCAGCTTCGAGGCGCACCACGAGACCGACAAGTTCTGGGAGAGGGCCGAGGCCGACGCGGCCTTCGCGGGCACGGCGAGCCCCGGCACGGTGAAGTCGGTGACGGCCCGCAAGAACACCCGCAAGCCGCCGACGCCCTACAACACGACCGCCTTCACGACCGACGCCTCCAGCCGCCTCGGCATCACACCCGCCGCCGCGATGCGGCTTGCCGAGGACCTCTACATGGACGGCTTCATCTCCTACCCGCGCACCGACAACACCGTCTACCCGGTCTCGCTGCCGCTGCGCGAGCTGGTCACCTCGTTGGTCCGGGTCAAGGAGTTCTCCGCCGCCTCGGGCCTGCTCGACGGCGAGCTGAAGCCGACCCGGGGCAAAAAGGAGACGACCGACCACCCGCCGATCTACCCGACCCAGGCGATCCAGCCGGGCGCCCTCGGCGACGGGCCCAAGAAGCGCGTCTACGAACTGGTCGTGCGCCGCTTCCTCGCCACCTTCAGCCCGCCGATGATCACCGAGTCGACCCGGGCCGACATCGAGGCCGGCTCGCAGACCTACTTCGTCCGCGGCTCGGTGGTCGTCGACCCCGGCTTCGCGGGCATCTACACCTACGCCCGCTCCTCCGACGAGGAGATTCCGGCGCTGCAGGAGGGCCAGAGCCTGCCGCTCGACGGCGAGCCCTGGATCGTCGACAAGGAGACCCAGCCGCCCTCGCGGATCTCGCAGGCGAAGCTGGTCGAGATGATGGAGGAGCGCGGGCTCGGCACCAAGGCCACCCGCGCCGACATCATCAAGAAGCTCTTCGACCGCGGCTACGTCTACAGCAACCCGCCGATCCCGACCGAGACCGGGATCGCGATGTACGAGGCGTTCAAGAAATACGTGCCGGCGATGGCGACGCCGGAGATGACCGCCCAGCTCGAGTCCGAGATGGACCAGATCGCCGCCGGCGAGATGACCAAGGACGGCGTCGTCGGCGACAGCCGCGAACTGCTCCACACCACCTGGACCGAAATCGACAAGAGCCGCGAAGACCTCGCCAAAGTCGTCTGGAAGGGGATGGACGAGGACCGCATCCTCGGACCCTGCAAGGTCTGCGAAGAAGCCGGGCGCAAGAAGGAGGACGGCTCGCCGCACATGCTGCGCGTGATCCGGGCGAAGAAGTCGGGCAAGCGCTTTGTCGGCTGCTCCGGCTGGACCCTGGACGACCCCGAGTCCTGCGACCAGACCTTCCCGCTGCCCCAGCGCGGCGACGTCTTCAAACTCGAGGAACGCTGCTCGATCTGCGCCGAGACGCCGCGGTTGAAAGTCCAACCGTTCCGCGGCCGCCCCTGGAACCTCTGCCTCAACGACGACTGCGAGTCGATGCAGGAGATGAAGAAACGCCGCGCCGAGCGCGAAGCTGCGAAAGCGGCCAAAGAAGCGATGGCGAAGCAGCCAATGCCCGAGGGCGACGAGAACAAGGCGCCGGCGAAGAAAACGAAGGTCAAGGCGGCCTCCAAAGCCGACACCGCGACGCGCGGCCGCAAACGCGCCAAGGCCGCGGCAAAATAACGGGGCTTCCGGTGCGCTTTATCCCCGTATACGGTGGATAAGGACCACCGGAAACGGGATTCGGCGTGTTCATTTCGCTTGAGGGGATCGACGGGTCGGGGAAGAGCACGCAGGCGAAGCTGCTTGCCGAGGCGCTCGGTCCCGAGACACTGCTGATTCGCGAGCCTGGGGGAACCAGCGCGGCGGAGCGGATCCGCGAGCTGCTCGCCGATCCCTCGCTGGAGATCGACCCCTTTGCCGAGCTGCTGCTCTTCTCGGCCGCGCGCGCCGACCTGGTCAGCCGCGTGATCCGCCCGGCGCTCGACGCCGGCACGCACGTCGTCGCCGACCGCTTCGCCGATTCCAGCGTCGCCTACCAAGGGGGAGCGCGCGAGCTCGGCACCAGCCACGTGCTCTCCCTGACCGACACCGTGATCGACGGCCTCTGGCCCGACGTCACGGTGCTGCTGCGCCTCGACCCGGAGGTCGGGCTCGGCCGCGCCGACGGCGATGACCGCTTCGAGTCCGAGGGCGTCGAGCTGCAGCGCGCCGTTGCCGAGGCCTACGAGGAGATCGCCCAGATCGCCTCGGACCGCGTCGTCGTGGTCGACGGGGCCGGTAGCGTCGACGAGGTCCACCGGCGAGTGCTGGGCGCTGTGGACGCCCACATGCGGTCGTAGTTCTTTCCGGTATGCGACAACAAGTACGACCGCATGTGGTGGCTAGGCTCAGTCGATGACGGAGATCCTCCCGGCCAGAGCTGAGCATCAGCCGCGCGCGCGGGTCGCGCTTGGCGCGGCTCTGGCGGCGGGGCCGTCGCACGCCTACCTCTTCCGTGGTCCGCGGGGGGCGGGCAAGGGCGCGGTCGCGCGAGCCTTCGCTGCCGAGATCCTCGCCGCCGGCGCGACCGATCCCGACGACGCTCGCCGCCGCGCGCTGCTCGACCCCTCGCCGCATCCCGACCTGGTCTGGCTGAGGCCACGCGGGGCCCAGCACATGGTTGAGGAGATCCGCGAGAAGGTGATCCGCGCCGCCTCCTATCGCCCCTTCGAAGCAGAGAAGCGTGTGTTCGTGATCGAGGCGGCAGAGCAGATGCGCGACGAGAGCCAAAACGCGCTCCTCAAGACGCTCGAGGAGCCCCCGGCCTACGTGCACCTGATCCTCCTCACCTCCGAGCCAACGGCCCTCCTGGAGACGATCGCCTCCCGCTGCCAGCCGATCGACTTCGCCCCACTGCCAATACAAGCTGTTGAAGCCACCCTCGGCGAAGCCGCCCCGGACGACCTAGCCACCGCAGCCCGCCTCTCAGCCGGCGACCCAACCCGCGCCCGCTTCCTCCTCTCAGACTCCGGCCGAGCCCTACGTGCGGCGGCCCTGGAACTGGGAAGGGCCGGCGGGGGTGCGTCAGCGGCGCGGCGTCATGTTTTTCGCACAGACCACTCAGCGAGTGAGGCACCACCCCCCGGCGAAAAACCCAGCGCC
>DASWQV010000084.1:0-2462 GCA_036403515.1 Solirubrobacterales bacterium
TTCGGAGCGCCCGGCCTGCAGGCAGCCAACTTCCTCACCCTCTTCGGAGCCCTCGATCGCCTCGGCGGCTTCTTCATCCTCGCCTCGATCCGCGAGTTCGCCCCGCTGGTCACCGCGATCGTCGTCGCCGGCGTCGCCGGCACCGCGATCACCGCCGACCTCGGCGCGAGGAAGATCCGCGAGGAGCTAGACGCCCTGCAGGTGCTCGGCGTCGACCCGATCAAGAACCTCGTCGTCCCCCGCTTCCTCGCCCTGATGCTGATCACCGGCCTGCTCGACGTCTACGCCCTGCTGTTCGGGATCAGCGGCGGGATCGGCGCCGAGCTGCTCTACAACCAGCCCCTCGGCGGCTTCTTCGCGACGCTCTTCAGTAACGCCTCGGTCACCGACCTCTGGGGCTCGGTGGTCAAGTGCACCCTGTTCGGCGCGATCATCGCCGTCGTCTGCTCCTACAAGGGGATGACTGCGTCCGGAGGCGCGGCGGGAGTCGGCCGCGCCGTCAACGAGGCGGTGGTGATCGCCTTCATGGGCGTCTTCGCCTTCAACTATGCCTTCACCCAGACGCTGCTCGCCACCCACCCGGAGCTGCAGACGATCCGATGAACGCCTGGCTCGAGATCCCCCGCGGCTGGCTCGACTCCTTCGGGGAGATCGCCCGCTTCGGCTCCCGCGTCGCCGGTCTCGTCTACAGCGGCCGCGTCCTGCGCTTCTTCGGCGAGAGCCTGCGTCAAGCGGGCATTCTGATCCTCGGCTCGGCGCTGATCATCTGGGGCCTCGTTTTCATCCTTGGCCTGCAGTGCGGGATCGAGGGCGCCTACCTGCTGCGTGCCCAGGGGGCGCCTGCCTACGCCGGCGTCTTCTCGGCCTGGTGTGACCTGCGCGAGATCATGCCCTACGCCTTTGGCTACATGCTGGCGGCCAAGGTCGGCACCGGCATCGTCGCCGAGCTTGGCGCGATGCGGATCTCCGACGAGATCGACGCGCTCGAGGTGATGGGCGTCCCCCCGGTCACCTTCCTCTGCGCGACCCGCCTGCTCGCCGCCTGGATCGCCTTTCCCTTCATGTACCTGGTCGGGATCGGGATCATGTACTTCGCCAGCTACCTGGCGGTCGTCCAGCAGATCGGCGACGTCTCCTCGGGTGGCTACCTGCTGATCTTCTGGCTGTTTCAGAACCCGCCTGACCTGCTCTTCAGTCTGGTCAAGGGCATGTTCATGGCGACGGCCATAGTCATGGTCGGCTGCTATTACGGCTACACGGCATCAGGGGGCCCGGTCGGGGTTGGCACCGCCACCGCGAAGTCGATGGTCCTCAATATCGTCTTGGTCCACATCATCGGGATGCTGGGCACCCTGGTCTTCTGGGGAGCCAACCCACGGGCGCCGATAGGAGGTTGACCGAGTGCTTGGTTTTCGCTCGCCAGCCCAGGACACGACCCACAACAGGGAGCGCTAGCTATGTCTATGTCGATGGATGACCCAACCCAGCCCGAAGACGACGAGTTCGAGGCCGAGGCGGAGACCACCGCGGAAGTCGCCGAACCGGTTGCGCCGGCCGACCACAGCGGCCCCTACGTGAGCGAGGACGGCCTGGTGATGGGGCGGGACTTCGTGATTCCCGGCGTCGATCCATCCGAGGCCGATCCCTACCGCTTCCACACCGGCCGCAAGCGTGACCACGGCGGCGAGGACGCGATCGAGATCATCGACCTGGTCAAGCAGTTCGGCCGCGCTCGCATCCTCAATGGCCTGAACCTCGGCCTTCCCGAGGATCAGGTCTCGATGGTGCTCGGCCCATCGGGCACCGGCAAGAGCGTGCTGATCAAGCACATCGTCGGACTGCTCTACCCGGACTCGGGCGACGTGCTGGTGCACGGCGAATCGATTCCGAACATGACCGACGACGAACTCTTCGAGGTTCGCAAGAAGTTTGGCCTGCTCTTCCAGGACGGGGCCCTCTTCGGCTCGATGAACATCTACGACAACACCGCCTTCCCGCTGCGCCAGCACACCGACAAGAGCGAGGAAGAGATTGGCGAGATCTGCAACCGCCGGCTCAAGGAGGTGGGGCTGAGCGAGGCGATCTACAAGATGCCGAACGAGCTGTCCGGCGGAATGCGCAAGCGCGCCGGCTTCGCCCGGGCGCTCGTTCTCGAACCGGCGATCGTGATGTTCGACGAGCCCGACTCCGGCCTCGACCCGGTGCGCACGGCGCTGCTCTGCGAGCTGGTCCGCGAGGTCCATGAGGAGAACGGCGGCTGCTACCTGGTGATCAGCCACGACCTCAACACGGCGCGGCGGATCTCCGACTTCATCGCGGTGCTCTGGAACGGCAAGATCGTCGAGTCGGGGCCGAAGGAGGAACTGTTCGATTCCGAAAACCGGTTCGTGTCGCAGTTCCTTAACGCTGACGTTAGTGGGCCTCTTTCGATGGACTGAGCGGGTGCGGGGGTGGGGGGGGGG
>DASWQV010000085.1:0-6951 GCA_036403515.1 Solirubrobacterales bacterium
CGCCGGCCTTTGCCGCGGTCTCCTCCGAAGCGACGATCGACTCCTCCTTCTCCAAGGGCATGGCCGGGGCAAGAGAGGGCTCGCTGGCCGGCATCTACTGCCTCACCGCGGCGGGCTTCATCCCCAGGGGCGCCCAGGTCACCCCTCGCTTCACCGGCGAAGGCGACGTCAGCGCCTATGTGCGGATCGGCGGCACGATCGACTGTCCCGCCCCGCAGGTGGAGGTGCAGACCTTCGACGGGGGAGTGCGCACGCGGGAGCCTTTTTACGTGGCGCTTTGGGGGTAGGTACGCCGTTGGGTCTTTTGGGAACGGGCTTATTCTGACCTTTGTGGACAAGGAGGGGAGCGAGCGAGCGCGGCGACTGCCCCCTGGGCCGCACGGCCTTCCGCCAGAGCTGGTCGAGCGCAACCAGCGCGAACGCTTGATCGCGGCGATGGCTGAAGTGTGTGCGGAGAGCGGCTACGGGAACACTTCGGTGACCGATGTCGCACGGCACGCGGGGGTCTCCACCGCCAGCTTCTACCGGCAGTTCAGGGACAAGCGCGAGTGCATGCTGGCCAGCTTCAAAGAGCTGTTCGGGCGGTTGCTGGGAGAGGTCGAGCGCGCTTGCGAGGCTGAGCCTGAGCTGGAGGAGAAGGCGAAGGTGGGGATTCGCACCGCCGCTGCCCTGCTGGCTGGCGATCCGCCTACGGCGCGCTTGCTCGCGGTCGAGATCGGGGCGGTTGGGATCGAGGGCGTGCGGCTTCAGCATGAAGCGATTGAGCAACTGGCAGTGCGGCTGCGCGAGGCGCGTGAGCCCGGCATCGCCGCCTCGTCCCAGGTCCCAAGCGCCGAGTGGGCCGCGGTCGCCGCGATGACCGCTCTGATTGCCCGGCGAGTCGCCGAGGGCGAGAGCGTGCCGTCGGCGACGCTCGAAGTCATTTATCTGCAGTTCTGACGCGTCAGAGTCTCGCTTTGGGCGCATTTCGCGCGCCACGGGTACGGAACGGCCTGCGACAATAAGCTTCATGTTCGGTCGCCACAGAGAAAGCCTGCGCGAGCTGATTCACAGCCAGCATGAGGAATCCAGGCGTCGCGAGGAGAAGTGGGAGCGCTACCTGGAGAAGCGCGACGAGGAGGTCCAGGTCTTTGTCGAGGAAGTACAGGCGCACAAGGCCGAACTCCACGGGCTCCGTGAAAAAGCGGAAGCTCGGGAAGAGGAAACCCGGGAGTTCAACCGCGAGATCCTGCTTCGCAACGAGAAGGTCTATACGAGCCTGATCGCCGAGATGGAAGAAGGGCGTATGCAGATCCGGGCTAATACCAAGGCCGTCCTCAGCGTTCTCGATCGGCTCAACGGCTCAGACGGCCTCGCTGCGTAATCCGCAAAGGGTTTGCTGCAAGGCATCGTTAAGTCCGCTTGATTCTGTTCGCCTCATGTACGAACATATGTTCGTATGGAGGTTGCTTGCGTCCTGATCCCTGAGACTGGTCCGACCGATCCGGTCGAGGCCGGTGAGCTGACCGAGCGACTGCTGCGCCGACTTGAGAGGATCGGCGCCACGGTCGAATCGGAGCGGCCCGGGGAGGCGTTCTTCACCCTCGATGGGCTGCGTGGGCTCTACGGGGGAGAGAGGGCCGGGGTGCTGGCGGCGGCGCGGCGGGCGGCGGAGATCGAGGTGCGGATCGGGGTTGCGCCCACCCGCTTCGCCGCCCACGCCGCCGCGCAAGGGGAGACGATCGTCCCGCCGCCGGCCGCAAGCCGCTTCCTGGCAGGCCTCCCCGTCTCGACGCTGGCCGGCAGGCTCGGGCTGCCGCCGCGCGAGGCGGGGAGCCTGATCGAGACGATGCGGCGGCTGGGGATCGAGACCCTTGGCGCGCTCGCGGCGCTCTCCCCGGCCAGTGTCGCCGACCGCTTCGGGCCGGCCGGCTTAGAAGCGCTGAGTTTCGCTCGCGGCGAGGAGGGGCCATTGCGCCCGCGCCGCCCGTACGAGGAGCTGGCCGAGGAGGTCGAGTTGCCCGAGGGCGCCGCCGGGGGCCAGCTCGAGCATGCCCTGAAGCTGCTCGTCGCCCGCCTTCTCGCCGCGCCCCAACGCAGGGGGAGAACGATGCTGGGCCTGCGCCTCGGCGCTCTGCTCAGCGGCGGCGGTAGCTGGAGCGTCGACCAGGGCCTGGGCCGGCCGAGTGCATCAGCGCGGATCCTGCTCGGAGTGCTGAGACCGCGGCTGGAGGCACTGCCGGGACCGGTCAGCTCCCTGCGCCTGCGGGCGCTTGGCCTCGGTCCTCCGGTCGGCGATCAGCTCGAGCTCGCGGTTCGCGGCGAAGAGCCCCGGCGACGCCGCCTCGGCGAAGCGATCCGCGAGGTTCGCACCGCTCAGGGCGGCGACTCGCTGCTCACCATCGTGCCGCTCGACTCCGCCTCGCGCTTTCCCGAGCGCTGGGCGATGCTCGCCCCCAGCCCGGACCGATGAGGACCGATGGGAAAGGAGGGCTCCTGCTAGGGGCCCAGGAGCGCGGCGGGGACAACCGCGATCCCGTCTTTGCGACGGTAGGCATCGCTGCCGGTCGTGACGAGCACGGCATCGATCAGCTCGTCGCCGATCTGATCCGCCAGCCAGCGCAGATGGCGAGTGTCGCGATCGGAGACGTCGCGAGTGAGCTTGACCTCGATCGCGACGACTCGCCCGTCGGCCCGCTCGACGATCAGGTCGATCTCATGCTGTCCAGCAGCCGTGCGCAGATGCTTGACCGAGGCCTCCGCGGCTTGCGCATAGGTACGCACGGAGAGGGCGACCAGCGACTCGAAAAGAGCGCCGAGAAGCGTTCCGTCGCGGGGGATTGGAGGCCCCGCCCCGCGACCTTCGAGCAGCGCAGCGGCGTCGACGCCGAGCAGCCGAGCGGCCAGCGCGGTGTCCGCGAGCTGATGCTTGGGAGGAGAGGAGAGGCGGGATATCCGGTTGCGTGTTGGCAACCAGGCCTCGATCGGGTCGAGGACCCAGAGCCGTTCGAGCACGTCGCGATACGGAAGCGTGGTGGACTTCGCCGGCTTTTCGCCATGCCCGGCGGTGGCGGCATCGCGGATGGTCTCAAACGATGCGCTGGTCGAGGATGCGGCTGCATACGCGGTCATCCAGCGCCTCAGCGCCGCCGGGTCGCGGATGTTGTGCCCGAGCTCCTCGAAGTCGCGGTCGACGATGCGGGCGAGGTAACCGTCGAGCTGTCCGCGGAGGGCACGGCCGGACAACGATCGCAGCCCCGGGAAGCCCGAGGAGACGATCTCTCCCACGTACTCCTCGAGCCCAATCCGACAAGCTCCGGAGAGGTTCGGTCGCCCTCCCTTCAAGAGTTGAGAGAGGCTGACGCTTGTCGCGGTCAGGCCGCGCTCGGAGAGCGCCAGCGGTCGCATCCGCAGACTGAGGATGCGAGCGGCGCCGGAGTGAGAGCCCCGGGCCATAGGCCGCGAGGAGCCGGTGAGCAGGAACCTTCCTGGGGAGGCGCCAGCGTCCACCGCTCGTCTGACGAGATCCCAAGTCTCGGGCAGGTATTGCCACTCGTCGATCAGCACCGGCGGAGGTCCATCGAGCAGCCGGGCCGGGTCGGCGACGGCGATGCTGAGCTGGCCAGGATCGTCGAGCTCGCGCACGCTCTCGGCGCGACGCGCGGCAGTGGCGGTCTTGCCAACCCCCTTGGCCCCTTCGATCGCCAGCGCGGCGACCGACCGCATCAGCTCATTCAGCTCTGCGTCAACGACTCGTGGGGCGTATGGGCGTGGGCTCACTCATGAAGACTACCATTTTGCAGGTATCTAGACTTCTATTCTGCAAGTATTTAGACGACTGTTTCGTAAGGTCTGGCCTTTTGAAAAGGAGCCTTCGATGACCCCCGGCCTGCGGCGGCTGTACGTGCCATGCCCCGTGAAGGTCGAGGCCAATCGGGCGGGTGAGCCGACCTCTGTCGACGGCGTCGCCGTCGAGGCAGTGCGGGAGGAGTGGGTGGTCGAGGATCGCTGGTGGACGCCGCGTCCGCTCGGCCGGCGCTACTTCGAGCTCGCGCTCGCCGACGGGTGCAACCTCGTCGTCTTCCGCAGCATCATCAGCGGACGCTGGTACCGGCAGCGCGGCTGATGGCGGGTTCGCCCCCCTACGTCGAGCTGCATGCTCACTCGGCCTTCTCCTTCCTCGACGGGGCCTCGACGCCGGCCGAGCTGGCGAGCCCCGCGGCGAGGCTCGGCTATCAGGCGTTTGCTCTGACCGATCACGATGGGGTCTGGGGGTCGATGGAGTGGGTTCACGCATGCAGGGGATTCGGGATTCGGGCCATCACCGGCGCAGAGGTGACTGTGAAGGTTGGGAGGCAGCGGGTCCTGTCACGGAATGGGGCCCATCAGCCCTGCGGTGCGGTTGCTCCTCGGGCTGATCCATCCCATTCCGCGCCACCCCCTGCCAGAGACGTTCACCTCACCCTGCTCGTGGAGAGCGCGTCCGGCTACCGCAACCTCTGCCGGCTTCTGACAGCTGCTCATTCCCACACGCGCGAGGGCCCGCAACGGAGTGCCGGGCAACCGTCGGTGACCATCGAGCAGGTGGAGGAGCACGCGGAGGGGCTGGTCTGCCTCTCGGGGTGCGCGGGGGAGGGAATGCTCGCCGCGGCCTGGGAGAGGGGTGACGCGGCGGTGGCAGCGCAGGCCGCCCGCAGGCTGCTTGGCGCCTTCGGGCCCGAGCGCTTCCGGATCGAGCTGCAGCGCCCTTACTGGCGACACGACCGCAGCCGCAACCGCTGGCTCGCCGGCCTCGCCGGGCGGCTGGGAGTCCCCGCCGTCGCCACCGGCAACGTCCACTCGCACGGCGGCAAGGGGCGGACGCGCCTGCAGAACGCCCTCGTAGCGGTTCGCCTGGGGATGACGCTGGAGGAGTCCGAGGCGCTGCGGCGGGGGAACTCGAGCTCGGCGCTGGTCTCGCCGCGGGAGATGGCGGATCGCTTCGCCGACCATCCCGACGCCGTCGCCGAGACGCTGCGCCTGGCCGAGCGGCTGGAGTTCGACCTCAGCAGGGAGCTCGGCTACCGCTACCCGCGCGAAGAGGAGCCGGGGGTGGACCTCAAGCTGGCCGAGCTCTGCCGGGCGCTGCTGACCGAGCGCTACGCGGGCTCCTCGCACCGGCGCAAGGCCGAAACGGACTTGGAGGAAGAGCTGGGGACGATCCGCGCCCTTGGCCTCTCCGGCTTCTTCCTCCTCCACCACGACCTGCTCGTGCTCGCCCGCGAAGTCGCCGACGAGGTGCGGGGCCGGAACTCGGCTCGCTCGATCCTGCCTCCTGGCCGCGGCCGCGGCTCCAGCGTCAGCTCGATCGTCTGTTACCTCACCGGTCTCTCCCACATCGATCCGGTCGCCAACGACCTCAACTCCAGCCGCTTCCTCAACGAGGAGGTCGGCAAGCAGGCCGGGGCGACGATGCCCGACATCGACCTCGACTTCCCGCGCGACATTCGCGAGGCGCTGATCCCGCGCGTGCACGAGCGCTACGGGGCCGACCATTCGGCCCTGGTCGCGGCCTTCCCCACCTATCGCCCGCGCGGCGCCGTGCGGGACCTCGGCAAGGCACTCGGCCTGCCGCAGGAGGAGATCGAGAAGGTGGCGGGGATGGTCGGCTTCCACGAGCGCGGCGGCGAGATCGAGAGGGACGTCATCGCCGCGATCGGCCCCGAGCGCGCCGCGACAAAGCGCTGGCGGATGCTGCTGCGCCTCTGCCCGGAGGCGATGGGCCTGCCCCGCCACGCCTCCCAGCATTCCGGCGGCATGGTGATCTCGACCCGGCCGCTGATCGACGTCTGCCCGATCGTGCCGGCGGCGATGGAGGGGCGTCAGATCGTCCAGTGGGACAAGGATTCCTGCAACGACGCCGGTTTCCTCAAGATCGATCTGCTCGGGCTGGGGATGCTCTCCGCGGTCGAGCGCTGCGTCGAGGAAGTGAGGGAGACGCGGCGGGAATCGCTCGACCTCTCGCGCATTCCCTTTGACGATCCGGCGACCTTCAGCTCGATCCGGGCCGCAGAGACGACCGGCGTCTTCCAGATCGAGAGCCGCGCCCAGATGTCGATGCTGCCCCGCACCCGGCCGGAAAATCTCGACGATCTCACCGTGCAGGTTGCGCTCGTCCGTCCCGGCCCGATCCAGGGTGGCGCCGTGCATCCATATATAGAGCGACTGAAGCGGCGGCGCGAGGACCCCGAGGGCTTCGAGATCCCCTACGAGCACCCACTGTTGAAGAAGGTGCTGGAGTACACGCTCGGCACGATCGTCTTCCAGGAGCAGGTGATCGAAGTGGCGATCGCGCTTGCCGGCTTCAGCCCCGCGCAGGCCGACTCACTGAGGCGGGCGATGAGCCGCAAGCGCTCGGTGGAGGCGATCGAGAGGCACCACGAGCGCTTCATCGCCGGCGCCAGGGAAAAGAAAGTCCCAAAGGTGGTCGCGGAGAAGGTTTGGGGACAGATCCATGGCTTCTCCGGCTTCGGCTTCCCCAAGGCCCACTCGGCCGCCTTCGGCCTGCTCGCCTACCAGTCGGCGTGGTTGCGGATCCACCGCCCGCAGGAGTTCCTCTGCGCGCTGCTCAACGAGCAGCCGATGGGCTTCTACCCGCCCGACGCGCTGGTCCACGAGGCCCAGCGGCGCGGGGTGCTCCTAGCCGGCCCCGACGCCAACCGCAGTCGTGTGCTCTGCCACGTCGAGCCGATCGAAGGCGAGCTGACCGTGCGGATCGGGCTCGGCTACGTCAAGGGCGTACGTGAGGAGGAGATGAAGAGCCTGGTCGCCGAGCGCGAGCGCAGCGGCGACTACGCAGGGATTGCCGACCTCGCCTCCCGTTCTGGCGCCGGCCGTGACGGTCTCGAGCGCCTCGCTTGGGCAGGCGCTCTCGATCCTCTCGTTCAAGGAGTGCGGTTCGAAGACGTGCCCGCACTCTCCGAAGGGGCGGAT
>DASWQV010000086.1:0-44595 GCA_036403515.1 Solirubrobacterales bacterium
CGCCGCCGAGGTCCGCAAGCTCGCCGAGCGCTCGATCCGCTCCACCGAGGAGATCCGCGAGATCGTCGCCGGGGTGCGCGATGAGACCAACGCGACGATCATGGCCACCGAGCAGGGCGCCCGCCAGGCGGGAGAGGTGGGCGAGCTGATGAGCTCGACCGCCGACGTCCTCGACGAGAGCATCCGCGCCACCGAACAGCAAAAGGAGGCCGCCCAACAGGTCTCCGCCGCGATGGTCCAGATCCGCACCGCCGCCGAGCAGCTGGCGGCGGAGGGATCGCAGCGGGCGCAGGCGGCGGAAACCGTCAACGGCCTGATCGCGGAGCTGGAGGGTGGGCTCGATGACCTGACCCGGCTGGCAGCCCAGGGCGCCGCGGACGGGATGCCCCGGGGAGAGATGGACGCGGAGCGGGCCGGCCGGGGATGAGCGGGGTCCACGTCCGCGTCCGCGTGGCCGCTGAGCACTATGCCCTGCCGGTCGAGCAGGTGCTCGAGGTGGCCGACCTGGGGGAGATCACGCCGGTTCCCGGCTCTCCCACGCAGATAGCCGGCGTGCGCAACCTTCGCGGCCAGGTGATTCCGCTGATCGCGCTGGCCTCGGTGCTCGGCCTGGCCGGCGAGGAGCCGAGCCGCATCGTCGTTGCCGAATCGGCTGAGCTGCGCGCCGGACTCCTCGTCGACGAGGTCCTCGACGTCGTCGAGCTGCCGCCGGCGTCCGAGCAGGTCGAGTCGGACTATCTGCTCGGCGCTTATCTCGTCGACGGCGAATTGATCGGGGCGCTCGACCTGGACGCCGTCCTGCTTCCGATCGGATCCCCCGGGGCTTCGGCTTGAGCGCCTCTGACGAGGAGATCCACGCGCTCGTCCGCCAGGAGGCGGGGGACTGCCTGCAGCGGATGGAGTCGAGCCTGCTGGCGCTGGAGTCGGGCGCCGGCGGGCCGGCGGAGGTCGACGCGATCCTGCGCGACGCGCACTCGATCAAGGGCAGCTCCGCGATGATCGGCTGGCAGGAGCCGGCGGCCTTGGCCAACGCGATCGAGGAGCGCATGGAGCGGGCCCGGGAATCGGGCTCCGTGCCAAGCGAGGCGGTCGATCCGTTGCTGCGGGCGGTCGACGCCCTCGGGCGTGCCGTGAACGGCGAGGAGGGAGTGGCGGCGCCCCTGGTCGAGGAGCTCGCCGCCTTCGCCGCCGGGGACGGTGTCGGCCGGGTCGATGCTGCCGCGAAGGCCGGCTCGGGGACCGGGGATGCGCGTGGGGCCGCGAGCCCCTCCCGAACGACTGCCGAACGAGCCCCGACGATTCGGGTCGACGCCGCGAAGGTCGACCGCATGCTCGACGCCGTCGGCGAGACCGCCCTCTACCACCGCCGCCTGGAGCACGCGCTGGAGGAGACCGCCCAGGAGGGACGGCAGGTCTCCGAGGAGCTCGACGCGGGGGAGCGGTTGCTCGGCGAGTTGCAGGAATCCGTCGTCCAGATGCGGACCCTGCCGTTGAGCACGATCACCAGCCCCTTTCCCCGGGCGATTCGCGACCTCGCGTCAGCCGAGGGCAAGCAGGCGGAGCTGACGATCAGCGGCGCCGATACCCAGCTCGACAGGGCCATCCTCGAGGGCATCTCGGAGACCATCGTCCACCTGCTGCGCAATAGCGTCGCGCACGGAATCGAGCCCCCGGCCGAGCGCGAAGCGACGGGAAAGCCGCCCGCGGGCCGAGTCGACCTGCGCGCCCATCAGCGTGGTGGGATGGTCGCGATAGAGGTTGCCGATGACGGCAGGGGCGTCTCCGCCGAGGTCCTCGCCCGGGTCGGGGAGGGCCGTTCGCTCGCCGACCTCCTCGCCGAGACCGGGTTCTCCACCGCCGAGCAGTTGACCGAGGTGGCGGGCCGCGGCGTCGGCCTGGACGCGGTGAAGCGGAGCGTCGAGAGCCTCGGCGGTGGGCTCGAAGTACAGAGCGAGCCCGGCAGCGGCACGGAAGTGACGCTGCTGCTGCCGCTGACCCTGGCGCTGATGCGGGTGCTGCTGTTCGAGCGCGGCGGCCAGCCCTTCGCCCTGCCGATGACCAGCGTCGGGCGGGTGGTCGCGGTGACCGGCACGACATCGCTTGGCAACCGGCCCTCGATCGAGATCGAGGGCCGGGTCGTCCGCCTCTCCGACCTCGGCGAGCTGGTGGGCGGCGCCGCGAAGCTGCCGGAGCGGGCCCCGGCGATCGTCGTCGAATCGCTCGGCAGGCGCCTCGCGGTCGCCTGCGACGAGTTGCTCGGCGAGGAAGAGGTGGTGATCAAGAGCCTCGGTGCGGTTCTCGCCGGCCTTCCCGGCTACCTCGGTGCTGCGATCCTGGGTGACGGGCGAATCGCGCTCGTGCTCGATCCTAACCACCTGCTGAAGGCCCCCGCGGAGGCAGCGGCCATCGACCAGCCCGACGAAACCAGTGAGAAGCCGGCGGCACAGGTCCTGGTCGTCGACGACCAGTTTTCGGCCCGGGAGCTGCAGCGGAGCATCCTCGAGGTGGCCGGCTATCGGGTGGAGGTTGCCCGCGACGGGCGCGAGGCGCTGCGCCGGATCGGGGAGATGCCCGACCTCGACCTGGTGCTGACCGATGTCCAGATGCCTGAGATGGACGGCTTCGAGCTGCTGGAGGCGATTCGCGCCGGCGAGGAGCGCGCCTCGCTGCCGGTGGTGATCGTGACGACCCTGGGCGACGAGGCGAGCCGCAAGCGCGGTGCGGAGGCCGGCGCCGACGCCTATGTCGTCAAGAACGAGTTCGACCAGGAGGCGCTACTGGAAACGATTGAGCGCCTGGTCGGCAGGTGACGTCGGGCCCGAGCCCGCGCCGTGTCCTGATCTGCGAGGACTCGCGGGCCTACGCGACGGCCCTCTCCAGGTTCCTCGAGCGCGATGAGGAGATCGAGGTCGTCGGGATCGCCCCCACGGGTGAGGGGGCGATTGCCGACGTCGAACGTCTCAGGCCCGACCTGCTGACGCTCGACATGCAGCTGCCGGGAATGGACGGGCTCGCGGTCGTGAAGGGGCTGATGGGGTCGAGCCCGCTGCCGATCGTGATCCTCAGCGCCAAGGTCGCCAGGGGTTCGGAGCAGGCTGCCGAGGCTCTGGCAGCCGGAGCCCTAGAGGTCCTCGCCAAGGACATGCTTCGCCTCGATCAGCCCGATGACGTCTGGGCGCAGGCGATGCGCAGCCGGCTGAGGCGGTTGTCGAGCATGCGAGTCGGCGGAGCGTCGATCGGGCCGCGCCGCCGCAGCCCGGCGGCATCGCCAGATGCCGCCGGGCTCGGCTCCCGCTCGGCGCTGACGATCGGCATCGGCGCCTCGACCGGTGGGCCGCCGGCCCTGGAGACGATCCTTGGGGGACTTCCGGCGGACTTCGCGGTGCCGGTTCTCGTCGTGCAGCACATGGCGCCAGGATTTATCGAGGGCTTCGCGCGGTGGCTCGACCACAAGCTCGCGATCGATGTCCGCATCGCGGCAGAGGGCGACCGCGCGACCCCCGGAGTCTGGTTTGCCCCCGACGGCGCTCACCTCCAGCTGACCGGATCGATGCGGCTAGCTCTGCAGCGCGAGCCCGATGGCCCCCACCGCCCGTCGGTCGACGCTCTGCTGGGCAGCCTGGCTGAGGCTGCCGGAAGCGACGCAGTTGGCGTCGTCCTGACCGGCATGGGAAGGGACGGGGCCGCCGGGGCCACCGAGGTTCGCGGCGCGGGCGGCATCGTGATCGCGCAGGACGAGGCCTCATCGGTCGTCTACGGAATGTCGCGCGCGGTCGCCGAGGACGGCGCCGATCTCGTCGCATCGCCGCCGGAGATTGCCGTCGCCCTCTCGGCGCTGCGCCCGGCTCGGCAAGGCTCGTGAACGACCTGCTGGAGAGAGTCGCCGAGCTGCTCGCGCGGGAGAGCGGCATCCAGGTCAAGGAGTCACAACAGGGGGCGCTGGCCGCGGCCCTCGCCCGGCTTTCGCCGGGGATGGACGCCGAGGGGTTCCTCGCAGGCCTCGCCGATCCGGCTCGCCGAGGGCTGCTGCTCGGCCAGCTGATCGACCAGGTCGCTGTTCAGGAGACCTTCTTCATGCGCGAGCCGCGCGAGCTGGAGGCGGTCGACTGGCGCCAGCTCCTCGCGGCCGCCCACGCCCGCGGCGAGGACAGGGTCAACGTCTGGGTCTCTGCATGCGCCTCGGGTGAGGAGGCGTACTCGGTGGCGATGCTTGCAACCGAGGCCTTCGGCCACGACCGCCCGCCGGTCTCGATCCTCGCCACCGACATCTCCGCGCGAGCGCTCGGGCGCGCCGAGCGTGCGGTCTACTCGGAGCGCTCGACCCGCGAGTTGAGCCCGGCCCGCTTCGAGCGTTTCCTGGTCCGCGACGGGATGCGGAGCACTGTTGGCGAGCCGCTTCGCTCGCTGGTCCGCCTGCGGCGGCACAACCTCGTCGCCGACTCGGCGCCGCCTCCCGGCGAGGCCCCCTTCGACCTCGTCCTCTGCCGGAACGTGCTGATCTATTTCGATCCGGAGACGGTGGAGGCGGTGGTTGGCTCGCTCGAGTCCTCGCTGCAGCCGGGAGGCCAGCTGATCCTCGGCGCGTCCGATCGGCTGACGAGCTCGGCCTGGCGGCTCGCCGGCATCGCGACCGATGAGCCCCGGCCAGCCGTTGCCGCTGGCCCGCGGACCACGCGGCGGCGGCCTCTCGGGGGTGAGTCGAGGACGCTGCGCAAACCTCTCGGCAGGACGGCGGCGGCGCGCGCACCGGCGGCGCAACCGCCACCCCCGGAAGCCGAGATCTCGGAGGCGCTCGACGCATGCAACCGCGGCGAGTACGACGCGGCGATCAGCTCGGCCAACCGGGTCCTGGCCTCGAACCCGCTCAACGCAGAGGCGTACTACGTCCGCGGCCTGGGCGAGCTCGCAGGCGGCGACCGGACCGCCGCGGTCGGCTCGCTTCGCCGCGCCCTGTACGTCGACCCGAACTTCGCGCCGGCCGCCTTCCAGCTCGGTCGCGCCCTCGATCTCGGCGGCGAGCGCAAAGCTGCGAGGAATGCCTACGCCCGGACCCTGCGCATTCTCGACCGGGGCGACGATCGGCCCCGGCCTCCGCTCGACGCGGCTGATCTCGGTGACATGGCGGCCGCCTGCCGCGCACGCCTGGCTGAGGCCTGAGAACCGCAGGCCTCAGGGCTGGCCGCCCGGCAGGCCGGCGTCGCGCATCGCCAGCGCGAACTTGAGGAAATCCTCCTGGAAGTCGTGGAGGACAACCCTGTGGCCGGCGCCTTCTACGGCTGGCGCTGGGCCGTCTTTCGCCCGGCGGGCGTCGCGGGAGCCGATTCGCCACTGGTCCATCTGCCTGCGCAGATCCGCTGTGCCGGGCAGGTCGTGGCGGGGCTCGTCGGCGAGGGCGACGCCGAGGTGGGGCGCGTTTTGGGCCCGGGTCGGCATCTTCGCCAGCGCGGCCTCGGGGTTGGCGGCGAAGCGGCGCAGGATCGTCGCGATCAGGCTGGTGTGCTCGAAGGTCTCGTGGCAGACGGAGTGCGGCACTCGCGGGCCGATCAGCATCGCCGGCACCCGCACGCCGAGCGTGGCGAACTCGGAGCCCGGCGGCGCCGGTGGAGGAGGCATGTGGTCGTAGAAGCCGCCGTGCTCGTCGTAGACGACGACCAGCAGGGTGTCCTTCCATTTGGGACTGTTGGCGAGCGCCTCGTAGACCTCGAGGACCAGGTCCTGGCCGGCTTTGATGTCGGCCGGCGGGTGGTCGTCGTTTGAGTTGGGGTGGAGGACGTGCAGGTCGGCGAAGTTGGGATCGATCCAGGAGACCTGGCGGAGTTTGCCGTTGGCGCAGTCGTCGAGAAAGCTGGCGTGGACGTCGAGTGGCCCGTCGACGAGCTCCTCCTGCCAACTCAGCCGGTTGCGGTCGAAGTAGGCGAAATTGTCGCGGTTGAGGTTGCGGATCTTGCGGTACTCGCTGTCGGCTGCGCGCAGGGTCGATGGATCCTGGGAGTACCAACGCCACTGTTTGGGCTCGAGCTGCCGGGTGAATGCGGCGACGTCGTAGATCGGCGCGTCGCGCAGGCCCTTCACCCGTGGCAGTCCCTGCAGCCGTGCGAGGATCTCGCCCCAAAAGCCCCGTTTGTAGCCGACCTTTTCGCTCTCCCTCCCCGCCAGCGCGAAGAGGCGGTTGGGCCATGTGTCACCAGGGATAGAGGAATGCCAGGCATCGCAGACACAGAAGTTGCGCGCCAGGTGGTCATACACCGGCAGGTGACGGTCGCTGTAATAGCCCATCGGGACCTTGCGCAGCTCGGCCGGCAAGCTGACCCGTTTGCCGTCGATCTTGCGAGTTTTCAGAAAGTTGGCGACGAAGCCGCCATTGTCGTCCGCCAGCTGCTCTGCGACACACTCCTTGGAGTGGCAGGGATCGAGAATCTTGCCGCTCGGATCGATTGCCGGGTGAAAGACCGTCTGCTCGCGATCCCACTCGAAAGATTTGTATTTCACTCCGTCCGCGTAATTCGCCTCGTTTCCGCTCAGGCCGCGCACGTCGGGCAGTCCCTTGTGCATCAGGTAGCCCAGCATCTGGTCGAAGGAGCGGTTCTCCTTCATCAGCACGACGATGTGCTCCACCTCTTTGAGGCGCTCCAACGGGTCCTTGACGGCGGCGTGGCTATGTGGCGTCGGGGTCACCGTTTTGACCTGATCCCTTCAGGGCCACTCGCGTGGCCTGATCGCGCGCACGTCGCTCGCCGGGTGCCACTTGGCTGAGCCGTCGATGGCAGTCACGTCTTTGCCTCCTCCGCGCCGCTCGATCGTCGGCCCAGAGGCGATCAGATACGAGCTGGAATCGCTGCCGTCGCCGGCGATCGCAAGCAGCGGATGCGGCTCGTCATCACCCTCGAGCCAGACCGAGGTGCCGGGTGGAGCCGCGGCGATCTCGCCCTTTGATTTGCCGTCTTCATCGGTGGTTTTGTCCGCCTCTTTGTCCACCGGCTTGCCGACCGTGAGATAAGCGCGCGCCGCGACGTCGACGGCCATCACCAGACTCACGCCAAGCAGCGCCGCCGCGGTGACGCCAAACGCGCCGATCACCATCCCCGAGCTGACATGCTCGATTTTGAGCGCTTTCAGGGTTCCTGCGATCGCGGGTGCGAGGACACCGATCACCACCGCGAGTTTCTTGGCGTACTGCGTGACGTCGAACTCGGGCGCCTTGACTATTTCGTGTTCTTTTTTTTCTTCTTTGTGGTCCGGCGGGGTCCCGAACAATTTGCCGACGATGCCCATTTCGCGCTCCTCCCGAGGAATTTGGAGCCAGCCTATGCCGATCGGCGCTGAGAAGTCAAAAAATCATGATCGCTAAATCGCCTCCATGGCACGGACCGCCGCGTTTGCCTGGATCGCCCGCGTTGCCCAGCCCAATTTCACGCTTTTACGAGGCCGCCGCGGTTGCCGTGACAGGCGCTAAGGTCGGCCGCGATGAAGACGGCCGTGATCACCGGGGCGTCGAGTGGCATTGGCGCCGCCACGGCGAGGGCGCTCGCGGGCGAGGGTTACCGCACCGTGTTGGCGGCCAGGCGGCTGGACCGCCTCGAAGCTCTGGCGGCGGAGATCGACGGCGAGGCGATCGCCCTCGACGTGACCGACCGTGACTCCGTCGCGGCCCTGGCCGAGCGGATCGAGCGCTGCGACGTGCTGGTCAACAACGCCGGCGGCGCGCTCGGCCTCGAGCCCGTCGCCGAGGCCGACGAGGAGAAGTGGCTGCAGATGTACGAGGCGAATGTGATGGGGACGATGCGGATGACCAAGGCGCTGCTGCCGCGGCTGGTCAGCTCGGGCGAGGGGCACGTCGTCACCGTGACCAGCATCGCCGCGATCGAGACCTACCGCGGCGGCGCCGGCTACAACGCCGCCAAGCACGCCCAACGGGCGATGCTGCGAGTCCTGCGACTCGAGCACCTTGGCGAGCCGGTCCGCTTCACCGAGGTCGCTCCCGGGATGGTCGAGACCGAGTTCTCGCTGGTCCGTTTCGGCGGCGACGAGGAGGCGGCGCGCCGGGTCTACGAGGGGATGGTGCCGCTGAGCGCCGGGGACGTCGCCGAGTGCATCCGCTGGGCGCTGGCCCAGCCACCGCACGTCAACGTCGACGAGATCGTCGTCCGCCCGCGCGATCAGGCGACGGCCGCCGACGTGCACCGCCAGGCGCCGTAGCGCTACCCGGCGGCGAGGTAGCCGTCGGGCTCGGCGACCACCGTGTTGACCAGCTCGCCGATCCCCTCGATCTCGACCCGGACGGTCTGGCCGACCTGAAGCACGTTCTCGCGGATCGGCGTGCGGCCGATGCCGACGCCGGCCGGCGTGCCGGTGGCGATCACGTCGCCGGGCTCGAGGGTGAAAGCTTCGGAGAGATGGGAGACCTGCTGAAAGCAGTCGAAGACCATCGCGGCGGTGCTGGCGTCCTGGCGCAGCTCGTCGTCGACCCAGCAGCGGATTTGCAGGTCCTGCGGGTCGCCGAGCTCGTCGGGCGTGACCACCCACGGCCCGAGCGGCCCGTGGGTGTCGAACGACTTGCCGATCGTCATCGTCTGCGCCCGTCCCTGCCAGTCGCGCACGCTGAGGTCGTTGGCGCAGGTGTAGCCGGCGATCACCTCGTGCGCCCGCTCGGCCGGCACGTGGCGGCAGCGCTTGCCGATCACCACCGCGAGCTCGGCCTCGTAGTCGAGCAGGGTGGAGACCTTGGGCATGTGCACCTCCGCCCCCGGCCCGACCACGCAGGTCACCTGCTTGTTGAAGAAGACCGGGACTTCCGGCGCCTCCATCCCCATCTCGGCGATGTGGTCCACATAGTTGAGCGCGATGCCGAGGTACTTGCGCGGGGCGGCGGGGGCGAGTAGCCGGACCTCGCCAAGTGGCAGGCGGGGCGTCTCGCCGGCGAGCTTCTCGATGCCGTCTCTTCCCACCTCCGCGAGGGCCGCGGCGGGTTCGGCGGGCACGCCGGCAGCCGCGAGGTCAAGGAGCTGGTCCCCCTCGACGATTCCCAGAGCGGGCGCACCCCCGGTTCCAGCGAAGCAGGCGAGTCTCATCACCCGGACTCTCCCAAACTTCTGCTGACTTCGCCTTTATGCGTCCAATTGGACTACAAAAGGCGAAGTCAGCGCCTCGGCTGACGCTCAGTCGTCCAGCTCACCGATCAGCTCGACCACGCGGCGCTCGATCTCGTCGCGGGTGGCGCGGACCTCCTCGACCGGGCGATCCTTCGGATCCTCGAGATCCCAGTCAAGATAACGCTTGCCTGGGACATAGGGGCACTCGTCGCCGCAGCCCATCGTCACCACGACGTCAGCCCACTCGACGTCAGCCCACTCGGCGTCGGCCAGGGAGAGCTTGTGGGGCCTACGTTCGGCGAGCTCCACTCCCAACTCGCGCATCACCTCGACTACCTCCGGGTGGACCTTCTCGCCTGGTTCGGTCCCGGCCGAGCGCGCCTCGTGCCGATCCCCGGCGGCGCGCTGGAAGAGCGCCTCGCTGATCTGGGAGCGACCGGCGTTGTGCAGGCAGACGAAGAGAACGCGTGCCATCACGCCTCCTCGGTCGCCGGCGCGTCAGAGGCGCCCCTGACCAGTTGGTAGGCGAGGGCGCCGAGCGCGGCGCCGGCGATCGGCGCGGCGATGTAGATCCAGAGGTCGTGCGGTTCGCCGGATACGAGGGCCGGGCCGATCGAGCGGGCGGGATTCATCGAGGCGCCGGTGATCGCGCCGCCGAAGAGGGCGTCGAGGCCGACCGTGCCGCCGATCGCGATCGCGGCACCGGCGCCGACCGCGCGAGTGTCGGTGGCGACGGCCATGATCACGAACATCAGGAAGGCCGTCAGCACCGCCTCGTAGACCAGGGCGCTGCCGTCGCCGACCGAGGGCAGGGTCGTCCCGAGCGCCGCCGGTTGGCTCGGCCATACCGCGAGCAGCAGGGCCGCCGCGGCGATCGCGCCGAACAGCTGGGCGGCGATGTAAGCGAGCGCCTCGCGGCGCGGAAAGTGTCGGGTGAGCGTGAAGGCGAGGGTCACCGCCGGGTTGAGGTGGGCGCCGGAGAGGTGGCCGGTGGCGTAGACCATCGCCATGATCACCAGGCCGAAGACGAGCGAGACACCGACCGCGCCCAAGACTCCGGCGTGCACCGTGTCGGTGACGATCGCGCCGCAGCCGGCGAAGACGAGGGCGAAGGCGCCGAGGGCCTCGGCGGCGGCGCGGCGGCGTAGGTCGGGCCGCTCGTCCACCGGGCTCAGCAGCAGGCGGCGCGCTTTGCGCCCGGGCCCGGCGAGGTCGCGACCCGCTGTGGGGTGGAGAAGACATCCCGCACCGCGTCGAGCGCGCCGGGCACCAGGCTGAAGTAGCTGTAGGTGCCGCGCCTCTTGCGTTTGATCACACCGGCTTCGAGCAGCTGCTTGAGGTGGTAGCTGACCGTGCCCTGGGAGAGGCCGAGCAGCGGCCGAACCTCGCAGACGCAGACCGGCTCGCCCCCTGCCCGCAACAGCAGGTTGACGATCTTCAGCCGGTGACGATCGGCGAGTGCCTTGATCACCGCCTCCAGCTCCCCCGCCCGCTCGTCGGATAGCGAGGAACCGGCCAGCGGCGTGCAGCACTCGATCACGGGAAGCTCGGCCACGAGCCGGACCCTAGCTCATTCATTGATAAATCTCAATGAACTTGGCAAATACGATCTCGCGCCATGCGGCTCATCCAGTTCGACTTTCGCCGTCTGGCGGCGATCTACGCCGGGGGAGTGCTCGGCGCGCTCGCCCGCGTCGGCCTCGCCCAGGCGATGCCGCACGGGCCGGACAGCTGGCCGTGGGGGACGTTCGCGGTCAACATGGCCGGCGCCCTTCTGCTGGGCTACTTCTTCGCTCGGTTGAGCGACCACCCTGAGGACAGCCTCGCCCACCCGTTCCTCACCACCGGGATCTGCGGCACCCTGACCACCTTTTCCACCGTCCAGCTCGAGCTCTTCGAAATGATCGACGGTGGCCATCTCGCCATCGCCGCCGCCTACCTCTGCGTGACGCTGCTCGCCGGCTTCTTCTGCGTCCGCGCCGGGATCGCGCTCGAGCAGCGCCCGCGGGAGGCACGGTGAGCGCCGCCGGCTGGGTTGCCGTAGGCCTCCTCGGTGGCGCCGCCGCCGCAGCCCGATTCCTGATCGACACCGCCTTCGCCGCCCGGACCGACCACCCGTTTCCACTCGGCGTGCTGGCGGTCAACCTGGCCGGGACGCTGGCGCTCGGCCTGGTCGCCGGCGCGGCGCTCGAAGGCGAGGCACTGGTGATCGTGGCCGGCGGCGGGATCGGCTCGTTCACCACCTTCTCCACCTGGATGCTGGACTCGCACCGCCTCGCCGACGCCGGTCACACGCAGCTCGTCTGGCTCAACATCGGTCTCTCCCTCATCGTCGGCTTCGCCGCGATCGCCGCCGGCCACTGGCTGGGAACGTTGCTCTAGCCACCCCCGGCCCCATACGGTCCACCCCCGGCCAATGCGGTCGTATTTCTTTCCGCATAGCGGAAAGAAATACGACATCAACCGCGCCGTCCGCGGCTCTCACTACTTTGGATTCAGGATGGAGCAGCAAGCTCTCACCGACACGCTCATCGCGGCCAGGGTGCCGCTCGGAGAGCTGCAGGACGGCCAGAAGGTCGGCGGCGTCTACGCGGTTCGCGGCCGCGAGCTGCGGCGCAAGCGCAACGGCGAGCCCTGGCTGCGGCTGACCCTCGGTGACGCCAGCGGTGGCTGCGAGGCCGTCTGCTGGGAGGACGCCGAGGCGCTCTACGCTCTCGCTGCTCCAGGGACCCCGGTCCACGTCGGCGGGCACTTCGAGGTCAGCGAGCGCTGGGGCTCGAAGATCAAGCTGACCGGCCTGCGCGAGGCTGCCGTGGACGAGTACCGGGCGGAGGATCTCGCCGCCGAGTCGGAGGTCTCCTTCGAGCGGCTCGAGAGCGACCTGCGTGAGCTCTTGGCGACGGTCCAGCACCCGCAGCTGCGCTACCTGCTCGACCGCTTCTTCGGCGAGGACTCGGAGATCTGGGCCCGCTTCCGCGACGCGCCGGCGGCGAAGGTCTACCACCAGGCCTACCGCCACGGCCTGCTCGAGCACACGCTCTCGGTCGCCCAGGCCGTCAGCGCCGCCGCCGCCTTTTTCCCCGGCATCGACCGCGACGTCGCGGTCACCGGCGCTCTCCTCCATGACATCGGCAAGACCGAGGCCTACAACGACGACCCGCTGGCGATCGACCTCACCGACGAGGGCCGCCTGCAGGGCGAGATCCCGCTCGGTTACTACAAGGTACGCCGCCAGATCGAGGAGATCCCGGGCTTCGAACCCGCCGTTGCCCAGGCGGTCCTGCACATCATCCTCGCCCACCACGGCTCGCTCGAACACGGCTCACCGGTCGTCCCCGCCACCCGCGAGGCCGTGCTCGTCCACATGATCGACAACCTCGGCGGCCGCCTCGGCAGCTTCGACCGCCTCGAGCGCCAGCTCCCAGCCGGCGAGTCCTGGTCTGGCTTTGACCGGGCCCTTTCAGGTTCCGCGTACTTCGGCCAGCGCGCCGCCTGACGGTCCCGGAGGTCGTCATGCGGCGTCCCTCGGTCGCCCGAATAGCTGCTATTCGGGCTTCCTGCGTCCTTGCCTGACGACCTCCCGGGCCTCGTCAGAAGCGCCGCGTACAGCGTTCGATCCGCTTCACGTCGCCGTTGGCATGCTTGATGCAGCCGATCAGTTTCTGCGGGTGGCCGCCGTGCCGCTTGGTCGTCTCGAAGGAGCGGTGGACCTGGCGTTTGATCTCCTTGCTGACGCCTTCGATCGACTTGCCGATCTGGTCGAAGCCGGTTGACTTGATCGCGTCGTTGGTCGTCTGCAAAACCGGCTTGACGATGAAGAGGTAGCAGAGGAAGAGCACTCCGGCGAAGACCGCAAGCCGGATAATGCCCGAAGTCAGGTTGCCGAAGAGGTTGCGCAGGAGGTCCATTGGGGCGGTCGCACACTATCCTGCGAGCCGTGGCAAAGGACACCGAGAAGCTGATCCGTCAGCTCTCGCTGATCTCGTTCCTGATGGCTCAGGGAAGGCCGGTTTCGGCGCTCGAGATCAAGCGCGAGGTTGAGGGCTACAGCGACATGAACGACGACGCCTTCGCGCGGCGCTTCTACGCGGACCGGGCCGAGCTGGAGAGCCTCGGCATCCAGCTTGGCGTTGAGAAGCCCGGTGAGGGCTTCTTCGAGGCCGAGCTCTACTCACTGCCACCGGAGAACTTCTACCTCGACGCGATCGAGTTCTCAGACGACGAGCTGGCGGCGCTGAGCACGGCGCTCTCGCTGCTCTCCGAAGGCGAATTCGCCTATGCCGAGCCCCTGCGGCTCGCCCTGCAGCAGGTCGCCTGGGGGCACCCGAACCCGCTCAAAGAGGGCGAGCGCGCCCCGGTCGAGATGGCGATGACCGCCTCCGCCGGCGGCCGCGACCTCTCCCAGCGGCTCTCCAAGATCGAGACGGCGATCTCGCGCCGCAAGACGATCGAGTTCACCTACTACACGATGGAGCGCGACGAGACCGAAAAGCGCAAGGTCGACCCCTTCCACCTGGTCTTCCGCGGCGGCCAGTTCTATTTGATCGGCTACGCGCACGAGCGCGAGGCGGTGCGGGTCTTCCGCCTATCGCGGATCCAGGGCAAGGTCGGCTATGCCTCCAAGGCGGAGCACGACTTCTCGCCGCCCGAGAACTTCGACCGTCGCGACTACGGCCAGCGCGCCGACTGGCAGCTGGGGGAGATCCGTGGCACCGCGAGGATCTTCGTCCGCGACCGCATCGCCTGGCTGATCGAGCGCGACTTCGGCGCTTTCGGTGAGCTGCGCGCGGCGAAGAAGTCCGACGACGCACCGGGCAAAGGCTCGATCTTCGAGACCGACTATGCCTCGCCGCGCGAGCTGATCGCCTGGGTGCTGCGCTGGCGCCAGAACGCCCAGGTGCTCGCCCCGGACGAGCTGCGCGAGGAAGCCGAGGGGCGGCTCGGACTGCTTCACGATCGTCACCACAACGGCTTCGAGCCGGCCGAGATCGTCGACCGGCCGCTGCGCGAGGTGCCCAAGCGGAGCCGCTCCAACGGGCGCGGGGAGGCGGCGATCCGTCCCGAGCGCTTCGCCCGCCTGGTCACCCTCGCCGGCCTGCTGATCGAATCGGCAAAGGGCAGCGAGCGCCTCCGCGTCAGTGAGCTGCGCGAGCGGCTCGAACTGACCGACGAGGAGCTGCAGGAGGACATCGACCTGCTCAACGTCGTCAACTTCGGTGGCGGCACCTACGTGCTCTACGCCGAAATCCAGGGCGACGAGATCGAGGTCGACTCGGAGCCCTACGGCGACAACTTCGCCCGGCCGGCGCGGCTGCTGCCGCTCGAGGCCAAGGCCCTCGTCGCCGCGATCGACCTCTTCGGCGACCACCTGCCGCAGGGCGGCCTGCAGAGCGCCCGCACCAAGATCATCGCCGCGCTCGGCCACGACCCCTCCGAGGAGGGGCTGGAGATCGCTGCCGGCAGCGGCGGCGACGCCGAGGTCGCCCGCCAGGTCAACGAGGCGATCGGCTCCAACCGCATCCTCGAGCTCCAGTACTACAAGGAGAACGAGGACCAGTTCACCAAACGCGAGGTCGAGCCCTACCGGCTCGAGAACGGCAAAGAGGGCTGGTACGTCGAGTGCTACGACCTGACCAAAGACGGCGTCCGCCACTTCAAGCTCGACCGCGTCAAGGAGGCGACCCTCTCCGAGCGGACCTTCGAGCCGCGCCCCGAGGTCGAAAGGCTGGCCGGGGTCGAGGGCTGGATGACCCACGGCGAGGTGCCGACCGCCCATGTGGCCCGCGTCTGGGTCTCACCGGAGCGGGCGCGCTGGCTGCGCGAGGAGCGCACCGTGGTCGAGGAGCTGGCCGACGGCGCCGTCGTGATCGAGCTTCCCTACGCGGGAACATCCTGGCTGGTGCGGGAGATCCTGCGCGGCGCCGGCGACCTCGTCGTGCTCGAGCCCGAGGACGCCCGCGCGGCGATCGCCTCCGAGGTCGCGGCTAGCGCTGCGTGACGAGGAGCCCATTCGGGCAGGGCTTCCACTTAACTTTTTCGGTGATTCGTGGTCGAGCTGACGCCCAATGGCCTTGACGAAAAAGTACAAGACGTTCCAGCCCTGCCCGAATGGGCTCTGACGTGACCCACGCGCCTGGGCACGCGGAGGTTTTGAGGGTCGTTGCGCCCAATCCGGGGCCGATGACGTTGGAGGGGACGAACACGTATCTCTACGGGTCCGATCCCTGCACGGTGATCGATCCAGGGCCCGATATTCAGAGCCACCTGGACGCCGTGCGCACTGCTGCTGAGCAGCGAGGCGGGCTCGGCGCCGTTCTGCTCACCCATGGCCACGGGGACCACGCAGACGGGGCAGGCCGGCTCGGTGCCGAGGTGGTCCTGCCGGTCGACGGCGAGGAGCGTGAAGGCCTGCGCGCGATCGCCACGCCCGGGCACGCTCCCGACCACGTCTGCCTGATCACCGCCGACGGAGTCTGCTTCAGCGGTGACCTCGTGCTTGGGGCCGGCTCGACCTTCGTCCCGCCCGACGGCGGCTCGCTCGCCGCCTACATGGACTCGCTGCGCCGCATGCAGGCCGAGCCGATCGAGCTGATCTGCCCCGGCCACGGCCCCTGGATCGAGGACCCGCCGGCAAAGCTCGCCGAGTACGTCGAGCACCGCGCGATGCGCGAGCGCCGCCTGCTCACTGCCCTCGAACGCGGCGAGCGCTCCCGCGAGGCGCTGCTCGCCGAGGCCTGGGCGGACGTGCCCGCCGAGCTTCGCCCCGCCGCCGAGATGGTGATGCAGGCCCACCTAGACAAGCTCACGAACGAAGGTCGCCTCACCAGCGATCTCTCGCCCTGAGGCGATGTCCCGGTGGTTCCGGTGCGCCTTTGGCCCCTTTATAAGGGGATAAGGCGCACCGGAACGGAGTTCGTCCTGGCTGCCTGGCCAGTAAGGTTGGCGCATGAGTGGCGGACGGGTGGTGCGGAGAGGACTGTTGGCTGGCGCGGCCGGAACCGGTCTCGCCGCCGCGGGAACCGCCGCCGCCTGGCACTGGCTGGCGCGCCGGCCGCTGCCCAAGCAGAAGGGCACGGTTGCGCTCGACGGGCTCGAGGGCGAAGTGCAGGTGCGCCGCGACCGCTGGGGCGTTCCGCACATCGAGGCCGCCTCCGCCGCGGACCTCTGGTTCGCCGAGGGCTTCTGCCATGGCCAGGACCGGCTCTGGCAGCTCGACTTCTACCGTCGCGCCGTCTCCGGCCGCGTCGCCGAGATGGCCGGCGAGGAGGGGCTGCCGATCGACAGGCTGATGCGAACGCTGGGGATCCGCCGCACCGCCGAACGCGAGGCGGCGACGCTCGAGCCCGAGCTGCTCGCCCTGCTGGAGCGCTTCTGCGAGGGCGTCAACGCCGCCGCGGCGAGCGCCAAGGCGATGCCCTTCGAGATGCAGCTGCTGCGGCTCGAGTGGAAGCCGTGGCGCCCGGTCGACATCCTCAGCCTCGGCAAGCTGCTCGCCTTCGGCCTCTCGACCAACTGGGAGCGAGAGCTGCTGCGCGCCGACATGGTGCGGGCGCTCGGTTCAGAGCTCGCCGCCAAGCTGGATCCCGGCTATCCCGCCGATAATCCGGTCGTCTCCCAGGAGGCCTGGTCAGGCGATGGCCTCGGCATCGTCGAGCAGATCGACGCGGTGCGCCGCTCGATGGGCCTCGCCGCCGAGGCCAGCGGCTCCAACAACTGGGCGGTCTCCGGCAAGCTCAGCGCCACCGGTGCGCCGCTGATTGCCGGCGACCCACACCTTCCCCCGAGCATGCCGGGCATCTGGTACCAGGTCGGCCTTACGCTCGGCGATCGCTTCGTCCGCGGCGCCTCGCTGCCGGGCATGCCGGGCGTCTACATGGGCCAGAACAACGACGTCTGCTGGACCTTCACCAACGTCATGGCCGACGTCCAGGACCTTTTCATCGAGCGGGTCGAGGGAGACCGCTACCTCTTCGAAGACGAGTGGCGGTCGCTGGAAATCGTCCGCGAGGAGATCTCGGTCAAGGGCCGCGACGCGCCCGAGGTCCTCGACGTGCGTATCACCCACCACGGGCCGCTGGTCAACGAGGCGCTTGGCGCCGACGAGGGTGAGCCGCTCGCCCTGCGCTGGCAAACACTCGACCAGCCGACGGCCTTCGCGGGAATGTTCCAGCTGCACGACATCAGCTCGGGACCGGAGCTGGTCGCCAAGCTCGAGGACCACAGCTCGCCCGCCTCGAACCTGATCTGGGCCGACCGCCACGGCTCGATCGGCTACAAGCTGATCGGCCGCCTGCCGCTGCGCAAGGGCGGCTGCCCCGACCTGCCGAAGCCGGGCTGGAGCGGCGAGTTCGAGTGGGAGGGGACGATCCCCTACGAAGAGCTGCCGGAGGCGGTCGATCCCGAGAGTGGCTTCCTCGTCACCGCCAACAACCGCATCGTCGGCGATGAGTACCCGCACCACATCACCAGCGAGTGGCTCGACGGCTTCCGCGCCGAGCGGATCGAGCAGCTGCTGCGGGCCAGCGACGAGCACGATCTCGACGACTTCGAGGCGATGCAGTCCGACAACCTCTCACTGCCGGGGATAGAGGCGGCGAGGCGGCTGGGACGGCTGAGGCCGCAAGGCCAGCGCGAGCTGAGTGCGATCGAGCGCCTACGCAGCTGGGACGGCAGGCTTGATCCCGACTCGATCGCGGGAACGATCTACCAGGCCTTCCTGCTGCGCTTGGCCCGGGAGGTGGCACGCGCCGCGATAGGAGACAGGGACCTCTGCGAGCGCTGGCTCGACCGCGCCGACAACGGCTTCACCCCGCACGTCACCTCACCCTGGCGCTGGCACTCGCATCTGATGAAGCTCTGGGAGGAAGGCGACGAGGAGTTGATCGGGCGGCCCTGGGAGGGTCTCGTCCTGGAAGCGCTCAGCGGCGCCCTCGACGATCTGGCGGACCGCTTCGGCCCCGACCCCGAGGCCTGGCGCTGGGGCCGTGTGCACGAGATGGAGTTCCCCCACCCGCTCGGCGAAGCCAACCCGCTGCTGCGCCGCCTTCTCAACCGGCGCCTTCGTGCCGGCGGCGCCCAGGAGACCGTCAGCCAGATCGCCTATGACCCCAACGACCCCTACAAAGCGGTCTGGGCGCCGAGCTGGCGCATGGTCGCCGACCCGACCGCGCCGGAGCGCTCGCGCTGGCAGATGTTCACCGGCCAGTCCGGCCATCCGGCCAGTCGCCACTACGACGATCTCCAGGCCGACTGGCTCGAGGGCCGCACCCAGTCGATGGCCGGCGAGGGCCCCTGGCGGGAGTTGGAGCTCGTGCCGGCGTAGCTCGGCGTTCGTGCCTTCGCTCCACCGTCTACCGCGTTGGCGCCCCGCGCAATCGCTTTCCCGATCTGCCGGGGAGGGGGGGAGAATTGATGCAGATCGGATTCTTTGCAAGGCGAATCGAATCCCCGATGTCATTGTTGGGGCCGGTATGCGCCAAATTCGTCCAGCCTTGGCGGTCTTCGTGCTGCTTGCGATCTGCGCGACGTCCGCCGCCGCGCGAACCGTCCACTTCGGAGGTCGGGCGGTTGGCGTGCCCGCTGGGTGGCCCGTCTACCGCCTCGCCGAACACCCGCGGATGTGTGTGCGGCTTGACCGCCGCGCCGTCTATCTGGGGACGCCGGGCGCGAGGCAGCGCTGTCCCGCGCAGGCGATCGGGCGCCGCCGAGCGATCCTCGTCGAGCCGGCTCCCCTTGGCCGTGCCCGCGCGCAGGCCAGCGCCCTTGCGCCGCCGGCTCCCGTCGCGGGCGGCTCCGCAGAGTTCACCGGACTCGGCTTCGACGCCTGCTCGGCCCCCTCAGCCCGGACGATGTCGGCCTGGGCCAGCTCCCCCTACCGGGCGATCGGCGTCTACATCGGCGGCGCCAACCGGGCCTGCTCTCAGCCCAATCTGACCTCGACCTGGGTCGGTGAACAGGTCGCCGACGAGTGGCACCTGATCCCGACCTACGTCGGACTGCAGGCGCCGACGAGCAGCTGCTCGAGCTGCGCGAAGCTCAGCTCGAGCCTCGGCAAAGCGGCTGCGCAGGGGATCGAAGCCGCCGAAGACGCGGTCGCCGAGGCGCAGAGCGTCGGCATGGGTCCCGGCAGCCCGATCTACTTCGACATGGAGGCCTACACGCGGACGACGAGCGCGACCGCGGCGACGCTCACCTTCCTCTCCGCCTGGACCGAGCAGCTTCACGCGCTCGGCTATGTCTCCGGCGCCTACAGCTCGGGCGCCTCGGGCATCCTCGACCTCGGCCGCGCGATCGGCGGCGCCTACACGCTGCCCGACGACCTCTGGAGCGCCAACTGGAACGGCGCCCAGAACACGCTCGACCCGTACATCCCGTCGACCGCTTGGGCTTCTCACCAGCGTATCCACCAGTACCGCGGCGGCCACAACGAGACCTACGGCCTGATGACGATCAACCTCGACAACAACTACGTCGACGGGGCGACGGTCGGCCTCGGCAGCGGCGCCGGCGCCGCGAGGCCAGAACTGCCACCGCTGACGGTCGGCCACATCAAGCCGGAAGGCGGCGCCGTCCGCATCTGGGTCCGCTGCGGCTGGCCACCTGAGGGCGAAGCCTGCCCGGGTCAGATCATCCTGCGGACCCAAGCGAGGGTGCCCTTCCGCGCCCGTCCCGGGATCCCCACCAAAGTCGTTCGGATCGCCGTCAGCCACCGCACCTTCAGGCTCGCCGGCGGCAAGTCCCACACCTTCCGCGTCGGTCTCAACTCACGCGGCGCGCCGCTGCTGCGGCTGCGCGGGACGCTCAAGGCGCAGCTGCTGGTCGCGATCCCCGACGCCCGGGCGACCCGCGCGGTGAGTCTCAGGCGTTGACGGCGGCTATTTCGGCGTACTGACTCGCGGGGCCGAGCCGCGGCAGCTCGCGCTCGTCGCCCTCGCTTGACCCCGGCCGCCAAGGAGAGGTTGGCGAGAATGGTCCTGTCGGCGCGCACAAGCACGCGGAACTGCAACGCATCCCGAACGCAAATCAGGGACGCTCCCCACGGTGAGCCGTCGCGACCAGATCAAGCTGGACGAGGAGGAGTTGCTGGAGCTACTCGCGGGGGAGCGGGTGGCAATCGTTTCCAGCCAAGGCCCGCGCGGCTGGCCGCACTCGATGCCGATGTGGTTCGTCCCCCGCGACGGCGAGATCTGGATCTGGACCTACGCCAAGTCGCAGAAGGTGCGCAACCTCGAACGCGATCCGCGTGCCACGGTCCTGGTCGAGACCGGGCACGAGTACGGCGAGCTGCGCGGCGCGATGATCGAGGCCGAGGCGAAGATCCACCACGACTTCGAGACCGTGCTCACTTTCGCCGAGGAGCTGACCCTGCGCTACGCCGAGGGAATCTCCTCGGTCGAGGGGGACGCCAAGGCAGCGCTGGAGGCGCAGGCGCCGAAGCGCGTCGCGATCGAGTTCAAGCCGGTTCGGACAGCCAGCTGGGATCACCGCAAGCTGGGTGGGTCCTACTGAGTCGTTAACGTCTTGGCGGTACTGATGCCGTCCCGGCGTGTTAGGAAGTGACCCGCACGCCCGCCGCTTCCCACGCGCTGAGTTGAGAACCGCAAAGACCACGATCCTGCTGCTGGCCCTCGTCGCCGCTCTGATTGCCCCAGCGGTGGCGCAGGCGGTGCCGCGAACCTTCTTCGGCATCGCGCCGCAGACCCCCTTGGGCGATACGGATGCCGCGTATATGAAGGCCGGCGGGATCGGCAGTGTGCGGGTTCCCATCAGCTGGGGCTTGGTCCAGCCTTCTCCAGCGAATAAATACAACTGGAGCAGCGTTGATCCAGCTGTCGAGGTGGCGGCTCGCCACGGCCTGACGATCTTGCCCTATCTATCCGCTACCCCTCGCTGGCTGGCGGCCAAGCCGACCGCCCTTCCCATCGACAGTGCCCGCGCTCGCGAGGCTTGGCTTGCCTTCGTCAGGGCAGCGGTCAAGCGCTACGGTCCCGGCGGCGAATTCTGGACCGAACACCAGCCCATGCAGGCGGCGATCAACTACGTGTCGGCGATTGCGCGCCCGATGCCGATTCGCACCTGGCAGGTCTGGAATGAGGCTAATTTCTTCTACTTCGCCTTTCCGGTGTCACCAAGCCGCTACGCGCGGTTGTTGAAGCCAACCTACAGGGCGATCAAGAGCGTGGACCCCGGTGCGGAGGTTCTCCTTTCTGGCCTCTTCGGCAATCCCGACGAGGGCGGAAAGCGAGGCATGGATGCGACCACGTTTCTCGCCGCGCTTTACCGGGTTCCCGGTATCAAGCAGTACTTTGATGCTGTGGCTCTGCACCCGTATGCCTTCCACGTCGAAGATCTCGAAGAACTGACCGAGGAGGTGCGCGAAGTTGTAGTCGACAACCACGATCCGGGCGCCGGCCTCTATATCACCGAGATGGGCTGGGGATCCCAGAACGATCCCAATGTCGTTGCCTTCGAGCAGGGGATCCAAGGCCAGGCGCGCGAACTGCGCGCCGCCTACACCTACCTGCTCGCCAATCGCCATCGGCTGGGGCTCAAGGCTGCCTACTGGTACTCCTGGAAGGACGTCAAGGGGTACTGCAACTTCTGCGATTCGGTCGGCCTCTTCCGGGTCGGCAAGGCATTCAAACCGAAGCCGGCCTGGCGTGCTTTCGTCGCTCTCAGTGGTGGACGGGCCAGGCCATGACACGTATCGGTCGAAGGCCGCCCCAAACTAACCGCAGGGTCTCTAGCTATCATCTCCGCCCCTTGGCTGGCTGTTAGTCCGGGCTGGCTGCCCGGCCGATTGAAAGGCAGGCCCCGATGTTGCTTGCTATAGGCATATTCCTAGCTGCGCTCGCCGTTGCACTCTGGGGCGGCCGTACCGGCCTGCGCGCGCTTGTCGTCTGCGCGATCTTCCTGGCGCCCATGCGCGGTGGCCTACTCGAGCTTGCCGATGAACTCGTCCTTAGCGATCCGGGGCTGACGGCAAATGCCGTGGTGCCTGCCCTCGTCGCGGCGATGGCAATCGGCTGTCTCGTCCGATGCCGTCCAAGACTCGAGGATTTCCCCCGCCCGCTGCTGATCGGCTGGGTGCTGATCGCGGTTGCCGCCCTGCTCAGCTTTCCGGCGAGCGCAGTCGGGCTGAAGCTGTACGGGATCGGGCTGGCCCAGTACCTCGTCTATCCGACGTTCGCCCTTGCTGTCTGGCCGCTGTTGGAGCCAGGGGACACGCGTCGTTTGAGCCGTCTCGTGATCGGCCTCGGCCTTCTTGTCGCGGCGACCGTGTTGGCACAGGCGGCTGGCGTGGAAGGCTTCATCCAGGCGGCGAGCGCGCAGGTAGACGGACTTGCTGCCAACCGTTACGCCGGTATCACCGGCAGCTATCTCCATACCTCCGCGTTCCTCGGCTGCACGGCCGTGGTGATGATGGGTGAGTTGTCTTCATTGCGGAGCAACGCGTCTCGTATCGCCGGCACAGCCTTGCTCGCGGCAATCCTCAGCGGTGTGGTTCTCACCTTCAGTCGCTCCGGAGTGGTGATCTCGATGATCGGCGTGGTCGCCCTTTTTGCGTTTGCGATGGGTAGCGCTCGCCTGCGTTTCGCGGCCATGGCGGTCCCCGCTATTGCGATCGCATTGGTGGTCGGGACGATTGGGGGGGTCTCTCCGAGCGCCGCCGGCGAACGCGTCAGTTCGGGTTTCAACCCCACGCATGACGCGGGCAACAAATTGCGTACCGAATCCTTCAACAAGGGCTTCGATGTTTACGGCGAAGCGACCATCGTGCAAAAGGCGATCGGCCGGGGAGTCGCCTCAACCGGGAATGCCCAGCAACTCGTTGACGACGCTGCGCCCAAGGTCACCGTTGAGAGCTACTACCTCAAGCTTCTGGTCGAGACTGGCGTCATTGGCTTGCTGCTGGTCGGCGGCTTCCTCGTTTGGGCGGCGGTCGTCTTTGCCCTTGCGGCCTGGAGGCCTGTAAGCGCATGGGCAGCGGGGGTTTCTGCCGCAGGATTCGGCCTTTCTCTTTACAACGTCATCTATCCCGCGTTGGAGACACAGGTCCTCGCCCTGACCTGGTGGCTGCTCCTGGTCGTCTGCCTGCGCGTTAAATACGAGGCGGCCTCCGCTTCCGGTCTGGTGAACGAGGCGGGGCGGGACGGCGACACGAGGGACCACCCGGCCCCGGCGCTGGCGGGCTGACGGCCCCCTCGGGCCGCTCGGCCCCCGCGATGAGAGCGTTCCGGAGACTGCTTCAAAACGTGGCCGCCAGGCCGCGCATGAAGGCGAGCTTGGTCGTCGTCGGCGGCAACGTGCTCGGCGCGGCGGCGGCGTTTGCGGCGGCAATCGTGGCGGCGAGGGTACTCGCCGTCGATGGGTTTGCCGCTTTCGGCGTCGGGCTTGCCGTGAACAGCCTTGCGGTGCAGTTCGCCGACTTTGGGTTGGGCACTGTGGCGATCGCGGAGACCGCCGATTCACTTGACCCCCAGGCGGCGCGGGCAAAGATGCGCAGCCTCCTGTTGCACAGAATCGCCACCGGGATCGCCGTGGCCCTGCTTGTGGCTGCGGTGGTGTTGCTCTTGCCGCCGCTCGCTCCTTACCGCACCGAGGGCCTGATCGCCGCAGGTGGGGAGATCTTTGGCAGCCTGGCCTTCTTCTTTATCTGGTGCCTGCAAGGGGAACGCCGTTTTGCCACAGCCGCATTGCTGCAGAGCTTGCAAGGATTCCTTCGCCTTGCCTTGGTGGGCGCTTGCGCGGCCGTCGGCCTGGGTTCCGCGCCAATGATGGTCGCCTACGCCGTGCTGGCCCCGCTCGCGACCGCCCTAGCGGGCGGAGCGCTGCTTTTTGCGAGCCCCCCGCGGCCAATCGCCAGCGATTTCGAACCGGCATTGCCGTCCGGCGGAATTGACCTAGATCGTCGCCGGGTCATGGCGATCGCTGGCGTCTTCTCAGCGATGGTCATCAACGGTGACGTCCTTTTGCTGGCGATGCTGGCGGGACAGCACGACGTTGCCGCCTACACGGCCGCCTGGAGGTTCAGCTCCGGGGTTCTGCTGGCCAACACGGCGATCGCCAGTGCCTTTCTGCCCTTCGTCCTTACGGCCCCTGATGCTTGGGCAGAGGCTAAACACCTAGTCCGGCGCGGCTTCGCGGTCGTCGCCGGCTGGCTCGTGCTGGTGCCAGCGATGGCGATCATCGGTCCCATCCTGCTTGGCACGATTGGCGACGACGCGAGGGCTCCACTGATCATCCTCCTCGTCGCCTTCGCGATCGATGGCTTCTACTTCACCGTCTATCAGGTCTACCTGCGTATCCGGCGCGAGCGCCTACTGATGGCGATCATGATCCTGGAGCTAGCGGTGATGGCCGGGGTCACCGTTCTCCTGCGCGATCAGGGCGCTTCAGCGCCGGCCTACGGGCAGCTCGCCGCCAGGGTAGTGGCTTGCCTGGCGATTCTGACACCTCTTCTTCTTGCCGTGGCAAAGCGCTGCGACTGGTTCGATGGTCCCGAGAATCCCGAGGGCGCAGGCGCAACTGGCTGAGCATGGTCGGCGACAGGCCGCGATGGAGCACGCGCCCTATAGCCTTCCCGCGACGTGCAAGATCTCAAAGGCCTGATTCTCTCCGGCGGGGCCGGGACGCGGCTGCGCCCGATCACCCACACCTCGGCTAAGCAGCTCGTGCCGGTAGCCAACAAGCCCGTCCTCTTCTATGGGATCGAGGCTCTGGTCGAGGCCGGGGTCACCGAGATCGGCATCATCATCGCGCCCGAGACCGGCGACGAGATCCGCGAGGCAGCTGGTGACGGCTCTTCCTTCGGCGCCAGGATCACCTACATCGTCCAGGACAAGCCCGCCGGCCTGGCCCATGCGGTGCTTACCGCAGAGGATTTTATCGGCGGCTCACCCTTCGTTATGTACCTCGGCGACAACCTGCTTGCCGACGGACTGCGCGGCCTCGTCAGAAGCTTTCGCGATACGGAACCTGATGCGCTGATCCTGCTCACCCCGGTGGACGACCCGCAGTCCTATGGCGTCGCTGAGCTGGACGGAGAGCGGATCGTGCGCTTGGTGGAGAAGCCCAAAGACCCGCCGTCGAACCTTGCCCTGGTCGGCGTCTACCTCTTTGCGCCGTCGATCTTTGACGCGGCCCGTGCTCTCGAGCCCTCCTGGCGCGGGGAGCTTGAGATCACTGAGGCGATCCAAAGTCTGATCGAAGAGGGCAAGGCCGTTAAGTCGGAGGTGGTCAGCGGTTGGTGGAAGGACACCGGCCAGCTCGCCGACATGCTCGAGGCCAACCGGCTCGTGCTCGAGGAGATCGAGACCCGGATCGAGGGCGAGGTCGACGATGCCTCCAGGGTCGAGGGTCGCGTCGTCGTCGAGAAGGGCGCCGTGCTGAAAGGCTCAGTGGTCCGCGGCCCGGCCGTGATCGGCGCCGGCGCCCGCATCGAGGACGCCTACGTCGGCCCCTACACCTCGATTGGCGATGACGTCTGCGTGCGCCGCTCCGAAGTTGAGCACTCGATCATCCTCGCCGGCTCGATCGTCGAGGACCTCGGCACCCGCATGGAGGCGAGCCTGCTTGGCCGCGAAGTCAAGCTGACCCGCAGCGACGGGATGCCGAAAACCCTGCGGATGCTGGTCGGCGACAAGTCCGAGATCAAGATCATCTGATGAAGGTGCTGGTCACAGGCGCGGGCGGCATGCTCGGCCGCGACGTTGTTCTCGCCGCCGGCAACGCCGGCCACGACGTGGTCGGCTTCGGCCATACCGAGCTCGACATCGCCGATGCGGCGGCCGTCACCGCAAAGCTGGATCTCGAGCGTCCTGACGTGGTGATCAACTGCGCCGCCTGGACCGATGTCGACGGGGCGGAGGACTCCGAGGAGGCCGCGCTGGCGGTCAACGGCACGGCCGCCGGCAACGTCGCGGCGGCTGCCGCCGCGCTCGGCGCCTCGATCGTCTACGTCTCCAGCGACTACGTCTTCGACGGGACCAAGGGGGCGCCCTACGTTGAAACCGACCAGACCGCGCCGCTCTCGGCATACGGACGGACCAAGCTCGCCGGCGAGGAGGCGACCGCCGCTGCCAATAAGCGCCACTTCGTCGTTCGCTCTTCCTGGCTCTTCGGGATCGGTGGCTCCAACTTCGTCGAGACGATGCTGCGCCTCGCCTCGACCCAGAACGAGGTGCTGGTGGTGCGCGATCAGGTTGGCTCGCCGACCTACACCTGGCACCTTGCCTCTGGCATCGTCCGCCTGATCGAGGGGATCGAGTTCGGCATCCACCACATGGCCGCGACCGGCTCCTGCTCTTGGTACGACTTTGCACGCGAGATCTTCGAGCAGGCGAAAGTCGAGTGCCGGGTGCTCTCGGCGACGACCGACATGCTCGGCCGCCCTGCCCCGAGGCCGCCCTACTCGGTCCTGACCAGCCAGCGCCGCCACGCGATCGAGCTTCCTGCTTGGCAGGACGGGCTCGCCGGCTACCTCGCCCAACGTCCAACCGAGAGGGAGGCTGCATGAAGCTCCTAGTCACCGGCGCCGCCGGCTTCATCGGCTCCACTTACGTCCGCTTGGTCTCGGGCGAGCACGAGGTGCGGGTGCTCGACAAGCTCACCTACGCCGGTCGCCGCGAGAACCTTCCCGAGGGAACCGATCTCGTCGTCGGCGCGATCGAGGACCCCGTGGTCGTGCGCGAGGCGATGGAGGGCTGCGACGCCGTCGTCAACTTTGCTGCCGAGTCCCATGTCGACCGCTCGATCGACGACCAGGACGCCTTCGCCCGCACCCACGTGATCGGCACCGGCACCCTGCTCGACGCCGCCCGCGAGCTTGGCGTCGGCCGCTACCTGCAGGTCTCCACGGACGAGGTCTACGGCTCGATCGAGGAGGGCTCCTTCACCGAGACCTCGCCGCTCGACCCCTCCTCGCCCTACTCGGCGACCAAGACCGCCGGCGACCTGCTGGTCACCGCCCACGTCCACACCTACGGCATCGATGCGTCGGTCGTGCGCGGCTCCAACAACTACGGTCCCCGCCAGTACCCCGAGAAGCTGATTCCGCTGATCACGCTCAACGCCCTGCACGGTGACTCGCTGCCGGTTTACGGCGATGGAAAGCAGGTTCGCAACTGGCTCTACGTAGAGGACTTCTGCCGCGGTATTCACACGGTGCTGAGCAAGGGAAAGGCCGGCGAGGCCTACAACGTCGGCGGTCCCGACGAGTGCGAGAACATCGAGGTGGTCAAGCGGGTAATCGAGCTGACCGGCAAAGACGAGTCGCTGATTGAGTACGTCACCGATCGTCCCGGCCACGACCGTCGCTACTCGCTTTCCTCTGCCAAGCTGAAGGAGCAGCTGGGTTGGGAGGCCCAGGTCCACTTCGCCGAGGGGCTGGAGAAGACCGTTGCCTGGTACCGCGACAACGAGGACTGGTGGGGGCCGATCCGCTCCGGCGAGTACCGCGAGTACTACGAAAAGCAGTACGGCCGAACCCTGGGCTGATGCTGAAACGCCTCGAGACCAAGCTCGACGGGGTCGTCCTGCTCGAGCCCGCCGTTCACGGCGACGATCGCGGCTTCATGGTCGAGACGTACCGCCGCGACCTCTGGGCCGAGCACGGGGTCGAGGTCGAGTTCGTCCAGCACAACCACTCGCGCTCCTCCAGGGGCACGCTGCGCGGCCTGCACTTCCAGACCGAGCCCGGCCAGGCGAAGCTGGTCCGCTGCCCGCGCGGCAAGATCTTCGACGTCGCCGTCGACCTGCGACGCGACTCGCCGACCTTTGGCGAGTGGGAGGGCCACGTCCTCGATGACGAGTCACACCGGCAGCTGTTTGTCCCGGTCGGCTTTGGCCACGGCTTCGCCGTGCTCAGCGATCTTGCCGACGTCGCCTACCAGCTCTCCAGCATCTATGACCCGGCGACCGAGTCTGGAATCGCCTGGAACGACCCCGACGTCGGTGTTGAGTGGATGGTCGAAGACCCGCTGCTCTCCGAGCGTGACAAGTCTGCGCCGACCCTGGCCGAAGTGGACGAGACCCTTCCCTTCTAGCCCGGCGGCGCACCGGCGCTGCCTGGCCCGATCGCGCATATCTCGACCGGGCCGCCGCGGTCGAAGCTGAGCCGCCACGGGACGTCGCTGGAATCGCCGGGGATCGGGAGGCTCATCGTCCGCCCACCGTGAGCGCTGCCGATCCCGGCAGCGAAGTCATTCGCCCAGCGCCGCAGGGTGACGGTCGAGTCGCGGGCGGGGACCAGCATGGCGCCTCCCCTTGGCAGGGCGATCTCCGTCGGCGCGCCAGTGCCGCCGATTCGCCGGCACTGGCGCGCCCCTGTCTTCGGGGCGGGCGCGAGATGAAGGTCGAGGATCTTGACCGCGATTGCGTCCGCCTTCTCGCGGACGGCCTCGCTCTGGCTAAGGAGCTGCGGTATCGAGTCGGCTGAGGAGCCGTAGCGGTCCACGACTTCGAGCCACGGACCTGAATTCAGGTCGAGCGCGGCGGGGACGAGGTGGGGGGCGCTGAGGTTCGGGGTAAAGGCCTGGTCGCCATCGAGGCCCGCGAGCTCGATCACGGCCATGTCGGCACGGGCTTCCTTCTGAATTGCGTCGAGGACCTGGCGGCCTTCCTGAAACCGGGCCAGGTTGCCGGCCACTGCGGCGCCGGTCAGTGCCACCGCGACCGCCACCGTGAGCCGCGTCGTCCTTACGCCCCTGAGCATCTCGACGATCACCAGCAGCAGCGTCAGGGCGCCGGCGTAGAGATAGCGCGGCTCGGCCGCCGTGCGCCCCGGTATGAGGACGATTCCCAGCTCGACCCAGAAGACGAGCAGGATCGCGAGCGGTGGCCAGAGCGTCTTCGGAACCGGCCCGCGGCGGTGCATCAGCCAGAAGGCGCCGCCGATCGCGAGCAGCTCGAGGACGGTGAAGACGACGCCGGAGGAGAGAAAGCGAATGCTGAAGCCCTGCAGGCGGATCTCGCTCCAGGGCCCCGCCCCAATCAGCGTGGTCAGACCGAAGATGGCACTGCTGAAGACCGCCAGCGCGTCGGCAAAGTAGGCCGGGAGGAAGGGGACGTTCGAGTAGAGGATGCCGGTCGGTTCGTATTTGGCGGCCCATATGCGCCAAAGCCCGTAGGCGATAACTGGCGCCGCGACGACCCATATCCGCCGCTGCCGGTTGTGGTCGAGAAGGACGGCGACGATCGCACCGGCGAGGAATGGAATGGCCTCGCTGAAGCCGGCCAGTGCGAGGCAGAGCAGGCCGCAGGCGGCCGCATCCCCCCAGCGGCTGCCTCGTTCCAGCATGACAATTGCCGCCAAGCCTGGGACGAGCGCGGCGAGGAACTGGATGCCGATCATCGGCTCGAGCAGAACCGGCCAAGCGGATCCGAGGAAGAGCATCGTCACGGCCGGTGCCAGCGCGAGGATCGGTCCGAGGCGGCGCTTGGCGTAGACGTAGAGGAGGATGGCCAGAATGCTGAGACCGGCGACTTGGACGATGGAGAAGGCCGTGAAGTTTGCCCCGAACAGCTCCAGCATCCCCTTCCAGAGGAAATAGGGAAAAGCGATCAGGTGACCCCCGTACGGGCGAAAGAAATAGCTTGCGTCCGGCGCAAGCCCCCCGAGCTCCAGCCAAACGAATTCATCCCACCCGTAGGTGAGGCCGCGCTCCAGCCAAAGGACAAGACCGGCAGCGACGCCGACCGCTCCTGTCATCAGCCCCCATCCTGCGACACCCGGATTGCGTAGGCGCTCGGTCAAGCTCGCGGCAGACTACCGGCCGAACCGGCTCCAGGTTCGCACTCCGGGGCCCCCTTCGGCTCCGGGGATGGGCGACGGGAGGGCCGCCCACTACAATGCCCCGCCCGGTGCTGCGGCACCGGGACGGACAGCAGATGCCCGACGGCGGCGAAACGACAGTCATCTTCAGCAACGTGCGCGCTGACCATCTGGTCCAGCGGCATCACTACGTGGCACGCTGGCTGGCCGGGAACGGCAGGTCGATCTGGGTCGACACGCTGGGCTCGAGGAATCCGCGGCCGGCCGACCTGCGGCGCATCGGCGGCGAGCGGGCGGGGCAGAGCCCGGAAACGCTACTGCCGGGCGTGGAGGTGGTAAAGCCGCGTTTCGTGCCGCTCTTCGGCCCGCCCTTCTACGGCCTCAATCGCCGTCTCCTTGAACGGCAGCTCGACGATCTCGGCGTTGATCCGGGGCGAAGCACCGCCTGGGTTTACCTGCCTCATCCGGTCGTTCTCGACCTTTTGCGCCAGCGCAAATGGGGTCGCGTCGTCTTCGACCTCTGCGACGACATCGACGACATGGACGTACACCCGGCCCTGCGCGCGGGTGAGACCGAGCTGCTGAAGAAGGCGGACGTGGTTTTCGCCACCGCCGAGGCACTGGTTGAGAAGGCACGCCGAGTGCGGGGCGGCGAGGTTCACTATGTCGCCAACGGCGTCGACAGCGCCCGCTTCGGCGAGCAGTTCGAGCCGCCGGGGAAGCTGCGTCGTGTGCTCTACGTTGGCGCAATCTATGAGTGGCTCGACGAAGACCTGATTGTCGCCGTCGCCGCAGGCCGCCCGGACCTCGAGTTCCGGATTGTCGGTCCGGTGCGCCGCCCGCTCCCGCGACTCGAGCAGATGGCCAACGTTACGGTGCCGGGGCCGGTCGCTGCCGAGCGAGTGCCGCAGGAGATCGCCGCCGCGCAGCTCTGCATGATCCCCTTCCGGCCGGGGCCACTGACCGAAGCCACCGACCCGCTGAAGCTTTATGAGGCGCTGATCGCCGGTCGCCCTGTGCTGGCTACGGCCCTGCACCAGGGAGAGCGTTTCGCCCCTGCCGTGCGGCTCGAGACCGACGCGGAGGGTTGGCTGCAGGCGCTGGCCGATCTCGACAGCGGCGCCTGGTCTATCGATGCCGCGGCGCTGCGCGAGCGGGTCGCGCGCGAGGAGGATTGGCGGGCCCGTTTCGCGAGCATGGAACGCGCCCTTTCAGACGAGACGGCCTTGGCGTGAAGGTCGGGATCGTCCTCGGGACTCGCCCCGAGATCATCAAGCTGGCGCCGGTGATCGAGGAGGTCAAGGCGCGTTCGCTCGACAGTTACCTGATCCATACCAATCAGCACTACGACTGGGAGCTCGACGCCCAGTTCTTCGAGGAGATGGAGCTGCCAGGGCCCAACCTCAACCTGCGCGTCGGCTCGGGCAGGCATGGCGAGCAGACGGCAAAGATGCTGACTGCGATCGAGGCGGCGATCGAGGCAGAGGGGATCACCCACATCGTCGTTCAGGGAGACACCAACTCCGGTCTCGCCGGTGCCATAGCCGCGGCCAAGCTACTGCGCCGCGTCGCCCACATCGAGGCGGGTCTGCGCAGCTACGACATGCGCATGCCGGAGGAGCTGAACCGGCGGCTGATCGACCATATATCCAGCGATCTCTTCCCTCCAACGGCGACGGCCCACGCGGTGCTAGAAAGCGAGAGGGTCCCCGGCCGGATTCACGATCCGAGTGGCAATACCGTTGTAGATGCCGTGCTTCGGTACGCGCCGCGCAGTGGCTTGCCGATCGCCGAGCGCGAGCCGAGAATCTTGATGACCCTGCACCGCCCCGAGAATGTCGACGACGAGACAACGCTGCGCGCGATCATCGCCGCGGTGGACAAGGTCGCCGGGGAGTGGGACCTCGCGGTCACCTTCCCGGCCCATCCCCGCACACGTGGGCGCATTGAGCACTTTGGTGTCGTGCTGCCTCCGCGGATCGAGCTGGCACCGCTCAAGTCGTTCCGTGAGCTACTTGCTCTACAGGCGACCTCCCGCCTGGTGATGACCGACTCCGGAGGCGTGCAGGAGGAGTCCTGCGTGCTCGGTACGCCCTGCGTCGTAATGCGAAGCCACACCGACCGTCCGGAGACGATCGACGTGGGGGCGGCCAGCCTCGGCGGCGTCGAGGCGGAGGCAATCATCGCAGCCGCGGAGAAGATGCTGGCTTTGGATCAGGTCGACTGGGCGCAGCCCTTCGGCGACGGCAGCGCCAGCCGCACGATCGTCGAGGCTCTGATCGCCGCCGATCCCCATGAGAAGCTCGCCGCCTCAGTCTGAGCGCTCCTCCAATAAACTGAGATTTCTTAGTGGAATATTCCACTAATGGCGGCAATCTGTGTACCAATAGAAGAAGTCTGTATTCCGCATTCATAGTGACCAACGATCTCGATCAGCGCTTTGAGCCGCTCGATGAATTCGAGACCTTCGTCGAGAGCCGTCGTCAGGCGATCGACGCCATGATCTGGCAGGTTCCGGCGTTGAGCGTCGCGGCGCAGGCGTTTCTGTATGTGGCAGGCCTCAATCCCCGGGCCAGTGACGGAATTCAGATTTTCGCGGGAGCGATTGGCTTCATGGCTGCGATTGCCGCAATGCAGCTCTTGCTCAAGCATCGTTACCACGAGGAGAGCTACGCCCAAACCATCGACGCCAGCCGCAGGGCTCGGGGGATGACACCCTTCCGCGGACTGAGCTGGTTCAAGGAAGCCGCTATGCGGGACAGTGAATTGAAGAGGAAAGAGGACGGCAAACGATCCGGCTACGAGCGACGCTGGCGATCCGGATCATGGCGGCGCAAGTTGACAGGGCCCTCCTCGGTTGGCGTGTGGACCCTCACTTTGTTTGTGTTCGCCGCCGGCGACGTCTTGATTGTCGCCGGCGGGATTCTTCATGGCGTCGGGATCTGGCAGCCGTTTCGCTGACCTGTGGCCTACCGGTCGCTAAGGAATAGACTGCCGCGCCGATGCTTCGATCCCGGGTTGGCAACACGCTCTGGCGGCTCGATCTCTATCGGGGGCAACGGTTGAGGGCAATTTCCCGTGAGCTTTTTTTCCGCTGTGCGGGGCGGTTCACGCCTGAGCTCATTGCCGAATCCGACGGAATGCGGTTCCGGGTGCCGACTTACGATCGGGCGGTTGGCCTGATGAGCTTCGCCCGCGGACCGGCTGAGCGAGAAACAATGGAGCTCGTCCTGTCGAGGCTCAAAGCCCGGGGCGGCTGGTCGGGCGCCGAGGGCAATGGCTTTCTCGATATTGGCGCCAACATTGGCACGGCGACCGTGACTGCGTTTCGAGAGGGGGCGTTTGCCGAGGCGATCTGCTTTGAGCCACTACCCGACAATCACCGCTTGCTGCTTGAGAACCTCGCTGAGAACGGTCTTGCGGATCGCGTGCAGACGATGAACGTCGCACTTTCCGATCATGACGGTGAGGCCGACTTCGAGGTATCGCCAAACAATTCAGGGGATGGAAGGGTGAGGGTTGCTGGGTCGACTGGAGGCGCAAATGCCTTCGGGGAGGAGACGCGGCAGATCGTCAAGGTGAGGTTGGCGAGACTGGATACCGCGTGCGAGGAAGGCCTCATCGACCTGAGCAAGATAAGCCTCGCCTGGATAGATGCACAGGGACACGAGGGCCAGATACTGACCGGCGCCAAGCGTCTAATGCGATCGTCGATCCCGCTCGTTACCGAGGTTTGGCCATACGGCTTGAAGCGCTCTGGCGGACGGGAAGCTTTCATCGAGGGGATTCGAGCCAATTACGAGTGGATGATCGACTTGGGGAGACAGGCACCGGGCTCTTCGCCCGTGGAGATAGAGGCCAACCAGGTGGAGGCCTTGCTCGAGGGCTACGAAAAGAGTTCGTTCTTCGATCCTGACGGGTCCAAGTCCAGCACCGACCTGCTGCTGCTCTAAGACGAATCTTTCGTGAGGCTCGTGATGCCGAGGCTGACCGCCAGCTTGGCACCGATTCCGGCGTAGACGGCGGCATTGATGAATGGGTTGTGCTCCGGAGCGTCGAAGCGGCGATAGAAGCGGCCCATGCCACGGTGGAAGGCGATCTCCTGCTTGGGGCGGCGACGCTTACCGCTGGACCCGCCCTTGACGTGTAGGCAGACGCCAGCGGGTTCATAGAAGACCTTCCAGCCTGCTTGCCAGAAACGTCGGCACCAGTCGAGGTCCTCCATGTAGAGCCAGTAGCCCTCGTCGAGCAGGCCGACCTCGCGCACCGCCTCTGCCCGACAGAGCATGAAGGCGCCGTTGACAGCGTCGACCTCCCCCACCTCGTCGTCGCCGAGGTGGGTGGCTCGGTACTGGCTAAGGGCGCCGGAGGCATCGCTAGAGCGGCCAACTCCGGTGAAATGGGCAAGGGCGCTGAGCGGCGTCGGGAAGGAGCGCTTGCAGGCGTGGTCCAGCTCCCCCGACTCAGTGATCAGCTTGCAGCCGACCATGCCGATCTCCTCGTCGGAGCGCAGCCGCGCCAACGATGCATCGAGCGTCCCCTCGTAAACCTCGGTGTCGGGGTTGAGCAGCAGCACTGCGTCTGCCTTGTCCTCGCGCAGGGCGACGTTGTTGGCGGCGGAGAAGCCGATGTTCTCCCGGCGGATCAGGCGTACGGAGGGGAACTCGCGCTCGACCATGTCCGGCGTCGAATCGGTGCTGCCGCTGTCGACAACGGTCACCCGCATTGTCTCTTCAGCGGGATACCGCGCGAGCGAGCGCAGGCAGCGCCGCAGCAGCTCTCCAGCGCCGTGGCTAACGATAACGACCTCGAGGTCGAGCTGACCGGGCATCGCTGGAGCTTTAGTAGGCGCCTTCGCCGCGGATGATCGCCCGCGGCGTGCGCAGCAGGATCGCCAGGTCGCCGGTGATCGAGAGGTTGTCGAGGTAGTCGCGCTCGATCGCAAGCCGCTCCTCGAACGTCAGGTCGCCACGGCCGTAGACTTGCATTGGACCGGTTAGGCCAGGCTTGACGGCGAGGCGGATCCGTTGGCGCTCGTCGTAGAGCGCCACCACGGCCTCCTCCTCGGGCCGCGGGCCGACCAGCGACATGTCGCCGCGTAGGACGTTGATCAATTGCGGCAGCTCATCGAGACTGGTGCGGCGCAGGAAACGGCCGGCAGGGGTGATCCGCGGGTCGTCGGGGATCTTGAAAGCAGGCTCGTCGAGCTTCCCGAGGTCGACGAGCTCGGCCAGCCGCTCCTCGGCATCGGCGACCATGGTGCGGAACTTCAGCATCGTGAACGGCATGCCGCCCTTGCCGGCGCGCTTCTGCCGGAAGAAGACGGGCTTGCCGGAGTCGACAAGGATGAGGACGGCGATCGCCACAAGGATCGGTGAGAACAGGGCCAGCATCAAGCCCGAGACAAGCAGGTCGAGCCCCCTCTTCATCGCGATGGTCGAGCGCGGGGGGTCGGAGAAGCGGAAGTCGAGCACGGGCAGCTCGGCGAGGCGGTTGAGCTCGATCCCGGGGCCGAGCAGGCCAAAGTGTTGAGGGAGGAAGGTGAGCCCGAGGCCCGCGCCCTTGCACTGCGCGATCAGCTTCTCGGTTTCCGGCTCGCTCATCCGTGGCGCCGTCACCACGACACGCTCGACCGAGTAGGCGGGCGCGACCGTATCAATGTCGGCCAGGGAGCCGAGCCGGGGCAGCTCACGGGCCGGGTCTTCCCCCGGTGGCGAGAGGTAGCCGGCGAGCGTCAGGCGCGCCTCTGGGTGGGTCGAGACGCGACGGGCGACGATATCCACCGCCGCTGCCGGGCCGACCACGATGCCAATTGCGCTGCCAGTCAGGTGGTGCCAGACGAAGCGCAGCACGGCCCGCCCGACGAAACAGCTCGCCAGCCCGGCGACGCCGACGAGGATCGCGCTGTCGGGCGAGAGAGGGCCGACTGGGCTGAGGGCCAGCAACCCGTCGAGGGCGAGCGTGCTCAGGGCACTGGCCGATAGCAGCGCGGGCAGCTCGTCGAAGGTGCTGTGGCGGATGCGGCGATGGTCGTTGTCGTAGAGGCCATGCAGCTTGAGAATGAAGAGCCAGACCGGGCTGAAGAGGGTTGCCCAGAAGAGAGCAGCAACGTCAGTGGTCGATGTCACCGCCGTTGCCAGGCAGAGCGAACCGATCACGGCCATCCAGTCGCCGGTGGCGAGCATGCGGCGCAGCAGCGGGCCGCGTCGCCGTGAGGCCTCGGGCCCGGTGAGGCCGAGCCGTGTGGCGATCTCAGTTCGCTCTGGGTGCTGCGCCGGCACCCCGGCCACCTCCGTTTTGCTGTGGTCCGCCGTGCTTTGGGGGCGCTGGGACATCTGCATGTTCACCCGCAGTTCCATCCCGAACGCAGGCATTCCGCGATTGGATTGAGTTCCCTGGCCTTGCGCAGATCAATGAGCGCGGCGCCTTCGTCGCCGCGCTCATGCTCAACTTTCGAGCGTAGGTAGTACCACTGCCAGTTGTGGTCCTCGCGATTGATTGCGTGGCTGAATTCGATCGCCGCGATTTCGTATTCGGCGTTCAGCTCGGCGAGCAGTCCCAACTGCACGTAGGGCGAGGCCGCCCAGGGCTCGATCGAGCGGGCGCGCTTGGCGTGTTCGATAGCCCCGCCGATGTCACCGCCGGCCGCGTCCCCGCGGCTGGCGTCGATTTCACGGTCCACCAGCAGCGGCCCGACAAGTGCCACGGCCGCGATCCAGGCAACCGCCAGGCCGGCGATCGCGAGGCCGTAGCGGCGTCCCTCCGTCTTACCGTTGGCTGCGGCCCTGGCCTTCCCAAGTTGGGCGCAGCGGGCCGCGACGACGACGCCACCGGCGAGGAAGAAAATAGCTCCGATCGCGGCCAGCTCCCAGAACCAGTCAAAGGCTGCGCCGGTCGCGAAGGCGAGCATTGCGCCGAATAGAGCTGCATAGCGCTCGCGCTCTGGATAGAGAGCCTCGCGCCACGCCATGAACCCAGCCCAGAGCATCGAGCTGACGAGCACGAGCACGAGCAGGCCGCCGACGGTTCCCAACTCCGCGAAGGCCTCGAGGTACAGCGAGTGCGCATCGTGCACCGGCAGTTCGATCGAACGCTTTTCCTCCCAGGCAAACTCGTAGGTACCGGCGCCGATGCCAAGCAGGGGCTCTTCATCGAAGGTGTCGGTGGCGACGCGCCAGAAGTCATGGCGGCCGGCGCCATTGAGCTGGGAGAAGTGCTGCTCGGGCCGGTCCGGAAACTGGATGTCCGAGCTCGAGAACTGGTCCCAGGCGCGGCCGCCGACGGCCGCGGTCGCAGCAATTGCAAGCACCGCGACCGCTGCCGCGGTTCCCTTCAGAAAGGTCGGGTGGCGCGACAGCGCGAGGGCTTTGCCGGTTAGCGGCCCGTCGCGACGCTCCAGCCGGCGCAGTCCCGCGAAGAGGACTAGCGCCAGGGCGACGCCGGCGAGCAGGATCAACAAGACGGTTACGCCCTGGTCGATCGCGGCTGGGTTGGAAAGGTTATCGGCGAGGTCGCGCCTGGCCTGCACCGCGAGCACCGCTGGCAAGGCGCCGAGAGCGCCGATCGCCAGCGTCGCGATCAGCCAGAGGCGATCCCGGGAAAGCGCGATCAGGCAGCCAGCAGCGACGAGTAGGGCCAGCAGACCACCGCGCGAGTAGGTGAAGTAGAGGGCGAGCAGCACAGCCGGCATGACCGCGACGGAGAGCCAGCGCACGATCGCCGAGGTGGCCTGGCGGCTTGACCAGAGCAACATGGCGATGCCGATCCCGAAGACGGCGCCGTTGGCGTTCCAGTAGCCGAGCGGGTAGCGCAGCCGCGGGCCAGTGCCGAGCGAGTCGGAGACTTGGAGGAAATGGGGCACGAGGCGGCTGGCCAGCCCAAGCAAGGCGATTACCGCAAGAGAAATAACCAGGCCTTCAGCGAAACGTTGGCGCCTCTCGCTGGTTTGGGCGATGAGAAACGCGGCAAGGAAGAAGCCGAGGTAGACCAGGACCCGGTCTCCCTCGATCACGCTCAACTCCACCGACCCCGACCAAAGGGATGAGATTGCGGACAGCAGCGACAGACCGAGGATCGAGCCCGCCGTCCAGTAAAAGGGGCGGCGCAGCTGCACCGACGAAGCCGCTCCAAAGACAAGCAGCGCCACGACGACCAGCCACGTGGCCAGGCCGGCGATGTGACGCGAGGCAATTTCAAAGCCTCCCCCGGCAAGGGCGAGGCCAACGAGCAGCGCGATCGGGGCTGCCGCCGCGATTTGGTCTAACCTTCCGCCCGATGATTGGAGCGCGCCGCCGCCAGGGCCAGTTCTCGGCCCACGTTCTCTGCCTGCTGTCAATGTCTGCTCTGCTCGCATTTGCCTTGTTTCCGGTAGCTGCTGGGGCGGATTCAAGCGGTATTCAGTATTCCGATGCCCCGCCGACGGCAACTGGCAAGGAAGCTCTCAACGAGACTCCGGCTAAGTCGTCCAAGTCGCACAACGGCGGCGTCTCGAATCCTTCTAACACGTCCAAGTCGCAGGAATCTCACTCGTCCGATGGCGAATCCTCGCCGGGTAGTACAGCGTCGAAGTCGGACAGCGCCCCGCCCGGCTCGGCCAGCGGCGGCCAGAACGTTACAGGGCAGCAGCGTAACCAAGGCCAGGGCTCGCAGGCCACTTCCACGGACGTCCCACAGCAGAGCCAGCACTCAGCCGCGAAGCCGGCCACCGCGAAGGACGACGGAGGTGGCTCGCCCTTGGTGCCGATCTTGCTAGGGATCGCTGCCCTCGCCGCTATCTCGATCGGGGCCGTAATGCTGCGGCAGCGCCGCCGGCGTGGCGCTCCGGTCAAGACAGCCTCACCGAAGGCAAGCTGAGCTAATGCCCGAGCGAAGGACTGGCCCGATCGGGCGGATTCGCGCATGGGTTGCGGTTCTCGCCGCGACGACGGCGCTACTCGCGGCCTTCACCGCAAGCGCCGCTGCGGTGCCGCCGAACTTCTGGGGGGTCGTGCCGCAAGGCCAACCCAGCGTGGAACAGTTCCAGCGCCTTGAGCGCGGCGGCGTCGGCAGCTTGCGCGTACCGATCTCCTGGGCGCTCGTCCAGCCCGTTCAGGGCGCTGCGCCCGATTGGTCAACAGTGGATCCTCTGGTTGCTGGAGCCGCAAGCGCCGGCATCGGCGTCTTGCCATTCGTCTACGGCGCGCCGAGCTGGGCGGTGCCGGTCGATAAGCGCTGGAACAGTCCTAAGAACCTGCCGGTGCGGACCGCCACCCAGCGTGCTGGATGGCAAGCGTTTCTCACCGCTGTCGTGCAGCGTTACGGTCCTCAGGGGAGCTTCTGGGCGGAGAACCCCGCCGTGCCGAGGAGTCCGCTGCGGACCTGGCAGATCTGGAACGAGCAGAACTTCAAGTACTTCGTCGCCCGCCCCAACCCGGTGGAGTACGGCGAGCTGCTGAAGCTCTCCGCGGCAGCGATCAAATTCTCCGATCCAGGTGCGAAACTCGTGCTCGGCGGTATGTTCGCCCATCCGATCGAGGCAACCCGCAAGCTCCGGCCCCCGCAGGCCTACTTCGCGGCGGACTTTCTTCAGCAGATGTACGAAAAGACGCCGGGAATCAGGTCAAAGTTCCAGGGCGTCGCGCTGCATCCTTACACGGGCAACTACAAACGCTTGGTGCCTTACATCGAAGAATTCCGTGAAGTGCTGAAGGCCAATCATGACGCCGGCAAGCCGCTATGGATTACCGAGCTGGGCTGGAGCTCGGATAGGCAGGCGGTGGAGCATGACTCCTTCGCCAAAGGCCCCCAGGGCCAGGTCACGCAGCTGAAGGGCGCCTTCTCGCTGTTGCGCGCCAACCGGGTCAAATGGCGCCTGCGTGGCGTCTATTGGTTCTCGATCGAAGACGGCGCCCCCAGCGCCTGCAACTTCTGCGGTGGCAGCGGCCTCTTCGGCACGGGCTTTGTAGCCAAGCCGTCCTGGTCGGCGTTCGTCAGGTTCGCCGGTGGACGGGCCGGCTGAGGACGAGCAGGGTTAGGCTCGAAATTTCTTCGAGCGAACCAAGCCCGTCCGGTGCAGCGTCAGCCGGGCTCCTGCCCAGAGGGTCTTCATTCCATAGACGACGCCGGTCGAGAAATCGACCGATGAGGCATCGTCGAAGTACTTGCCCGGCGCCGGTACTTCCTTGATTCTCATCTTGAAATAAGCCGCCTGCATCAGCACCTCGGAGTCGAAGCTGAAGTCGGAAGCGTTGCGCAGGAAAGGCACGGTCAGCAGCATCTTGCGCGAATAAGCCCGGTACCCGGTATGGGCCTCGGTCAGTTCGGTTCCCATAACGGCGTTCTCGATCGTGGTCAGGAAGCGGTTGGCGGCGTACTTCCAGCGCGGCATCCCGTTTTCGAGCGCCATGCCGGGCCGGGCGAGGCGCGAGCCCAGCACGAGGTCGGCTTCGTCGTTGAGGATCGGGGTCACCATGTCGGGAATCAGCTCAGGCGGGTACTGGCCGTCGGGGTGCAGCATCACGACGACGTCGGCCTCGCGCTGAAGCGCCTCGAGATAGCAGGTCTTCTGGTTGGCGCCGTAGCCAACGTTGTGGGGGTGCCAGACCACATGCAGAGGTAGCCGCCTGGCCAGCTCGACCGTGTCGTCTCTTGACGCGTCGTCGACGAGGATCACCTCGTCCACCCAATCCATCGGGATCGAGCGGTAGGTGTCTTCCAGCGTCTTGGAGGCATTCATGGCGGGCATCACAACGACCACCTTGCCCGCTGGCCGCTCGCCAAGACCGGCTTCATCGATTTCCCTCGCCGGGGCCTTCCCAGTCATCGCGCCGAGAGTCTAGAGATAGAGGTCGATAGAGGACGAAAGGGGCTGGTTGGCATGCCACTCAGAGAGGACAAGCGCTGAGCCGGCCGGCGCCTGGCGCAAATGCATGCCAGGCAGTTCCCGCCGTGTCCGCTGGAATCCGTAGCACTGTCGCCACTCCTGGTCGCAGTTGACCAAGCTCGACCGCGTAGTTGCTGCCGAATCTGCGCAGCAGCAGGGGAGATTTGTGCTCAGCCGTCAACATTGCGCCACCGCGGGGCAGCCTGAGCCTGCTCCCCGCCGCGATTGGCTTGCATTCGAGCGCTTTGCCATTGCTCACAACCGCCCTCAGCTTCATTCCATCGGCGGCTACAACGTCGGCTGTCCGGCGGACCGCCTCCGGTTGGTCGAGCAGCTCGGGCACCGAGTATCCGAAGCGACCGTAGTGCGTGTTCAGCGTTGCCAGTGAGTTAGGTCCGATGAAGGTCTCGCGGCCAGGCACATATGCCCCGGGCGCTTCCGTAGCCGGGTTGAAGCCTGGCTCCATATAAGCGCCGTCCACTTCGATCGCTGCAAACGTAGCGCGCGCGCTGTTCGAGTATTCGGCGATGATGTCCCTGCCTTCCTTGAAGCGGGGAAGGTTGCCAATGACCGCGACGACGGTCAGCGCTGCCGCGGCGAGCAGGGCAAGGCGGCTGGCGCGAATCCCACGGGCGCACTCGAGCGCGACAAGGAGAAACGCCACCATGTCGGGGAAGACATAGCGAACCTCGCCGGGCGTGCGGCTGGGGGCCAGAGCGAGGCCCTGCTCGATCCAAATCGAGACGAGCACGGCAAGGGCCACCCAAAGGGTCGCTGGTATCGGCCCCCGCCGCAACCGGCGGATCACCAGCACTATGGCGAGGATCTCGACGGTGAGCATGACAAGCCCGGAGCCGACATGGCTCAGGTCGAACCCGACCAGCTTGAGGTAGGTGAGTTGGCCGCTGCCGGGCCAGACGAAAAGGCCGAAGATCGAGGCCCCGACCACTCCCAGTGAGTCGACCGCGTAAGCGGGTATCCAGGGAATGTTCGACAACTCAACCCCCGAGCCACCGTACTTCCGGGCCCAGATCCGCCACACGCCATAGATCATGAAGGGGACCACCACGATCCAGGCGCGGCGCCAGCGATCTTCGCGCAGGGCGATGGCTACCGCGCCCCCTACCGCGAAGGCGAGGCCCATCTCGAAGCCGAGGGCGGCGAGAGAGAAGAAGGCGCAAGCGGCGATCTCGCCGCGGCGATCCGCGCGTTCAAGGGCAAGCAGGCCGGCGACACCGGGGACCAGCGCGCAGAGGAACTGGATGCCGAGCATGGGCTGGATCAGCACGCTCGAGGAGGAGCCAAGGAAGAGGATGACGATTGCTGCTGGCAGTGCGAGGAGAGGGCTGAGCCGGCGGCGCCCATACTCGTATATCAGGCCGCTGAGGACCAGCAACAGGGCCACCTGGACGATGCCAAAAGCTGTGTAGCTGGCGCCGGCTATCTCCAGAACCGCCCTGAAGATCAGCATCGGGGTGAAGATCAGGTGCCCGCCGTATGGCGTGATCAAGGCCTTGCTGGAGCCGAGCCCGGACAGCATGATCCAGTTAAAGGAGTCGCCGTCGAAGGCGAGGTCTCGTTGAAGCCAGAAGAGGAACGGGACGGACACCGCCATCGCGCCGCCCAGGAGAATCCACGCAAGCCGTTGTTCACTGCCGGGCGAGGAGAGCACGTTCGCGCAGCCTATCTTTCGCTCAGGCGCTGGAGTTCTCTGCCAGATCACGCGATCCGGCCGCCGGTCGGCCTGCCGTGCAGCGTGCCTCAACGCAGACGGTGCCACCGCGACGGCAGGCGACCTCGACAGTTGAGCAGAGCAGGGCAAGCGGCAGCAGCAGAACCGCGGCGAAGAGGACGAACGCCCGCATGCCAGCGGACATTGGCCGTTCGCGCGCCTCGGGCCGCCGGATCGCGTCGTAGAGATTTGGGCGCCCTGGAAGCCAGCCGACGAAACCATGCAGCCAGCCAAATGTGACCTGGCCTCCCCGCACATAGCTCACCCGCTCGACCTTCAGGCCGAGCTGGCTGAGTCGCTCCTGGAGCGCCCCCGAGGGGATATGGACGAGGTGCCGCGGCAGGTCGAGCGCAAACCAGCGCGCTCCGAAAAGGGCGGCTTGCATGCTGGCGGCGTTGGGAACGGCCACGACGAGCACGCCCTGCGGGGCGAGGATCGAGGCGGCCTGCGCGAGCGCGACGCCGGCCTGCGGCAGGTGCTCGAGGCTGTGCCAGAAGACGATCGCGGCCCAGCTTCCCTCTACTTCACCGAGTTCCCCCTCTCGCACGTGTGGGTGCGAGGAGTGCCGCTCGAGCCCGACGGCGTCACGGCCGCGATCGCGCAGGGCGTCGACGAGCGTGCCGTCGCCAGCGCCGACGTCGAGCACCGGACCCGGTGGCGCGATCGCATCGAGCCGGATCGCCAGGCGGGCGCGGAGGCGGCGCAAAAGAGAATCGCCGAAGCCTGAGAACCGCCCAGCGTCTGGCCGGTACCAGTCGGCGTATGCCCGTTCCAGCTCCTCGTCGCTAGGCGGCGGGTAGGTCATCCAGGCGGCGCAGTCGCTGCAGCGCGCAAGCCCTTCCCTCCGCTCCGCGTCCTCGCGAAGCGGGCCGCCGCAGAGGCTGCACCGGACCTTGCTCTCCTGCATGTCGGCGCCCCCAACCAGGCTCGCGATCTTACTCAGGTCGACGGGCTGCGGATCATCAAGCGTAAGATCGGTGGGTTGGCCACCGATGCGAAAGCAAGCGCAGTATCTGACCCGCTGGCGCCGTTCAGCGCCCCGGTCAGGCGTTGGTTCGAGGCGTCCTTCGAGGGGCCGACGCCTGCCCAGGTGGGCGGTTGGGAGGCGATCTCCAGTGGCGCCAACACGCTGATCTGCGCTCCGACCGGCTCGGGCAAGACTCTCGCCAGCTTCCTCTGGGGTATCGACAAGCTCTCGCGCGAGCCGGAGCTGGGCAGCGGCGTGCGCCTGGTCTACGTCTCACCCCTCAAGGCGCTCTCCTACGACATCGAGCGCAACCTGCGTGCGCCGCTGCGTGGCATCGGCGCCGACATCTCAGTCGGGCTGCGCACCGGCGACACCGCGCAGAAAGAGCGGCGGGCGATGCAGAAAACCCCGCCGGACATCCTGATCACGACTCCGGAGTCGCTCTACCTGATGCTCTCCTCCGGGGTTCGCGAGATCTTCGGCACGACCGAGGCGGTGATCGTCGACGAGATCCATGCTGTGGCTCAAAGCAAGCGGGGCTCCCATCTGGCGCTGACGTTGGAGCGGTTGGAGCATCTGGTGAAGGGACAGGGGGTAGGCGCGGCGGGTCCTGTCGCCGTAGGGGACCCACCACCCCTTCCGGTCGCTAAAGCGTCCTCAGGGGTGGTCCCCCCTGCGACGCCACCCCCCGCGAGTAGCGGCCCTGAGCTTCAGCGGATTGGTCTATCCGCAACGCAGCGCCCGCTTGAGCGGATAGCTCGCTTTCTGGTGGGCCCGAAGCGGGAGTGCAAGATCGTCGATGCCGGCGTTGCCAAGGAGCTCGACCTGGAGATCGTCGTCCCGGTCGAGGACATGGCGGACCCCGGCGCAGCGTCCTACCCAAGCTCCGATGGCAATCCGCCTGAGGGCGAGCCCCTCGTCCACGTCCGCTCGATCTGGCCCGCGATCTACCCCGAGCTCCTCAAACTAGTCCGCGAACACACCTCGACGATCATCTTCGTAAATAACCGCCGCGCCTCAGAGCGCCTGGCGAAGCGCCTCAACGAGCTAAACCTGGACGAGCCTCTCCAGGAGCTCCCAGCCACCGAGCACGCGGGCAACGCCGCTTCCATCAGGGGCAAGGACGTCTCTTCCGCGGGTGGCGTGGGTGATGGGGGGGTCGAGGACGACGTC
>DASWQV010000087.1:0-45855 GCA_036403515.1 Solirubrobacterales bacterium
CCGATCGAGGTCCGCGACGTGCACCCGACCCATTACGGACGGATGTGCCCGATCGAGACGCCCGAGGGTCCGAACATCGGCCTGATCGGCTCTCTCTCCTCCTACGCCCAGATCTCCGAGCACGGCTTCGTCACCACGCCCTACCGGGTGGTCAAGGACGGCGTGGTGACGGAGGAGATCGTTCACCTCGACGCGACGCAGGAAGAGGACATGATCATCGCCCAGGCGAACGCCGAGGTGGACCCGAAGACCAGCAAGCTGAAGGGACCGCAGGTTCTGGTGCGCGCCTCCGAGGAGGAGTACGCCACCGCCTCGCCCAAGGACGTCCATCTGATGGACGTCTCACCGACGCAGATCTGGTCGGTCGCGACAGCGCTGATCCCGTTTCTCGAGCACGACGACGCGAACCGGGCCCTGATGGGCTCCAACATGCAGCGCCAGGCGGTGCCGCTGGTGAAGCCCGACCCGCCGCTGATCGGCACCGGCATGGAGCGCCGCGCCGCGGTCGACACCGGTGACGTGATCCTGGCCGAGTCGGACGGCGAGGTCACCTATATGGACTCCGAGCGAATCGTGGTCAGCCACGGGTCGAAGAAGGACGACTACCCCCTGCACAAGTTCATGCGCTCGAACCAGGGCACGATCATCCATCAGCGGCCGATCGTCAAATCCGGCCAGATGGTGAAGGAGGGCGATGTTCTCGCCGATGGCTCCTCCACCGGTGGCGGTGAGATCGCCCTCGGCAAGAACTGCCTGGTCGCCTTCATGTCCTGGGAGGGCTACAACTTCGAGGACGCAATCATCCTCTCCGAGCGCCTGGTCAAGGACGACGAGCTCACCTCGATCCACATCGAGGAGTACGAGATCGACGCCCGCACGACCAAGCTCGGCGACGAGGAGATCACCCGCGACATCCCCAACCGCTCCGAGGAGAGCCTGCGCAACCTCGACGAGCGCGGCATCGTCCGCGTCGGCGCCGAGGTTGTCTCCGGCGACCTGCTGGTCGGCAAGGTGACGCCCAAGGGCGAGACCGAGCTGACCGCCGAGGAGAAGCTGATCCGCGCGATCTTCAAGGAGAAGGCGCGCGAGGTTCGCGATACCTCGCTGAAGGTCCCCCACGGCGAGGGCGGCGTCGTCATCGACGTGCTCACCTTCAGCCGCGACGATGGCGACGACCTGTCCGCCGGCGTCAACGACCTGGTCCGCGTCTTCGTCGCGACGAAGCGCAAGATCGCCGAGGGCGACAAGCTCGCCGGCCGTCACGGCAACAAGGGTGTGATCTCGAAGATCGTCCCCGAGGAGGACATGCCCCACCTCGCCGACGGCACGCCGGTCGACGTCATCCTCAACCCGCTCGGCGTGCCGAGCCGGATGAACATCGGCCAGATCCTCGAGACGCACCTCGGCTGGGTCGCCGGCAACGGCTGGTACGACGACGGCTCCGAGGCCTACAAGCAGGCGCATTCCGATGAAGGCGACGGCCGCGTCTACGTGGCGACCTCGGTCTTCGACGGGGCAACCGTCGAGGACGTCGACGAGGCCCTGGTCAGCTGGCAGGACGAGAACGCCGAGCGCGGCATCGACCTCGGCATCGACAAGAGCGCCCGCCCCGGCGCCCGTGCAGCCGGCAGCGCCCAGCTCTACAACGGCCGCACCGGTGAGCCCTACGAGGGCAAGGTCACGGTCGGCTACATGTACATCCTCAAGCTGCTGCACCTGGTCGACGACAAGATCCACGCTCGTTCGACCGGCCCCTACTCGCTCGTCACCCAGCAGCCACTGGGCGGCAAGGCGCAGTTCGGCGGCCAGCGCTTCGGCGAGATGGAGGTCTGGGCCCTGGAGGCCTACGGCGCTGCCTACACGCTGCAGGAGATGCTGACGGTCAAGTCCGACGATACGGTCGGCCGCGTCAAGGCCTACGAGGCGATCGTCAAGGGCGAGAACATTCCCGAGCCGTCGATCCCGGAGTCCTTCAAAGTGCTGCTGAAGGAGATCCAGAGCCTGTCGCTCGACGCCAATGTCGTCTCCGAAGGCGGAGACGTGGAGATCGCCGAGGAGGACGACGACCTGCTGAAAGCCGCCGAGGAGCTCGGCATGGACCTGACCGGGGTCCGCGCCGACTCGCCGGAGTCCCCCAACGGGGCCGCCGACGAGCGTGAGGAGCAGGTGGTCGCCGAGGGCGAGGCTGGAACTGACGGTGACGGGGCTGCCGCCGCAGAGCAACCCAAAGAGGCTGAAGAGGCAAAGGTGGAGGACTGATGATCGACATCAACAATTTCGACGCAATTGAGATCGGCCTCGCGTCGTCGAAGAAGATCCGCTCCTGGAGCTGGGGCGAGGTCACCAAGCCGGAGACAATCAACTACCGCACGCTGAAGCCCGAGAAAGACGGCCTCTTCTGCGAGCGCATCTTCGGTCCGACCAAGGACTGGGAGTGCTACTGCGGCAAGTACAAGCGGGTCCGCTACAAGGGCATCGTCTGCGAGCGCTGTGGAGTCGAGGTAACCCGCTCCAAGGTCCGCCGCGAGCGCATGGGTCACGTTGACCTCGCCGCGCCGGTCTCCCACATCTGGTTCTTCAAGGGCGTGCCAAGCCGGATCGGCTACCTGATCGACATGGCGCCCAAGGAGCTGGAGAAGGTCCTCTACTTCGCCGCTTCGATGATCACCTGGGTCGATGTCGAGGCCCGCGACAAGGATCTCGGCGAGCTCGAGAAAGAGGTCAAAAAGGTCACTGACTCCTACGAGGCCGAAAGGCAGAAAAGGACTCAGGAGCTGAGCGAGTCGCTCGAGCGCCGGGTCAAGTACCTCGAAGACGGCACGCAGACCAAATTCGACGACGACGATCACATCTGGGCCGATTCGCTGAAGCTAACCGCGGCGCAGCTGCGCAAGCTGAAAGACGACGAACGGGCGAAGATGATCAAAGAGCTGCGCAAGACCTTCGACGCCGAGATCTCCGACACCGAGGCCTACATCGACGAGGCGATCGAGCGGATGGCCGAAGTCTGGAAGATCTTCACCGAGATGAAGCCGAAGGACGTTGTCAACGACGAGACCGTCTTCCGTGAGCTCAAGGACCGCTTCGGCTCGCCGTTCGGCTGGGGTGAGTACTTCCGCGGCAGCATGGGCGCCGAGGCGGTACGCGACCTGCTCGAACAGGTCGACCTCGCGGCCGACTGCGAGGAACTGGAGCTGATCATCAACAGCTCCAAAGGCCAGAAACAGGCCCGCGCGGTGAAGCGCCTCAAGGTTGCCTCGGCCTTCCTCAACTCGGAGAACAAACCGGATTGGATGATCCTCGACAGCGTGCCGGTGATTCCGCCGGAGCTGCGGCCGATGGTCCAGCTCGACGGTGGCCGCTTCGCGACCTCCGACCTCAACGACCTCTACCGGCGCGTGATCAACCGCAACAACCGGCTCAAGCGCCTGCTCGACCTCGGCGCCCCCGAGATCATCGTCAACAACGAGAAGCGGATGCTGCAGGAGGCCGTCGACGCGCTGTTCGACAACGGCCGCCGCGGTCGCCCGGTGACGGGCCCCGGCAACCGTCCGTTGAAGTCGCTCTCCGACATGCTCAAGGGCAAGCAGGGGCGCTTCCGCCAGAACCTGCTCGGCAAGCGCGTCGACTACTCCGGCCGTTCGGTGATCGTCTCCGGCCCGAGCCTGAGGCTGCACCAGTGCGGCCTGCCCAAGCTCATGGCGCTGGAGCTCTTCAAGCCGTTCATCATGGCCCAGCTGGTCGAGCGCAAGGCCGTGCAGAACATCAAGGCCGCCAAGAAGATGGTCGAGTCGATGATCCCCGAGGTCTGGGACGTGCTCGAGGAAGTCATCCACGAGCACCCGGTGCTGCTCAACCGCGCGCCGACCCTGCACCGCCTCGGCATCCAGGCCTTTGAGCCTGTGCTGGTCGAGGGCAAGGCGATCCAGGTTCACCCGCTGGTCTGCCACGCCTTCAACGCCGACTTCGACGGCGACCAGATGGCGGTGCACGTGCCGCTCTCCGCCGAGGCCCAGGCCGAGGCGCGGATCCTGATGCTCTCGGCGAACAACATCCTCTCGCCAGCGCACGGCGCGCCACTGGCGACGCCGACGCAGGACATGGTGCTGGGGATCTACTTCCTCACCTACGGCCCCGACGAGGAGGAGCTGGCCAAGATCGACGCCGAGCTCAAGGCCGGCAAGGCCGGGGGCAACGGCTCGGGCCCAAGCGTGAAGGTGTTTCGCTCCGCGCAGGAGGCCGAGCTCGTCTACGAGAACGGCGGCTGCAAACTGCACGACCAGGCCGAGTACAGGCGGGCCGGGCACGAGCACTTCCTGACCACCGTGGGTCGCATCATCTTCAACGAAAAGATCGAGCGCGCTCTCGCCGAGTCGCTTGGCGAGGACTTCGATCCCGAGCAGTTCGTCTTCGTCAACCACTCGCTGAAGAAGCGCAACGTCAACGAGATGGTCTCCGACCTGGTCGACGCCTACGGGGCGCCGGCTGTCTCCCAGATCCTCGACGCGTTCAAGGACCTTGGCTTCCACTACGCCAGCCAGGCTGGGATCACGGTCTCCAAGAACAACGTCATCTCACCGCCCGACAAGGAGCAGATCCTCGAGCGCTACGAGAAGCTCACCACGGAGATCCAGGGCCAGTACGACGACGGCTACATCACGGCCGAGGAGCGCCACGAGGCGGTCACGTCGCATTGGAACAAAGCTACGGACGAGGTCGCGAAAGCGATGGAGGACAACCTCGATGAGCTGAACCCGATCTTCATGATGGCCAACTCGGGCGCCCGCGGCTCCTTCAAGCAGATCCGCCAGCTGGCCGGGATGCGCGGCCTGATGGCCAATCCGAAGGGCGAAATCATCGAGCGGCCGATCAAGGCCAACTTCATGGAGGGCCTCTCGGTGCTGGAGTACTTCATCTCCACCCACGGCGCCCGAAAGGGTCTCGCCGACACGGCGCTGCGCACGGCCGACTCGGGTTACCTGACCCGGCGCCTGGTTGATGTAGCGCAGGACGTGATCGTGCGCGAGGAGGACTGCAAAACCAAAGACCACATCGAGATGGCGCTCCGCAAGGACGACAACTCGCTCAACGACAACCTCGCCGGTCGCCTCGCGGCGAAAAAACTCGAAACCAAACGTGGCCGCGAGCTGCTCAAGCGCAACCAGGAGATCACCCTGGCCGACGTCGAGGAGATCGCCGAGGCGTTCGGTGACGAAGAGGTCATGATCCCGGTCCGCTCGACGCTCAAGTGCGATGCCGATTCCGGCGTTTGCCGCTCCTGCTACGGCGTCGCTCCGGCGACCGGTTTCACGGTCAACATCGGCGACGCGGTCGGCATCATCGCCGCCCAGTCGATCGGCGAGCCGGGCACGCAGCTGACCATGCGCACCTTCCATACCGGTGGTGTCGCCGGCCAGGACATCACCCAGGGCCTGCCGCGCATCGTCGAGCTCTTCGAGGCGCGTAAACCGAAGGGCCTGGCGCAGATGGCGGAGGCGGCCGGCAAAGTCACGGTCGAAGAAACCGACAAAGCGCTGAAAGTGCACGTCACCGAGTCCAGCGGCGAGGAGCACGCCTACAGCTTCCCGCCCCGCACCCGCCTGCACGTCGCGGACGGAGAAAAGGTCGAGGTGGGACAGCAGCTCAACGAGGGCTCGCTCTACCCGGCTGACCTGCTGGCGATTCGCGGCCGCACCGCCGTCGAGCTCTATCTGGTGGCCGAGGTGCAGAGGGTCTACCGGGCCCAGGGCGTCGACATCAACGACAAGCACATCGAGCTGATCGCCCGTCAGATGCTGAAGAAGGGCCGGATCGAGTCGAAGGGCTCGACCAGCCTGCTGCCGGGCCAGCTCGAGGATCGCGGCGCGCTCAAGCGTCTCAACAAGAAGACGAAGGAAGAAGGGGGCACGCCGGCCAAGGCCGAGGAGGTCATCCTCGGAATCACCAAGGCCTCGCTGGCCACCGAGTCCTTCCTCTCCGCCGCCTCCTTCCAGGAGACGACCAAGGTGCTCACCGATGCCGCGCTGGAGGGCAAGCGAGACAAATTGGTCGGCCTGAAGGAGAACGTGATCATCGGCAAGCTGATCCCCGCCGCGACCGGCCTCAAGCATTACCGCACGATCGCGGTCGAGCCGGCCGTGCCGATCGAACCGCCGAGCGAGGAAGGGCTGCTCGACGAGGAAGAGCTGGCGGCCGAGCTTGGCCTCGATGCTGGTGGCGAGGCCGTCGAGAGCTTTGGGCCTTCGTTTGCCGAGGAGCTCGAGGAGCTGGCGCAGGAGATCGAGCAGACCTCTGAGGAGAAGTCGCCCGGGCAGTCCTAGTTGTGGGGGAGGGGCCGGGGTGCCCCTCCCGCTTGCTGGGTTTTTCGCCGCGGACTTCAGCGTCTCTCGCTGAGTGGGCTGTGCGAAAAACATGACGCCGCTGCGCGAGAGGGGCACCCCGGCCCCTCCTATTACTCCGAGTACCCGGGCGACAACATCCGCTTCGGTTGAGCTTTGTGTCTTGCCGCTCCAAAGACCGTGACCTTTGCTGGTCGCCGGGGCGCAAGTTAGGGTCGTTGTTGATCGTTGTTTCATCTGACTTCGAATGCTGATCGTCAACTGATTGGGGAGGCCGTTCCTGTGAGACTTTCCGTTGTCACCCGGTGGCATTACGCTGCCGCCGTTTTCGTCCTGGGCGTAGCGGCGTTGGTGCTCACGCTGCCAAGCCCGGCAAAGGCGGCAACGCCCGCGCACACTGACGTCATGTTCGTCTTCGATACCACCGGATCGATGGGTGGGGCCATTGACGAAGCTCAGGCTGAGATTCAGGAAGCGATGACGCAGATCGGCGCCTCGCTTCCAGACGTTCAGTTCGGCCTTTCCGAGGTGAGCGATTACAACGACGTCGTCAATCCCGGGGAATTCGAATACGGCATCGGGGACGGGTTCGCGCCTTGGACCCTCCACGTCCCGATCACGTCCAACCAGTCAGCGATCAGCGCGGCGCTCTTGGGGCTGGAAGCCAATGGCGGTGGCGACAGTCCGGAGGCCTATGGGCGTGGCCTCTTCGAGAGCGACGCCAATCCCGCGGTTGGCTGGCGGCCTGGAGCCCGCGGCGTGATTGTCCTGGTGGCCGACGATGTGCCACACGACAATGAACTCAACGAAGGCATCCCAGACAGCGTCTGGTATGAAGCGCCATTCGTAACCGGTGTCGATCCTGGCGCCGACAATACGGTTGGCACCGCCGATGACCTCGACTGGCAGGGCGTTCTGCAGCGGCTGGTCGCCGACGGCAGGCCGCTCGAGTTCGTCGACTATCACGGCCAACCAGCCTATTTCCCGTACTGGCAAAACTGGACCGCTCGCACCGGCGGTGGCGCTGTGGAAGCCGGCGAAGGCAACCTCGTCGCCCAGCTCGTCGAACTGGTGAAAGCAGGCGCAGGCGCACCGCTGCCAGCGTGTCCCTCGGGGCAGGTGCGCGATCCGAATGAACACTGCGTGGTCCCGCCGTCGAACAACTTCAAAATCGAACCGCGGATCAGCTGCGCCAAAGGCTGCCACGTCGTCCAGGTGAAAATTGTCTTCGACAGCGCCGGCAACGTGATCGCCGAAAGCGTGCTCGACGAGGAAGCCGGCAGCAGCTCGGCAGGCCAGGATGGCGTTGCTAACGCTAGCGTCGCCCATCCGAAAGCCAAGTGCGGAACGAAAAAGGCCAAATCTTCCGCCAAAGGCAAGAAAGCCAAATGCAAGCGTCCGGCTCTGATCAAGCAGCTTTCCCAGGCGGTCGTGCCGGGTCTCAACACGCTGAGTCTGAAGCTCACCGGACCAGCGGTGAAAACGCTGCAGGCCAAAGGCAAGTTGAACCTCAAGGTTCAGATTACGTTCGCGCCCAGTGGCGCGGGCGGAACCCCGAAAAGCGAAGTCCACACCTTCGTGGTCAAAGCGCCGAAGAAAGGCCATCGCAAAGGCGGCCATGGCAAAGGCAAGAAGCACTAGGCCGAGCTTGATCTGAACGCAGAGAAGGCCGGGGCGGATGCCCCGGCCTTTCTCGTCAAGTGGAACCCGCCGCCTAGTTGCTGCTGCCGCCGGTCAGGCAGTAGGCGAACGCGGTGATCGTGGCGTTGCTGGCGGTTTTGTTGATGGCTTGGTAGAGCCAGCCGTTGCCGCTGCGGAGCGTCGAGGTCATCTCGACTCCGAAGACGCTTGGCTGGGCTCCACCGCTGATCACGGTCGTCCCCGCCGGGCAGGTCGCGGTAACGCCGAGGCTGGCGCCCGCCGCGATGCCCGAGCTGTTCGACACCTGGATGATCGTGCCGAGCTCGGCAGCGCGGACGGAGCCGGCCTGGAGCTCGCTCGAGCCGACTGAGTCCGGGCCGAGGTCGTCGGCGGTCAGCGACTGGTCGGCGACCTCCGAGGAGGTGACCGAGGCGGCGCCCAGGTCGGCCGAGGTCAGCGTCTCCGGGGCGACGTCGGATGATTCGACGCCGTTTTCGGCGATCTCCGTCGTGTCGACCGCGTCAGGAGCGATCTTGCCGGCGGCAACCGCGTTGTCGCGGATGTCGACCGTGCGGATCGTGCCGTCGACGATCTGCGGCGAGCGAACCGTGTTCTTGCCGACGCCGGCGGCGATGGCGCTGCCGGTGAGGGCGGCGAACAGCGCGATGCAGGCGATCACGAGGGCGGGGGAGGGACGGAATGAGCGGGTCTTGCTGGTCATCGGGAGTTCCTTTCGTTGGGTTGTAAATCCGATGGACCAAGCTTCGGCTCGATCGCCCGCTCCGACTACGGGTCCTAGGGGTGGACCTCCTCACCCCTATATGCGATGGGACGGGGTGTCCATCCGCCGGAACGCGTTCGCTTCGCTCACTCACAAGTTCCGTCGGACGGGCACCCCGTCCCCTCGGTAGATTGGCCGGGTGGCCAGCAACAAGACTTGCGTCATCGGAGCGGGCTCCTCGGGAATTGCTGCTTCTCAGGTCCTGAACGCGAGGGGAATTCCATTCGACTGCTTTGAGAAGGGCTCTGAGGTCGGTGGCAACTGGCGCTACGAAAACGACAACGAGATGTCCTCGGCCTATCGCTCGCTGCACATCAACACCTCGCGTGGGTTGATGGCCTACAGGACCTACCCGATGCCGGATGACTATCCGGACTATCCGAATCACTTCCAGATCGCCCGCTACTTCGACGACTACGTCGACCACTTCGGGTTGCGGGAGAAGATTCGCTTCCGCACCGAGGTCAAAAGTGTCGTGCCGGTCGACGGCGAGTGGGAGGTTGCCGTCGAGAATGCCGATGGCGAGAGCGAGGCCCGTCGCTACCGGGCGGTGCTCGTCGCCAATGGACACCACTGGGATCCCCGCTGGCCCGAGCCGGCCTATCGAGGCTCCGACGAGTTCGAGGGGGAGCAGATTCACGTCCACCACTACCGCGAGCCGGAGGTTCTGCGTGGGAAGCGGGTGCTGGTTCTGGGAATCGGCAACTCGGCGACCGATATCGCGGTTGAGGCCTCGCGGATTGCCGAGACGACCTTCCTGGCGATGCGCCGTGGCGCCTACGTCATGCCGAAGTACCTGAACGGCAAACCGACCGATGAAGCGGCTTCAAAGATCCTGACGATGATGCCGCTTGCGGTACAGCGTTTTGTGCTCGGCCGGATGCTTGGGCTTACCGCCGGCGACATGACGGCCTACGGTCTGCCGAAGCCCGATCACAAGCTGCTCGAGGCGCACCCAACAGTCTCGGCTGAGTTGCTTTCGCGCCTCGGCCACGGCGACATCCGCGTCAAGCCCAACATCGACCGCTTCACCGGCGGGCGCACCGTTCGCTTTGTCGACGGCAGCGAGGAGGAGATCGACCTCGTCGTCAACTGCACCGGCTACCGGATCACCTTTCCCTTCTTCGACGAGAACCTGATCGCGGCGGCAGACAACCGATTGCCGCTCTACCGACGGGTGGTCTCTGTCGAGCACCCAGGGCTCTACTTCATCGGCTTGATCCAGCCGCTGGGGGCGATCATGCCGCTGGCAGAGGCACAGTCCGAGTGGGTCGCTGACCTGCTCGGCGGGCGGGGGACGCTTCCTTCGCCGAGTGCGATGCGGGCCGAGATCGCCGAGGCGGAAGAGAAGATGAAGAAGCGGTACGTCGCGTCCAAGCGACACACGATCCAGGTCGACTTCCAGCCTTACCTGCGGGAGATCAAGCGCGAGCGCAAGCGGGCGGCGCAGCGGATCTGACGCGTTGAAGAGAGAGCCCGGACCCGCCTGGCGGAACCCGCTCCCTTTGGTCGCTCACAAGTTCCGCCAGGCGGGTCCGGGCTCCCTATCGAGAGTCGGCGTAGACCCGCTGCTGAGGATGCGAGCTTGGGGCAGGGCGCCGCTGACCCGCAGGGGCGGGCCGGCGCCCAATCGCCGCACCACCGCCGTGAGGCCCGCGGCGTGGGCCGCGGGGGAATTTTGGCTGGGGATTCTGGCGTTTGAAGCCGCCGTCGTCGTCTGTGGCGGTCTCTGGCTCGGGCGCTCTGCTGACCCACCAGATCAGGGCTATTGAGGCGAAGACGGGGATCTTCAGCACTACGAGGAGGAAGAAGATTGGCCAGAAGCCTTGCATCGCGTCAGTGTAGAGACAGGGCCCAGTGGCGCAAGGCCTCGACGTGGGCCTCCTCCAGGCCGAGGTGGGTTTCGGTAGGGACGAGCAGGGTTGGCTGCTCGCGCTGCTCGGCCCACTGGTAACAGCTCTGGTCGAAGTTGTCATCGATCCAAGCCATCGCCCGCCCTGACCCGTACTCCTCGAGCGGCCCCAGCTTCCAGTGCGCCCCGCCGGCGGCAACGGCGCCGTCGAAGCTCACATGCGGCAGCTCCGGCAGCCCCAGCAGGGAGGGCAAATAGAAGTTCGCTTTGTCCTCCCACCCGCTGGCCCAAACCAGATCGAAGTGCTCGCTCAGCCTCTGCAGCCGCTCCCCGACCGGCAGCGAGATCAGATGAGGCACCCCATCAACCAGCTCAAGCTTCGTAAAAGCGCGATCCGGCTTCTCCTCAGCCCCGAACAAGCTGATCACCCCATCGATGTCCACCGCCAGTATCGGTTTGCTCACACCGGAGATCATCGCGGTTCGAGGCGGGCTGGGGTATCCCCCAGCCCGCCTACCAACGGTAATGAGCGAACGCCTTGTTCGCCTGAGCCATGCGGTAAATATCGTCCTTGCGCTTCCAAGCGCTGCCCTGCTGCTGAGTAGCGTCGACGATCTCGCTCGCGAGCCGCTCGGCCATCGAGTACTCGCGGCGATTGCGCGCGTAGTCGACCATCCAACGGATTGCCAGGGTGCGGGCGCGACGGGCGGGGACCTCGACCGGGACCTGGTAGGTCGCGCCGCCGACGCGGCGGGAGCGAACCTCGAGCACGGGGGTCAGCTGCTTGATCGCGGCCTCGAGGGTCTCAATCGGATCCTCGCCGGAACGCTCGCCGACGATTGCCAGTGCGTCGTAGACGATCCGCTCGGCAAGCTGCTTCTTGCCGTCGCTCATCACCTTGTTGATCAGCTGCTGGACGAGCCGGTTGCGAAAGCGCGCGTCGGGCTCGACCGGACGGATTGTCGCTGCGGAGCGTCGCGGCATTAGGAAGCCTTGACGCCGTAGCGCGAACGCGCCTGCTTGCGGTCGGAGACGCCGGCGGCGTCGAGGGTGCCCCGCACGACCTTGTAACGAACACCGGGCAGGTCCTTGACGCGACCACCGCGGACCAGCACCACCGAGTGCTCCTGCAGGTTGTGGCCCTCACCAGGTATATAGGTGGTGACCTCCATGCCGTTGGTCAGCCGCACACGGGCGATCTTGCGCAGGGCGGAGTTCGGCTTCTTCGGCGTTACGGTGGCGACGCGCGTGCAGACGCCGCGCCGCTGCGGCGCGGCGACGGACTTCTTGTTGCCCTGCCCTGACTTGAGGCCTGGCGTCGTCGTCTTCTTCTTCGGGCGCTTGCGGCCCTTCCTGACAAGTTGATTCGTATTCGGCACGGCCGCGCATAGTAGAGCAGTCCGCCCAAGACCAGCCCCGCCGCTGCCGCGAGCTCGGCGTAGAAGCCGTTTTCAAGCACCGCCGTTGCGCCGGAGAAGCGCGTTGCCTGGGCGCTTTCATCCAGGCCGGTGGGCAGGTCGACGAGCAGGATGACGGCGATGCAGAGCAGGCCGAGGGCGATGACGACACGGCCCAGCCCCCGCCGTTGGGGACGCAGGGCCATCACGGCGGCGACCGCGGCAAGCAGGGCGATCGCGATCAACGCATAGGAGTGGGCGTCGATCGGCGTCTTCGCCGCGACCGTTGGCGGCGCCGCGGCGAGCAGGCCCGCGTAACCCGGCTGGCCGATCTCGACGCTGCGGAAGTGAACGAATTGAGACACGATCAGGCAGAGCGCCGAGATGACGATCACAGCGCAGACCCCGCGCTGAGGGGTAGCCACGGCGCTGGCGCGGGTCGTCGCCTTGACGGCAAGCGCGCTGGCGCGACGCAGCCATCGTTCGCCGCGGCCGAAGAGGCGCAGCACCAATACGGCGATCGGCCTCATGCGCTTGCCGAGGGCCTTTGCCAACCGCGCTGCGTTCGTGCGCCCCCCTCGCCACAGTTTGGCCAAGCGCGGCCGCAGCTTCTCGATCTGTCCTGCTGCCGCTCGATCGGCCTGGCGAGTGCGCTTCCCGGCCGCCGAGAGGACCGCGCCGATACGGCGCCGCGCCGCTGCTATTATCGCGCGTCGCTCAGGCAGTCTTTTCGAAGTCGGTTTCGAAGTTCGTTTCGCCGGGCCCGCGAGGGCCTTTTTCATGCGCCGATCCCGGCCCTTGCCAGATCGCTTGCGTTTGTCCCTTTCGCCTTTCACGACCAAACCCTTACCTTAGGAACCATGGCACGCAGCTTCCCCCTAGAGAAAACCCGCAACATCGGGATCATGGCGCACATCGACGCCGGTAAGACGACGACGACGGAGCGCATCCTCTACTACACCGGCCGCACCCACAAGATGGGGGAGGTTCACGAGGGCGCCGCCGTGATGGACTGGATGGAGCAGGAGCAGGAGCGTGGGATCACGATCACCTCCGCCGCTACCGCCTGCGAGTGGAACGACCACCGGATCAACATCATCGATACGCCCGGCCACGTCGACTTCACGGTCGAGGTCGAGCGCAGCCTGCGCGTGCTCGACGGCGCGGTCGCCGTCTTCGATGCCGTCGCGGGGGTCGAGCCCCAGTCTGAGACCGTCTGGCGCCAGGCCGACAAGTACAAGGTGCCGCGCTTCGCCTACATCAACAAGATGGACCGCACCGGCGCCGACTTCTTCAACTCGGTGCAGACAATGACCGACCGGCTCGGCGCCAATCCGCTGCCGATCCAGCTGCCGATCGGCGCCGAGGACAACTTCCAGGGCGTCGTCGACCTGATCGAGATGAAAGGCCTGATCTGGACCGACGAGCTCGGTGCCGCCTACGACACGGTTGAGATCCCCGAGGATCTGCGCGAGCAAGCCGAGGAATACCGCACCCAGCTGATCGAGGCCTGCGCCGACTACGACGACGAGCTGATGGAGGCCTACCTGGCCGAGGAGGAGATCCCCCACGAGCGGATCGCCAAGTCCCTGCACCAGGCCTGCCTCGACACCAAGGTAACGCCGGTGCTCTGTGGCTCCTCGTTCAAGAACAAGGGCGTTCAGCCGCTGCTCGACGCGATCGTCGACCTGCTGCCGTCACCGCTCGAGGTGCCCCCGGTGACCGGAGTCGTCCCAGCCGGCAAGGGCCAGGCCGAGGATGTCGAGGCCGAGCGCCCCGCCGATGACAGCGGCCCCTTCTCCGCCCTCGCCTTCAAGGTCATGACCGATCCCTACGTCGGCAAGCTCACATACTTCCGCGTCTACTCCGGCAAGCTGGAGAAAGGCGGTCGCGTCCTCAACGTCAAGACCGGCCGGACCGAGCGCATCGGGCGCCTCCTGATGATGCACGCAAACAGCCGCGAGGAGATCGACGAGTGCTACTCGGGCGACATCTGCGCCGGCGTCGGCCTCAAAGAAACCGGCACGGGGGACACGCTGGCGGCACCGGACGCGCCGATCGCGCTGGAGAGCATCGAATTCCCCGAGACCGTGATCGCGGTCGCGATCGAGCCGAAAACCAAGGCCGACCAGGAGAAGATGGGCAATGCCCTGCAGCGCCTCGGCGAGGAGGACCCGACCTTCAAGATTGAAAGCGACGAGGAAACCGGCCAGACGCTGATTCACGGCATGGGGGAGCTGCACCTCGAGGTGATCGTCGACCGCATGCTGCGCGAGTTCAAAGTCGAGGCCAACGTCGGCAAGCCACAGGTCGCCTACCGCGAGACGATCCGCAAGCGGGTCGAGAAGGTCGTCGCCCGCTTCGTCCGCCAGACCGGCGGCCGCGGCCAGTTCGGCCACGTCGTGATCAACGTCGAGCCCGCCCCCGGCGAGGGGTTTGAGTTCGTCAACAAAATCAAGGGCGGCGCGATCCCGGGTGAATTCATCGGCCCGGCCGAACAGGGCATGCGGGAGGCGCTGGAGAACGGCGTCAAGGCCGGCTACCCGATGGTCGACGTCAAGGTCGAACTCGTCGACGGCTCCTACCACGACGTCGACTCTTCCGAGATGGCCTTCAAAATCGCCGGCTCGATGGCGATCCAGGACGGGGCTCGCAAAGCCAATCCGGTGCTGCTCGAGCCCGTGATGGCGGTCGAGGTGGTCACTCCCGAGGACTTCCTCGGCGACGTGATCGGCGACCTCTCCCGTCGCCGCGGCAAGGTGCAAGGACAGGACCAGCGCGGCAACGCACTCGCCGTCCAGGCCTTCGTGCCGCTCGGTGAGATGTTCGGTTACGCGACGGAACTTCGCTCTATGACTCAGGGCCGCGCCACTTACACGATGCAGTTCGAGCGCTACGAAGAGGTCCCGGCGAGCATCGCCGAAGAGATCGTCGAGCACCGTTCCGGCGAGCCGGTTGGAGCAACCTCGTGACCGGGACCGGGCCGCACCCTTGTTCTAGCTATATTTCCCAGGTTCGCCCGCAGGCAGGGCGAAGTGCCCTGCCCAGCAGTGCTCCACAAACTTAATCAGCCAACTCAGACAGAACCCGACTTCGAAAGGTAGAACGGAGAGAGATGTCCAAGGAGAAGTTCGAGCGCGATAAGCCGCACGTGAACGTCGGAACCATCGGTCATATCGACCACGGAAAGACGACGCTGACGGCCGCGATCACCAAGACGCTCTCCACCAAAGGCGGAGCCGAAGCGAAAAGCTTCGAAGAGATCGACAACGCCCCGGAGGAGAAGGAGCGTGGAATCACGATCGCGACCTCTCACGTCGAGTACCAGACGGAGAACCGCCACTACGCCCATGTCGATTGCCCGGGCCACGCCGACTACGTGAAGAACATGATCACCGGCGCGGCGCAGATGGACGGCGCGATCCTGGTCGTCTCGGCCGCCGACGGCGTGATGCCGCAGACGCGGGAGCACATCCTGCTTGCCCGCCAGGTCAACGTCCCGCACGTCGTCGTCTTCCTCAACAAGGTCGACCAGGTCGACGACGAGGAATTGATCGAGCTGGTTGAGGAGGAGGTCAAGGAACTTCTCGACGAGTACGACTTCCCGGGCGACGACACGCCGATCATCAAGGGCTCCGCGCTGAAGGCGCTGGAAGGCGACGAAGAGGCGCAGAAGGCGGTCTTCGAACTGGCCGACGCCCTTGACTCCTACATCCCCGAGCCCGTGCGCGAGCTCGACAGGCCCTTCCTGATGCCGATCGAGGACATCTTCTCGATCACCGGCCGCGGTACCGTCGCCACCGGCCGCGTCGAGCAAGGCATCGTCAACACCGGCGATGAGGTCGAGATCGTCGGCATCAAGGACACGACCACCACCGTGGTCACCGGAGTCGAGATGTTCCGCAAGATCCTCGATCAGGGTCAGGCCGGCGACAACATCGGCGCGCTCCTGCGCGGTACCAAGCGTGAGGAGATCGAGCGTGGTCAGGTGCTCTGCAAGCCCGGCTCGATCACGCCGCACACCAAGTTCAAAGCCGAGGTCTACTGCCTGAAGAAGGAGGAGGGTGGTCGTCACACACCGTTCTTCTCCGGCTACCGGCCTCAGTTCTACTTCCGCACGACCGACGTGACCGGGATCGCCAACCTTCCCGAGGGGACGGAGATGGTGATGCCGGGAGACAACGTCGAGATGACGATCGAGTTGATCCAGCCGATCGCGATGGACCAGGGCCTGCGTTTCGCCATCCGCGAGGGTGGCCGGACGGTGGGCTCGGGAGTCGTCGCGGACGTCATCGAGTAACGACCTGGGCGGGCTTCGGCCCGCTCGTCGCCGCCGGCCGGCGGCGAGACAACTGCAAAGGACATACGACCGGGGCGGCGCCCCACAAAAGGGGCCCCGCCCCTTATGCGCGGTAAGACCGCGCAGAAAGACCAGAGAGACAGATCAGACCGTGGCAGCGATAGCAGCACAGAAAATTCGAATCCGGCTCAAGGCGTATGACCATGACGCCATAGACCGGGCTGCCCGCGAGATCGTCGAGACCGCGGAGCGCACTGGCGCCAGTGTCTCTGGGCCGGTGCCGCTGCCGACCGAGAAGAACGTCTACTGCGTGATCCGCTCGCCGTTCAAGGACAAGGACTCGCGCGAGCACTTCGAGATGCGCACCCACAAGCGCCTGATCGACATCCTTCAGCCCTCGCCGAAAACCGTCGACTCGCTGCAGCGCCTCGACTCGCTGCCGGCTGGCGTCGACATCGAGATTCGCCTCTAGCACGATGGCCGCGATCCTCGGAAAGAAGCTTGGGATGACGCAGGTCTTCAAGGAGGACGGAGCAGTCATTCCCGTCACGGTCATCGAGGCCGGTCCCTGCAAGGTGACCGCGGTTCGCGACCCAGAGCGCGACGGCTACTCCGCTGTGCAGCTTGCCTTCGGCGCCACCAAGGAGGGCAAGCTGAGCAAGGCCGAGGAGGGTCACGTCAAGAAGGCGGGCTCCGGGCCGATGCGCCATCTGGTCGAGTTCCGCGACGAGGACCTTGGCGCCGAGGACGGACCCAAGATCGGCGACGACGTCACCGTCGAGGCTTTCGAGGCAGGCCAGAAGGTCAAGGTCGCCGGGATCTCGATCGGCAAGGGGTTTCAGGGCGGGATCAAGCGCCACAACTTCAGTCGCGGCCCGGTCAGCCACGGTTCGCACAATGTCCGCGCACCGGGCTCGATCGGCGCCAGCACCTTCCCCGCCCGCGTCTTCAAGGGAATGAAGATGCCCGGCCAGATGGGCAACAAGCGGATCACCCAGAAGGGCCTTGAGGTCGCCGAGGTCGACGCCGATCGCAACCTGCTGCTGATCAAGGGCTCCGTGCCCGGCTCCCGCAACGCGATCGTCGAGGTGAGGACCGATGGCTAAAGCGGCCGTGCTCGGCAAGACCACCCAGGCGGACCTGCCGAAAGAGCTCTTCGACGAGCCCTTCCATCACTCCTTGGTGGACGAGGCGGCTCGCGCCGATCTCGCCGCGCGCCGCCGTGGCACCGCCTCGACCCTGACCCGGGCCGAGGTGTCGATGACCGGCGCCAAGGCCTGGCGCCAGAAGGGCACCGGTCGCGCCCGCGTCGGCGCGCTCAGCTCCCCCAGCCGCTTCGGCGGCGGAGTCGCTTTCGGCCCGAAGCCTCGTCACTACACGGTCAAGGTCAATCGCAAGGCGCGGCGCAAGGCAATGCGCTCGGCGCTTTCCACCCACGCCGAGCGCGACAGCGTGGCGTTGCTGGACGCCAGCAGCTTCGATACGCCCTCAACCAAGACCGCGGCGGCGGCACTCGAGAAATGGGGCGCCAAGCGCTCCACCCTGATCGTGCTTGCCCCCGAGGAGAGCGGTGCGGCAAAGAGCTTCCGCAACATTCCTCGAGTCGGGGTCGTCGAGGTGAGCGCCGTCGGCGTCGCCGACGTGATCGGCGCGGCCTCGCTGGTCGTTTCCGAAGGCGCCATGGCGAAGCTGCAGGAGAGGTTGGGCTGATGGACGCGCGCAACGTGATCATCCGCCCCGTTGTCTCCGAGAAGAGCTACGCGCTGATCGGGGAGGGCAAGTACACCTTTCGGGTTGACGACCGTGCCCACAAGACCCAGATCGCCCACGCGATCGAGGAGATCTTCGCGGTCAAGGTCGCCGCGGTTCGCACCTCAAAGGTGCGGCCCAAGCCCAAGCGGCGCGGCCTGCACCAGGGCAAGAGCCGCGGTTGGAAGAAGGCCGTCATCCAGCTCGCCCCGGGTGAACGGATCGAGCTGTTCGAGGGCGCAGAGACCGCATAGGGATATAGAGATGCCGAACCGAAAAACCAAACCGACCAGCCCCGGACGCCGCTTCGCGACGTACCCGCTGCGTGAGCAGCTGACCACCTCCAGCCCGGAACGAAAGCTGACCGAGGGGCTGCGCAAGTCCGGTGGCCGCAATGCCAACGGTCGTGTTACCGCCCGCCACCGTGGCGGCGGCGCCAAGCGGCGCTACCGCCAGATCGACTTCAAGCGGCTCAAGGACGGCGTGCCCGCCAAGGTGGCGACGATCGAGTACGACCCCAACCGGAGCTGTTACATCGCCCTGCTGCACTACGCCGATGGCGCCAAGGGCTACATCCTCGCCCCGGCCGCGATCTCGGTCGGCGATGAGGTCCAGTCCGGGCCCGGTGCTGACATCCGGCCCGGTAACGCGCTGGCGCTTGGCGAGATGCCGACCGGCACGCTCGTCCACAACGTCGAGCTCACCCCCGGCCAGGGCGGCAAGCTCGGCCGCTCGGCCGGCACCTCGATCCAGCTCGCCGCCAAGGAGGGCGAGATGGTGACGTTGCGCCTGCCATCGTCGGAGATGCGGCTGGTCCGCGCTGATTGCCGCGCGACCGTCGGGGTGCTCTCCAACGCTGAGCACCAGAACCTCAAGGTCGGCAAGGCGGGTCGCAGCCGCCACAAGGGCAAGCGACCGCAGAGCCGTGGCGTGGCGATGAACCCCGTCGACCACCCGCACGGCGGCGGCGAGGCCCATCACACCCCCGGTGGGCATCCGGTAACTCCCTGGGGCAAGCCGACGCTCGGCTACCGCACGCGGAAGAAGGGCAAGCAATCTGATCGATACATCGTGCGCGGCCGGCGCCGAGGAAAGAAAAAGAGTCGCTGATGGGACGTTCGACCAAAAAGGGCCCCTGGGTGGAAGCTGCGCTGATGAAGCGCGTCAACGCGATGAACGAGTCGGGTCAGAAGCAGATGCTGAAGACCTGGTCTCGCGCCTCGACCGTCTTCCCCGACATGGTCGGTCACACGATCGCCGTCCACGACGGCCGCAAGCACGTGCCGGTTTTCATCTCCGAGTCGATGGTCGGCCACAAGCTCGGCGAGTTCGCGCCGACCCGGACCTTCCGCTCCCACTCCGGAACGGGCAAGGGTGAATAGCGTGGCCGCGCCAATCGTCGTCAGGGCCAGCTCACGTTACGTGCGGGTCGCCCCGCGCAAGGCGCGCCTGATCGCCGATCAGGTTCGCGGCCTGCACATCGAGCAGGCTCGGGCGCTGCTCGAGTTCTCCCCGCGCGGCGTGGCCCAGGACATCCGCAAGCTGATCGAGTCCGCGGCCTCCAACGCGGAGAACAACCATGACCTGATCGCCGACGAGATGCTGATCTCCGAGATCACCGTCGACGAAGGCCCGACCCTGCGCCGCTTCCGGCCGCGGGCCATGGGCCGGGCGTCGCGGATCAACAAGCGAACCTGCCACATCGCCGTGGGACTGACACCGGAAGACGAGGATTAGGGATATGGGACAGAAGATCCATCCCGGCGGCTTCCGGGTCGGCTACATCCAGGATTGGAAGTCGAACTGGTTCGAGGAGAAAGACTTCTCCGACGTGCTCAACGAAGACCTCGAGATTCGCAAGCACATCGAAGACAAGCTCGCCCACGCTGGCCTTTCCAGCATCACGATCGAGCGCCACGGCGAGATCGCCGTCGACATCCACACGGCCCGTCCGGGCATCGTGATCGGCAAGTCGGGCAGCGAAGTCGATGCTCTGCGCAAAGACCTGCACAAGCTGACCGGAAAACCGGTGAAGGTCAATATCCGCGAGGTGAAGCGCCCCGAGCTCGACGCCAAACTGGTCGCCCAGTCGATTGCCGAGCAGCTTCAGAACCGGGTGGCCTTCCGGCGGGCGATGAAACGCGCCCTCACCTCGGCGATGCGCTCCGGCGCTCAGGGCTGCAAGGTCCAGGTCTCCGGCCGCCTCGGCGGCGCCGAGATGGCGCGGACCGAGGGCTACTCGGACGGACGGGTGCCGCTGCACACGCTGCGGGCGAACATCGACTACGGCTTCTTCGAGGCGCGCACGACGACCGGCCGGATCGGCGTCAAGTGCTGGATCAACAAGGGCGAGGTGATGCCCGAGGGCTTCCGTTCCAATCAGCTCGACGAAGACGAGCCGCAGGGGTCCCAGCGGGGTGGTCGTCCCGGTGGAGATCGGGGTGGCCGTGGCGGCGACCGCGGCGGTCGTCCCGGCGGCGGTCGCGGAGGTCCCGGCGGCGGCCGCGGTGGCCAGCGTGGCGGAGGTGGGCGGTAGCCATGCTGATGCCGAAGCGGGTCAAGCACCGCAAGCAGATGCGCGGCCGGATGCGCGGCAACACCAAGGGTGGCAGCACCGTCGCCTTCGGCGAGTACGGGCTGAAGTCGCTCGACCGCGGCTGGATCACCAACCGCCAGATCGAGGCAGCTCGCGTCGCGATGACGCGCAAGATCAAACGTGGCGGCAAGGTCTGGATCAACGTCTTCCCCGACAAGCCCTACACGAAGAAGCCCGCCGAGACGCGGATGGGCTCTGGCAAGGGCAATCCCGAGGGCTGGGTCGCCGTGATCAAGCCTGGCAAGGTGATGTTCGAGCTGGCCGGCGTCCCCGAGGACCTCGCCCGCGAGGCACTGCGCCTGGCTGGGCACAAGCTTCCGGTGAGAACAAAATTCGTCATGCGCGAGGGGGCCGAAGGACAGTGAAGGCGGCCGAGGTGCACGACCTCAAAGACGACGAGTTGATCGCGAAGCTGATCGATGCCAAGCAGGAGAAGTTCAACCTGCGCTTTCGGCAGGCCACCGGCGAGCTGGAGAACACGGCTCGGATCGGGGTCGCGCGAAGGGACGTTGCAAAGCTGCTGACGGTTGCCAAGGAGCGCGGGATTGACGTTGAGAAAGAGTTGAAACGATGAGTGACGAGGAGAAAAAAGACGTGACGGAGGACACCCCTCAAGACGAGACCGCCGAGGCCGCGGGTCCTGTCGCGGAGGAGGACTCCTCGTCCTCGCAAGCTGCGGGCGAGGAGCTCACCCCCACGCCACCCGCAGAGGAGGCGCCCGCGGCGAAAGAAGAGCCTGCCGCCGAGCCCAACCCTGAGGACGATCTCCCCTGGAAGGAGAGGCGTCGTCTCCAGCGTTCGCGCCAGCCGCACAAGGCTGGAGCCGCTCTGAGCACTGAGGAGCGCCTCGCCAAGCGGGCCGAGGAGCGCAGGCTCAAGGCTGTTTCGCGGCGCAAAGAACGCGCTGCCGCTAAGCAGGGCAAGACGGCCGGGACCGGAACGCCGCCGGCCGAGAAGGATGCTGTTGCCGCCAAGACCCGGCAGGGGCTCGTCGTCTCCAACAAGGGCGAGAAATCGATCACCGTGCGGATCGACATCGCTCGCCGCCACCCGACTTACGAAAAGGTCGTGCGCCGTTCACGGACGCTGCACGCTCACGACGAGCGCAACGAGGCGGGCGAGGGCGACACCGTGCGGATCGTCGAGACGCGGCCGCTCTCGAAGACCAAGCGTTGGCGCCTGGTCGAGGTGCTGGAGAAAGCCAAGTGATCCAGCAGGAGTCCAGACTGAAGGTCGCCGACAACTCCGGCGCCCGCGAGATCCTCTGCATTCGCGTCAAGGGCGGATCCCACCGCCGCTACGCCGGTGTCGGTGACGTGATCACCGCCACGGTCAAACAGGCCAGCCCGCAGGGGGGGGTGCGCAAAGGTGAGGTCGTCCAAGCCGTTGTCGTACGCACCAAGAAGCAGCTCGGCCGCCCCGACGGCACCTACATCTCCTTCGACGAAAATGCCGCGGTGCTGATCGACCCAGCCAGCAACAACCCGCGCGGCACCCGCATCTTCGGCCCGGTGGCCCGCGAGCTGCGCGATCGCAACTTCATGAAAATCATCTCGCTGGCCCCAGAGGTGCTCTGAGATGGCAAAGGCAATGCGTATCCGCAAAGACGATCAGGTGGTCGTGATCGGCGGCAAGGATGCCGGCAAGACCGGCCGCGTCGTGCGGACCGATCCGAAGAAGGAAAAGGTCTTCGTCGAGCACCTCAACATGGTCAAGCGCCACGAACGGCCACGGTCGGTTCAGGACGCGACCCGCGGCGGGGACATCGGTGGCATCGTCGAGAAGGAGGGGCCGATCCACGTCTCCAACGTGATGCTGCTCGATCCCAAAGACAACAAGCCGACCCGGGTCGGTGTTCGCCGCGACAAAGGCGGCAAGCGCGAGCGCTTCGCCAAGCGCAGCGGGGTGTCGTTCTGATGGAGGCGACCGCCACACAGGCTCAGGCTGCCCCGCCGCCGCGTTTGCGCGAGCGCTACGAGCAGGATGTGCTGCCGGCGCTGATCGGCAAGTTCGGCTACTCGACCTCGATGCAGGCGCCACGCCTGGAGAAGATCACGCTCAATATGGGCTTGGGTGAGGCGAAGCAGAACAACAAGATGCTCGAAGCCGCGCAGACCCAGCTGGCGACGATCGCCGGCCAGTACCCCAATGTGCGCCGCGCCCGCAAGTCGATCGCTTCCTTCAAGGTCCGCGAGGGCATGCCCGTGGGCCTCTCGGTGACGCTGCGCAAGGCCCGCATGTGGGAGTTCCTCGACCGGCTCTGCTCGATCGCGGTGCCGCGCATCCGTGACTTCCGCGGGCTCAATCCGCGCTCCTTCGACGGCCGTGGCAATTACTCGATGGGCGTCAAGGAGCAATTGATCTTCCCCGAAATCGACTACGACTCGATTGATGAGGTGCGTGGCCTCGACATCACGATCACGACTTCCGCTCCGACCGACGAGGAGGCCTTCGAGCTGCTTCTCGGGCTGGGAATGCCCTTCGCCAAAGAGGGCCGGCCGGGCAAACCCGATGCCGACATCGAGGCGCAGGAAGCCGCCGAGGAGGAGAAGCGCAAGGAGGAGGCGCGCCTGCGGGCGGAGGCCGAGCAGGCGGCGCTGGAGCAATTGAAGGAAGAGAATCCAGAGGCATACGAGAAGCCCACGCCGGCGGGTCCTGTCGCGGAGGAGGACTCCTCGTCCTCGCAAGCTGCGGGCGAGGAGCCCACCTCCACGCCACCCGCCGGAGAGGCCGCCCCGGAAGACTCTGACAAGGAAGGTTCCTAGAATGGCTAAGACTTCGCTTAAGGTTAAGCAGGGCCGTAAGGCCAAGTACAAATCGCGGGCGTACAACCGCTGCCGCCGCTGTGGCCGGCCGCGCGCCTACTACCGGAAGTTCGGCCTCTGCCGCATCTGCTTGCGCGAGGCCGCTCACGAGGGGTACATCCCCGGCATGACCAAGTCGAGCTGGTAAGAAACGAAGACCGATGCTGACTGACCCGATAGCCGATTACCTGACCCGGATTCGCAACGCGCTTGGCTCCGGCCATGACGATGTGGAGATTCCAGCTTCGCGACTGAAGGTGGAGATGTCACGGATCCTCAAGGAGCAGGGCTACATCCTCGATTTCCAGCGCCAGCCGGCGGCCGTCGGCGAGGCGATCAAGATCCGCCTCAAGTACACGGAGGATCGCCGGCCGGTGATCCTCGGCCTCGAGCGCATCTCGCGCCCGGGCCGGCGTCGTTACGTCGATCACAAACAGGTGCCGCGGGTTGACGGCGGCACCGGCACCGCGATCGTCAGCACCTCGGTCGGGGTGATGACCGGTCATGAAGCAAAGGCAAAGGGCGTCGGCGGCGAGGTCGTCGCATACGTCTGGTGATCGACCCATGAGCCGGATCGGAAGAAAGCCCATCCCCGTGCCCGAGGCCGTTACGGTCGAGATCGCCCCTGGCCTCGTAGCGGTCAAGGGCCCCAAGGGCGCGCTTGCCCAGGCGCTCTCGACCGATATGAAGGTCGAGCAGTCCGAGGGCGCCTTGACCGTCGCGCGACCCACCGATCGGGGCGAGCACCGCGCTCTTCACGGGCTCACCCGCAGCTTGATCGCAAACATGGTCGAGGGCGTCACCGACGGCTTTGAGAAGCGGCTGGAGATCCAGGGCGTCGGCTACCGCGCGCAGCTCAAGGGCAAAAATCTGGAGTTGGCACTTGGCTATTCGCACCCGGTCTCGATCGAGGCCCCTGATGGGATTGACTTCGAGGTCCCGCAGCCGACCGAAATCATCGTGCGGGGGATCGACAAGCAGCTCGTCGGGCAGGTCGCCGCAGACATCCGCAAGCGCCGTCCACCGGAGCCATACAAGGGCAAGGGAATCCGCTACCGCGGCGAGCACGTCGCGCGCAAGGTGGGTAAGCGCGCATGACGCTCGTCACCAAGCGCCAGCGCCGCCTACGCCGCCGCCGCCGCGTTCGCGCCAGGGTCACCGGCACGACGCAACGGCCGCGCCTGTCCGTTTACCGCTCCAATCGCGGCATCTTTGCGCAGCTGATCGACGACGACAAAGGCCACACGGTGGCCGCGGTCAACTGGATCGAGCCGGACCTGCGCAAGCTGACCGCGAGCGAGCAGGCCAAGCGGGCTGGAGAGCTGCTGGCCGAGCGCGCCAAGGCGGCCGGCGTCGAGACCTGCGTCTTCGATCGCGGCGGTTACCAGTACCACGGCCGGGTCAAGGCGCTCGCCGAAGGGGCGCGAGAGGGGGGCCTGGTCTTCTAGCGCCAGTTCGCTACCTTGACCGCTCGCTTATGAAGGGAATGGACACAACCAACGTCGAGACGGTGAGCCCGCGTGGGCTCGACCTGCAGGAGCGTGTGATCGAGATCAACCGCGTCGCCAAGGTGGTCAAGGGCGGCCGGCGCTTCTCCTTCACCGCTCTGGTTGCGGTCGGCGACGAAGAGGGCGTTGTCGGGATCGGCTACGGCAAGGCCCGCGAGGTCCCCCTGGCGATCCAGAAGGGCGTCGAGAACGCCCGCAAGGACCTGATCCGGATCCCGAAATACGGCCAGACGATCACCCACAAGATCATCGGTCGCTACGGCGCGGGCCACGTGGTTCTGCGGCCGGCCAGCCCAGGCACCGGCGTGATCGCCGGCGGCGGCGTGCGCGCGGTGCTCGAGCTGGGGGGCGTCAAGGACGTCCTTACCAAGAGCATTGGGACGCAGAATCCAATCAACCTCGTGAAGGCGACTATGGACGGGCTGATCCGGCTCCGTCGGCCTGAGGAGGTTGCTGAGCTGCGCGGTCTGACGGTTTCGCAGGTACTTGGGGTTAGTTCGAACGGCTCGGCTGCGGGTCCTGTCGCGGCAGAGGACTCCTCGTCCACGCAAGCTGCGGGCGACGTCCCCTCCTCCACGCCACCCGCGGACGAGACGTCCGAGGTGAAAGCTGAGGAGTTCGCTGCCGCTGAGGCGAAGCCTGCTGCCGAGACCGACACTCCGGCGGAGAAGGCTTCTGCCGCTGCGGAGACGCCTGCTGCGGAGGAGAAAGCTCCCGAGGTTCCGACGGCGGATGGTGCTTCGTGAGCGCTGTGACTATCAAGCAGGTTCGGTCTCTCAATGGCGCGAATCCGAATCAGAAAGCGACTTTGAAGGCGCTGGGTTTGGGCGGGATTGGCAAGACCGTGGAGCGGAAAGACAGTCCTCAGTTGCAGGGACAGCTTCATGTCGTCTCCCACTTGGTTGAGGTGAGCTCCTGATGGCGGACGAGACGCCTCGGTCCGAGGAGATCGGGCTGCATAACTTGAGGCCCAAGCCTGGGTCGCGCAGGCCGCGAAAGCGGATTGGTCGCGGCGAGGGTTCCGGGCTGGGCAAGACATCCGGACGCGGGCACAAGGGCGCGGGCTCGCGTTCTGGCTCCAAACAGAAGATCGGCTACGAAGGTGGGCAGAACCCGATCCACATGCGGATGCGAAAGCTTCGCGGGCCGCACATGAAGAAGTCGATGCCGTTCGAGAACTTCAGGACGAAGTCGCAGCCGATCAACTTGGCCGACCTCGATGAGCGTTTCGACGCCGACGCCGAGGTGACCCCGGAGACCCTGAAGGAGAAGGGCCTCGCCAAGCGCTCCGACCCCGTGAAGATCCTCGCCCGCGGAGAGATTTCGAAGAAGCTGACGGTCCGTGCGCATGGCTTCAGTGCTGCCGCCAAGGAGAAGATAGAAGCGGCGGGCGGTTCCTGCCACACTCTGGAGCCCTAATGCTCCGGACCATTGCGAACGCCTTCAGCGTCGCCGACATTCGCAAGAAGCTCGCCTTCACCGCGGCGATGCTCTTGCTCTACCGGCTCGGCGCATATATCCCGGCCCCCGGGGTGAGCCTTGACGCCGTTAAGGAAGTGCAGAGCAACTTCGGCGGCGCCGGTGTGCTGGGATTCCTCAATACCTTCTCGGGGGGCAGCCTCTCGCGCCTCTCGCTCTTTGCGCTGGGGATCATGCCCTACATCACGGCCTCGATCATCCTGCAGCTGCTGACCGTGGTCCTGCCCTCACTGGAGAAGCTGCAGAAAGAAGGCGAGGTCGGACAGCAGAAGATCACTCAGTACACGCGCTACCTCACCGTCGGCCTGGCCTTCGCCCAGTCCTTCGGCTACGTCTTCCTCTTCCGCTCCTTCGGCAAGCAGGCCGGTGGCGAAAACCTGCTCGGCAACCTGACCGGCGCCAAGGTGCTGCTGATCGTGATCTCGCTGACCGCGGGCTGCACGCTGCTGATGTGGCTCGGCGAGCTGATCACGCAACGTGGGATCGGCAACGGGATCTCGCTGATGATCTTCGCCTCGATCGTCTCCGGCCTGCCGCACGGGATCCAGGCCTGGTGGTCCAGTCCCGACCAGGTCTTCGTCGTGATGATGCCGTTCATCGCTCTCGCCGTGATCGTCGCGATCGTCTTCGTCCAGGAGGGCCAGCGCCGGATCCCCGTCCAGTACGCCAAACGCGTCGTCGGGCGCAAAATGACCTCCGGCGGCTCGACCTACCTGCCGCTGCGGGTCAACATGGCCGGCGTCATCCCGGTCATCTTCGCCGCCTCGATAATGGCTTTCCCGGCGACGATCGGGCAGCTGCTCAATACGCCGGCGGCGCTTGACTTCGCCGCCTTCGTCGGCCCGAACACCTGGGCCTATGTTGTCGGCGAGGTCTTCTTCATCGTCATCTTCACCTACTTCTATACGGCGGTGACCTTCAACCCGGTTGACCAGGCCGACAACCTGAAGAAGTACGGCGGCTTCATCCCCGGCGTGCGGCCAGGCCGCCCGACGGCGGAGTACCTCGACCGCATCCTCTCCCGGCTGACCTTCCCCGGAGCTCTCTACCTAGGGGCGGTGGCGGCGCTGCCGACGATTCTGATCAGCCAGACCTCCGCCAACTTCTTCTTCGGCGGCACCTCGATCCTGATCGTGATCGGCGTAGCGCTCGAAACCGTGAAGCAGCTCGAGGCGCAGCTGATGATGCGAAATTACGAGGGCTTCCTGAAATAGTTTGAGGGCGCTGCAAACCGGCGCATATCGGGGTCTTCGGTCGGGCTCCTCGCGTCACGCACAAAAAGTGCGCCCCCTCGTCGCCCTCCTGCATCCCCCGATCTGCTTGGTTTTCGCGCCCTCAACTCAATTTCAAACATCGGAAAGCTATGGCTGAGCTGAATCTCGTACTCCTAGGGCCTCCCGGCAGCGGCAAGGGCACGCAGGGTGAGCGCCTGCAGGAGGAGCTGGAGTTGCCCTACTACGCGACCGGGGACATCCTGCGGGCAGCGGTGCGCGAGGGAACGGAGCTCGGACGGGCGGCGAAGGACTACATGGACCGCGGCGACCTCGTGCCCGATGAGGTGATCGTCGGCATGATCGGCGAGCGGATCGACTCCGCCGAGGCGGCCGATGGGTTCATCCTCGACGGCTTCCCGCGCACGGCCCCCCAGGCCGAGGCGCTCGCGGCAAGGCTGGCCGAGCTGGGCCGGCGGCTGACCTCGGTGTTGCTGATCGACGTCAGCGACGAGGAGGTCGTGCGCAGGCTCGGCGGCCGCCGCACCTGTGTGGAGAACGGCCACGTCTTCCACGTCGAGTTCAGCCCACCCCAGCGCGACGGGGCCTGTGACATCGACGGCAGCGAACTGATCGTCCGCGACGATGACAAGCCCGAGGTGATCCGCCACCGGCTCGACCAGTACCACAGCAAGACCGCGCCGCTGATCGAGCACTACGACAACCAGAGCCTGCTGCGGCGGATCGACGGCTCGGCTTCGCCGGACCAGGTCGGCGAGGAGATCCGCCGCACTCTGGCGACGCTGCGCCTTGAGGCCGATGAGGCGATCTAGCCTGTGTACAGAATGATCGTCAAGAAGTCTCCCGAGCAGCTCGACAAGATGGCGGCCGCCGGCGAGATCCTAGTTCGCTGCCTGCACATGCTCGCCGCCAAGGCCCGTCCTGGAGTAACGACCGAGGAATTGGACGTGGCGGCCGAGAAGCTGATTCGCTCACAGGGCGCCGAGCCAGCCTTCAAGGGCTACCGCGGCTTCCCGGCCTCGATCTGCGCCTCGCCAAACTCGATGGTCGTCCATGGAATCCCAGGTGCCTATGGGCTCAAGCGCGGCGATGTCCTGTCGGTGGATGTGGGCGTGATCAAGGACGGCTGGGTCGCTGACGCGGCGATGACGGTGCCGATCGGCCCAATCGACCCGGAGGCGCGCAAGCTGCTCGATGTGACCAAGGCCTCGCTGTTTGCCGGGATCGAGCAGATGCAGCCCGGAAACCGGCTGGGCGACGTATCGGCCGCGATCCAGCGGGCCGTGGAGATCGAAGGCCTCTCGATCATTCGAACGCTGGTCGGTCATGGGATCGGTCGGGAGATGCACGAGGACCCACAGGTGCCCAACTTCGGCACGCCGGGCAAGGGACCGGTGCTGGAGGAGGGAACGGTGCTGGCGATCGAGCCGATGGTCAACGCCGGCGGTCCGCTGGTGCGGATGGGCGAGGACGGTTGGGCGGTCTACTCCCAGGACGGTTCGCTGGCCGCCCACTTCGAGTTCACCGTTGCCGTCACCGCTGACGGGCCTCGAATCTTGACCCCCTGGCACGAAGAGGATTAGTCAGCACCACCTGCGGGGTATGCTCAAGGAGCGGTGGGGGCGCCGCAACAAACAGGAGGAGTCTTGATTCGCTCGTTCACTCGCCTCACTGCCTTCGCGTTGTTCCTCGTCCTACTAGTCGCGCCGGTTGCTCGGGCCGCGCCGCAGCCTTACGGCGCCAACGACGCAGGCGGCTTTCGCAACGTGCTGCCGCCAGGCGAGAACGGCCTCGACACGCTCAGCCAGATCTTCTCCTTCCGCGGCCTTGGCACGGTGCCGCCCCACTTCGCTGACCAGCAGCCGCTCTACGAAAACCTCGTATATGGAGCACCCGAGCTCAGCGACGAGAAAGTCCCCAACTACTTCAAGGACGCAACCTTTGGCGTGCCACCGGGCGAAGTCGCCTCGACGATCGAGCCCCGTGCCGGCACGACGATCATCCGGGACTCCGCCTACGGGGTGCCGCATATCTACGGCGATACGCGTGCCGACACGATGTTCGGCGCCGGCTATGCGGGCGCCGCCGACCGGCTCTTCCTGATGGACGTGCTGCGCCATACCGGTCGCGCCGAACTGGCCGCGTTCCTCGGTGGCGCCAATGCCGAGGCTGACGCTTCCCAGTGGGGCTTTGCGCCGTACACGGAAGCTGATCTGCAGAAACAGCTCGATGCGATGCCCCGGCAGTATGGGCCGATCGGTCTGCAGGCCGACGAGGACGTGCAGAGCTACGTCGACGGGATCAACGCCTACATCGCCGCCGCGAGCACCAATCCGGCGCTGAAGCCGGGGGAGTACGCGCTGCTGAACAAGCCGATGGAAGCCTGGAAGCCGACCGACGTCGTCGCGATCGCCTCGCTGATCGGCGGCATCTTCGGACGCGGCGGTGGAGGCGAGCTGAACTCGGCCTTGACCATGCAGTCTTTCCTCGACCGCTTCGGAGCCAAGGCCGGCCGCAGGGCGTGGCTCGGGTTCCGCTCGAAGAACGACCCCGAAGCGCCGACGACGATCTCCCGTCCCTTCCCCTATGAGACCCGCAGCGCCTTCGCCAAGCGCGGGCTGGCGCTGCCCGATCCCGGCTCGGTCCGCGAACCTCCGGTCGCGACAGCTTCGAGTGGAAGCGCCGGCGCGGCCGGCAGCTTCGGCGCCGCGATCGAGCGCGGCCTGGGCGAAGGCGGTCACGCCTCCAATTGGGAGCTGGTCTCCGCCAAGCATTCGGCGACCGGCCACCCGATCGCCGTGATGGGTCCCCAGGTCGGCTACTTCATCCCCCAGATCCTGATGGAGGAGGACCTGCATGGGCCCGGCATCGACGCCCGCGGCGCCGCTTTCGCCGGCGTCAACCTCTACGTCGAGCTCGGCCATGGCCGCGACTACGCCTGGAGCGCGACGACGGCGACCTCCGACAACGTCGACACCTTCGCCGAGGTGCTCTGCCGCGACAAGTTCCACTACGTCTACCGCGGCAAGTGCAAGCCGATGGAACAGCTGGTCCGGACCGAGAGCTGGCTTCCGAACGCGATCGACTCGACCGAAGCCGGCGCGCAGACCCTGACCTCCTACCGCACCGTGCACGGCATCGTCTTCGCTCGCGGCAAGGTGCACGGGCGCAGGGTCGCCTTCGTCCATCAGCGCAGCACCTACTTCCACGAGCCCGACTCGGTGATCGGCTTCGGTCAGCTCAACGAACCGGGCGTCGTCGCCGGGCCCGCCGGATTCAAGAAAGCCATCTCGCACATCAACTTCCTCTTCAACTGGGCCTACACCGACTCCGAACACATCGCCTACGCGCTATCGGGAGCGATGCCACAGCGGCAGGGCACCTCCCCCGATTTTCCCGTGCTCGGCACCGGCCGATACGACTGGAAGGGCTTCAAGCCAGCCAGCCAGACCGCCGACTTCCTGCCCTTCGCCAAGCATCCGCAAGCCGTCGACCCGCCCTTCCTCGTCTCCTGGAACAACAAGCAGGCGCCGGAATGGGGCGCCGCCGATGACCAGTACGACTACGGGCCCGTGCACCGGGTGCAGATGATCTCCGACAAGGTTCGGGCCGGCACCCGCGGCAAACGCCGGATGACGATCGCCCAGCTGGTTCAAGCGATGGCCGAACCGGCGACCCAGGACCTGCGCGGCTACCGCTTGCTGCCGGCGATCTTGAAGGCGATCGGCAGGCCAAAGCAGGCGGCGTCGCGCAAAGCGCTGGCGGTCCTTCGCGCCTGGCACGAGGCCGGCGCCCACCGCCGCGATCTCGACCGCGACGGAGTCGATGAGGAAACCTCGGCAGTCGAGCTGATGGACGCCTGGTGGCCGAAGCTCGTCGCGGCAGAGTTCAAACCGACGCTGGGAAGGAAGGCGTTCGAGCGGCTGCAGGGGATGATCGCGATCGGCGACCACACCGGCGGCTCCCCCGACGCGCCGGACTTCTTCGACGGCTGGTGGGGCTACGCGTCGAAGGACCTTCGCGACCTCTTCGGTCCCCGCCCAAAGGCTCCCTACAGCCGCATCTACTGCGGTCAGGGCTCGAAGAAACGCTGCCGCCAAGCCCTCCAACGCAGCCTCGCTCAGGCGCTGAAGGTCACTCCCGCGGCGCTCTACGGTGGCGGAAACGGCAAGTGCGCCAGCAACCCCCAGCCGTACTGCTTCGACCAAAACCGCCCCCAGGTCACCTCGGGCATAGACCTTGGGCCCTTTCCTTTCCAAAATCGCCCGACGTTCCAGCAGGTGGTCGCGTTGAGCCAGAAGCTGCCGCAGTAGGACGGTGGTGGTTGGGGCGCCGTCGGTACCCCCTTCCAAAACGCGCGGCAGGAGCCGCGCTTGAGTGTTTTGGAAGGGCGCCCCGGCCCTTCGGACGGCCCCGCCCCGAAGCACCGCCCCTGCTATCTTTCTCGGTCGGCCCACGCGGGCCACTGTTCGTGCCTGCCGTCCAACTCCTGGGATGTGCAGGAGTCCTGTAGTCGATACGAGACCCGGAGCGATGAAGGTCAGAGCTTCTGTAAAGCCGATGTGCGAAAAGTGCAAGATCATCCGCCGCCACGGCGCGGTCTTGGTGATCTGCCAGAACCCGCGTCACAAGCAGCGTCAGGGCTAGGGCGATGGCACGTATCGCAGGCGTCAACGTTCCGGTCGGCAAGCGCGTCGAAATAGGGCTCACCTACATCTTTGGCATAGGGCGCTCCACGGCGCAGAAAATTCTCGTTGAGGCCAAAGTCGACCCCAACACGATGGTCAAAGACCTCACCGAGGACGAGGTGATGCGCCTCCGCGAGGCGGTCGACCAGCGCGAGGTCGAGGGCGACCTGCGTCGCGAGCGCTCCCAGGACGTCAAACGACTGATGGAGATCGGCTCCTATCGGGGCCTGCGCCACCGTCGTGGGCTACCCGTCCGCGGCCAGCGGACCAAGACCAACGCGCGCGGCCGCAAGGGCCCCCGCCGGATGAGCGTCGCCGGCAAGCGCAAGGCGCCGACGGCGAAATAGGGGAGAACGTGGCCGCTGCGAAAAAACCCGCCAAAGGGCGCTCCCGGCGTCGCGTCAAGAAGAACGTCACCTACGGGCAGGCGCACATCAAGACTTCCTTCAACAACACCATCGTCACCCTGACCGACACCGAGGGCAACGTGATCGCCTGGGAGTCGGCCGGCTCGGCCGGGTTCAAAGGCTCACGCAAGTCGACGCCGTTCGCCGCCCAGGTGACCGCCGACGCCGCCGCCAAGAAGGGGATGGAACACGGTCTCGAGAAGGTCGAGGTCTTCGCCAAGGGCGCGGGGTCCGGCCGCGAGACGGCGATCCGCTCGCTGCAGGCGGCGGGCCTCGACGTCACCACGGTCAAGGACGTTTCGCCCCAGGCCCACAACGGCTGCCGTCCGAAGAAGCGGAGGCGCGTCTAGTGGCCCGCGATACCGGCGCACAGTGCAAGCAGTGCCGTCGCGAGGGCCAGAAGCTCTTCCTCAAGGGCGAGCGCTGCTTCACCGACAAGTGCGGGGTCGAGCGTCGCTCCTACCCGCCCGGCGAGCATGGCCGTGGCCGCATGCGCCAGTCGGAGTACCGGCTGCAGCTGCGCGAGAAGCAGAAGACCCGCCGCTACTACCAGGTGCTGGAGAAGCAGTTTCGCGCTTATTACGACAAGGCCTCCCGCCAGGAGGGCGTCACCGGCGAGAACCTGCTGCGCCTGCTCGAGTCACGCTTCGACAATGTGCTGGTACGGCTTGGCTTTGCCGCCTCCCGGCGCCAGGCGCGCCAGCTGATCCGCCACGGCCACTGGCTGATCAACGGTCGCCGGGTCGACATTCCCTCCTACCAGGTGCGTCCCGAGGACGTGATCTCGATCAAGTCGAGCTCGTCCGCCGGCGACACGATTCGCAAGGCAACGGAGCTCGTCTCCACCGTGCCGGCCTGGCTGCAGGCTGACCACGACTCCCTTACCGCCAAGGTCCTGCGCTACCCCGAGCGCGCGGAGATCTCGGCACCGGTGCAGGAGCAGCTGATCGTCGAGCTGTATTCCAAGTAACCGGACTCTGTTTCTGAACACGCATACGCAAGGAACACATGACCACTGATTTTCAGGTCCCTCGCATCACCTCTGAGAAGCTGGACGATCGCCGCGGCACCTTCACCGTCGAGCCGCTCGACAAGGGCTTTGGCTACACCTTCGGCAACAGCCTCCGTCGAGTTCTGCTCTCTTCGCTGGGAGGCGCCGCCGTCACCAGCGTCCGCATCGAGGGCGTAGCCCACGAGTTCTCGACCGTGCCAGGTGTCAAGGAGGACGTCACCGACATCGTTCTCAACCTCAAGGATCTAGTCGTGCGCATGCACACCGATGCCGACGAGGTCGAGGCGCCGCTGGTTGCCACCGGCCCCGGTGAGGTGAGGGCAAAGGACATCGACCTGCCCTCCGGCGTCGAGATCCTCAACCCCGAGGCGCCGATTGCGACGCTCGAGAAGAAAACGAAGCTCGAGATCTACCTGACGATCGGCCGCGGCCGCGGCTACTCGCCGGCCGATGAGAACAAGTCCGACGAGCAGCCGATCGGCGTGATCCCGATCGACTCGATCTTCTCGCCGATTCGCCGCGCTTCCTACGCGGTGGCGACGGCCCGTGTCGGCCAGCGCACCGACTTCGACAAGCTGACCCTCGACCTCGAAACCGACGGCTCGATCGAGCCAGGGGCGGCGCTGCGCGAGGCCTCCGAGATCCTGATCAAGAGCCTGGCGATCTTCACCGACGCCGACCGGGTCGAGGAGCTGACCGCGCGTGAGCCGATCGCGACCCGCGCACCGGACGTATTGCCGGGCCCGGCTGGCGACGGCGTCGCCAGCAACAACGGTCTCGACGAGATCCTGATCGAGGAGCTCGAGCTCGGTGTCCGTTCCTATAACTGCCTGAAGCGGGCGGGGGTGCAGACGGTCGGTGACCTGGTCCGCAAGACGCGCTCGGAGTTGAACGCGATTCCCAACTTCGGCTCAAAGTCGATCGAGGAAGTGATCGAGACCCTGCACGCACGCGGCCTCGACCTTCAGGGAGACTGAGCGGGGAGCTGAAGCAGAGCGATGCGTCACCGCAAGAAGCGAAACAAGCTGAGCCGCGACGCGGCGCATCGCGAGGCACTGCTCTCGAACCTCTCCAAGCAGCTGATCGAGCACGAGCGGATCAAGACCAGTCAGGCCAAGGCCAAGGCGGTCAAGCCCGAGGTCGAGCAGCTGATCACCCTTGCCAAGCGTGGCGATTTGCACGCTCGGCGGCAGGCCCTGGCTACGTTGCACAACGACAAGTTCATCGTGCACAAGCTGTTTGAGGAGGTCGCGCCTCGTTACGTTGAGCGGCCCGGTGGCTATACCCGGATCGTCAAGTTGGGCCCGAGGCGTTCGGACTCGACCGAGATGGTCTATCTCGAGTTGGTCTAGGACGAGCGAGGGCGGATGTCCTCTCGCCCGGACAACGCCGGCCTAATGAGGCCGGCGTTTTGAGTATCCGCCCGTTCGAGAAGACATCCGCCCTCGCTCGAAGCGCTTCCGATATTGACCACCACAGAAGTGGGTCAAAGTCGGCTACGGGTAGCTGACGGATTCGAGGTACAGGCCGTGGGGGGGAGCTGTTTCGCCTGCTTCGGAACGCGAGGCGCCTTTTAGGAGAGCTTCGAAGTTCGGGAGGGATTGGCGGCCTGAGGAGACGTCGAGCATTGTTCCTACTAGGACTCTGACCATGCTGCGCATGAAGGCATCGGCCGTCACGTCGAACGCGAGAATGTCGTCTTCCTGGGTCCACTGAGCGGCGAGGATTTTGCGGTGGAAGTGGACGTGGTCGGTCTGGGTTGGGGTGAAAGCCGTGAAGTCGTGCATGCCCAGAACGGCCTTGGCACAGGCATCCAGGGCTTCACGGTCCACCCTGTGGGGCCACCAGAGGGAGCGGCCCTGCTCGAAAGGGCTCGATGAGCTGCGGGTCAGCAGCCGGTAGCGATAGGTGCGGGAGACCGCATCGCGGCGGGCATCGAATCCGTCCTCGGCCACCGCCGCGGCTGTGATTGCTATGTCGCGGGGGCCGAGGCCATTTGCCCGCCGCGCCAAGTCCCCAGGGACCTCGGTCGCGGTGACGAAGCTCGCCACCTGCCCCCGCGCGTGAACGCCCGTGTCGGTGCGTCCGGCCACTGTCAGCTCCACCGGTTCTCGCAGCACCGTGGCCAGCGCCGTCTCGACTTCCCCCTGCACAGTTCGCAGCCCCGCCTGTTTCGCCCAGCCCTTGAAACCGGCTCCGTCATATTCAAGCTCCACCCGCACGCTGGTCATCGCCGAGCAGTATGCAGCGATACGCGGCCCTGGCGCGGGCACCTCCCGAACTGACGGATACTCAAAATGACGCGCTCATTAGCGCGTCATTTGTCAGGGCGGGAGGTGCCCGCGCCAGGGCCGCCCACCAACCTCAGCAGGCCAGGTTCGTCGAGAACCTCGGTCTCGAATTTCTCGGCCTTGGCCAACTTCGAGCCGGGGTTCTCACCCGCAACGACGTAGTCGGTTTTCTTCGAGACCGAGTTGACGACCTTGCCCCCGGCCGACTTGATCAGGGCCGCCGCCTCCTCGCGTGTGAGGTTGGCGAGGGTGCCCGTTAGGACCAGTGTCTTGCCTTCCATGGGGCCGCCGCCGGCACGCCGTTCGGAAGGATCCTGCTCGAGGCGCAGCCCCTTTTCGCGCAGCTTTTCGACCAGCTCCCAGGTGCGCTCGTCTCCCAGCGACTCGGCGATTTGGACCGCCATGATCGGCCCAACTCCCTCGACCTCCTCGATCAGCTCCGGGTCCGCGGTATGCAGCGCATCGATCGAGCCGAAGTGGTCGGCCAGCGCCTCCGCCGTCACGAAGCCGACGCCGGGTAGGCCGAGGGCGTAGAGGACGCGCTTGAACGGCCGCGAGCGCGAGGCCTCGATGGCCGCCACGAGGTTGCGGGCCGATATCTCAGCGAAGCCCTCGAGGCCGTTCAGCTGCTCCTCGCTCAGCTCGTAGATGCCGGCGACGTCGTCGATCAGGCCTTCCTGAAGGAAGCGCATCGCCTGCTTCTCGCCGAGGCCATCGATGTCCATGGCTCCCTTGCTGACGAAGTGCTTGACGTGCTGGAATGCCTGGCCAGGGCAGCCGGCACGGTTGGGACAGATCGTGAATACGGCATCCTCGGGCTTTACCGTCGGCGTGCCGCAGGCCGGGCATTTCTTCGGCGGTTTGGGTTTGCCGCAGCGACGCACGCCTTTCCCACGCCTCAGCAAAGGTGAGACCACCTGCGGGATCACGTCGCCGGCCCTCATCACGACTACCTCGTCGCCGACCCGGACGTCCTTACGCGCGAGGTCTTCCTCGTTGTGCAGGGTGGCGGTGGAGACCGTAACGCCGCCGACCTGAGCCGGCTCCAGCATCGCGAAAGGGACCAGGTGGCCGGTGCGGCCGACGTTCCAGACGACGTCGAGCAGCTTCGTCGTCGCCGTCGTCGGGGCGAACTTCCAGGCGATCGCCCAGCGCGGCTCGCGGCCGACGACTCCCAGCTCCCTCCACAGCGCTCGCTCGTCGATCTTGACCACGACGCCGTCGATCTCGTAGTCGAGCTCATCGCGGCGCTCCTCCCACCAGTGGCAGCGTTCGACCACCGAGTCGACATCGGAATGGTGATCGGTGTCAGGGTTGACCTTGAAGCCCCGCTCGGCCAGCCACTCGACCTCGGCCGAGTGAGTGGCGAGGTCGAGACCGCGGGTCGCCCCGATCCCGTAGCACCAGACCGAAAGCGGCCGTTCGGCGGCCAGCGCCGGGTCGAGCTGGCGGATCGAGCCGGCCGCGGAGTTGCGGGGGTTGGCGAAGGTTGGTTCGCCGGCCTCGGCGCGGCGTTCGTTCAGGGCCTTGAAGTCAGCGATCGGCAGGTAGACCTCGCCGCGAACCTCGACCAGCTCCGGAGCGTCGCTGATCCGCAGCGGGATCGCCCCGATCGTGCGCAAATTTTGGCTGACGTCCTCGCCGACCCTGCCGTCGCCGCGGGTGGCGCCGCGGGTGAAGACGCCGTTCTCATAGGTGAGCGACATCGCCAGCCCATCGATCTTCGGCTCGGTCGTATAGCTGAAATCGGCAGCGTTGATGTCGAGGCGTTTGAGGTGATTGCGGACCCGGGTCTCCCAGGCCCGCAGCTCCTCCTCGTTGCGGGCGTTGCCGAGCGAGAGCATCGGCTCGGCATGCTCGACCTGAGCGAAGCGGTCGAGCGGCGGCGCCCCGACCCGCTGGGTCGGCGAGTCGGGAGTGCGCAGCTCGGGATGCTCGGCCTCGATCGCGCGCAGCTCATCGAGCAGGGCGTCGTACTCATCGTCGCCAATGAGGGGATCGTCGAGGACGTAGTAGCGGCGGTTGTGCTCCGCCAGCTCCTGGCGCAGCTGCTCGGCGCGCTTCCCGGGCGCTGCCGCGCTCACACCGAGGTCGGGGCGCTCGCCGCCAGCATCTCGTCGAAACCCCAGCCACGCAACCGCTCGAGACCGCCGTGGTCGGTGAGGTCGAAGTGGATCGGCGTCACCGAGATCCGTCTCTGCGCCACCGCGTTGAGGTCGGTGCCCTCAACCTCCTCATAGCCGGGCTGCCAACCGTAGATCTCATAGTGGCGGCGACCGTCGCCCTCGCCGATCAGCTTCAGCTCGTCGTTATAGATGCGTTTGCCCAGCTTGGTCACCTCGATTCCCTCTGGCTCCCCGGCCGGGCAGTTGACGTTGATCAGAGTCGCCTCCGGCATCGGCTCGGAGATCAACTGCCGCACGAGCTCAGCGGTGAAGGAGGCCACGAACTCGAAGTCGAAGCGACCGCTGACGTAGCCCATGCCTCCACCGGAGGATTGCTGGGAGATCGCCACGGCCGGGATGCCGAGCACGATCCCCTCGAAGGCCGCCGCAACCGTCCCCGAGTAGGTGATGTCATCGCCGAGGTTGGCGCCATGGTTGATTCCGGAGACGATCAGGTCCGGCCGGTGGCCGACCAAGCCGAGCTCGGCGAAGCGCACGCAATCGACCGGCGTCCCATCCGTCGCATAGCCCTTGTCCCCGTCACCGAACTCGACCTCCTCGACCATCAGCGGCGATCGCGTGGTGATGCTCCGCGCGGTGGCGCTGCGATTCGAGTCAGGAGCGATCACATCGATCTCGACCCCCTCGATCTCCCGAAGAGCCCGTCGAGCCGCCTGCAGCCCAGGAGCTGTAATCCCATCGTCGTTGGTGAGAAGCACGCGCACGACAACCGATTCTAGGCGTCCGCGCGAGGCTTCAGTACCTCGCAACGCCGGCGGCTATCTGGTCCTGCTCGTAGTGGGCGAGGTATATGTCGTGCACACTGGCCATCAGGATCGAGAAGATCATCAGCTTGCCGCTGCGGTTGAAGCAGTAGCCGGAGAGATTGCTCACTCCGGTCAGGGTGCCCGTCTTGGTCCGGCAGCGGCCGTAGGCGGCGGTGCCGTGCATTCGATCGGCGACGGTTCCCTCGTGACCGGCAAGGGCGAGATCCTGGATGAATTCGTCGCCGACTGCGTTGTTGCGCATCGATTTGAGCAGGCCGACAACCTGTTTGGGGGAGGCTCGGTTGGAGCGGGTCAGCCCGGAGCCGTCGACCGCGTGCACGCCCGAGGCATGGCCGCGCGCGAACTGCTCGACCACCTGCGCTCCCGCCGCGGTACTGCCGGAGCCGCCGAAACGGGCGCCGAGCAGCTTGATCAGCATCTCGGCGAAGTGGTTGTCGGAATAGACGTTGGTGGTATTGACTATTTCGGTGAGCGGCGGCGATTCGATCCGGGCCAGCTCCGTGCTGAAGGGCGGCGCCGTGCCAAGCCCCACGTCGGTGGAGATCTGGACACCGGCTCCGCGCAGCGATTGCGCCAGTGTCTCCGCGGCGGTTTCGGCGGGATCGGTGGCAAAGGCGCTGGCGCTGGCGCTGGCGTAGCCGGAGTCGAAGTCGAGCCCCGAAAGCGGACCGATTTCAGAGCTGGTCGCGTAGCCGGAGTCGGCGACGCCGCGCAGGCGGTCGAAGACGCCGTCGTCAGCGTAGAGGCGGCCCGTGACCGAGCGGATCCCGGCTTCGCGGACCGCTCGCTTCAAAAGAAAAAGATTGGTTCCCAAACCGCCCAGGAAACGCCTGTAGAACGACGGTGTGGCGAGGGCGGGGTCGCCGCCGCCGATTAGGTAGAGATTGCCGTGGAGGACACCGTTGCGGTCGGCCCCGCCGTCGGTCTCGAGAAGGGTCGGGATTCGCGATTGTGGCCCAAGTCGCGAAAGCGCGGTCGAGGTCGTGAACAGCTTCATGTTCGAGGCCAGCGGGCGCGGCTTGGCGGCGGCACGGGCGCAGACGGGGGCACCGGTTTCGCCGTTGATGACGAGAAGGCCGCTGGCGCTGCCGCCGCCGTGCACGAGCCGCGCTCGCAGGCTCGCGCAGAGCGCTCCGCGGCTGGCCGCCTGTGCCGCCGCTGAGAAGAGAAGGAGCACGAGCAGCGCACAGAGCGCGGCCGAAATTGCATGGGTCCGCCTCACTTGGTGAGATAATGCATGTTTATGGGCAAAGTTGTGGACATAGAGTCGCAACCGCGACGACGCCGCAGTCGTAAGCGCCCATCGAAGACCGCCCTCGTCCTCGGCGGCGGCGGCTTTACCGGCGGCGTCTATGAGATCGGCGCCCTCCGCGCCCTCGACCTGCTCGCGGTCAACAGCACCGTCAACAACTTCGACGTGTACGTCGGCACCAGCGCCGGCTCGTTCGTCGCCGCGATGCTCGCCAACGACGTCACCCCCGACGAAATGATGCAGGTGATCAACCGGCGCATTCCCTCTGAGCTCGAGGATCTCGACCTCGGCAGGGTGCTTCGGCCCAACTACCTCGGTTTCCTCGAGAAGTCGGCGATGCTGCCGCTGCGGACGCTCGAGCTGGCTCGCAGCCTGGTGCGAATGGGGCGCTTTTCGGCGATGGACGTCGGCGTCGGTCTCGCCGAGGCGCTGCCGACCGGCTTCTACTCGGGTAGCGGAATCGCCGATTACATGGCCGCGGCGCTCTCCGAAGACGGTCGAGTCGACGACTTTCGCCTGCTCGACAAAGAGCTCTACCTCACCGCAACCGACCTCGACACCTGCGAGCGGATCGTCTTCGGCGAGGCGGGCTGGCACGACGTGCCGGTCTCCAAGGCGGTGCAGTGCTCGACCACCCTGCCGCTCGTCTACAAGCCGGTCGACCTCAAGGGCCGCCAACTGGTCGACGGCGGCATTCGCTCGACCACCAATGTCGACATTGCCGTTGAGAAGGGGGCCAAATTCATCGTCGTCGTCAACCCCCTCGTCCCCTACGTCAATGACTTCAAGAAGACGATCCCGACGGTCTTCGGCACCCGGGTGCGCCGGGTCTCCGACATGGGGCTGCCGGCGATCGCCAACCAGACCTTCCGCCTGATCGCCCACGCCCGACTGCACCAGGCGGTCGAGGCCTGGCAGGAGCGCTACCCCGGCGTTGACATCATCCTGGTCGAGCCCGAGCCCAATGACGAGCTGATGTTCGGCACGCCGATCATGGATTACTCGCGCCGGCTGAGGATCGCCCGTCACGGCTTCGAATCGGTTACCGCCACGCTGGCTCAGGATTACGATCGCTTCAAGGAGATCGCCGAGCGCCACGGCCTCGAGATCTCCGAGCGCAGGGTGCGCCGCGTCGTCGAGCGGGCCTCCGAAGAGGAGCCCGAGCAGAACTCGACCTGGCGCCGTGTGCTCGAGCAGACGACAGCAACGCTGCTGCGCCAATCAGGCGAGGCCTCCTAACCAAAACCGGGGGAGGGCCGTTGGCCAACCGACCCCCCTCCAGCACCAACCTCAGCTCGCGTAGAGCTTCTCTATCTCCTGCTCGTGCTTGCTGGCGACGACGGCCCGCTTGACCTTTAGCGTCGGCGTCAGCTCGCCGGTTTCCTGCGAGAGGTCGCGGGGCAGAATCGCGACCTTCTTGACCTGCTCCACCCGGGCGAACTTCTCGTTGATCGTCTCGACGTGGGCTTCGATCGCTTTTTGCACCTCGGGATTTTTTGCGAGTTCGGCGGGGTCCTCCGGCAGGCCGTGCTCCCTGGCATAGGCGACCGCGTCTTCAGGATCGAGCGTTACCAGGGCGACCAGGTAGGGCTTGCGGTCGCCGACGACGACGCACTGGGAGACGAGGGGGTGCTGCTTGATTTCGTTCTCGAGGTTGGCCGGGGTGATGTTCTTGCCGCCCGCGGTGATGATGATGTCCTTCTTGCGTCCGGTGATCTTGATGAAACCGTCGGGGTCGATCTCGCCGATGTCGCCGGTGTGCAGCCAGCCGTCGACGATCGTCTCGCGGGTCGCCTCCTCGTTCTTGTAATAGCCCTGGAAGACGTTGGGCCCCTTGACAAGGATCTCGCCGTCGTCGGCGATTTTCACCTCGCAGCCCGGGAAGGGCTTGCCGATCGTGCCGACCTTGAAGTCCTCGGGGGAAGAGATCGTCGCCGCAGTGGAGGTCTCGGTCATTCCCCATCCCTCGAGCACGAGGACGCCGGCGGCGTCGAAGAAGCGCAGGATCTCGGGACTTATCGGAGCGGCGCCGGAGACGGCGAGGCGCACGTTGCCGCCGAAAAGGCCTCGAATCTTCGAGAGCACCTGCTTGTCGGCGAACTCATAGCTCTTGCGCAGCAGGAACCCCGGTCTGCGGCCGGCTCGTTCGGCGTCGCGCATCTTCTTGCCGGTCTCGATCGACCAGTTGAAGATCGCCTTCTTGAGGCCGCCCTCTTTCTCCATGCCGCTGCTGGCGGCGGTGTAGATCTTCTCGAAGATGCGCGGGACCGAGGGGAAGTAGGTCGGCCTCAGCTCGGCCAGGTTGGCGAGGATCTTCTGCGGGTCGCGCTCCCAATAGGCGAGGGTCGCGCCGAGGTCGAAGCTGCCGAACTGGATAAGCAGGGCGAAGGAGTGAGCCAGGGGGAGATAGAGGTAGGTGAGGTCTTCGCTCTCGACCACGCTGGCCTCGTTCACCATGTCGAGCATTGCCCGGTAGTTGCCGTGGCTGATCACACATCCCTTGGGCGGCCCTGTGGTGCCCGAGGTGTAGATGAAGGTGCAGATGTCAGCTGACGTGACCGATCGCCAGCGGGCCTCCCACTCGGCTGCGTCGCGCGAGTCGCCCCGGGCGGCCAGGGCTTCGAGTGAGATCGCGTCCTCGCTGGAGCCGGTCATCCGTACGACCTGCTCGAGCAGCGGCAGCTGGTCGCGGACGGCGCGGACCTTCTCCATCTGTTCCTCGTCCTCGACCACGACGATCTTGGCGTCGGAGTTCTCCAGCACGTACTGGCACTCCTCGGGCGAGTTGGTCTGGTAAATCGGCACGACGACGGCGCCGGCCGAGAGGGCGGCGAAGTCGAAGTAGGTCCACTCGGCGCGGGTGTTGGCGAGGATCGAGACCTTGTCGCCCTTCTCGACACCGAGATCGATCAGGCCAAGGGAGAGCGAGCGCACCGTCTCCAGCACTTGGTCGAAGCTGCGGTCGACCCATTCATCGCCTTGCTTGAAGCGGATGGCCGGGGCGTCGCCGTAGAGCCTGGCGGAGAGCGGCAGCAGGTCCGCCAGTGTGGCCGATTTGGTTCCCCGCTCCATGCGGGGAAGGAGTCTAGTTAAGAGTCAGCTGGGGCGAGCCTGCTGCGGTTGGCCCTGGACCGGGCCGCTGCGCAGCGAGCTCTGAAAGAGCGACTTGTCGATGCGGCCGTGGAAGATCGGCACGCCCATCTGCACGCATCTGCCGATCACCTCCTGCCGCTTCATGTGAAGTTCCTCGGCAAGCTCGGACGGGGTGAGGTGATTGGCCATGGCAGACCTCCCAGGTCGTTGAAATTGGGTAGGCAGATATTTACCCCTCGTGGCGGACGTGTCAAACGGATGAGCGAGGTCTGCGGGAATCCCCGCATGCGGAGTCGCGATAATGCCGTGATGCCCGCCGCGGTCCCCGATCGAGGAGCTGAGCCCGTCGCCGTGCCGATCCCTCGGCGCGGCCGAATATGGGTGATTCTCGGTCTCGCTCTTGCGATCGCCTCGCTCGGCTACGCGATCGTCAACATCGCCACCCAGAAGGCGGGCCGGGACGTCGTTCGCCTTGCCGGCATCGCCGAAGCGCAGGAACTCTTCGGCGGCGTGCCCCAGGAAGGTGACCGGCTCGGCTCCTCCGACGCCCCGGTCTCGATCCAGATCTTCAACGATCTGCAGTGCTCGAGCTGCCGTGACGACTTTCTAAGCACGATCCCCGGTCTGGTCAACGGCTATGTGCGGCCGGGGGGCGTGCAGTTGCTCTACCGGCACTACTCGGTCAGCGAAAGCCCGCAGGAGCTTGGGTTCTACGGCGCGGAAGCGGCGGCGGCACAGGGCTATGGCTGGCAGTACACCTATCTCTTCTTCCGCAATCAGAGCGAGGCCGAACGCTTCGGCATCGACCAGGACTACCTCGACTCGGTGGCGGGCGGGATCGAGGAACTCAACGAGCCGGAATGGTTGAGCTACCTCGAAGACAACGGCGGCTCGGACGGCTCGATCAGCAAGCAGCTCGAAAGCTACGACGAACTCGGCACCGAGCTCGGCATTCGCACCCGCCAGGCGGCAATCGTCAACGGCCCGGGCGGCACCCGCACGCTTCAGGACGGCCCGAACCTGAGCCAGATCGAAGCCGTGCAGTAGTTCCAGCTCCGGTCTGGGATAATCGGCGCCTCTCGGGGCGTGGCGCAGCCTGGTAGCGCGCACCGTTCGGGTCGGTGAGGTCCCCGGTTCAAATCCGGGCGCCCCGATGAGCTCTCTCCGCATTGGCATCCCGCGACTTTCGCCTGTCCGGAGGGTCATTGTGGGCACGCATGCGCAGATTCCTTCTCATACCCCTGACCGCGGCGCTGTTGGCGTTGACTCCGACGATGGCCGGGTCGGCGCTGGTCGTCGCGGCGCCGCACGGATTCATCGGCATCTCGCCGCAGGGCGAAACCAACCCCGAGGACTACGAATTGATGGAGCTGGCGGGCATCACGAGCGTGCGTCTGCCGATGAACTGGGGGGCCATCGAGGCCAGCCCCGACGAACGCTTCGAACCCGACTGGGACTGGTTCGACAGGCAGGTGACGCTGGCTGCCAAGCACGGGATGACCGTCTTCCCCTTCGTCTGGGGCACGCCGACATGGCTTTTGTCCACGCTCCGGGCCGAGCCGGTGGCAAATGCGGAGCAGCGCCGGGAGTGGGCCCGCTTTCTTCGTGACGCCGTCTACCGCTACGGCCCGCGGGGCAGCTTCTGGCGTGAAAACCGCGACCTGCCACGACTACCTGTCCGCCAGTGGGAAATCTGGAACGAGGAGAACATCATTACTTTCTCCCCTGAACCGGACCCGACCCGCTTCGCGCGCCTGATCGAAATCTCCGGCCGCCTCCTACACCGTGCCGACCCCGGCTCGACGGTGATCCTCGGCGGCCTCTTCGGTCGGCCGCTCCAGACCCCGCCCAATGTCCAGGCAGGCGCATTCCTCTCGCAGCTGTACCGGATCCCCGGGATCAAGCGTTACTTCGACGGCGTGGCGCTGCACCCATACGTGGCGGCCGCGAAAGCGATCCGGGGCGAGGTCGAAAACCTGCGGCGGGTGATGAGCGTCCACGGAGACGGGGCCACGCCTCTCTACGTGACCGAGATGGGTTGGGGCTCCGATTCGTATGAGTCGCGTTGGGAGCGCGGGCCGCAAGGGCAGGCGCGCGAACTCGATACGGCGTTTTCCCTACTGGCAAACAAGCAGCGGCGCTGGAACATCGGTGGCATCTGGTGGTTCTCGTGGACCGACCAGTCAGGCTCGTGCCAGTTCTGCGACTCCGCTGGCCTGCTCACCGGCGGCCGCGAAGCAAAGCCCTCCTGGTATCGCTTCAACGCCTGGACGGGGGGCGATGCTGCAACGGTGCCGCGCGCCTCCACCCGGGCGCTGCGCAACGGCCCGTAAGCTCGGCCCTAGGTGTAGTTCCTAACAACGTTGTTCATCCGGGCCTCCTTGAAGGCTGGGGGTGCTGAAGCCACCCAGATCAAGGAGGACACCGGATGAAGCTGCACGGTAATGCCCGTACCTGCCCGAAGAGCAGGCGCCTGCTCGTA
>DASWQV010000088.1:0-7311 GCA_036403515.1 Solirubrobacterales bacterium
TCGACGTCGATCTCGTCAAGCGCCTGCAACTGGTCGCTCGTCGGCTCGAACGGCAGCGACTCGATCCAACGGCCAACCGGCTCGCCCGGTCTCCCCAGCTTTGGGGCGGGCCTCGAAGTCCTGTGGGCCCGCTTGCGAGTCGCAAGGATCGCCTGGTAGAGGAAGAGCTCCTCGAAGCGCAACCGCTCCCGTGCCGCCTCGACGTCCCGCTCAGTCTCAGGAAAGTGAACGGCCTTGACCGCGTCAGCGGCCCCCGCAAGCTCACGCCGAACCCGAAGCGCGGCTGGAAGCGGCTCAAGCACATTCCCCACCAACTGAATCGCCTGCTCCATCCACGACCGCAGCTTCTGCGCTCTGAGCTGCTCTGTCGCCGGATGCACCGGGACGAGCTTCGCGGCCTCTCCCGCGGGTGGCGCAGGGGGAGGGGGGTCGAGGACAGCCCGTGGACTGCCCGCAGTGCCCCCCTCCCCCTGCGACAGGACCCGCGGGCCATCCACCAAGAACTCATATTCGGACACCCGAAACCCCCGTTTGTCCAACGAGCCGGTCAGCAGCATCCGCGTCCCTTCGATCAACTTCGGCGCCAGCCAGGGCTGGTTGAACCAGGTCGCGCGCACCGAGCCGCTCTCGTCGCCGACCCTGACGCTGAGGATGCTGAGGCCGCGGCGGCGGAAGGGACGCGGGGCGTTGTCCAGGACGTCGACGGCGATTGTCGCCTGCTGCTTCGGCTCGAGGCTCTCGACAGGAACGATCCGGCGGTCCCGATGCCGGTGCGGGAAGCGCAGCAGGAGATCGCCCACCGTCGCGATGCCGGCGTCCGCAGCTGCCTCGGCCAGCTTCGGACCCACCCCCTCCAGCGCCTGCAGGGACACATCGAGGGCGCTTGGGCGAGGCCAGCGCAGCGGGGCCTCGCGCAGCTGCGCCTGGGTCAGTTCGGACGCGCCTGCGAAGGAGCGCACTACTGAGCCGCGAGGAGCCACCACCAGCTTGGCTGACCCCCCTCGTGGGTCTCGATCTCAACGCCGTCAGGGACATGGGGGTCGATCTCGTCGATCGGTATCGGGGCTCCCTCGCCGGCGATCACCGTGACGATCTCCGCCCCCTCGGCAAGGCTTTGGATCGTCGCCGCCAGGGTGGAGCCAGTGCCGCCCCAAGCGACGATCTCGTCACGCACGAAACCGACCGCGTCGCCTTTCTTGAAGCGACCCTGAGCATCGTCGCGCGCGGCCGGCGCCACGCCTCCCGTGCCAATGCCCGAGAGCGCCTCCTCCAGTCGCTCGACGTTCTCCTCTGCGGCCGCCGCCGGATCGAGCTCCACCAGGGCCAGCAGGCTCGTCTGCTGGGACGTGGCGGCAACGACCCGCGCCGGCTTCTCGGAAAGCTCGCAGGCCCGCTCAGCGGCCATGATCACGTTCGAGGAACTGGGAAAGACGACGACTTCCTCGGCGGGGACCTCATGGATGCCGGCAAGCAGCTCGTAGGTCGACGGGTTGAGCGTCTCGCCGCCGGGGACGACGTGGGCGCCGAGCTCGCCGAAGAGGCGCTCCAGCCCCTCACCGGCAGCCACGGCGAGGGCGCCGGTGCGACCGCCCTCGAGCCGGGCGCGGCGCTCGGCGATCTGCTCGCGCATGTCGGCGACGTCGAGGTTCGTCACCTTGCCGGCATCCTCGAAGAGGGCAACCGCGGCCTCGGGCTCGTCGGTGTGGACGTGGACCTTGAGGGTCACCTCGTCGCCGACGACGAGGACCGAGTCGCCCAGGCCCTCCAGCCGCGGCAGGAAGTCCCGGCTGCTCAGCCCAGTGCCGGAAACGATGAAGTTGGTGCAGTAGCGGAAATGGCTGTCCTCGTGGTGGGGACGGCTGAGACGCGGCGCCTCGTGGTGATTGACCTCCGGAACCTCGGCGCCATCGCCGCGCAGGCCGGCGACGACGCCGGCCAGGATCAACACCAGTCCGTAGCCGCCGGCATCGACGACGCCGGAGTCGCGCAGGACGTCGAGCTGCTCGGGCGTGCGCTCGACCGCCCGCTGGCCGTCGGCGATCGCCCGCTCCAGCACCTCGGCGAGGATCGCGTCCTGCTCGTCGTCGGGAACGCCCCGGTTGAGCCGTTGTTTCTCGGCGTCGAGGCGGGAGAGCTGGCGGGCGATCGAGTGGGCCATCTCGCGGAAGACGGTCAGCATCGTTCCCTCGGCCGGCTCCCGAACCGAGTCATAGGCGGCGTCGGCGGCGCTGGCGAAGGCGGAGGCGACGAGGACCGGGTCGATCAGCTCGCCGGGCCGGCTCGCCAGCTCCTCGGCGGCGCCGCGGACGATCTGGCTGAGGATCACGCCGGAGTTGCCGCGCGCCCCCATCAGCGCCGCCCGCGCCAGAGCCTGGACGAGCTTGGTGCGGCCGATCTCGTCGACCTCGAGCCCGTCGAGGTGATCGAGCTCCTCCATCACGGCCCGCATCGTCATCGCCATGTTGTCGCCGGTATCGCCGTCGGCAACGGGGAAGACGTTGAGGTCGTTGACCTCCTGGCGGCGTGCCTCCAGGTTCGCGTAGGCGGAGCTGATGACGCGCCGGAAGCGCACGATCGAGGGATCGGGCATCGGCCGAAATCTAACTATCGAGATGGAGGACACGAACCGCGTCAACTTCTACGCCTGCGGGATCGAAAAATCGATGCAGCTTTGACGGAGGGTTGAACCGACGGGTTCGCTACGGTGCGACGCTCGATGAGACGCTTCGCCACCTGGTGCACCGGGCACCGCAAGACCGTGATCCTCAGCTGGATCGTTGCCCTGATCGGTATCGGGATGATCTCGAGCTCGGTCGGCTCGGACTTCACCGAAGAATTCAAGCTGCCGTCTTCGGATTCCCAGGAAGCCTTCGACCTGCTGGAAGAGCGGTTCCCTCAGCAGTCCGGGGTCACCGCGGAAATCGTCTACAAGGCGCCCGCCGGGGCTGAATCGCCGGCCGTCAAGACGAAGATGGAAGGGATCTTCGCCGCGGCGGCCAAGCTGCCTCACGTCAGCGAAGTCGCCAGTCCCTACAAGGCCGGTGGCGCCGCGGCGATCAGCAAGGACGGCGAAATCGCCTACGCGACGGTGCAGTACGACGTCACCACCGACAAGCTCGAAAAGGACGACATCAAGAAGCTGGTCTCCTACGGCCGGGACGCCAGCGGCAACGGCCTGCAGGTCGAGGTCGGCGGGGCGCCGGTCGAGGAAGTGCGCTCCGAAGAAGAAGGCGACTCGTCGTTTGCGATCGGACTGCTTGCGGCGGTGGTGATCCTGCTGATCACCTTCGGCTCGGTGGTGGCGATGGGACTGCCGCTGCTGACCGCGCTCTTCGCCCTCGGTGTCGGCCTCAGCGTGGTGACGCTCGGCACCCACATCTTCGACACCGCCGAGTTCGCGCCACAGCTGGCGGCGATGATCGGCCTCGGCGTCGGCATCGACTACGCCCTGTTCATCCTCACCCGCTTCCGCAACGGGCTCGACGAGGGACTCGAGTCTCGGGCGGCAGCGATCGCCGCGGTCGACACAGCTGGGCGCGCCGTGCTCTTCGCAGGCATCACCGTGATCATCTCGCTGATGGGGATGCTGCTGCTGGGCATCACCTTCCTCTATGGCGTCGCGATGGCGGCGGCGCTGGCGGTGCTCTTCACGATGGTCGCCGCGCTGACCCTGCTGCCGGCGCTGCTGACGATTGCCGGCAAGCGTGTCGACCGGTTGCGCATTCCAGGCCTCGGCGCGCGCACCCCCTCGACCGCCGAAGACACGCGTTGGTTCCGCTGGAGCCGTGAGATCCAGAAGCGGCCGGTTCTCTCGGCTCTGCTCTCGGGAGCGCTCCTGCTGTTGCTCTGCGTCCCCACGCTCTCGCTGCGACTTGGCTCCAACGACGCCGGCACCGATCCCGCCGGGTCGAGCACGCGCGAAGCGTACGACCTGCTCGCGGAAGGGTTTGGGCCCGGGTTCAACGGCCCCTTCGCGATGGTCGCAGCGCTGCCGAGCAAGGGCGACGACGCCGCGCTGGTCACGCTGCACAAGGACCTCGAAAACGAAGAAGGCGTGGCCAAGGTCACCGCGATCACGCTCAATCCCGCCAAGGACACCGGGGTCTTCCAGCTCTACCCGACGACCTCGCCGCAGAGCAAGGACACGACCGCGCTGCTCGACCACATCCGCGACGACGTCCTGCCGCCGATCGAGCAGCAGACCGGCGCCCAGCTCCATGTCGGCGGCATAACGGCGATCTTCGAGGACTTCGGCGACGCGATCTCCGAAAAGCTGCCGCTCTTCATCGGCGTCGTCGTCCTGCTCTCGGCCCTGCTGCTGATGATCGTCTTCCGCTCGATACTCGTGCCGCTGAAGGCGATGGTGATGAACCTGCTCAGCATCGGCGCCGCCTTCGGCCTGATCGTCGCCGTCTTCCAGTGGGGCTGGGGCGCCAGCATCATCGGTGTGGACGGGACTGGCCCGATCATCTCGTTCTTCCCGGTCTTCCTCTTCTCGATCGTCTTCGGCCTCTCGATGGACTACGAGGTCTTCCTGATGTCGCGAATCCACGAGGAGTGGGAGCACAGCCACGACGCCACGATGGCGGTCACCCGCGGCCTCGCCCTGACCGGCCGGGTGATCACCGCCGCGGCGGCGATCATGGTCACCGTCTTCGCCTCATTCATGATCGGCGACGACCGCATCATCAAGCTCTTCGGCCTCGGCCTCGCCTCAGCGGTCTTCATCGACGCGGTGATCATCCGCTCGGTCCTGGTCCCGGCGATCATGCAGCTCTTCGGCAAGCGCGCCTGGTGGATCCCCAACTGGCTCGACCGCATCCTGCCAAGGCTCCACGTAGAGCCGGCCGAGGGCGATCCCGCGCCAACGGGCGAGCACCCCGTAGTCGTTCCGGCTGACTGAAGCCGCACCGGCGTCCCGCCCACCGCAGGACTACTAGGCAGCCTTAACTACCTTGTTGGCCTTGAGACAGCGCGTGCAGACGTAGGCGCGCAGCTTGCGCCCGTTCTCCTGGATCCGCACCTTCTGCAGGTTCGGATCGAAGCGCCGCTTGGTGGCGACCATCGAGTGGCTCCGGGACTGGCCGAACGCCGGTCCCTTGCCGCAGCTGTGACAGACCTTTGCCATCGGGTCGGGCATGCTACCGTGATCCACGGTTAGCTAAGTAGACTAATACTGTCTCGTTCGAGGAACTTCGCTCCAAGGGGAGAGAAATGGCCACTGATGACTTGGACATGGTGAACATGCACGAGGCCAAGACGCATTTGTCGAAGCTGGTCGCCCGGGTCGAGGGTGGTGAGCAGATCGTGATCACCCGCGCCGGCAAACCGGCGGCGAAGCTAATTCCCATTCCCCGGGAGAAGCCCGGACGACGCAAGCTCGGCGGCTGGGAGGGCAAGATGAGGATGCCCGCCGACGCGGAGTGGGAGGAGATGGACCGGGAGATCGAACAGCTCTTCGAAGAGGGCGAGATCTTTCCCAGCGGCGCCGATGTTTGGACCGGCGATTGAGGCTGCTGCTCGACACCCATGTAGTGGTCTGGGCACTGAGTGCACCCAAGCGCTTGTCGCGACCGGCCCGACATGCGATCGAATCAGCAGAGAACGAGGTCTTCGTCAGCGTCGTCAGTCCCTGGGAGCTGGCCATCAAGGGACCGCGGCAGGGCTTGCGTCCTCCCGATGACCTGGAGCTGCAGTTGAGCCAGCAGCGATTTGAGATTCTCCCGGTCCTGCTGCGCCACACGGAGCCGATCGAATCGATGCCGCTTCACCATCGCGACCTATTCGATCGAATGCTCGTCGCACAGGCCATCGTCGACGGAATGACCATCGTGACCGCCGATCGCAAGCTGACGAACTACCGGGTGTCGCTGATGCCCGCGATCAGCGGTCCCGGCTCTGCCAGCGATAAGGGTTGACCTGGCGTTTGAGGAGGGCCATGCGGGCAACCGTGAGTGCGGCGTTGCGGCCCTGGTCGCGCTTGCCGCCGCCGGCCCGGGCGAGGGCCTGCTCCATCGTGTCGCAGGTGATCACGCCGAAAGCGCAGGGGGTGCCGGTCTCCAGCTGGACGTCCTGGATGCCGCGGGCGGCCTCGGCGCAGACGAAGTCGTAGTGGTCGGTCTCGCCGCGGATCACGACGCCGAGGCAGGCGACGCCGGCGAAGCGTTCGCTGGTCGCGTGCAGCTTGGCAGCGAAGGGCAGCTCGTAGGCGCCGGGGACCGCTACTTCGCTGACGGAGGAGGCGGGGACGCCGGCCAGCTCGAAGCCTTCGCGGGCGCCGTTGAGCAGCCTTTCGGCAAGGTCCTCGTAGAAGCGCCCGACGCAGACGGCGAACTCGAGGCCCGCCAGCGCCTCGCGCTCCTCTTCGCCGAAGGCCTCGAGGAAGGCGGTCGACTCAGCCACCCGGCACCCCGTCCTCGGCCGCCGCGTCGCGCTCGTCCTCGTCGCGGATCATCTCCTCGTCGAGCGCGAGGCCCTGGTGGTGGAGCGAGTGGCCCATCTTGTCTCGCTTGGCGCGCAGGTAGGCCTCGTTATGGGTGTTCGGCGAGGACTCGATCGGGACTTGCTCCGTGACCGAGAGCCCGTATCCCTCGAGGCCGACGATCTTCTTCGGGTTGTTGGTGAGGATGCGGATGCTGGTCAGGCCGAGGTCGCCGAGGATCTGGGCGCCGATCCCGTAGTCGCGGAGGTCGGCCGGCAGGCCCAGTTTGAGGTTGGCCTCGACCGTGTCGGCGCCCTCCTCCTGCAGCTTGTAGGCCTTCAGCTTGTTCAGCAGCCCGATTCCCCGTCCCTCCTGGGAGAGATAGAGGAGGACGCCGCTGCCCTCGTTCTCGATCATCGTCAGCGCCGAGACCAGCTGGTCGCCGCAGTCGCAGCGCATGCTGTGGAAGACGTCGCCGGTCAGGCACTCGCTGTGGACGCGGACCAGCACGTCGTCGGCGCCGTCGACATCGCCCTTGACCATCGCCACGTGATGTTTGTCGTCGACGAGTGAGCGGTAGCCGACCGCGGTGAAGTCGCCGAAGGCGGTCGGCAGCGCCGTCGCCACCACCCGTTCGACCAGCTTCTCGGTGCGCCGCCGGTAGGCGATCAGCTCGGCGACGGTGACCATCTTCAGGTCGTGCTTGGCGCAGTAAGGGATCAGGTCGGGGACGCGGGCCATCGAGCCGTCGTCGTTCATCACCTCGCAGATCACCCCGGCCGGGATCAGTCCGGCGAGGCGGGCCAGGTCGACCGAGGCCTCGGTGTGGCCGGTGCGCTCCAGCACGCCGCCCTCTTTCGCCATCAGCGGGAACATGTGGCCGGGGACGA
>DASWQV010000089.1:0-20051 GCA_036403515.1 Solirubrobacterales bacterium
ACGCCCACTCCTGGCCCAATTCCGCCGAGCGCGCCCGGGCTCTGGCATCCTTCCTGCGCTACTACAACCGGCGTCGCCCTCACAGCTCTTTGGGAGACCGGCCGCCGATCAGCCGCGTTCACAACGTCCGTGGGTAGGACACCTAGCGCCTCTCGCGCGGGTGGCACGACAGGGGGGACCACCCCTGAGGAAGCTTTAGCTACCGGAAGGGGTGGTGGGTCCCCTGTCGTGACAGGACCCGCGCGTCAGCAGCTAAAGGACGGGTAGGAACTGCTCGATCTCATACGGGGTGACCTGGACGCGGTAGTCGTCCCACTCCTGGCGCTTGATCTCGACGAACCGCCGGAAGGTGTGCTCGCCCAGCGTCCGCAGGACCAACTCGGACTCCGCGGCGACCTCGATCGCCTCTCCCAGCGTCGCCGGCAGCTGCTCGATCCCCTGGTGGGCAAGCTCCTCCGGCGAGAGGTGGTAGAGGTTCTGCTCCATCGGCTCGGGCAGCTCGTAGCCCTTCTCGATGCCCTCGAGGCCCGCCTGCAGCATGCCGGCGAAGCAGAGATAGGGATTGCAGGCGGGGTCGGGACAGCGCAGCTCGACTCGGGTCGCGCCCTCCTTGCCAGGGTGGTAGAGCGGCACCCTGATCAGCGCCGAGCGGTTGCGCCGCGACCAGGCGAGGTAGACGGGCGCCTCATAGCCCGGCACCAGGCGCTTGTAGGAGTTGACCCACTGGGCGAAGAGCGGTGAGATCTCGCGCGCATGCTTGAGCTGCCCGGCGATGAAGGCCTTCGCCGTGGAGGAGAGGAAATACTGGTCGTCGGCGTCGAAGAAGGCGTTCTTGCCGCCTTTGGTCAGCGACTGGTGGACGTGCATCCCCGAGCCGTTCTCGCCGAAGAGCGGCTTGGGCATGAAGGTCGCGTGCCAGCCGTATTTCATCGCGTACTCCTTGACGACGATGCGGTAGGTCATGCAGTCGTCGGCCATCGCCAGCGCGTTCTTGTAGCGCATGTCGACCTCGTGCTGGGAGGGCCCGACCTCGTGGTGGGTGTACTCGACGTGGATTCCCATCTTCTCCAGCGCCAGGACGGTGTCGCGGCGCACGTCGGAGCCGGCGTCGAGCGTGGTCAGGTCGAAGTAGCCGCCCTCGTCGAGCACCTCGGGGATGCCGTTGGGCGGCTTGGCCGAGCGGAAGTAGAAGAACTCGAGCTCCGGGCCGATGTTGAAGGCGTCGAAGCCCATCTCCTCGGCGCGTTTGAGGGCGCGCTTCATGATCCAGCGCGGATCGCCCTCATATGCCTCGCCGCCCGGCACCTGGATGTCGCAGAACATACGGGCGACCGCGTTCTCGCCCTCTGGGCGCCAGGGGATCAGAGCGAAGGTCGAGGGGTCCGGCATCGCGATCATGTCGGACTCCTCAATCGGGTTGAAGCCGGTGATCGAGGAGCCGTCGAAGCCCATGCCGCCGTCGAAAGCGTCCTCGAGCTCAGCCGCGTTGATCGAGAAGCTCTTCAGCTGCCCAAGCACGTCGGTGAACCAGAGGCGGACGAAACGGACGTCGTTTTCCTTGACGATCTGGGCGACATCGGCGGCGCTCTTCGGTTGCTCTGCCATCTGGGGGTCTCCTGGGCTCGCGCTTTGTCCGCTTCGAGCGGGCAACGATAGGCGAAGTGAACCGGATGGGTAGCGGTCGCCGTATCCGGGTAAGAGAAAGCTTCTCCGTGGCGTGGCAGCGGGATAGTCGTGCAGGCCTAAGGGGGTCAGCGGGGCGGGCTTGCGGGGCAAGCCAAAAGCGGGTATAACTTACCAGACGTAAGTAAATGGCTAAAAGTAAAGTTAAGGCCAAATAAAGGCTCTGTAAGGCGGAATCATCCGAGTTAGAGCCGGAGGCGGATACCAAGTGACAGTAAAAACAGACGTGAGCAGGTTCCAGATCCACGACGAGTTGACGGCGCCTGACGAGAGCGCCCCCCTGATCAAGACGATCCAGGCGACGGGTGGCGCCGTGACCAAGTTCGTCGGCGTGCTCGCCGGCGCGCCGGCGGTCTTGCGCGCCTACACCCGGATGCGCTCAGAGCTCCGCGGCGGCGTGCTGCCACGCACGACCCGCGAGCGGATCGCCCTTGCGGTCGCCGAGTATCGCGAGGACAGCTACAGCATCGCCCAGCACGCGAAGTCAGCGCGCAGCGCCGGCCTTGGCCTCGACGAGGTGTCCCGGGCCCGCAGCTTCAGCTCGGCCGACCCCAAAGAGGCAGCCCTGCTCGAGTATCTGCACGGCGCGCTAGAGGCCAATAGCCACCCGCCGCTCCACCTGCACGAGGAGGCGCGTGAGATTGGCTGGAGCGACGAGGAGCTGCTGGAGGCTGTCGCGCATCTGGTGCTCAATGAGTTTCAGAGCTTGATCGCTGGGGCTGCTGAGCTTCCTAAAGACCAGAGCGGGCCGCGGGTTCTGCCCTCCGTAGCGTAGGAGAGTCCGGCCACCCCTTGCAAAACGCGCGGCAGGAGCCGCGCTTGAGTGTTTTGCAAGGGGTGGCCGGACTCTCTTCCCAGGCATGACTAATCCAAGGTCCGTGCCCAAGGTCCGGAAGCACACCTTTTTTTGAGCTTGGTCAGTCCTCTACGACTGTGACCGTGTAGAGCAGGCGGGCTGTGGAGTAGCGGCAGCCGTAGGTGGCGTTGCTTCCCACCTTGAGTTGCGGTTCGCCCTGGCGGACGTCGGTTGTGTTGACGCATTTGCCGGGTTCGCGGCTGGCGCGCCAGGCGTTGTTGGCGGGCAGGCCCTGGGCAAAGGCGGGGGCCCAGGTCGGGACGGTCAGGCCGACGATGTCGCCCTTTTCGACCGGCAGCGAGGCGCCGAATTTCACCGTCTGACCGAGGTAGGGACTGAGCACGTGGATCGAGCCCTGGGCGCGCAGGTTGTAGCGGGGCGGGTTCGTGCCTGGGATGCGGCGCAGGATCGCCAGGCGTGCCTCCGGCGGCGTGCCGAAGAAGCCGTTGAAGAAGGAGCGCTGGCTGCTGGTCGGCTGGGAGAGCGTCAGTGTCCAGGACTGGATCTTGCCGCTCTTGCGCACGCTGAAGGGGAGCGACCCCTGGCCCGTGCTGACCTGGAAGCCGGTGACGCTGCCGATCGCCTGGCAGGGGGACTCAGGGCAAGAAGGGTCGGGGACGGTGGCGGTGCTGCCAAGCACCACGGTCGTCTTGGAGGTGGTCGCCGCGCCGGCGCTCGTGCCCAGCGCAACGAGAAGCACGAGGCAGCCGGCAAGCCCCCATATCAGCGCCAGGCGGCCGCGCACGCCAGCCGATCCAGCGTTGAAAGCGCCCTGCGAAGACCTCGACATGCCCGTGCTCCTCTCGTTGAAATCCAGCCTCGTGCAGGCAGATTAGCCATTGGAGCGGCCAGCCCGGTGCAGGCGCCCTTTACTGGTGGCGGGCGTACTGGACGGCGACGGCATAGCGCAGATGCGCCGAGCCGTTGAATTCGAGTGCCTGGCGGGCCCCGTTGGTGAGGTCGAAGGCATTGCCGGGCGTGTATGGGCCGCGGTCGATTACCTCGGTGACCAGGGTGTGGCCGTGGTAGGCGAGCTTCACCGTGGCGCCACAGGGAAGCGTGCGATGGGCAACGCCAATCGTTTCCGGCTGCAGGGTCTGGCCGCAGGCGGTCTGGTGGCCGTAGAGGCCCGGGCCGTACCAGGTGGCGACGGCGCTGCGCATCGGACTGAAGACGATCCCGCCTGGGGTCGGGCTCGCTTCGGTGGTGGCGGCCGAGGCGCCTCCGGTTCCTGCCTGAGCGGGAACGGCGCCCAGCGCCAAGGAGGCCCACGCCCCCGCCAACGCCGCCCAGCGCAGCCGCCGGGAGAAGCGCTCGCCAATCGCGCGCCCGTGCCCTGAGTGATCTTTCCGCCCGTAGCGGTTTCTGCCTGCCGTCATTGCTCTTTTGCGACGCTTACGGGGTTAGCTGACGGGCTCGCGCTGAAAGAGCTGCGCTACGCGGCAGATGCCGGCGATTCGCCCCAACAATTGGGTCCCCCGCTCTTCGCGATATGTAGGCAAAGATTCAGCGGAAGTTGGCGGCAGATTAGCAAACGCTAAGACAGAAAAGTTGCAGAGTGGGAAAGGCCCCCATTTGGGGGCCTTTCCGTTAGCGGGCCTGTAAGCCGGATCCTGTCTCGAGCGACCATCTGTCTCACGGGGTCGGAGCCCCGGGGGCCGCCGTAGCGGCCCTGCGGCCTACCTGGACCTCGCCGGGCTGGGTCGACGGTCCTGCTTGGCCTTGCACCTGGCGGGGTTTGCCTGGCCGCCGCGTCACCGCGGCGCCGGTGCGCTCTTACCGCACCATTTCACCGTTGCCTGTTCGCGACTCACGTGTGGCCGCGCCATCGGCTGTGTATTTCTGTGGCACTTTCCCGCGGGTTTCCCCGGGTGGGCGTTACCCACCGCCATGCCCTGTGGTGTCCGGACTTTCCTCGAGGGGTTTTCTCTCCCCCCGCGGTCGCTCGGCCCGCACAGCCATGGTAGTCCTTGAGCATGGGGCGTTCAGCTGCGTCCGGCTCGGGCGCTTGCCCCCCCAGTACCGCTAGATCTTGCGGAAGACGCCGACGACCTTGCCGATCACCGAGGCTTCAGTGGTGCGAATCGGCTCCATCGTCTCGTTCTCGGGCTGAAGGCGGATGTGGTCGTCCTCGCGGAAGAATCGCTTGACCGTGGCCTCCTCGCCGATCAGGGCAACAACGATCTCGCCGTTGACGGCATCCTGGACCGGCCTGACGACCACGTAGTCGCCGCCGAAGATGCCGGCATCCTTCATGCTCTCGCCGCGTACGTTGAGGATGTAGTCGCCGTCCTCGCCGCCGATCACGTCGGGGACTTCGATGTACTCCTCGACGTTCTCCTCGGCAAGGATCGGCTCACCCGCAGCGACGTGGCCGACAAGCGGGAGGCCGCTACCGGGCCGAATCGTCCGCTTGGCCTTGTCGAAGAGCAGCTCGATCGCCCGCGGCTTCGTCGGGTCCCGTCGCAGCAGGCCGATCTTCTCCAGGTTGGCCAGATGAGCGTGCACGGTCGAAGACGAATGCAAGCCGACCGCTTTGCCGATCTCACGCACCGTCGGCGGATAGCCGGTCTTGGCGGCGTACTTGCCAATGAAGTCGAAGATCTCCTTCTGCCTTTTGGTCAGATCAAGCTCCACGCTCACTCCCCTCCCGGGACTGCAGCCGAGTATCGAATCCGTTCGAACACCTGTTCGCCAGCGTACCGCGCAATCCGGACAGCCGCAACCGAAACCGCCTCGGAAGGCGAAACATCTAGAATCATCGCCTCCTCAAGCGGCTGTGGCGGAACTGGTAGACGCGCAAGGTTGAGGGCCTTGTGTCCCTAACGGGACGTGATGGTTCGACTCCATTCAGCCGCATGAGAAAGCCTCCGCGGAGCGGGGGCTTTCTCGTTGGCGCGCTCTTCGGCAACGCCGCGCACCATCCAGTGGCCTAATTCGGTGGCCAATTCATTCGCAAAATTGCGTCTTGCTGCCGCGCGCAATGGCTTCTGCACTTGTGTTGGCCGACCCAAGGAAGCAGCGAAAAAGGACCGCTAAGACGGGGCCCCGCCGGAGCCGGCGACACCCAAGCCAACTTCTTCCGTCGCCCGCGCGAGATCTTGATCCCAAGTCACCACCACAACTTCGTCATCCACCAATTCGAGCGCAGTGGCCAAGTGAACAGAGTCGTAACCGCGCAGTCCGAGATCTTCGGCGTACTTGCCGGCACGAACCACAAGCTCCTGATCGACGCCGATCGTAGCCAGGTCCGCATACAGCTCCTCAAAGTCCGCGAGCGCCTCGTGATGCTCATCCGCCCCAAGCCGATCCATTCGACGGGCAGCCGCGAGGGCCGCCCGGCCCGCGGGATAGGCAAGGATGCTCGATACCGCCGGATGGGCGCTGTTCCAGAGCTCGGCCGCCAACTCCGACCCGTCCTCGACGACCACAAGCTTGACCAACGCCGAGGTGTCGAAATAGAAAATCAGGCCCGCTGCTCGGAAACGAGATCGGAAACCGGACCGGTGCCCTTGACTACGGCCGACCGAGAAGAGCGCTCGCCTTGCGGCATACGCACCAGGCCACGCCGAGCGAGAGCGTCGAGTGGCCGCTCGCCGAGTCCGCTCAAGCGAGCCACAGGCCGTCCTCGGCGGGTGACGACGATCTCTCCTCCCGCCTCTACTCGCCCCAAGTACTCGCTGAGTCGATCATGGAGCTCGCGGACCCCCACTTCGCTCTCGGACTGATGTAGCGTCATACGCACATCGTAGCAGCTACATCTAGCCGACAACGCCGGTGGTGGCCAGGTCGTACAGGTGGCTCCTGCCTCTTCGCACGGAAGCATGCGTCCCGACCATCAAGCCAGCGTTCCGTCGGACACCAACCACTGATGGCTGAGCCCGCTGACCGCCGCGATCCGCTCGTAGTCGCGGTCATAGTGGACTAGAGCTACACCGGCATCTTCAGCAGCGCTGGCAAGGAGGAGATCTGCCGGCGGAACCCGGCGGTGATCGCCATTTGCCGCCAATGCCAGCTGAGTTTGCCTCGCCTGGGCCCAAAGCCGGTTCGGCATCGGAATTGCCTCGAAGGCTGCGAGTCGGTCGGCTACCTCGTGGGCACGGTGCTCATTGGGAGCAAGTCGCGTCAACTCAAGGATGACCAGGTCGCAGACCAGGACTAGACCCGCTTCCACGGCTGCGTTGAACCAGCTCGCAAGTTCCGGGAAGCGACGATCGCGCACCCAAGTCCAGGCGCCGGTATCGAAGAGTGCCAGTCGATCGAGCCGTGGCAGCTCCAGCTCAGCCACGCCGCTTAACTACGCTCGCGGCCGGCGGCGACTTCCTGCGGCGTGCCATCGACATCGCGGACCACGTCGAATCCCTTGAGAACCCGACGTCGCGCGGCATCTCGAAGGGCGGCGTTGACCGTCTCGCTGAGACCCTCGGTTCCGAGCTCTCGCCGAGCAGCATCCAGAGCACGCTCGTCTACATCAACCGTGGTGCGGGTCATGCGCATCAGTGTAAGGCATCAGGCCGAACCAATTGACTTCAATTGACTTCTGCGCCGGCAGCGACGGTGAGGTTGACGACACGAACCCCGGCACGCCCGGATTCACGCCGCGGGCCCTGGGGCGATCGCCTCTAGCTGAGATCGGTACTGGCGGAACGCTCGGCGCTACTGCCGGCTTTTCGGTGGCTCGGGAACCCTGAATCGCGCGACTGCGGGGGTTGGGTCTTGATTGCCGGCTGCGTCGGTGGCGAAGACTTTGAGCTTGTGGCGGCCCGGCTTCAGGCTTTTGAAGCGCCGCGATGACGGGCAGGTCCCCAGCGGGGACTTGTCGAGCTCGCAGCGGAACGTCGATCCCGGCTCGGTCGAGTGAAAGTGGAAGACCCAGATCGGCGGGAGCCGCTTCAGCACGCTCTTGGAGATCGTCGTTTGCGGCGGCATCGTGTCGGCGACCGGGGGCGTCGCCCTGCCCTCACCGCTGGACGGGGCGCCCGCCGGTGCTCGCATCGAGATGCTGATCTGGAAGCTGCCCATCGCGGGTTCGCCGCTGGTTTCGTCGTCGAGGCCGTAGGCGACGATCCGGTAGGTCTCCCCCGCTTTGACCGAGAGTGTCGCCGAGCCCCCGGGGCCCATCCCGCCGAAGAGCAGCTCCAGGGCGTCGAGGCTGTCGCCCCTGTAGACGCCCAATCTCAGGGCCGAGCCGCAGCAGCCGCCGATCCTCGCTTCGCCGGAAACCGGCGCGGTCCACGAGTACCAGGCGGAGGCGCCGTTGGGACCGCCGATATGGACCGGCTCGCCGCTCTCCTCGGTGGCGTTCCAGTTGTAGCCGAAGACTGAGCCGAAGTAGAAGGCCTGGCCTTCGAATTCTTCTTCCAGATGAGTGACGATCGGCGAGGCGGCGGCGAAGTTGTCGTTGGCCGGTGGCGGGGTGGCTTCGACCCGCAGCTCGAAGGCGCCTTCGGTGAGCGGCGGCGGCGCTTCGGGCATGGAAAACGGGTTGCCGTCCACGGCGATCTCATATTTGGTTCCGGCTTTTGCCCTGAAGGTGTACTCGCGCTGGCCGAAAGGACAGTGCGGGCCTTCGCTGGCATTGCCGCTGGCGACGCTGGTCAGGGCGTTGACCGCGACGCCGGTGAAGACACCGATCACGTCGACGAAGTCGGCCTCGCAGCCACCCACGGTGACCCAGCCGTCGGCCGTCGCTTCCCACTCGAACCAGACCGAGTGCCCAGCGGCGAAGGGCGTGCCGAGGTACTCGCCGCTCTCTTTGGTCGCGTCGGTGTTCGAGCCCGAGACTTCGATCGGCAGGCTGCTGCTCAGAGCCTCGCGGTTGGCGAAGTAGTCGTTGGCGGGGAGAGCGGCCAGAGCCGACGGCAGCCAGAGCAGAAGGCAGCCCGCCGCGAGCGTGAGCGCTGCTCCCAGCCGGGTCGCCCCCTTCCCCCACCGCCGTCCCGTCGCCATCAGCCCCAAAGCTACACGTCCCAGCACGGGTCGCCTGCTTACTCCGGCGGCTGCATCGTCTCGATCCGGCCCTCGTCGGCCGCCGCCTTCAGCGCCGCGTAGTCGCTTTCGTTCTGGTCGGCGTAGGCCTCGGCGAAGGCGGCGATCGCCTTGTCGAAGGTGTCGCTCTTGCCGAGGTAGGCGGCGATCGCGATCCGGTCGCCGCTGCGGGCGTGCGCGTGTGCCAGCGTCATGCCGCAGATCTCGGCGTAGGCGGCGAGGGCGCGAGCGTCCATGTTCTCGACCTTGGCAGCGCCCTTCTGGTCCCAGAGCTGGCGCACGTAGAAGTCGCGCTGCTTGCCGTCGATCCCCTTCACCTCGACCCAGCCGAGCAGGATGTCGCTGGTGGCCTGCGTTAGGCGCTGCCCCTGGACGACCCGCTCGCCCTGGTTCTGGAAGGCGCTGGGCGCGGCGTAGGGCTCGAGCACCGAGCGCTGCGCTTCCTTGGCCTGGAGGAAGAGCGGGTCGCCACCGTCGCGCCCAACCATCAGGACGATGAAGGCGCGGGTACCGACGCTGCCGACGCCGACCACCTTCAGCGCAGCGTCGACGAAGCGGTAGCCGTCGAGCAGGACGCGGCGGTCCTCGGGGAGCGTCTCGCGGTAGTCGGCGATGATCTTCAGCACCACCGCTTCGACGTCGGCGTCCTCATCGACCAGCTCGTCGAGCGGCACGATCAGCGGCGGTTCGCTGACGATGCGCAGCTTGCCGTCGACTTCGCGGGTCAGCTTGGAGAGGGCGCGCATCCTGTCCTTTGCGCGGGTCTTCTCCAGATTGCGGCGGAAGGTGGCGGCCTCCTTCTCCCCGGCGGCGGATTCCCAGCCCCTGGCGATCGACTCGACGTCGATCTTCGTGTACCAGACCTCGAGGTTGCCGAGGCCGGCCATCCGCTGCATCGCCCCCCGGTACTCGGCCGCCATCGTGGCGACGATCCGCATCCGCTCGCGGGGCTTGAAGCCGCGCTCGCGGCCGGCGACGGAGAAGCTCGCGGCGAGCCGCATCACATCCCACTCCCATGGGCCCGGCAGCGTCTCGTCAAAGTCGTTGACGTCGAAGACGAGCTCGCGGTCAGGCGAGGCGTAGGCGCCGAAGTTGGAGAGGTGGGCATCGCCGCAGAGCTGCACGTCGAAGCCGCTGCGCGCGGTGCCGGCGAGGTCGGCCGCCATCACAGCGGCGGCGCCGCGGTAGAAGGTGAACGGCGAGACCAGCATCCGCCCGTAGCGCAGCGGCACCAGCTGGCCGACCCGCGACGTCGCCTGGCCCTCGAGCAGCTCGACCGGGTCGGGCCGGTCGCCGGCAGGCTGCCACTCGCCGTGGCCGGAGCGCGGCGCCTGCGCCCGCGCCGCCTTGCCGGCGGCAGCGCGCTCGGCAGGAGAGCTGGCGCTGTGCAGTGGGGCCGGCATCAGGCGGGTGTGGGGTCGGGGTCAAGCCGCGGAGGATCAGGACCGGCCTGCAGCTGGTCGAAGCGCTGCGTCGGCAGGCGTCCGGTCGGCCAAAACGAGACCAGCGTCAGCAGGGCGGCGAAGAGGAAGGCGGTCTTCAGCGCGTTCAGTTGGGCGTCTTCGTAGTGGCCGACCAGCGCCTCGGTGGTGGCCGCATCGACGCCCGCGGCGGTCGCGCCGGCCCGAACCTCGTCAGAGGAGACGAAGCTGCCGCCTGCGCTCAGCTTCGTCTCCAGCTGGCCCTGCACCTGGCTGGAGATCTGAGCGTCGCCGGCGACGTTGGCGGTGAAGGCAGCAATCAGGCCAGTGATCACGATCGCGCCGAGCAGGGCCGTGCCCAGCGAGGAGCCGAGCTGCTGCGAGGTGCTCTGCAGGCCGCCGGCCTCGCTGCGGTCATCGTCGCCGACGGCCGACTGGACGACGTTGCCGAGCTGGGAGACGATCAGGCCCATGCCGACCCCCAGCACCCCCATCGCGACCAGGAACGAGCCGTTGTCCAGCTCGGGCTCGATCGTCCCCATCAGCATCATGATCGAGGCGAAGACGACCCCCAGCCCGGTGCGGACCAGCGGCCGCGGAGCGAAGCGCTTGGCCAACGCCGAGCCGGCGAGCGCGGCGAAGAAGAGGCCCGCCGAGGCCGGCAGCATCCGCACCCCGGTTTCGAGGGCGTCGAGGCCCTGGACGATCTGGAGAAAGAGGGGGATGGTGAAGAAGACGCCCATCAGGATCAGGTTTTGGGCGAGGAACATCGCGACCCCGCCGCGCAGTTGGGGAATGCGCAGCAGCGGCAGATGGACGAGCGGTTCGAGGCCGTGCTCTTCGCGACGACGCTCCCAGGTGACGAAGGCGGCCAGGATCAGCCCCCCGGCCGCGATCACGAACGGCGTCAGCGAGAAGCCGAAGGGCTCGAGCGGCGAGCTGCGCGGCGCCAGCCAGCCCCAGTTGCTCGCCTGCAGGACGCCGAAGACGAGGACCGCCAGGCCGGCAGCCGAGAGCACGCCTCCGACCCAGTCGAGAACCGGCGCCCTCCCCTTCCGCTCCGGCTCCTTTATCAGCCGCGTCCCGATCAGGATTCCGATCGCAACCACGACCTCGCCGATGAAGACGACCCGCCAGCTCAGCTCGGTGGTCGCCCAACCACCGAGGATCGGGCCCACCGCGATGCCGGCGCCCGCCACTCCTCCCAGCACCCCATAGGCGATCGCCCGGTCGGCACCCCTGTAGTTGCCAGCGACCAGGGCGATCAGGGCGGGGATGACGAGCGCCGCGCCGATCCCCTCGAGGACCGACCATCCGAGCATCAGCGAGGGCACGCTCCAGGAGGCGGCGGTGAGGCCGGATCCGACCGCGTAGATGCAGATGCCGACAGCAAAGGCGCGCCGGCGCCCCCAGATGTCGCCGAGCTTGCCGCCGGTCAGCATCAGTCCGGCCATCACCAGCGCGTAGAAGGCGATCACCGCCTGGATCGTGGTGACGGTCGTGTCGAAGTCTTCGACGAGCTGGGAGATCGCGACGTTCATCACCGCCTGGTCGAGCACCATCAGGAACTGGGCGGCGCCGAGCACGATCAGGACCCCCCACTTGCCCATCGCTAGCCCACCAGTCCGGCGATTCCACGGATGATCAGGAGCGCGCCGAGCACAATGGCGATGATTGTCCCGGCCTGGCGGCCGTTGCGGGCCAGCCAGGCGCGAAAGCCGTCGACCGCGCCCTGGGTCGACTCGGGCTCGAGGATGTAGCCGACAAGGGGCACCTCCAGCAGCAGTTGCTGGATCAGGCAGAAGGCGATCACCAGCAGCGCGGTCGGGGCGGCGGCCGCGCCGAGTTTGTCGATGTGGCTGAGCCCGGTCAGGTAGGAGACACCGGGGAAGCTGAGCAGGAGACCGACGACGAAGGCAATCCTCGGCGAGCCACGACCGAGCAGGCGCAGTGGCAGCGGTTCCTTTTTCTCTCCCCCGCTCTTGGCCTGCTTGGCCTCCTTGCGCCGTTCCCGACGCTCCCGCAGCGGCCGGGCGCGGTCGGTGCCGATGACGTAGGCGACGAGCAGCAGCAGGGCGCCAATCACGAGATCCTCGACCGGCCCGATCGTCTGCTTGCTGGTGCTGACCACGTCCGAATCGTGCAGGGCGAAGACGATCGCCAGCCCAATCGTGATGCTGGCCGTGTAGGCGCCGAGCAGGTAGCCGAGCATCAGCCGCTTCGGGTTCTCCGTCAGCAGCATCAGCGTCACCGCGGCGAGCAGGGTCGGGTTGAACATCGCCAGCAGCGAGAGCAGGAAGATGGTGCCGAGGTCACTCATATGACTGCCTCGCGCGCCGATCGCCACGGACTCGAATGAACGGCTGCCACCGTGACGATCGGCGCACTCATTGACAGCGCTCGCAGAGGCCGCGCAGGACCACATCGTGGTCGGTGACCTCAAAGCTGATCTCGTCGGAGAGCCGTGCGATTGCCCGCTCCAGCGAGGAATCCTCGAAGGGGACCATGCGGCCGCAGCGGCGGCAGATCGCGTGGTGGTGGTGCTCGCCGCCGGGCTCGACGCGCTCGTAGCCGGCGGTGCCGCGGGTCACCTCCATCCGTTGAACGAGGCCGAGCTGCTCGAGCTGCTCGAGCGCGCGGTAAACGCTGGCCCGGCCGACCGCGGGCTTGCGGCGGCGCAGCTCGTCGTCGAGGTCCAGCGCGGTGACCGCGCAGTCGTGAGCGGCCAGGGCCTCGACCACCGCGGTGCGGGCGCCGCCGCGACGGTAGCCCGCCTGCCGCAGCGAAGCGAGCGCATGCTCGGCCCAGGCGCTGTCGACCTTGGTCGGCATTTAGGTGACTGTATCCCCAGCCGGAGCGAGCGGCGCCCGCCGCCACAGGCGCAGGCGCCCGGCGGGCCAGGAGAGCGCGTAGACGGCGACGATCGCCAGCGCGATCGAGGCGCCGCCGGCGGTGCCCGCGTAGTAGGAGAGGTAGAGCCCGCCGACGCCGGCAAGGACAGCGAGCGCGGCGGCAAGCAGCATCATCGGCAGCATGCGGTCGCTGAGCCGCCGCGCCGCCGCCGCCGGGCCGACGAAGACGGCGACGACGAGCAGGTTGCCGAGGCCCTGGGCCGCGACCACGATCCCGGCCGCGAGCAGGACCAGCAGGGCGGCATCGGCGAAGGCCGGCGAAACGCCCAGCGCGCGCGCCGTGCCGCGGTCGAAGCCGGCGACCAGGAGGCGGCCGTGAAGGAGGCGAAGCGCGACGGCGACCGCGACGGCCAGCCCGAGGGCCGTCGCGAGGTTGGCATCTGTGGCGCCGAAGACGTCGCCGAACAGCAACGACTCGACTCCGGGAGGTGATTGCGGCGAGAGCGCCAGCAGCGCGCCGAGGCCGAACATCGTCGTCACCACGACGGCGACCGCGGCCTCGCGGCCGATCCCGGCGACCCGCGCGCAGAGGGCGATCGCCAGCGCCGCGACGACGATTGCCGGCGCCGCCCCGAGCAGCAGCGGAACGCCGGCGATCGCCGCCAGGACGAGGCCGGGAAAGATCGAGTGAGCAAGCGACTCCGCCGCGTAGGAGAGGCCGTAGAAGACGACCCAGCAGCCCAGCGCGCCACCGGCGGCGCCGACCAGGACGACCTCGGCGAGGGCACGCTGCATGAACGGTTCTTGCAGGGGCTCGAGCATCTCAGTGGTGGTGATGGTGTGGTGGCAGGATCGCCCGTCCGCCGCTGCCCGGGAGCTCGACGATGGCGCCTCCGTATGTGGCTTCGAGGACGCCGACGTCGGCAAGCACCTGGGCGGGCCGGCCGCAGGCGACCTGGCGACCGTTGATACAGAGGACGAGGTCGCAGCCGCGCGCCTGCTCGAGGTCGTGGGTGGCGATCGCGATCCCCCTCCCCTCCCCCGCCAGCTCGGCGATCAGCGCTTCCAGCCCCTCGGCGCTGGGGCGGTCGAGGCCGGAAAAGGGCTCGTCGAGCAGCAGCACGCCGGCGTCCTGGACCAGCGCCCGGGCGATCAGCACGCGCTGGCGCTGGCCGCCGGAGAGTCGGCCGAAGGTCCGCTCGGCCAGGGCCCCGAGGCCGACCCGGTCGAGCGCTCGCACCGCCGCCTCGCGCTCGGTCCCGCCAGGCCGTCGCCACCAGGGCAGGCGCGAGAGTGTGCCCATCGTTGCCACATCGAGGGCCGAGACCGGGTAGTCGAGGCGCGAGCGCTCGGTCTGGGGCACCGTGCCGCAGGCTGCGCCGACGCGAAGGGTCCCTTCCATCGGGCGCAGCTCGCCGAGCACGGCGCGCAGCAGGGTCGTCTTGCCGCCGCCGTTGGGACCGAGCAGGGCCAGCGTCTGGCCGGCCGCGAGGCTGAACTCGACGCCCGAGATCGCCGCCGTCCCGTCGTAACCGGCGCTGAGCCCGACCGCCTCGATCAGCGGCTGAGGTTGCATCCACGCCTCCCCCCGGTGAAGCCGCGAACCATCGAGTTCGCATTGGCTGCCTCCATTTGCAGATAGGTGGCGCCGTCGGAGCCAGCCGGCCCGAGCGTGTCGCCGTAGAGCGTGTAATCGGCGGAGGCCCCGGTCTGATCGGCGATCGCCTCGGCGACCTTCGGGCTCAGCGAGCTCTCCGGGAAGATCGCTCCGACGCCCTCGCGTTCGATCAGGGAGGCGAGGGCGCTGAGGTCCTTTGCCGAGGGCTGCGCCTGCGTCGTCTGCGAGGGGATCACCGCGCCGACCACTTCGATCCCGTAGCGCCGGGCGAAGTAGCCGAAGGCATCGTGGTCGGTAACGAGCTTGCGCCGGGCGGCCGGGACCGAGTCCATGCAGGTGGCGATCCCGGCGTCGAGCCGATGCAATCGCGCGAGATAGACACTGACATTGCGGGCGAACCGGGCCCTGTACCGCGAGGTGCAACGTTTTGTTCCTCCCCCAGGGGAACAAAACGTTGCACTCGCCGCGGCCAGCCGGCGGGCGATCTCGCGCACGGCGAACTCGGCGTTGCGCGGGTCGTGCCACCAGTGCGGGTCGTACTTCGAGGCCTCGTCGCCGCTCGACTCGCCCGGCAGGCGCACCGGCACGCTGGCGCCCAGATCGACGATCGGCGCCTCGCTGCCGCTGTCGGAGACGACCTGGTCGATCCAGCCGTCGAGCTCGTCGCCGTTGGCGAAGACGAGCTTCGCCTCGGCGGCCGCGGCGACGTCGCTGGGGCGCGGCTCGTACTCGTGCGGGTCGGTGTTCGGCTGCAGGACCTGATCGACCGCGACCGCCCTGCCGCCGACCTCGCGCACCCAGTCGCCGATCTGGGTCGTCGTCGCCACCACCTCGATCTGCCCGTCGCGGGCATCGGCGCCGCTGCCGCAGCCGGTGGCGAGTAGGCCGGCAAGCACCAGGGCCGCGGCGGCAAGGACCGGCGCCCGCGGCGCTCGGACCAGCGCCCGGGTGGCGGCAGCGATGGCGAAGACGGCGCCTGAGATCACGGCGATCGTCGCCCCCGGCGGCGCGTCGGTCTTGACCGAGAGCCATAGCCCGAACGTCCCCTCGGCGGCGACGAGGGCGACACTGGCCAGCTGCCAACTCCCCATCCGTTCGGTGAAGAGGCGCGCGGTCAGCGCTGGGACGACAAAAAGCGCTGTCACCAACAATGCCCCGACCACCGAAAGCGCTGCCGTGGTGGCGAAGGCGATCAGCCCGAGCAAGGCGATGTCGAGGCCACGCTCGCCGATCCGCACCGGTCCTGCGGACCCGGGATCGAAGCCGGCCGCGAGCCAGCGATGGCCGAGCAGCAGCGAGGCGATCAGCGCCGCGCCGGCGGCGAGCGCGGCCAGGGCGATGTCGCCGCCGTCGACCAGCAGCAGGCTGCCGAAGAGCAGCGTCTCGACGTTGGCGCCGGAGCCGAAGACGTCGCTGGCGAGGATCACCCCGGCGGCCAGGCAGCCGACGAGGACGATCGCCACGGCGCTGTCGCGTCCCTCCTCGTCGCGGCTGAGCAGCGAGGCGCCGAGGCTGAAGGCGACCGCGGCGCCGAAGGCGCCGAGCGGGGCGGCGAACCCCAGGCCGTCGGCCAGGACCAGGCCCGGGAATGCCGCCGTCCCCACCGCATGGGAGAAAAAGGCAAGGCCGCGCAGGACGATCCAGGTTCCGAGCAGGCCGGCGGGCACGGCGAGGATCAGGACCTCGATCAAGCCACGCTGGACAAACGGCAGCTGGAACGGCTCGAGCAAGGGCGGGATTAAATCAAAATGAGATCCATTTTTATTTACTTCTTGATCCGACGTTGTACCTTGCGGCGATGCACGGGAGGCGACGTTGAGGGCGCTGGTCCAGCGGGTCAGCCAAGCCGCGGTCGACGTCGAGGGCGAGCGGGTGGCCCAGATCGGACCGGGAATGCTCGTCCTGCTCGGGGTGCGGCGCGGCGACACGGCAGAGGACGCCGACCGTCTCGCCGCCAAGGTGCGGGCGCTGCGGATCTTCGACGACGCCGAGGGACGGATGAACGAGCCGCTGGGCGAGCGCGAGGTGCTCTGCGTCAGCCAGTTCACCCTCTACGGCGAGACCCGCAAGGGCAACCGGCCCAGCTACCTCGAAGCGGCGCCGGGCCCGGAGGCCGAGCCGCTCTACGACCACTTCTGCGAACGCCTCGAAGCCGCCAAGGGCGTCTTCGGCGCCTGCATGGGGGTGGCCCTGGTCAACGACGGCCCGGTGACGCTGATGCTGGCAACCTGAGCTGGATCGAGCTTCCTGCCGCCGGACCGGAAATTTGCGGTTCGGTCGATTACGGGGCTAGTCGCGAAAGGCGCCACTCGCCGCCGGCGGCCTCGTAGAGGCGGCGCTCATGAAGGCGGTCGGGAGCTTCCTCCCAGAGCTCGATCCGGTCGGGCACGATTCGGATCGCCCCCCAGTCTGGCGGGCACTCGGCCGGCTGCGCTGCTGTTTCGCCGCGCAAGCTCTCGAGCCGCTCACGCAGCGGCTCGAGACTCTCGATCGTCTCGCCCTGGCGGGAAACGGTTGCCTGTAGCTGGTGGCCGCGCGGCCGCGCGGCGAACAGCTCCTCGGCAAGCTCGCGCTCGGCGACCTCCCCGCTGCCCTCGATCCGCGCCTGGCGACCGAGGGACGGCCAATGGAAGACGATCGCAACGCGGGGATTGGCCCGCAGCTCTTCCGCCTTGCGGGTCCACAGGCCAGTCGTAAAAACGAGCGCCTCGGCCTCCAGCCGCTTCAACGAGACCACCCGAGCCGAGGGCCGCCCCTCCCCGGTCGCGGTCACCAGAGTCATCGCACTGGGCGCGGGAACCCCCGCCTCGCGCGCGTCCTCGAGCCAGCCGGCAAGGATCTCGAGCGGGTCCCCTCTCTCCATCGTCTCCATATGAGATTGGTATCATAATCCAAATGGGGAATGTAATCTGAGTGACTGCCGAGCCGAGAAGAGAGACCCGCGTCGAGAAGCAGGCACGCACGCGTGCCGAGCTGCTCGCCACCGCCGCCAACGTGTTCGGCCGGCGCGGCTACCAGGGCGCCTCGGTCGAGGAGATCGCCGAGGAGGCCGGCTACTCGCATGGCGCCGTCTACTCGAACTTCGACGGCAAGGCCGACCTCTTCCTCGCCGTGCTCGAGGAGTACATGGCCGAGCGGGCGCGGGAGCTGGCCGCGACCCAGGCCGACCTCGCCGAGGACACGCCGCTCGAGCTGCGCGCCCGCGCGCTCGCGGACCAGTGGATGCAGCGCTTTGCCAAAGACCGCGAGTCCTTCCTGCTGCACATGGAGTTCGTCGCGCACGCCGGGCGCGATCCCAAGCTGGCTGAAAGGTTTGGCACCCGCTCCGCGGCCCTGCGCGAGGCGATCGCCGGCTATATCGCCCACTACCAGGCGCTGGAGGGGATCGAGGCCGATCTCTCGGCCGCTGATCTGGCCCTGGTGCTGCGGGCGCTTGGGATCGGCCTTGCGATCGAAGCGCTGGTCAGCCCCGGCGCCGTGCGCGAGGACGCCTACGGCGACTTCGTCGAGCTGCTGATCCGTCTGCTGCGCGAGCGCAGCTCCGCCCCGGCGGGCGCGAAGGGAGGACGATCGCGATCCACCCGATGAGCAGCCCCGCCTACAACCGCATGGGGCTCAACTACAGCGACCACCGTCAGCCCGATCCGCGGATCGAGGCGGCAATCTGGGACGCGCTCGGCGATGCTCGCAGTGTCGTCAACGTCGGCGCGGGCGCCGGCTCCTACGAGCCGACCGACCGGGAGGTCATCGCGGTCGAGCCCTCACCGGTGATGATTGCCCAGCGCCCGCCCGGGGCCGCGCCGGCGCTTGAAGGCGTCGCCGAAGCCCTGCCGCTCGAGGACAGGAGCGTCGACGCGGCGATGGGCGTGCTGACCATCCATCACTGGCCCGACCTCGACGCCGGCCTGGCGGAGATGCGGCGTGTCGCCCGGCGCAGGATCGTGCTGCTGACGATCGACGCCGAGCGCAACTCGAAAATCTGGACCCTCTCCGAGTACTTCCCCGACGCGATGGCGCTTGAGCGGGAGCTGATGCCCTCAATCGACTCGCTCGAAGTGAGCCTGCCCGGGGCGGCAGTTGAGCCGGTGCTCGCGCCAAGCCGCTGCCGAGACGAATTCACCAGCGCCCTTTGGGACCGGCCCGAGCGCTTCCTCGACCCCGATCTCCTGCGCGGCAGCTCGCTCTGGCATCGCCTGTCGCCGGCGACGATCGAGCGCGGGCAGGAGCGCCTGCGCGCCGATCTGGAGAGTGGCGCCTGGGACGAAAGGCACGGCCACCTCCGCACTCAACCCGAGCTCGACATCGGCCTGCACCTGGTTCGCGAAGAGCTATGAGCGCCGGCTGGCTCATCCACGACGCAAACACGCGCGGCGTCAGGCGGACACCGAGACCCTTGCCAGAATGGCCGCCGTGGAGAACCTGACCGAACGCCTCGAAGGATCGATCGTCGTGCTCGAGCCGTTCGGCGAGGAGCACGTCGAGGAACTCTGGGAAGCGGCGCAGGCACCCGAGATCTGGACCTGGCTCACCAACCTGAACGAGCGCGAGAGGTTCGACCGGTGGATCGAGCTGACCCGCGAGGCCGAACGGTCGGGCAAGGAGGGCGCCTTCGTCACCCGCGAGATCGGCGGTGGCCGCGTAGTCGGCAGCAGTCGCTACCTCAACGTCCGTCCCGCCGATCGTGTGGTCGAGATCGGCTGGACCTGGCTGCACCCGAACGCCTGGCGCAGCGGCGCCAACGTCGAGGCGAAGCTGTTGATGATGCGCCACGCCTTCGAGACGCTCGACTGCGTCAGGGTCGAGTTCAAGACCGACGCCCGCAACGAGCGCTCGCGCGCGGCGCTATCAGCCCTGCCGGCAAAGTTCGAGGGCGTCCTGCGCAACCACATGAGCCTGCCGGACGTCGGCCTGCGCGATTCGGCCTATTTCAGCGTGATCGACTCCGAGTGGCCCGCGGTCAAAGCCAACCTGCACGAGCGCCTTGCCCGCGGCGGGGCTCGGGCGGAGCCACCGAGCCTCGGCCAGGGCATGACGCTGCGCTACACGGCCGGGATCGAGGATCTCGCCGCCCTCGAGCCGGTCTGGAATGCCCTGCAGGCCCACCATGCCGAGATTTCCCCCGATCTCGGCGCCGACACCCCCAAGCGCGCCACCGCCGACGCCTGGCGGATCCGCCGCTCTAAGTACGAGCGCTGGCTGCGCGACCCCGACACGTTCTTCGTCATTGCCGAAGCCGATGGCAAGCCGGTCGGCTACGCCTGCGTAACGCTTGGCCCGCCCTACGCGAGCTGGGCAACGGGCGAGCGCCTGGCGGAGCTGGAGACCCTCTCGGTCGTGGCCGACCAGCGCGGCAAGAGCGTCGGGGCGTCCCTGCTCGAAGCCGTCTGGAGTCGCCTAGCCGAGTTGGGCGTAGACGACATGGCGATCACCACAACGGTCACAAACGTCAACGCCCAACGCTTCTACGAGCGCCAGGGCTTCAGCCAGCGCTTCGCCGTCTACTACGGCAAATCCCAGGCTCCCGGAAGTCTCGCCAGCTCGACGCGGGCTAGCTGCCCAGCGCCTCGTCGATGAACGGGCCGAGCAGCTCTCCAGCCTGGTTGGCGGTGGTCTCCGGGGGGCCGCTCGGAGCG